>NZ_JBHULB010000007.1:0-651541 GCF_042684265.1 Croceitalea marina | reverse complement strand
AAATGCAATCAATCTATACAATGAAATAAGATTACATTTATCTTTAGAATACAAAACACCTAATATGGTATATAAATTAACAGCGTAAATCTATTTTTAACCTGTAGCCATATTTCAGGACTAGACAATTAAACAACAATAGTAAAAACAAAAAAGATGAAAAAAGTAATAGCAATTTTAGTTCTAGCTGTAGGAAGCGTATTTACAGTAAATGCCCAAGACAAAATGATGAAAGATAAAATGGTTGACAAAGCTGTTAAAACCATTGCCTTAGAACAAACCGAGGGTGAATTTACCCAAAAACAAGTGACAGTATCTGCAGGTACTTATGTGTTCGAAATTGCCAATAATGGCGTTGACCACAATGTAGGTTTTGTATTGGTTGAGAAAGGTAAAGATATTAGCAAGCCCGAAAATCACATTCAAACGGCCTATGTTACGGCACCTGTGGGAACTAACTCTTCACAGACATCAAAACCTACTACCTTAAGCAAAGGGGAGTATGTTTATTTCTGTCCGTTGAACCCAACAGCTACAGACAATACCTTGATTGTAAAATAAGTAAGTGTTTATTATTTTAAAAAGCCCTATGACTTTAATGGTTATAGGGCTTTTTTAGTTGACCAACTGCGCTTCTGCAAATAAAGAAGGCGCAAGGCTTTTTGCCAAATGTATTGGCCAATCGTTTTTATGGAGATGAGTTTCAGTTATAGCACTTTCATAAAGTAAATAAATACCGCCAGAAATTTTTTCTGTTTCGGCAATAGAGATGTTGGCAATATTATCACCCACAACTTCCCCTAAAAACAACAGTAATTCTTTTTTCTGTCTTTGAATAACGGTAAGAATTTTTTGGTTTTGAGGTGGCAATTCTGAAAGGGTTTTAATGGCCCAGCAACCATGAAATTCACCTTCTCGATAACTGTTTCTTAGATAATCGAAAATGCATATCAATTGCGGTCTTCCTTTGTTGGCTTTGTCGGTAAATTCTTTTAGGGCGCCCAAGAATATTTTATGCCTTTGCTCTAAATAAGCAATGCAAATATCTTCTTTAGATTTAAAATGATGGTAAAGTGTCGCTTTTGCAATCTCTGATTTTGCTATGATTTCATTGATACCAGTGGCATTGTAACCTTGGGTATAAAAGAGTTTACTGGCAACATTGACGATATGTTGTTTGATATTGGTTTTTTGCATGATATAAAGATAATAAAGACTAGTCTGTCTAGGAAGAGAATGAATAAATTTACTAATGAGAGAGGGTTTTATAGTATGGTTTAGCGCCTTTAAAACTTTAATCAATTTTTAGGATATTAATTAGCAACTAATGCCATTTTCAAGCGTAGCTTAGCAATAAATTGTTGCTGTGTTTGTAGACCTATTAATGGCCGTGCTTTGGAGTATTTCTCCCTTTGGGGAATCTAAAGTTGGTATTCCCTTTGGTATTGCGAAGGGGGTCAACAGCTATTTGGTTTTAGCGGCATGCTTTCTGGCCAATCTTTTGGTATTTCCCATAATGATGTTCTTTTTAGACTACATCAACCAAATTCTGGTCAAATGGCGGCCCTACAAGAGAGCTGCGGTATGGGTAGCACAAAGAGCGAAACTGGGGACAAAGGACAAAATCAAAAAATATGGTTTTTTTGGGCTTGTACTTTTTGTAATGATTCCATTGCCGGGCACAGGGGTTTATGCTGGCACCATAGCTTCATATCTATTTAAAATAGAGCGTAAAAAAGCGTTCATGGCCAATGCTCTGGGTATTTTTCTTTCTTCAGTGATTATTTGGTTTTTAACGGTATCGGTAAAAGGCATGTAGCTTTAAAAATCAAACTTCAATTGTACCGATAGCTGCTTCGTTTCTACCGCTTTTTCGGTCTTTTTTTTATCGGTATTTAAATTGGCCAATGAAATGCCTAACAAGCGTACAGAATTTTCAAGATTATCTTGGTATAACAACTCTTTGGCGGTTTCTAGAATAAGTTCTTTGTCGGCAATAAAATAAGGCAAGGTTTTGCTTCTGGTCTGTAAGGTAAAATCACTGTACTTGATTTTTAGGGTAATGGTTTTTCCCGCAATCTTTGATTTTAGAAGTCTTCGCTCAAGCTCTATAGCAATATGCTCAAGGCGCTCCAACATAAAAATTTCGCTACTCAGGTTTTCTCTAAAAGTACGTTCTGCTCCGACCGATTTCGGAATACGGTGCGGTTTTACCTCACTCAGATGAATACCTCTAACAACGTTGTAATAGTAACTACCACTTTTACCAAAATTGGCATCAAGAAATTCCAAGGATTTTTGCTTCAAATCCTTGCCGGTAAAAATGCCGAGTTTATACATTTTTTCAGCGGTAACTTTTCCAACACCATAAAATTTACGTATTTCCAAATCCTCTAAAAATGCAAGTACTTCTTCCGGATTTACGGTCTTCTGCCCGTTGGGTTTATTATAATCGCTGGCAACTTTGGCAATGAACTTATTTATTGATATTCCGGCCGAGGCGGTTAATCCGGTTTTAGCTAAAATTTTTTGCCGAATCTCTTGAGCGATTAAGGTCGCCGAAGGGTTTCCGGTTTTGTTTTTGGTGACATCCAAATAAGCTTCATCTAAAGAAAGTGGCTCGACCAAATCTGTATATTCAAAGAAGACAGCTCGTACCTGTTGTGAGACTTCTTTATAACGGTCAAATCTGGGTTTTACAAAAATCAAATCGGGGCAATTACGTTGGGCAATATAACTGCTCATGGCACTCCGAACCCCAAATTTACGGGCTTCATAGCTTGCAGCTGAAACTACACCTCGTTTAGAGCCTCCGCCAACTGCAACAGGTTTTCCCTTTAAATCTGGATTGTCGTGCTGTTCTACCGATGCATAAAAAGCATCCATATCTACATGAATAATCTTTCGAAGTGGAAAATCGAACTCCATACTTCAAATTTAGGCTATATTTAGGTGGATGAAAACAGCAGAAAAAACGGCAATTGTATTAGGTGCTACGGGCTTGGTCGGAGGTATTTTGTTAGACCTTCTTTTGGCCGATACACGCTATAAAAAAGTTATTCTTTTTTCAAGGCGTTCGGTAAATAAAGACAATCCCAAGATAACGGAACATATTTGTGATTTATTAGCCTTAAAAACCAAGAAAGAACACTTTAAGGCCGATGAAGTTTTTTGCTGTTTAGGAAGTACCAATGCAAAAACCCCCAATAAGAAACGTTATAAAGAAATTGATTATGGTATTCCCATAGCTGCTGCGGAACTTTGTAAATCAAATAGAATACCTACTCTAATTGTGGTATCTGCTTTAGGGGCCGATGCTACAAGCAATATTTTTTATAGCCGTATCAAAGGTGAAATGGAAGATGAAGTTTTAGAGATTGATATACCGAAAACCCATATTGTTCAGCCCTCGATGATAGGGGGGCACAGAGATGAAAAAAGACCTCGCGAGTATGTTTCAAAAAAATTGATGTCTGCCTTAAACTTTTTGTTTTTAGGCCCATTAAAAAAGTATCGTGTCATACACCCGAAGACTATCGCGCTTGCAATGCAATGGTTGGCCAATAATGATTTTGATAAAAAGAGGATTCTTTCTGACGAACTTAAAGAAATTGTCAAAAATGGATGATACAGAAATAGAAAGGAAGTTTTTGGTCAGCTCCAGCACCTATAAAAATGAGGCTTCTTTACATACTCGAATTGTTCAAGGGTTTTTAAACACGCATCCCGAAAGAACCGTTCGCGTTCGTCTTAAAGGTGACAAAGGCTACCTAACTGTAAAAGGCAAAGGGAATGCTAGCGGAACAACTCGTTTTGAATGGGAACATGAGATGAGCAAAAATGAAGCGGATAATTTATTGAAGTTGTGTGAGCCTGGCATTGTCGAAAAGATACGGTATGAAATACCTGTCGGCAATCATCTTTTTGAAGTTGATGAGTTTTTGGGTGACAATCAAGGTTTGGTAGTCGCAGAAATTGAGTTGCAACATGAAAATGAAACTTTTGAAAAACCAGATTGGTTGGGCGATGAGGTGACAGGTGACGTCAACTATTACAATTCGAGACTAGCGAAACATCCTTTTAAAACGTGGAAATAAAAGGCAATCAAAAAAGTTAATATTTTAATTTTTCGGCAATTAAAGAATCTACCCTTTTGGCCTGATTGTAGGTTTGATCAAATTGTCTTGTAATTTCTTCTTCAACACTTGTAATGAGTATAATATTATTTTTGAATTCAAGTGATTTAAAAATATCGTAGCTAGCAATTTGTAAGCTATTAAAGTCTATTTCTGATTTTAAAGGGGTTATAAAATTTTCAATTTTAATTTCAGCACCTTTCTCTGAGATTTGCTCTAAACTTTTTTGATAATCGTTCAATATAGTGAGCTCTTTGGTAAAGTCAGAATAGTATGAATTGGACAAATTTATGTAATTCGTTAAATTTATTCTAGGGTAAGAGTATGTTGAGGTTTGTAAAGTTTCATCAAGAAAATCTACTAAGAGGTCATTTTTTTCTTCAACGGGTTGACTTGCTAAAAATTGGCTAAAATCCTCCAGAATAGATGGCAGTTCTGTTCTATATTCAATATTGGTTTTCATGGTGTTAAGGTTCACTTTGTTTTCTTCCTCAAGTTTTTGAATTAGAATTTTTTCATTGTCAAGTGCCTTTGCATTCTCACTTTTGTTATTTATCCATAATGCGATAAGAATACCTATAACCACCAAAAGAATTTCGCCTAAAGCATAGAGTAAATACTTTGTTACTTTTCCTTCCTTAAGCCCGTTCTTCCGAATTTTACGAAAAAAGTTAATCATTGCTTTTGAGTTTAATTTCCTCTTCGATGCGCAGAATCATTTTTTCTACATTGTTCTTGGTCTGGTCCATTAAATTTAAACGTTCTTCAATGATTCTCTTTAATTGTAGAAGTGTGTTTATATACTGATTATTGTCAGATAATGATTCAAAATTTAATGGCGTAAAAACATCCGTAGCGGCCCCATCAAGTGATTCGAACTTTATACTCAAGGGCTTAGTTTTAAACAGCCTATTAGTAAGTGGATAAACACGGTTGTCAATAGTCGTGTTCATTAGATTTTGTCTAGTAATAATATTGGCAAAATCTTTTTCGTACAATTGTAAAACACCATTTAAGATACTGTCATTTGATAGTATTGGCGCCAAGCCGTTGCCAATAAGTCTGTAACCAGAATTTGCATTGTTAAAATAACTTTTACGGTGTATCAGGGTTACCAATAAATCAAAAGTAGGATTGTATTCTTTTTTTCGAAGTTTCACCACAACGGTATCCATCGCAGAGCGATTGATTTCAATACGCTCTTTCAGTTCTTCAATCTCTCTTTGATTTTCAACCAAGTCGGATTTCAACTGTTTTAAAAGTGTTATTTCTTGAACTTTCTGTTTTTTATGCTCGTTCCAATTATTGATTTGTAGCGCTATTAGAATACCGATTACAACCAGCAAGATTTCCCCAAAAGCATAAAGGAGATATTTAGAAAATTTGTTTTGCGAAAGTAGATTTTGACGAATTTTTCTGAAGAAATTAATCATACTTTTTAGTTTTCTGCGCCTTGTAGAAATCGAAGAGTCTTAGTTATGGGTTAACTCAGCAAGATTCCTCCTTTTGATAACAACAAAAGGAGGAAATCTGTTTGAGAATATAAAGTTTAGTTTTTGGTCTTATCTGGATAGGCAGGTCTCACCATTTTTTTTGGCGGATTTTCCTTTAATTGTTTCACTACGATTTCAATAGCTTTTTCCAATTGTGGGTCATGCCCTTTAATCACCATTTCCGGCAGCTGTTCTACTTCAACATCAGGGGGTACTCCTTCGTTTTCGACCCTGAATCCGTTTTCGGTATAGAAAGCAACGTTGGGTGCGGTAACAACACCACCATCGATAAATTCTGGATAGCCTAAAACACCGACTAGACCACCCCAGGTTCTTTTCCCTACAATGGTGCCCATTTTAAACTTACGGAACATCCAAGGCAAATAGTCTCCACCAGAGCCTGCTGTTTCGTCTACAATCATCACTTTTGGACCCTGAATAGATGCACTTGGTGATTTTAAATCGTTACCATATCTAAAGTTCCAATACGCCTGTTCAGGGCGTTTAAGAATATCAATATAATAATCTGCCAAGGAGCCACCGCCATTAAAGCGCTCATCAATAATGATTGCTTTTTTATTTGCTTGTGGATAAAAATAACGCTTGAAATACTCAAAGCCGGCCACTGAGGTGTTTGGCACATATACGTAAGCAACATCGCCGTTTGTAGCTTCATGTACCTTTTTCATATTGCCTTCTACCCAATCTCTGTTTCTAATGGCCCATTCCGTTCTTAGGGGAGTGACCTCATAAGTTCTAAAATTACTTCCGTCTGCAGAAGAACTTACTTTTAAATCGACTAATTTTTCTGCCGTATTTTCAAAGAAACTATAAAGATTATCTGACCCAGATACATTTTTACCATTAACTGAAATAATATAATCACCTTCATTAACCGCAACACCTGGTTCGGTTAAAGGAGACCTTAAACCTGGGGTCCAGTTTAATCCGCCGTAGATTTTGCTTATTTGATAACGGTTGTTCTCTACTTTATAATCGGCACCTAATAGACCGCCTGAGACTCTATCGGGGTTATTTAATTGATCTCCATCACTCCCGAAACGATGATGCCCAACGGCAAGTTCACTAAACATCCATTGCATCACCCGATACAAATCGTCTTTACAGGAAGCATGGGCAATGAGCGGTTGGTATTTGACTTTCATGGCATCCCAATCAACACCATGCATGCCAGGGTCATAAAAATAGTCTCTGTTGACCCGCCAAGCTTCATTAAATATATTCTTCCATTCTTCTTTAGGGTCAATTTTAATGGAGATACTGCTTAAATCTAAAGGACCTCCATCGGCCTTTTTGCCTAAATCGGAAACATACCAAGACCTACCGCTATTGTAAAACATTTTTTTACCTCCTGCGGCAATTTCATAGTAATTCAATGGGAATAACTCCTCTGCTTCCTTTTTCTCAAAAGTGAACTTATACATTTTTGCATCACTGGAATGAAAGGAGGAAGAAACATAATATAATTCTCCTTCTTTTACCGATGACAGATTATCAAAAACTCCTTCTTCTACGGGTAAAGCCAACATTCTATTTTGAATACCTTCCCAATCTATTTTTAGCAGTTTAGTGGCTTCAAGTGTTTTATTTTTGGATTTGTCTTTTTTATCGTCGTCATCTTTTTTCTCAGCGGTACCCTCTTCAACGTTGTTCTCTTTTTTTAGGGGAGAAACCACATCTTTTTGAAGGGTAATGGCATATAAAGCAGTAGTCAATTCTTTATCTATGTTAGATTGGTCAAACCAATTTACAAGTGGGCCAGCATCTGTCGAAGCGGTCAGATAAATGTATTTTCCGCTTGGGTCAAACGTTGGCTGTGTAACATTAGATAGACCATCGGTAAGCTCGTAAGACTTATTTTCTGATATAGAATACAAAAAGGCCTTCTCAAAATTGGTATCTATTATTTTAGTGTAGGCGATCCAATTAGAATCAAAAGACCAATCACTGAATAAATCTCTAAGGTCACCAGGGAAGAACTGATCGTCTTGAGCAATCTTAACCGTTTTTTTTGAGCTTACATTGGTCAGATATAGGTTACGACCATTATCTACATAACTTACTTTTTTACTATCGGGTGACCAATGAATATTTCCATAGAAACCTGTTCCACCTGGCTTTATTTGGCGAACGATACCATTGGCAGTTGTTTTCACATGAAGTTGATATTCTCCTGAAACATCCGAAAAGTAGGCAATGTGTTTTCCGTCAGGCGACCATGATGGAAATTTTTCATGCACTCCAGTGGTCTGGGTCAGGTTGGCAGCATCACCTTTTTTTGCTGGTAGGGTAACAATATCTCCCCTAAAATCAAGCACCACTCTAGCCCCCGAAGGAGAGATATTGCCCGAGCGCACATACTGTTGCCCAGATACGTAGCGCTCACGCAGTTCTAATAAATCTGTATTAATGGTAAGGGTCAATTTTTTATCGGTCTCAGAAGCGGTATCATAAATATGTAAGGTGCCGGCATGCTCATAAATGACAGAGTTTTTATGTGTTTTAGCATTGATCACCGGAAAATCTTTGTAATCGGTATGCTTTTTAATGGTCTTAGATACGGTATTGTAACTGAAAAGATTAAACTCACCATCTCTGTCACTTCTAAAAAAGACGTCTTCACCCATCCATTGAGGTTGGGTATCATTACTGCCTCCTTGTGGTTTTGGCACTTCTACAACCTTGTGGTCATCGGTGTTATACACCCAAATGCGGGAGGTACGCCCACCGCGATAGTACTTCCACTGGGTAAAAGTGTCAAAAATTGTGGTATAGGCCACATATTGCTTATCACTAGAGTACGCCGCCCAAAAAGCATTTGGTATCGGCAATTGCGTGGTTGCACCACCATTAATGGGAACGGTATACAGCTGAAAATATCTATTGGTATGTGAATTACGCCTTGAAGCGAATAAGATATTTTTTCCATCAGGTGTAAAATCACGGACCAAATCGTTATATGGGTGCCAGGTCAGTCTCTTCGGAATTCCTCCTTTGGTCGGTATTATATAAACGTCTGAATTGCCGTCGTACTCCGCATTAAAAGCGATCATACTTCCATCTGGCGAGAATATAGGGCTAGACTCTACTCCTTCATCAATAGTAAGACGTTTTGGGTTAGACCCATCTCTATTGGCCACCCAAAGATCTTGGGCATATACAAAAGCAATGTGCGAGTCGCTCAATGCGGGTTGGTGCATAAGCTTAGTTTCCTTTTGAGCTTTACTACTAAAGCTAAAAAATAATGTAAGTACTATTGTTAAAACAGTAAATAGTGCCTTTTTGAAATTGTGTTCCTTCATTTTTGATTGATGTTTAATAAGTTCTTGTATCTAGGATTATGAAGATACGATTTTAGTACTCTTTTTTTAAGTTTGGATTGTATTTTACTTTTAATGCCCGAGAAGATTTTGGGTGTGGTTTGATCACGGTCAGTTGATATGAGCCATAACCAAGAAAGGTTTATGACAGTCATATCTTACCGAATAATTGATTTTAGTTTTCAGAAAACTACCGGATTAGTTGGTTAATTTAAGTAGAAACCGTGTAAGCGATGCCTTTTATACAGCAAAAATCCCTTCCATTTCTAGTAACGGAATGTTTACTAAGTTATTAACTGTAACAGCGCCTTTTTTGAAAACAAAGCGTTTTTCGTACAACTTATTATCGGCATAATAAGTGACATAAAATTCATTGGTCAGACCCAGCACATCTTCTGTTACCATTTCTATTTTCTCGTACCCTTTGGCTTTTACAAGACCAAAAGCATAGCGCATGGTAGATGTCTTTTTATCACCGTCATAACCTTTAGAGACAACAATTGCCATCTCAATAGGTGTCTTTCTGTTATTGATGATATAGGCGTTCCAGTCTTTGGATAGAAATTCTTTATTCCATTCATGAACAATAGCTACGTAAACGTCTTTTGCAACAGGAATTTCAATATCTTTTTTCATAAAGTGGCACTATAACGCACTTTTAAACTGTTCTAGAAAACGCACATCATTTTCGCTTAATAGTCTAATATCTGAAATTTGATGAAGTAATAGGGCAATACGGTCTATGCCCATACCAAAGGCAAAACCAGAATAAACCTCAGAATCAATTCCACAATTTTGCAGAACGTTGGGGTCTACCATTCCGCAGCCCATAATCTCTAACCAACCTGTTCCCTTAGTCATTTTATAGTCGGTTTCGGTTTCTAGGCCCCAGTAAACATCTACTTCTGCACTTGGTTCGGTAAATGGAAAGTATGATGGACGAAGTCTGATTTTAGATTTTCCAAATAGTTCCGTAGTAAAATATTGTAAGGTCTGTTTTAAATCGGCAAACGAAACATCTTTATCTACATATAAACCCTCTACTTGGTGAAAAAAGCAATGTGATCGAGCCGAAATAGCTTCGTTTCGATACACTCTGCCAGGAGAAATTGTTCGAATAGGAGGTTGGTTATTTTCCATGTAGCGCACTTGTACAGATGAGGTGTGGGTGCGCAGCAAAATATCTGGATCTTTTTGTATAAAGAAGGTATCTTGCATATCACGTGCAGGGTGATATTCTGGTAGATTTAGTGCTGTAAAATTATGCCAATCATCTTCAATTTCAGGACCTTCAGATACATTAAAACCTATTCTTGAAAAGATATCTATAATCTGATTTTTTACAATTGAAATAGGATGTCTAGCTCCAATTTCTACAGGCTCCCCCGGTCGGGTTAAATCACCATACTTGCCCTTTGTCTCAGTTTGATTTTCTAAAGCTGCTTTCAAAGAATTTACCTTATCTGTAGCTGTAGTTTTTAATTGATTGATGACCTGACCAAATTCCTTCTTTTGCTCATTAGGAACATTTTTGAATTCGGCAAAGAAATCATTCAACAAACCTTTCTTCCCTAAATACTTGATTCGGAAATTTTCGATTTCATCTTTTGATGTTGAAGTAAATTTTTCAACTTCGGCTAAATGTTCTTTTATAGTCTCAATCATTGTTACTGGCACTATTAGCGGACAAATTTAGTGCTTTTTTTATCCTCTACCTAGTTAGAAATCTAAGCTAGTTTTCATCTCTAATATTTTCTTGTACCCATTGCAGGCAAGTGTGAAAGTTTTTAAAAATATGTTCTTCTGGAATAAGGTCTGGAATAATATCTATACGCTCCATCATAAGTCTTGGCTGTTCTAAAACAGCAACAAACAATACTTTAATGCCTTTTTTAACAAGATCTTGAAGCACATCATCAAAAGTGTAAAGCCCAGATTGGTCTAAATACTCCATTTTATCCATTCTAATAATAACGGTGTTGGCGGTATCAGGAATTTGTGCCGCCAGAATTTGAAATTCATTATTAGAACCAAAAAACAAGGGACCGTTTACGTGTTTAATAAAAACTTCTTCTTTTAATTTAGAAGGAAATTCTTTTTCATCTGCCCATGGAATTTCTTTCAGTAATTTTAAGCCAGATTGTTTTGCCGTAAGGTCTCCAATTTTTTTCATAAACAATAAGGAAGCCAGTATCAACCCTATTCCCACAGCGTAAACCAAATTCCAAACCGAGGAAAGCACCATTACAACAAGCATAATAATTACTTCTGAACTTAACTTTAGTGGACCCAATTTTATGTCTTTTGGCATATGGGGTATTGCTCTTAACCCCTTATAATCCATAACACCGATACCTACAGTGATTAGAATACCTGCTAAAACTGCCGCAGGTATTTGTGAAGCAATAGGGCCTAAGGCCAAAAGTACTATCAGTAATAACACACCTGCTACCATCCCTGAAAGTTTTGTTTTACCTCCAGAATTTATGTTCACTACTGTGCGTATAGTGGCACCAGCACCTGGAATTCCTCCAAAAAGCGCAGCAATACTATTACCAATACCTTGCCCTACCAGTTCTTTATTCGGTTTGTGTTTGGTTTGAGTCATATTATCTGCAATAACCGAAGTTAATAAAGAGTCTATAGCTCCTAATAGCGCAAGGGTTAGTGCAGTAAAAAAATAGGGTGTAATGGCACCTAGACTAAAAGAAGTAAATATCTGCAAATTAGGTACGGGTAGTCCACTGGGGATTTCTTCTATAGGGCGATAATTTAAACCAAAACCATATGCAATTGCTGATACCAGAACCAGCGCAACTAAAGTGCTTGGTACTGCGGTGGTAATACGTTTAAATCCGTAAATGATAATAATGGTGGCCAAGGCCAAGGCAAGTTCCAACCAATTAATATTTTTTAATGCACGACCTAAAACTTTAAAAGTACCCAAAACCCCTGAAGCATTATTTGCTGCTATGGTTTTGGCTTCTTTAAGAACATCAGCTTCTGTAGTACCTTCTGCTCGGATTATGGTTTTTTCAAAATTCTCTAAAACTAAAGCACCCTCTTTACGCTCATCACTTAAAATATTTTCTAGAATTTTTTCTTCGGCAACAGCGCTATACTGTGAAACATAGTCCATATCCTCTTTTGGATAATATCCTACGGCCGGTAGTATTTGAGTGACCAATATAATGATGCCAATAGCGGTCATAAAACCAGATACAACAGGGTAAGGAATGTATTTAATATACGTTCCTAAGCCTAATATCCCTAAGCCTATTTGCATTAGCCCGGCCAATAAAAAAACAGTAAGAATAGCGGGTAAAGCAGTAGTTACATCACCATCGTTTGCGGCGATAATCCCTGCAATGACTAACATACTTACAGCCGTCATCGGGGCTGTCGGACCTGAAATTTGGGTATTTGTACCCCCGAATAGAGCTGCAAAAAATGCTATAAATATGGCTCCATACAATCCGGCACTTGGCCCTAGGCCAGAGCTTACCCCAAAAGCCAAAGCTAAGGGCAATGCTACAATTCCTGCGGTAATTCCCCCGAAAAGATCTCCTTTTAAATGTTTGAACATGAGTAAGTTTTTGTAAGAAATATGTTTTATGCTACTAATTTAGAAAAAAACAAAGGGCAATGATAATCAAACCAATGCCCCTAAATTTTAAGTTATGAATCTTTTACATAAAATGCACTTTGCCATCGGCGATATCGTACATAGCACCAACAATGGCAATTTCACCGTTGTCTTCCATATCTTTTAAAACAGGGCTTAAGCTTCGTATATCTTCAATAGTGAGCTGAACATTTTTCTCGGCGACCGCATTTACAAATTTAATATTTTTTGAGTTTCTTGACTCCTCGTCAATTGGGTTGCTTACCGCGCGGACCGCAGCTTTAATTTTATGAAGTAAAATGGTAAGATTACCTAATTTCGCATCATCACAAGCCCCTTTTACTGCGCCACAGCTTGTATGGCCTAGTACAACAATAACCTTTGTGCCCGCTAATTTGCAGGCAAACTCCATACTGCCTAAAATATCTTCATTAACGATATTCCCAGCAACCCGGGCACTGAAAATGTCTCCTACACCTTGGTCAAAAACCAATTCGGCCGACACACGCGAATCAATGCAACTTAAAATGGTAGCAAATGGATATTGACCAGAAGTAGTCTGTTTAACCTGTGCTAGCAAATCTCTATCTGCTTTTTTGTTTTCGATAAAACGACTATTACCTTCTTTTAATAATGCGATAGCATTATTTGGGCTTAATGCATCTTGTGTTTCTTTTGTTTGTGTTATCATGATTTATACAGATGTTTTTGGTCTTAGTTTAAAAAATTCAATATAACTAGGTGGATTTTCCACAATACCTCGTTCAGAAATCAACTTTATGTTGATATTCTTGTTTTTGGCTTTGGTCGAAAAATCTTCCAAAATTTCAATGATATCATTATCAAGGTATCTTGTTTTTGTAACATCAAGTTCGAGATATGAATTTTCTGGAAGTTTATCCAATTCTTTTAAAATTGCACCTTTGTTAAAAAAGGTTACTTCTTCGGCCAAGGTCATCTTAATTTTGCCATCATCAACATCCTCCCCTTCAATATGAAGGAAATGGGAATTTTGATAGCTTTTTATCAAAATCACGGCTATACCAACTGCAAGGCCAATACCGATTCCCCAAAGTAAATCTTTGAATACAATGACCAATACGGTTGTAATAAATGGTAAAAATTGTTTCCAACCAAGCTGGTACATTGTTTTAAAAAGTTTTGGTTTTGCAAGTTTATAACCTACTATAAACAGTATTGCGGCCAAAACAGAAAGAGGAATCATATTCAGTAATCTTGGAATGAGCATTACTGAAATCAATAAAAAGAATCCATGAATAATTGCGGAAGCTTTTGTTTTACCTCCAGATTGAATGTTTGCTGAACTGCGCACAATTACCTGTGTTATAGGAATGCCTCCTATAAGACCAGAAACAATGTTTCCGGTACCTTGTGCTAAAAGTTCTCGATTTGTTGGTGTTACCCGTTTTTCCGGATCTAATTTATCCGTTGCCTCCACACAAAGTAATGTCTCTAAACTGGCCACTAAAGCAATTGTGAATGCCGTTAACCAGACAGCTGGGTTTGTGATTGCTGCAAAATTTGGAAAACTAAATTGGGCTAAAAAGGAACTTGCATCTTCTGGAACTGGGACATTTACTAAATGATCTGCAGATATCGCAAGTGTTTCATTGTTTTTAGTGAAAACATAAAACAATATTCCAATTACTACAGCTACAAGTGGCCCTTGAACAAGCTGGAAAAATTTACCTTTTTTTGATAGTACATTGCTCCATAATAATAAAATGCCCAGCCCGATTAAAGCTATTAAAGTTGCCCCAGGACTTATATTGTTTACAGTTTCTAAAATTTCAGAGAATGTATTTTTTCCATCCACTTGAAAAAAGGCAAAATCACCTTCTGGATCAGGATCGTAACCAAAAAAATGTGGGATTTGTTTCAGTATTATAATGATACCAATACCTGTCAACATACCTTTAATCACTGATGAAGGAAAATAGTAACCAATAATACCCAAGCGCAGTATTCCAAATAGTAATTGGATGGCACCACCCAAAACTACTGCCACTAAAAAATTTTCATAACCTAAGGTAGCTATTGCGGCCAATACAATAGCGGCAAGTCCAGCAGCAGGGCCACTGACCCCAATTTGTGAACCACTTAAAGCACCGACCATAATACCGCCTACAATACCGGCAATTAAACCAGAAAATAGTGGGGCACCACTGGCCAAGGCAATACCCAGACAGAGCGGTAAAGCCACAAAAAAGACTACAATACTTGCAGGCAAGTCGTTTTTAATATACTTAAACATAAAAAATGGTTTTTAGCCTTCTAAGTTGTTTTGGTTTTCGAAGACAATTTAAAAATAGATTTAAAAAAGGGATGATTTAAATCAAATCTTGTGGAGGAGGGAGGACTATCTCAACCGAGAAATCGGAATAAGAAACCAATGTTGTTTGAATAATGGCAATTTCTTGTGAGAAATTGATACTTCTACTCTCAATAGAATCTGTGAAGAAAAGTTCTTTTTGATCAAACTTTTGCTCGGTTTCTTGTTTGTTATTTTCTTCTTCATTTAAATCCATTACCAGAATGTTGTCATAACTAGATTTGCATAAAACCTCAATGGAGGGAGCAAGAATAGAAATAACCAACATTATCGAAAGCAATGAAAATGTGAACGATTTAAGCATCAAATAACTTCAGAAAATTAAAGATAATAGTAAAGCTATTGAAATTTTGTTAATACTGCGCTAAAAAATCTTTAGCAGTTTTAAATTTTCTGAAGGAACCCATCCGGTCTGTCCGTCTGCAATCTTAATTTTCATCCAGTCGTTGAGCTCTTCTAGCACATTTACTTTAGTGCCTTCATGCAGGGTGAATATGCGTTCACTTCGTTGATTGGGCTCTGAGGTAATGGCCACCTCGCGTTCAAAAATAATTGCCGGATTGTTCGAGTTAAAAGCGTCATACTGCATGTAAGCAAAGCTTATAGAAACAACACATAGTAATATCGATGCCATGCTTACGATAAAAGAGATTCGTTTTTTAAGGGCACTATTAAAGAGATAATATGCCAAATAGGCCAGTACAAATAGGATAGTCATACTTACCCCAAAATAAGCCCATTGGTCAAAAGAAAACTTACCGATTATAGCATTATAAAAACGCTCCATGGCACTCTCGGGCATTTTATCAATAGCGTCTAACCTCATATTTTGAGCGTAGCCAAGGTTGTTGAGTATTTCAGGGTCATTGGGTTTAAGTAATAGGGCCTTTTCGTAGTAATAAATACTTGGGCCGATTTCATCTCTTTTATAATATGCATTGGCCATATTAAAATAGAGTTCGGCCGAATGCTTACCATTAGCTATAATTTTTTGATAATATTCAATGGCTTTTCCATAATCGCCAGTATTGTATGAGTCTGTTGCACGACTGAACAAAACCTCATTCTGTGCCGATAGAGTGCAGGCAAACAATAAAACTAAAATGACAATGCTTTTCTTCATCATAATTGTTTATCCATTTGAGAAATTACTTCACTTGCCCTATCATAATCTTGTTGCATTTGCACATTTGTAAATGGACTGTAACGTGCCAATTCACAGTTTTTAAGTAAATCGATAAAATTATTTGTAGTATCCAAATCTACTTTTTTACTTGTTAGCAAAGAAGTGATTTTCTCCTTACTAAACTCTGAAGTTTCAATTTTAAGTTTGGCCTTTAAATAGTTGTGCAAAGCTTTTTCTAATGCAATATAAAAATTGGCTTCGTTGCCCAATTCTTTTTTGGCCGTTGACAAATACTTTCTAGCAAGCCTATTCGCTTTTTTAACCTTATTGCCAACTACGTCTTGTTCTTTTTCTTTACGTTTTCTGTACAATAAAATTACTAAAGGAATTAGAAGAAGAGGTCCAAAAAGCAAAAGGTAAAAAGTATTGGAGCCAAGAAAATAGTTTGCTCTAATTGTGCTTAAATTGGGGTTTACCTTAATAAAATGAAATTGTTTCCCTGTTGGTACAATTAGTTTTTTATTAGAGGAGTTGGCAGCAATACCGGCATTTGCATCCTCAGGACCTTCCATAACGTTTATAGTTATCTCATCAGAATTGAGGGTGTTGTATTTTCCTGTTTTGGGATTAAAATAACTAAACGAAATACTTGGTATTGGATACTTGCCGCGATAAGAGGGCACTACGGTATAATTGTTGGCAACCTTACCCTCCATTCCGGTAGTAGTCGTTCTTACGCTCTCATCAAATTCGGGTTCATAAACCTCAAGTGCGCTGGGCAGTTCAGGTTTAGGAAGTTGAAAGAGCTTTAAATTTCCTTTTCCGGTAACTTCGACGCGCGCCTGTAAAGATTCTGAAGCGTTCAAGGAGCTTTTGCTTGTTGTCACAGAGAAGTCAAAATCGCCAACTGCGCCACCGAAACCTTCTGGTTTTCCTGCCTCAGGTAAGTTCTTTACATTTAATGTTCTTCTACCGGCAGAGACTGTTTTTTTAGCTTGTTTGAAGATTTTTCCGCCAAAAAAGTCTCTTCTGTTGGTCGGTACATCAACATAAATCTCAAGGGCTAACGGTTCTATAGTTAATTTACCGGCTTTTTGAGGGTAAAGTACCACCCGTTTTAAAATTACGCTTCTAAAAGGTTTACCATCATAAGTAGCATTTTGAGTGTCATAACGTTTTACCGGAATGTCTTGACTCCAGAAATTATTATACTTAGGGCTATCAATAGGCCTAAAATTGGTTACACTTACAGATGGGCTGATATAGAGTTTATAAACTACC
Organism: Croceitalea marina; assembly: GCF_042684265.1. NCBI lineage: Bacteria > Pseudomonadati > Bacteroidota > Flavobacteriia > Flavobacteriales > Flavobacteriaceae > Croceitalea > Croceitalea marina. The sequence goes on along the minus strand of NZ_JBHULB010000007.1, from coordinate 634,186 downwards.
GTGACCGCCTCATTTAAATATGGACTGGTTTTGGATACCTCCGCCACCAAATGTAAATTTTCATCTGCAATATCGTTGGCAGTTTTAGGAGCATTAGGATTTGCTACGGCTGCTGTTATCTGAATTTTTTTCGGAACCGTTTTAAAGGTTTTACCATCTATTTCTATCGTAGCTTGACCTATTTCAAAATTACCAGTTGCCGTTGGGGTAAGAATATAACCATATGATTTTGAAAAACTTCTTTTGCCGTTTACCCAAGAAGAACTTATTGATTGCGATGGCCCCATGACCACTTTAAAACCTTTAAAGTTTGGAGGGTTAAAATTATCGCCATCTTTATTCATGATAAACTCTACACGTAAACGCTCGTTGACACCGAGCTTATCTTTACTGAGTTTCATTTCAAAAGTTATCTCTTCTTGAGCATGCAAAAGGTTACCAATTAGAAAAACTGGTAGTAGTAAAAATAGATATGTGAAGAATAGCCTTCGCATTACCAATCTTTTTCGTTTTTAATTTTAGCGCCCCTTACTTTTTTGGCATCGATTTTTTCCTGTACCTTTTTTTCTTCGTTTTGCATAGCTTCTAACAGGTTTTGAACCTGTTGTTTAGAGAGCTGATTTGGTCGGGGTTTCTTTTTCTGTTCTGGCTTATCACCTTGATTAGGCTTCTGCTTTTGTTCTTTTTTTTCATCGCCGTCACCTTCTTTATTTTCTTCAGGCTTTTTCTCGCCTTTATCTCCATCATCACCTTCATCTTTATTTTTATCGTCTTTCTGGTCGCCTTCCTGATCTTCTTTATTATCTCCCTCTTTGTTTTCGTCTTTATTTTCTTCTTCTTTTTTGTCTTTATCGTTTTTATCGTCCTTGTTTTGGTCGTTTTTCTGTTCGTCTTGCTGTTTTTTAAGCATTTCTTTTGCTAGTGCAAGGTTATATCGGGTTTCTTCATCAGTAGGGTTTGCACGTAGAGCTTCTTTGTAAGCTTCAACCGCTTTTTCGTATTCTTTGTTGTTCATAAACACATTGCCCATATTGTGATAGGCCTTGTGTTTTTCGCTTTTAGAAGAGGCCTTTTCGCCTGCTTGTTTAAACTTTCCGAAAGCTTCTGAATAACTTTCCCTATTGTAGTATGCACGCCCTAAATTATAAGGTGCAGCAATATTTTCAGGACTTTTAGATATCGCTCTTCTGTAGTCTGCTTCTGCATTTATAAAATCGTTTTGGGTTAGATTTTCGTTTGCCTCGTAAGTGATATTTTTTGATTCGCGTAGAGCCTTTTCTGCTTCGCGCTGTGCTTTTTTGTCTTCTTCTTGGGCTTGAACTGCACAGAAAGACAAAAGTGTAATTGTCAAAACTAGTTTTATCCTACTCATCGTCATGTTCATTAAAAAGATTCAATTTTTTCAGCCACTTTGTTTTTCTATCCAAAAGAAAAATATCTAAAAATAAAAATAAAAGTCCGATAGCAAGAAACCATTGAAATTGGTCTTTGTATTCTGCAAATTGCTTGGCCTCGAATTCTTTTTTATCCATTTGGTTCAGCTGTTCCTTGATAAATTCTACAGCTTCTTCGGTATTCGATCCGTTGATATATTGTCCGTTACCTTCTTGGGCTATGGCATCAAGTACAGTTTCATTCAATTTTGTAATAACCACTTCGCCTTGTGAATTTTTCTTTAGACTTTCAACAACACCTCTTCTTTTAATAGGAATAGGAGCACCTTTGGGCTTACCAACACCAATAGTGAAAATTCGAATACCATTTTCCGTTGCCTTTTCAACGGCATCTATTGTTGTGCCCTCAGAGTGGTCTTCACCATCAGAAATGATAAATAGCACCCGATTGGTCTGTTCTGCATCGTCATAAAAAGTAGTCGCCAGTTCTATGGCAGAATTTATTGCGGTGCCCTGTGAAGAGAGCATATCGGTATTCATGCTCTGTAAAAACATTTTTGCGGCCCCATAATCTGTTGTAATAGGTAATTGCGGGTAGGCTTGACCGGCATAAGCAATAATACCAATGCGGTCACTGGCTAATTGGTTGATGATTTCTGAAACCAATCGCTTTGATTTTTCAATACGATTTGGTGCGATATCTTCGGCCAACATACTTTTAGAAACATCTACGGCGAAAACGATATCTACCCCCTCGCGTTTTACGGTCTCTAATTTTGTGCCGATTTTCGGATTTACCAAACCAAGGGTCAAGAAGGTTAGCCCCAGTAAAAGAAAAATAAGCTTTAAAGTGGATTTAAAAGTAGATTTTTCAGGTGCTAAGCGCTTTAGTAATTGAGCATCTGCGAACTCTCTTTGTTTGCTTTTTTTCCAAACTTGCAACATAAGAAAAAGCAATACCAATACCGGAACTATGCCCAATAGGTAGAAGTATAATTTTTCGTCGAATTGCACCATTTTTATATAAAACTTTTAAATATTGTTGCTCTTAAGATCCATTCTAATAGTAACAAAATTCCGGCCAGAAACACCCATGGCCTGAACTTTTCTTCGTATTTAGTATACTTGAATTCTTCAATTTCGGTCTTTTCTAACTTATTTATTTCATCATAAATTTCTTCAAGCTTGTCATTGTCGGTTGCCCTAAAGTACTTTCCGCCCGTGAGGTCCGCAATATCTTGTAATAAACCTTCATCGATTTCTACTTGTCGCATTCCGAACTGGAAGGTACCATCACGTTTATAAGCGATAGGTGTAAGTGCGTTTCCGTTCGTTCCTAACCCTATCGTATACGTCTTAATATCGTATTCGACAGCTAGGTCTGCAGCAGTTTGGGGTTCTATAAAACCAGCATTGTTTACACCATCGGTCAAAAGAATAATCACTTTACTAATAGCCTTACTTTCTTTCAGTCTATTGACCGAAGTAGCTAGACCCATACCAATTGCAGTACCGTCTTCAAGCTGACCATAATCGATATCTCTTAACGCGGCTAAAACAATGGACTTATCACTTGTGATGGGTGTTTTGGTATAGCTTTCACCCGCATAGGCCACAAGACCTATTCTATCGTTTGGGCGTTTTCTGATAAAGTCTTCCGCAACATCTTTAAGGGCATCTAACCTATTAGGCTTTAAATCTCTGGCCAGCATACTTGAAGAAACATCTATAGCCATTACAATGTCAATACCCTTTGTGGTTTTCGTTCTAGTAGAAACTTCTTTGGTTTGAGGCCTGGCCAAGGCGCTAATCACCGCGGCAAGTGCTAAAAGTCGCAGCACGAAAAGCAAGGGTTTGAGCTTGGAAAGAAAATTTGAAGTTCTAAACCCTTTGGCACTTGATATTTTTAAAGAAGCTACCTGACTTTTGCGTGTAAGTATGTACCACAATATTGCTAAAGGCAACAGTAACAGCAACCAAAACAATCCGGGATTTGCAAACTCTATATTCTCTAACATTAAGCCTGCGTTTTTACATCGACCGAAGCCAATATTCGTTCAACAATTTTTTCCGCATAGTCATCACCATCTTCCCAAGTCATTAGTACTTGTTGCATAAAACCTTTGCCTCCAAAAAGTACAATGGCGTATTTAATTTTCTTTTTGTCTTTTGATAAGGGGTCTTGGTATTGCCCAGATCCATAGGTCTTTATGCCCTGTACACCAGATTTTGAAACAAATTCTTCTTGTTTTGGAATGATATTTCTAATTCCCTGAGCTTCAAAAGTAGCAAGTGCGTTCCCGATAGCTCCTTCAAAATTGGCCTCTTTTTGTTCTTTGAAAGTGGCCGAACTGGCGGTAACGGAAAAGACACCGAGTGTACTGCCAGAAGAGAATATCTGAATGCTTTTTAGGGCCTCGCGAACTTCATCGGGCAACTCTTGGTCTTGTCTTATTAAAACTTCTGGAGTTTCTATATCTATTGGGGGATAGCCATAAGAACTATTTACCCATTCTCCCTCTAATAAATCTTTTGTGGGATAACCGAAAACAGTGTCTTTAACAGTTTTAAAACCATAATAAGCAAGGGAAGCTCCACCACCAAGTAATACTAAACCACCAAAAACGGCCGCAGCAATATAGATGCGCTTGCGTTGTTTTTTCTTTTCGAGTTCTTCTAGATACGCTTCATTTTGAAGCAATTCTTCTTCTGTGGGTTCAGGGAGTGCTTCTTTGGTTTTAACAACAATATTTTCAACTAAAATGCGGTCTTGTTCGGCTACCGATGTAGGCGGCTTTGATTTCGCGAACTTTACCAAATCTGCTGTTTGTAAAACTTTTTTGAATTGCGTTAAAGTTTCATCTTCAATGGCCAGTTCTCCGGCATCTTTTAAAAGTTCTAATTTTTCAATAAGTTGGTCGGTAGTACTTTCTAGGGCCGATACGTGGGCATCTTCCTCTAAGTAAGAACGTACGATATCGGTAAGTTCCGAATAGTATTTTTTGTATTCATCTTGAATTAAATACCGTGAATTTTCTAACTCTTTCAACTGTAAAAGTGCACGATCAAAAGGCGGTAGCAGGGCTACTTTTTCTTCTTCTGTCAATGGTTTTTTTCTCAAGAAAAACCAGTAGACCAGAGCACCGAGTATAAACACTCCCAATAAAATAAAAAAGGCAATTATCCAGAGTTTGGCATTGTTTTTCTCCACCTCAATGAGCGGTTTAATATCGTATAGCTTCTGCTTTGTGGTATCTACTGCTACATCTCCGACTCTAATTCTAAAAGAATCGGTAAAAAATGGTTCTTCGTTTATGGCAATACGTTGGGGTGGAATAGTATAGGCTCCGCTGTCAAATTGTGTAAGGGCATAAATTCGTTGCAAAGTAACCCTGTCTTTATTTTTTGTGGTATCTATTTTCAGTGCCTCAACCATTTCTACAGGAGAAAAAGTTTGGTCTTCAGGGAAATAAACAAGGTTTAAAGAGTCTGTTTCTACAGTTATTTTGTACTGCATCTGTTCTCCTATCTTAATTGTGGTAGTATCTATCTCAGCTGAAACTCTTGAGTCTTGGGCATAATTAGAAAGAGAAGAAATTAAAAAGCAAAACGTAATAGCCTTGCAAGCGACCCTTGCAAAACATTGAACATTGAACTTTAAATTTTGAACTCTCATGTATTAACCTCTTCGTTTAAAATAGCCCAACAACTTTTTCACATAGCTTTCATCTACGCGGCAATCAATAACACCGCTTCCAGACTTTGTGAATGCATTATTAAAGTAATCCACTTTTTCTAAATGGTAGCGCCAATATTCATGGCGCACTTTTTTTGAGCTAGTATTTACTAATTTGACCCCACCAGTTTCGGTGTCCTGCACCTGAATCATTCCTAGATTCGGAATATATTCTTCTTTTTCGTCATAAACCCGAATACCCGTAACATCATGTTTATTTCCTACAATGCGAAGTGTATTGTCGTAATCATCAGCAATAAAATCTGAGAGAACAAAAACGATTGCCTTTTTCTTCATCACATTGGTAAGAAATTTAAGTGCTTCGGCAATATTGGTTTCTTTACTTTGAGGCTTAAACTCTAGTAGTTCACGAATAATTCTAAGCACATGACTTTTTCCTTTTTTTGGAGGAATAAAAAGCTCTACTTCGTTGGAGAATAAAATAAGACCTACTTTATCATTGTTCTGCATTGCCGAGAAAGCCAGGGTGGCCGATATTTCGGTAAGCACGTCTTTCTTAAACTGATTGGTAGTTGCAAAAAGTTCAGAGCCACTAACATCTACCATGAGCATCATTGTCAGCTCACGCTCTTCTTCAAATACTTTAACGTATGGTTCGTTATAGCGTGCGGTAACATTCCAGTCTATGGAACGTACGTCATCACCAAATTGATATTGCCTTACTTCGCTAAACGTCATACCCCGCCCCTTAAAGGTAGAGTGGTACTCTCCTCCAAAGATATGATCAGACAACCGTCGTGTCTTGATCTCAATCTTCCGTACTTTCTTAAGTAACTCTTTTGTATTCATTTAGTTCAGTAAACAGGGATTAGTATGCAGCGGTCAATGCTTGTAATGCAGCTTTAAGCACTTTTTGCCGTTTCACTGACAACTGATTTAAGGCACTTCAACCTCGTTTACAATCTTGTTTATGATTTCTTCTGAAGTAATATTCTCTGCTTCGGCCTCGTATGTAATTCCTATTCTATGACGAAGAACGTCATGTACGACGGCACGGACGTCTTCGGGAATTACATATCCTCTTCGTTTAATAAATGCATAGCACTTAGAAGCATTGGCAAGGTTGATACTTCCTCTCGGGGAAGCCCCAAAACTAATAAGGGGTTTTAAATTTTCAAGGTTATATTTTTCTGGATATCGAGTAGCAAAAACGATATCAAGAATATATTTTTCAATTTTCTCATCCATATAAACCTCGCGAACTGCCTTTTGGGCACTAAGAATCTGTTTAACGGTAATTACCGGCTTAATGGCCTCACCTCCCCCGTTGAGGTTTTGGCGTATGATCAATTGTTCTTCGTTGAGTTTTGGATAATCTATAACTGTTTTCAGCATAAAACGGTCGACCTGGGCTTCTGGCAAAGGGTAAGTTCCTTCTTGTTCAACAGGGTTTTGCGTAGCCATTACCAAGAATGGAGGCGTTAGTTTAAAAGTCTCATCGCCAATGGTAACCTGCTTTTCTTGCATTGCCTCTAGTAGCGCAGATTGCACTTTTGCGGGCGCACGGTTGATTTCATCTGCCAATACAAAATTGGCAAAAATGGGTCCTTTTTTAATCGAGAAATCGTTCTCTTTTATATTGTAGATCATCGTACCTACAACATCTGCAGGTAAAAGATCAGGGGTAAACTGAATTCTACTAAAACTACCTTTGACAGCCTTTGCCAAGGTATTAATAGCCAATGTTTTTGCTAAACCCGGCACACCTTCCAGTAAAATATGACCTTGCCCTAACAGCCCTATGAGCAGTCGCTCGATCATATGGTTTTGCCCAACAATGGCTTTATTCATTTCCAGTGTAAGTAGGTCTATAAAAGCACTTTCTTGAGCAATTTTTTCGTTTACGGCGCTTATGTCTATCGTAGTATTTTCTTCCATAGGAAATTATGTGATTGCTTATATTTTAATTCAGAATTTTAACAGAGTGCAAAATGAAAATTTATTTAAAATTCACCTGTTAATTATTGGTTAAAAAAACTTTGAAACCCCAAGTTTTATGAAGAGTTTAAGGGATTAATTTTATAAATTCACTGCATATGCAAGAAACTAATTTATACTCAAAAATTATTGCCGGAACCATGACCTGGGGAAGTTGGGGAAAACGGCTTTCAATATCCGAAATAACAGATTTGATGAATTACTGTGTCGAAGTTGGAATTACCACTTTTGACCACGCCGATATTTATGGCGATTATGAAAATGAAACAGACTTTGGAAAGGCCTATGCCAAAAGCGGATTAGACCGGTCAAAAATTCAATTGATAAGTAAGTGTGGTATACAAATGACAAGCGGTCGAAAAAACAAAGTAGCCCATTACCAATATGATGCCGATTATATTATTTGGTCAGCGGAACAATCATTAAAAAAGTTACAAACAGATTACCTAGACTTATTACTCTTGCATAGACCGAGCCCGTTAATGCAACCCGATGAAATCGCCGAGGGTATTCAAAAACTTATGGCTGATGGCAAGATAAAAGCTTTTGGGGTTTCTAATTTCTCACCTTCACAGATAGCAATGCTAGAAACCAGATTATCGGTTACGGGCAATCAAGTAGAGTTCTCATTGACCCATGACCAACCCATGTATGATGGCACTTTTGATGATTGTATTGCTAAAAATAGAATGGCAATGTCTTGGAGTCCGCTGGGAAACTATTTTAGAGAAGAAAATGAGCAGAACTCCCGCATAAAAGCAGTGATGGAAGTTTTAAAAGAAAAGTATAACGCAGACGAAAGTCAGTTGCTTTTGGCCTTTATTTTAAAACATCCTGTAGGAATTTATCCCGTAGTAGGCACGGCAACAAAGGAGCGTTTAAAAGCATCTATGGAAGCGGTTTCCATAGCACTAGAATTAGAAGATTGGTTCGTATTGCTTGAGGCAAGCAAGGGGGAACAAGTACCATAAAAAATTACACATAATGAAAACTGCATTGATTACTGGGGCTACAAGTGGAATAGGAAAAGCTACCGCTGAACTTTTTGCCGAGAATGGTTTCCGATTGATTCTCTGCGGACGTCGACAAGAACGGCTTGACCAACTAAAAAAGAAATTGGAAAACCTTACTGAAGTAACAACATTGAATTTTGATGTTCGTGATAAAAATCTTGTATTCAAAGAGATTGAGTCTTTAAAAGAGCCATTTTCCAACATAGATGTTTTAATTAACAATGCCGGAAATGCCCATGGCTTGGATAAAGTTGATGAAGGAAGCCTTGATGATTGGGATGCTATGTTAGACATCAACGTTAAGGGGCTTTTGTATGTGTCAAAGGCGGTGATGCCACAGATGGTTGCACGTAAAGCGGGGCATATCATAAACATCGGTTCTACGGCTGGCAAAGAAGTCTACCCCAAAGGTAATGTGTATTGTGCCTCAAAACATGCTGTTGATGCCATCAACCAAGGTATGCGATTAGATTTAAATGACTATGACATTCGGGTAGGAGCCATAAATCCTGGTTTGGTAGAAACGGAATTTAGTGAAGTTCGTTTTAAGGGAGATTCAGAAAGGGCAGAAAAAGTGTATCAAGGGTTTGAGGCACTAAGACCTGAAGATATTGCCGATATTATACACTTTGTGGTTACAAGGCCATACCACGTGAACATTGCCGATTTGGTTGTTATGTGTACCGCTCAGGCAAGCAGCACTATCGTGAAAAGAAAATAGTTTCGAGTTGGGAGGAACAAACGAATCAGGGATAGTGGTCAAAATATAGTTATATGTCAGTTCGAGTAATTTTGAGGTACGAAAAATAGTATCGAGAACTAGTTTAGGTGGAAAACTCTTGTTCTCCATACAAAATTTACTCATTTACTATCGCAAATTTCACTCGAACTGAAGAATATCATCAAATTAAATAACAGGTTTATTTTAGCTATGATCAACAAACGCCTTCTTGTAAAAAACCTTCTCGCCCATAACGATGAGAATAGTTTTTATGACAAGAAACGTTTTATCGCAATTGCCGAAAAAGAAGGGAAAGCTAAGTTCTTGAAGCATGTTTGCGCTCTAGCAAATAGCAACCCAGAAAATAACTCTTTTATCGTTGTTGGGGTCGAAGATGAAGACAATAAAATTGTTGGCGTAGATTTCTTTGATGATAGTAAGATTCAGAATCTTGTAAATGCCTATTTAGATAATCCGCCTAAAATTGCCTACGAGAATATTCCTTTTCCGCATTTGCCCGAAGGTAAGGTGGTAGGTTTGGTTACCATTACCTCGAGCGGTAAAGTTTGTGCACTACGAAAGAATATATGGAAGTATTATGGTGGTGCGGTTTTTTTTAGGGAAGGTAGTATCAGCTTACCAAAAGCCTTTGATGTCAAGCTAGAGGACATTAATTCTGAAAAAGTAGCGACCATTGAGCAGCACGCGCGTAATAATATTGAACTGACGCTAGACGGAGTTATCGATTTTATAAATAATCGCCATGCCGATTTAACGAGCAATTACAAGGTTTTTAAGGAACAATTTGTGGTCTGTTGGGCTGGAAATCAAAAAAAGGTCGGAGACGATATGTACTATTCCCGGGTTGATATCGAGCTTATCAATGAACAGGTAAAACTATTTTATTCCGCATTGGATGAAATTACGATATCCTATAATGAAGATTCTTTTACTACTTTGGAATATGTTCAATTGGGACTTGGAAAACAACAAAAATATTACCCTCTCGAAGAGGTAACCATTACATTTTCTGAAAATGGAAAATATACCATCAATAGCAATCTTGTTTTTGAGCCACCCCAATATGATAAAAGGACGCTTCATCATATTTTGAATACAAATAATTCACTGGTTAGAAAGTTGGAAAAAGGACTTGGTTTATCGCCTGCCGAAAAAGAAGATTTAAATCACTTATCGGATACCTATTTGATTTGCTATTTAAATGGTTTTGAAGAGGCAAAAGATCAGATGGAAAAAGCTAGGGTTATTTTAAAGAAGATTGATAAAAGGGTACATCTATCATTAAAAGAGGCGTTGCGGGTTCTAAGAAAAGTGAGGTATAGTTAGAACTTTTTTAACCACAAAAGTTGATAAGGCTTAATTTCAAGAAAACCACTACTTAACTTGGTTTTTTTAGCTGTAATTAAATCTTTAAATTCTTGATTTTTAAGATAGCCAAGTTTTGAAATAAAACTACAATCTATTACTTCAGAAGTATCGTTAAAATTACAGATAATCAATACACCTTTCTTAGCTGTTTTACGCTCAAAAATTAAGATATGATTATTGCCTGTGCTGTGCAAAGTGATGTCATTGTTATCTGCAAAAACCGGGTGTCTTTTGCGTATTTTTATCAATTCTTTTAATGCAAAAAAGATTTCTGATTGTGGTGTTTTTTTAGCTTCTAGATTAGAAACCACCTCCCAATTTTGATAGGGGCGATTTACCCATCTATTATCATCTTTTCTGTCTTTATCTTTTAGAAAAGAATAATCATTCAACGTAGCAATTTCGTCACCTGCATAAATTAAAGGGATTCCACCAAAAGCTAAAATAATACCATGCAGCATAATAATTTTAGCTACAGATTCCCTTATCAAAGTAGTATCATTCTCTTCAATACCTTTTTCTAAGCCTAACAATGATGCAGCACTACCTGTAATTCTGCCATCGCCTGTTTTTGGGTTGTACATAAAGAGCAATCCTTTTGCGGGTGACCAATCTAGTTTTTGACAATAATAGTCGAGCAGAAATTTTCGATGATCTTGCGGATTCCAACCCATTTCATTTATAAAGCGATCATCTAAGCCAAGCCCTATATCATCATGACATCGTATATAATTTATCCATGTGCAGTATTTGGGCTTTTGCGGAATAGTGGTCAAACTTTTTTGTAAAAGAACTGTTTCTTTTGTAGCAATAGCATTCCATAATAAAGCCATTAATGAAGCATTATAGGCAACTTCACATTCGTTGCCAGTTTTGTTACCCTCACCAAAGTATTTAATGATATCGGTTGGGGCTACAATAGCTTCTGCCAATAGAATACTTCCTGGGGCAACAATCTGTAAACACATTCTAAAAAGTGAAGTAAGTACATGTGCTTCAGGAAGGTTTTGAGAGATGGTTCCCATTTTTTTCCATAGAAAAGCTAAAGCATCAAAACGAATGACATCAACCCCAAGATTTACTAGGTTTACCAAATTAGTTAGCATTTCTAGAAAAACTTCAGGATTGGTATAATTTAAATCCCATTGGTAATTATTGAAGCAAGTCATGACCCACTTATTCATCTCTGGCACGAAATTGTAATTGCCAGGTGCGGTTTCAGGAAAGATTTCTGGTAGGTTGTGTTCGAACTCATCAGGAACTTCACGATCCGTATAAGTGTAATAATATTCTTGATATTTTTTATTACCGGCCATTGCCTTTTTGGCCCAAGGATATTCGTTAGAAGTATGGTTTACCACGAAATCTAACATTAGGTACATTTCTTTATCTCGTAGTGCTGCAGTTAGTTTTTCGAAATCTTTTTGGGTTCCGTACTTTTTGTCGATTTGGTCATAACTATTTACGGCATAACCTCCATCATTTTCCCCCTCAGGTCTTGTGGTAAGCGGCATAATATGCAAAAAGTTTATACCTAATTCTTCAAAATAAGGAAGCTTTTTGTGCAGGCCTTTAATGTCTTTGTTAAAGTGGTCTACATAAAGCTGTGTGCCAACCAATTTTTCAGATTGATACCAATTGCCTTTTTTTAAACGAACAATATCAAGCTGTTTTAGATTTTCTGGTCTGGTTTTAAAAAGCTCGTGGAGCTGTTTTAAGAGTTTTTCAAATGTTGGCCTATAATGTTCTTCCGGATATAGGGAAAAAAATAAGTCTTTTATTAAGGTAAGGTTAGTGCTAAAACGTAATTCGAATAGCTCATTTAAACTTTGACCTTCTTTTTTAGAAGAAAGTAGTTTGTGTAATGCGGCTTGATTCATTTAGGCCTCTAGTTGGGTTAAACTGGGTAGCGCTACAATGGCGCCAAACTTGGTTGTGGTAATAGCTCCGGCTTTATTGGCTTTCTCGACCATCTTCAATAGTGCTTGGTCATCATTTAAAAGAGCTTCAATACTGGGTAAAAGGCTAATTTGATAAAGAAGGCAGCCAATAAACGCATCTCCAGCGCCAGTGGTATCTACTGCTGAAACAGCTATGCTGGGTACGGTTTTTTGAAGTGTTTTCGTGCTGACAAAAGTTCCTTCCTTTCCTAAGGTAACGGTAATTATTTCTGCTCCTATCTCATGTAAAAAAGCGCAGGCTTCTTCAACGGTATCTTTGCCTGATAATAGCAAGGCCTCCTCCAAACTAAATTTACACAGGTGAGATTTTTCAATATATGGCATACACTTTTTTGTAAATGTAGCTTCATCATCGCCCCAAAGGTCACTTCTAAAATTTGGGTCAAAAGCGATAAAAGATTCATTGCAAAGCCCATCAAAAAGATAATGTCCGTAAGCTTTTTCAAGAGGCCCGCCAAGTAAGGCAGTAGCTGCGCCAAAGTGCAATATATTTTTTTTGAATTCAGTTTTTATAGAAGAATCGTATTTCAATTGCTCATCGGCACCTCTATTAAAAACAAAATCACGCTCGCCGTCTTCTGCAATAGAGACAAAGGCCAAAGTTGTAAAGATATTTGAACGTTGGGCCATAGAAATATCCACACCTTCATTTTTCAAAACATCCAATAAAAAACTTCCAAAGGAATCTTTGCCGACACAACCTATAAAAGAACTTTTTCCGCCGAGTTTGGCAATGGCACAAGCCACATTGGCCGGTGCACCACCCGCTTTTTTGGTAAAATTCATTGCTTTTGAAAGATTACTACCTTGGTTTTCGGCCACAAAATCAATCAATAATTCACCTATACAAAAGACTCGAGTCATGCCTTCATGATATTTTAATAACACAAGGTACACAGAAAACGTACTTATGACCAAAAAAACAGGGGAAGAGGTGTTTTTTGCGGACAAATTTTACCTTAAGTTTTCAGCACTAAATTTATTTGTGGCTATTATTGTCTAAATATTTAACAATGCGAAGACTTGTAATCGGGGATGTACATTCAGGTAAAAAAGCAATACCCCAACTATTACAGCGGGCCAAGGTTACCCAAAAAGATCACTTGATTTTTTTGGGGGATTATGTAGACTCGTGGAGTGAGGCCTTTGAAACTGTTGCGTATTTAATCGAACTACAGCAAACCCATAACTGTCTTTTTATACGAGGAAACCATGATGAACTTTGCTATGAATGGATGCTAACGGGGGAAGAAAATCCGCAGTGGCTTGCCCATGGCGGAACCGCAACAAGAGATTCGTATCTAAAAGCTGGGAAGGAAAATTGGGGTCCGCACCTTAACTTTTACAAGAATTTGAGAAACAACTATTTAGATAAGGATCAGCGCCTCTATCTTCATGCCGGCTTTACAAATTTGAAAGGAATAGAATATGAATATTTTGATCAATTGTTCTATTGGGATAGAACGCTCTGGGAATTGGCACGCGCCCTAAACCCTAAACTAAAGCAAACTGATAAAGACTTTCCAAAACGATTAACGCATTATAAAGAGATATTTATTGGGCATACCCCAATTTCAAAAACAGGCGTTGCCGTGCCCCAACAAGGAGGAAATGTGTGGAATGTTGACACCGGGGCTGCTTTTAAAGGATCATTGACTATCATGGATGTTGAAACAAAAGCTTTCTGGCAAAGTGACCCTGTTCATTTACTTTATCCAAACGAAAAAGGAAGAAACTAGAAACTTCAACATATTTTTCAAATAATTATAGAGACCTTTGTAAAAATTCCAAAGATGTCCGAAAAGAATATAAGGTTAGAGGTGATGCAAGCTGTAGAGCCACAGGTTGAAGGTTTTATGGAAGATTTTTTGGTAGCCCCAGAAAAAATATGGCAGCCGACCGATTTCTTGCCCGATTCTCAAAAAGACACTTTTTTTGATGAGGTCGAGCAAATTAGGGAAGAATCTAAGGAGTTGGGATATGACTTCTGGGTAACCTTAGTCGCCGACACAATTACAGAAGAAGCATTGCCGACCTATGAATCTTGGTTAATGGATGTAGAAGGAGTAGACCAACATTCTGGCAAGCAAAATGGATGGTCAAAATGGGTTAGGGCATGGACTGCTGAAGAAAATAGGCATGGAGACGTGCTTAATAAATATTTATACTTGTCTGGCAGGGTAAATATGCGCGAAATTGAGATTACTACGCAACACTTGATTGCTGATGGTTTTGATATCGGTACAGATAGAGACCCTTATAAAAACTTCGTCTACACTACTTTTCAAGAATTGGCTACAAATATCTCCCACAAACGTGTTGGTAAAATGGCCAAACAAAAAGGGAACAGTTTGTTAGGTAAAATGTGTACCATAATCGCGGGCGATGAAATGCGTCATCATTTGGCTTATAGAGAATTCGTTAAAACGATTTTAGGCCAAGACCCTAATGGAATGTTGTTGGCTTTTGCAGATATGATGAAAAAGAAGATTGTTATGCCGGCACATTTTTTAAGGGAATCTGGGGGTGAAATAGGTACGGCTTTTGAGCTTTTTTCAAATTGTGCCCAACGACTAGGGGTGTATACCGCACAAGACTATATAGATATTCTCAAAAAACTGAATGACTATTGGGCTATTGGTAACCTAGGACAACTTTCAGATCAAGCTGAAAAGGCCAGGGATTACTTGATGAAATTGCCCGACCGATTACAAAGAATATCTGAACGTATGATTTTTGAACAAGATCAATACAAGTTCAAGTGGGTAGAAGCTAACGGAATGTTATAAAAAAACCGGTCTTATTAAAGACCGGTTTTTTGTTGGTTATTTAGTATTTGGAGAATTATAACTTACCTCCTTTATGTTCATCTTGCCATTTAGCAAGTTTTTTCCAGTCTCCTTTGTAGGCCATTTTCGCTTGTAGTGGCCATGAAGCCGGGTCATGAATACGATAGCGCTCGCCGCCAGAATTTAAAACCTCTTGACATTTAGCGACAGAAGCTTCCGATAAGGCCTTCCAGGTCTTAATATCAAAATTGTGGAAAAGACCTTCTATTTTCGGTCCGATACCTTCAACAACCTTAAGGTCGTCTTGCTTAACCCGCTTGCCAAAGGCAGCTTTGGCGGCACTTGCATCAAAAGCGGCGGCCGCAATGGAAGCTGGCGCAACTTTAGCTTTAGGGGTAGCCTTTTTCTTAGGGGCTACTGCGGCAGGAGCAACAGTCAACTTCTTGTTACAGGCATCTAAGTCTGCTTTTAATTGTGCATTTTTATCCTCTAAGACTTTAAGGTCTGCAGAGTTATCGATTACTTCACTGTTTCCTTTGCCCCAGTAATAGCCTATAATTCCGCAAATTAAACCAGTTAAAAGCGGAATTAACCAGCACCAGATATTCATATTTTCAAAATCCATTTTTATATATTTTAGTATTGTGTTATTTAATTTAGTGTTACAACAGTTCTTCTGTTTTTAGACCTGCCTTCTTCGGTTGCATTGGTCGCAATAGGAGAATCAGGGCCTTTTGAACTAGTCTTGATTTTTGATGCGGTGATTCCGTTTTTTATAAGGTATGCCATAGCAAAATCTGCTCGCTCTAGGCCTAATCGAATATTGGTCGTTCTAGAGCCAGTATTATCGGTATGACCTACGACATTGCATGTGGCGCCATCTACCTTGTCTAGATAACGTGCTATTTTGGCCACTTTTTCACGTTGCTCAGGCGTTAAATTAATAGCTGCTTCACCCGTATTAAAATATAATACTAAGGGGTTCGCCTTGATATCATCATATAGTGCTTTTAATGCTTCGTCAGCATCTTCGGCCTGTGTATTAATTTCATAGGTAATTGGGCCCAAGAGCGTGTCATCGAGAGGGAGGAAATCATTCATCAATTTTCCGAACGTATTTGTCTGTGCAGAAGGTATACCTTGTGAAACAAAATAGTTTTTTACTTTGTTTGCTCGGGCTAAGCCCAAGTTTGGGAAAGCCGTATTATTGGTTTCTTCACTTTTGTATAAGCCTGTGATGTTAATCACTTTGTTAGCGTTTTCTGCCAAATAACCCTTTAATCCTTCTATTCCACTGCCGATAGTATCGGATAGGGGAGTTAAAAAAGAGGCTGAGGAAAGTTTAAAATTGAAATTGTCTTGAACCTCAAAAGCGTAATCCCCATCTTTAAAAGAAAAGGGGAAAGTAGTGGCTTCTGGTTCTTTGGGAGGAACTATCTCTTCTTGTGCTGCTTCAGCATCAGTATCGGCCACTTGGGTTCCGCATTCACTGCAACAGCTTAGATAAAAATAGATTCCTGCTAAGATCGTAATGATCATACCTAATAGATAGGACAGGTTTCTAGTCATGTTAATAGTAATTAGTGTTTAAGACCCCAAAGTATTAAAAATCTCTTAAAAAAAGTTAAATTTTTCAAAGGAATTTCTTAGAAACCAATTAGTTGGATGTTAAAAGGAATCAACACAATTTTTATTCTAGGCGCAAAAAAGGATAAAAAATGACCAAATACACAATTTTCTCTACAAGTTATATGAGTGTTAATTGACCTAAAACATAATAGTAAGAAATTAGAACAAAATTTTGGTAATAACCCTATTTCTCCCGACAAAGTTCCGGCACTGAGATAGGGTTTTCAAATATTAAGTTTGAGTTAGTTAAGTTGGTTTTAGACCGTTGTTCTTAGTGGGGCAGCGGTTTTACTTTTAAGAAGGCCATAGCCTTACCTGATAAAAAAGCTTCCCATTTAAAACTGAATAGGAAGCTTTTTTTAAAGTGTTATATGGTAATAAATATTACAAGTCAAACTTAATTCCCTGTGCTAGGGGCAGCTCTGTTGTATAGTTAATGGTGTTGGTTTGTCTGCGCATATAAATTTTCCATGCATCAGAACCGCTTTCGCGGCCTCCACCCGTTTCTTTTTCACCACCAAAAGCACCGCCAATCTCAGCTCCTGAAGTACCAATATTAACATTGGCGATACCACAATCGCTACCCGACGCAGATAAAAAACGCTCAGCTTCCCTTAGATTGTTTGTCATAATAGCCGAAGACAAGCCTTGTACAACTCCGTTTTGTTGTGCAATGGCGTTTTCTACTTCACCAGAATACTTAAGCAAATATAATATCGGTGCAAAGGTCTCTTCTTGAACAATATTGAAGCTATTATCTGCTTCTACAATTGCAGGTTTTACATAACAACCACTTTCATAGCCATCACCTGAGAGTACACCGCCTTCAACTAAAACAGAGCCCCCTTCTTCTTTTGCTTTTTCTAAAGCATCCGTATATATTTTTGCTGCATCAGTATCTATTAAGGGGCCGACATGATTATTTTCGTCTAAGGGATTTCCAATGCGAAGTTGCTTGTAGGCATCAACTACGGCGTTTTTAACATTACCGTAAACGGATTCATGAATAATTAATCTTCTGGTAGAGGTACAGCGTTGACCGGCGGTACCGACTGCTCCGAAAACAGCGCCTATAACCGTCATTTTTATATCTGCATCGGGGGTAACGATTATAGCATTGTTACCACCAAGTTCTAATAGTGATTTTCCCAATCTTGCGGCTACAGCCTGAGCAACTATTTTACCCATTCTTATGGAACCGGTTGCAGAAATTAAAGGAACTCTTTTATCATTGGTCATTAACTCACCTACTTTGTAATCACCATTTATTAAACATGAGATTCCTTCCGGTAAATTGTTTTGCTTCAAAACATATGCAATAATATTTTGGCAGGCTACACCGCATAATGGTGTTTTTTCCGAAGGTTTCCAAACACAAACATCACCGGAAATCCACGCCAATGCGGTATTCCAAGCCCATACCGCTACCGGAAAGTTAAAGGCAGAAATAATTCCTACAACACCAAGTGGGTGATACTGCTCGTACATGCGATGCCCAGGTCGTTCAGAATGCATGGTAAGGCCATGCAACTGCCTTGAAAGCCCTACGGCAAAATCGCAGATATCAATCATTTCTTGTACCTCTCCAAGACCTTCTTGATATGATTTACCCATTTCATAAGAGACCAATTTACCTAATGGTTCTTTAAGCTCTCTTAGTCTTTCTCCGAACTGGCGGACCATCTCACCTCTTTGAGGTGCGGGCACCGAGCGCCAATCTAAAAAGGCATTAGTAGCTGTATTCAATACTTTTTCATAGTCATCTTTGGTGGTGCTTTTCACTTTTCCGATAAGCGAGCCATCGACTGGGGAATATGATTCAATCAATTCTCCAGAACCAAAATTATTGGAACCTGTTGAGGTTCCTGAATTGATTTCTTTTAGGCCAAGTTGTTCAAGGGCTTTGTCTAAGCCGAAAGTAGCTGCGATTTTTGACATTTTATAACTTTTAAAAAGTGTATTGTTAGATTTTTCACAAAACTACAAAGAATAGTATTGTTAGTTGCGAAGTAGGTAATTCAATATTTAGCGGATGAAAAGCCAAAGAACAATACCGATCAATGCTGGAACTGCCTGGACAAAGAATATTTTCTTTGACACCGAAAACCCGCCATAAATTCCCGCAATTGCAACGCAGGTAAGAAAAAATAAAGCCACGTTGGCCGCCCATAAGGGATTGCCTATAAAAAATGACCAAATTAGACCCGCAGCTAGAAAGCCATTATAGAGCCCTTGATTGGCAGCCATACTTTTGGTAGGCTCGAATAAGTCTGCAGGAAAGTTTCGAAATACCTTTTTCCCTTTCGTAGTCCAAGCAAACATCTCTAGCCATAAAAAATAGAAATGCATTAAGGCGACGATTACTGTTATAACTTTAACTATTATGAGTATCATTCTTCTTTTTTAGAAAGGTATAAAATTATTCTCACAGCAAGTTATAGTGAATAAAAAGGTCTGCATTACCGCAGACCTTTTCTCCAAACCTCAATACTTAATTTAAAACATGTATCTATTTCTTAACCTTATTTATATCTTGAAAAATAGTTGTGTGTAGTATAATTTCCCTTTGTCATCGGCCTTTACGCTTATAGTGGTATGTGTAAAGTCACCTTCTATTGTATCTTTATGTGATTTGCTGTTTAACCAGCCTTTTAATGCTTGTTCGGCTTTTGGATAGTTTTTGGCTACATTTTCTTTTACAACAGAGGCACCCGTTTCGTTAGCTACTGCATTTGCTCTTGAATTAAAGTTGTCATGGCTAATTTTTCCTTCGGCAATCATATAGCTATTATGCTCTTCGGCATACTTATAGGTTTCGTTGCTATATACCAATTTGACCAAGCCCATTTCTTCTCTGTGTGAATTGATTGCTTCAAAAACTTCTTTCTCTACGGTAGAAGCATTTAGCGTTGTACTTTCTAATGCGGTGTTCTCATTTTCGAATAAGGCTTCTTCATTTTCTATTGAAGGTGACGAACAAGAAGCAAGAACAAATATAATAAGTAATAAAAAGATGTAATTTGATTTCATGATTTGGGGGAATCTTTAAATCGTTTTTGTTATTTTTTTGCTTAGCGAAACTACAACTGAACTCCACTTTACACATTAAAAAACCTTTATCTTGATTAAAAATTTCGATAAGCTGCAAAATAAGAACCTATAAGGGCTTATCGATGAAAGACAAGGGCTTTTTCATCGTTGAAAAGCTGCTTTTCATGGCATTTTTAACACTTTATCGCCGTTAATGCCCCTTTCAAGGATGTAAGAAAATACTTGTTATAGAGGAACTGCAAAAAACATCGTTCAGTTACAACAATGTAGTATTCATTTTATCATTTGAAGAAGATTTGTGTAAAGTAAAGGTCACCCTCAGAATTTCTCTTTACACTAATTGCGGTATGCGTATAAATGTCTTCAATATTTTTTTTATGTGATTCGCTCTTTAACCAACCGTTGAAAACCGATTCTGCAGATGAATAATCTTTGGCTACATTTTCGCCAACCCTTTCTGCATTTGCTTCTGACGAAATTCGAGATGCGCGTTGATTAAAATTGTCGTGGCTTAGACTGCCTTTCGCAATCATATAGTCATTATGTTCACCAGCATAAGTATAGGCAACCTCGTTGAAATTTAATTTACTTAGCCCTAGTGTACTTCTGTGAGAATTAACAAGTTCCATTATTTCGGCTTCTAATCTGGTATCGTTAAGGGCCTTGACGGTATTGGTTTCTGCTAGTTCTTCGATTGTGCAAGACAAGGTAAATAGTGCACATGTAAATAAAAGTAGTCTTAAAAATAGTGTCCTGCTCATTCGTATCTTACTTGATAGCGGCAGTTCATAATGAAGATATGGGGTAAACTTCAATGCTCTAAGAAGAGCAGGTTTAAATGTAACTTCTTTGGCAAATTCGAACTAAGGTACTCTTGTGATTTTCGATGTAGTGTATGATTTATAGGAAGAAATACCAAATAAAGCTATTTTTTGGCCTCATCATCAACTTTTTCCTCTTTAAAAACCTGACTAAAAACAAAAGCGCCGATATCTCGAACTGGTTTATAAAGTATCGATTCATTCTGGGTGTCCTTATTAATAAAATTAAAAGATGATGTCGCCTTTTCAAAAAACACAAGCATTGCGCCCAAAATTATAGCTACTTTCAAGGCCCCAAAAATTCCACCGGCAATTTTATTCAGAATCCCCAGCATGGCAAAATCTGCTATTTTGGTAAGTAATTTTCCTGCCAGGCCGACGAGTACAATTATGGCCACAAAAGTGATCAAGAAAGCGGTCACCTTAATATACTTTTCGTTCCATTCCATATTTTGCCATAGATAGTCCCCAGCGATATATGAAAAGTGAATAGCGCCATAAATTCCGGCTACAAGGGCGACCAGAGAAGCAAGTTCTACAAAAAGGCCGTTTTTTAAGCCCTTATAAAGTCCCCACACGAGAAGAATGCCTAAAACGATGTCGAGAAAACTCATGATAATAGTGTTTTGAACAAATATAGGATATTGAATTTGTACCTTTGAATTTTATCTTTTTATGGCCAGAGATACAGTTTTAAAAGAACGATGGGATGTACTTGTAGAAAAACTTTCTGCGCAATTTGCGGATGGTGACCTGTTGGAGTTGGACGCTATTATTTATTTAGTAGGAGTGCAAGAATTAGGGCAATATGAAAAAAAGTACAAGAAAGACGAAAAGGTAAATTTAATGCACATTGCAATTTGTAGATTACTCGAACCTTATGGTTATTATGAGTTCGATTTTTTTGATGATGATGGTTGGCCGCACTACAATATAAAGGAAGAACTACCTCCTTTAAAGGCCGGTGAGCAGACCGTTTTAATGAAAGAGGCGATTGTAAGTTATTTTTTAGAGAAAGAATATATTCAATAATGGAATTAAAAAAGCCTTACTACGCTGTGATTTTTACCAATACAAGAACACCAGGTGATAATGGTTACAGTGAAACCGCGATTAAAATGGAAAAGCTTGCCCGGGAACAACCCGGATTTTTAGATTTTGAAAGTGCTCGTTCGGGTTTAGGAATCGCGATAAGTTACTGGGAATCGCAAGAGGCCATCGTAAACTGGAAGGCTAATTTAGAACACCTTACGGCGCAAGACAGGGGCGTAAAAGAATGGTATTCTTGGTATAAAGTAAGGGTCTGTGTGGTAGAACGAGAATATGACTTTGGCCAAAAGCCCAGTATGTAAGGCAACAAAAAATTAATAATAGCATATTGTAGCATACATATTTTTGCATCTTTGTATAAAATTTATGAAAAAGAACAGCATGATTAGATTTTCTAACCTTGATCGAAAAGAAATTATTCAAGAACTTTCTACTCAAACTTATGATTTGGTTGTAATCGGCGGTGGAATAACAGGAGGGGGAATCGCCCTGGATGCAGCATCTAGGGGCATGAAAGTAGCTTTGGTAGAAAAGGGAGATTTTGCTTCTGGTACCAGCAGCAAGTCGACCAAATTGATACATGGAGGTTTACGCTATCTAAAACAGTTCGATTTTTGGTTGGTAAAAGAAGTGGGTTCGGAGCGCGCCATTGTGCATAAATTGGCCCCACATTTGGTATTGCCCGAGAAAATGCTTCTGCCCCTAATCGATGGAGGTTCTTACGGTAAGTGGTTGACGTCTATTGGGCTTAAAGTCTATGATATTTTGGCTCAGGTGACTGGTGATGATAAAAGACAAATGCTTGAAAAGAAAGAGGCCTTAAAACTAGAGCCGCTTTTGCCTAAAAAGATTCTAAACGGTGCAGGTTACTATGCCGAGTACCGTACCGATGACGCAAGATTGACAATCGAAAATATTAAAACAAGCCTGAATTACGGTGCAAAGGCCTTAAACTATGCTGAAGTTGAGAATTTTATCTATGAAGATGAAAAAGTAGCCGGAGTACAGGTTATGGATGTGGCCACAGGCACACAGTTCAATATCAAGTCGAAATATGTAATAAGTGCCGCTGGCCCTTGGGTTGATGAGTTACGAAGTACTAACAATTCTAAAAAAGGAAAGCGCTTACATTTAACAAAAGGGGTACATCTGGTATTTCCTTTTGAAAAACTTCCAGTAAAACAATCCGTGTATTTCGATATTCCCGATGGTAGAATGATGTTTGCCATCCCTAGAGGAAAAATCACCTATGTCGGCACTACGGATACCAATTTTAATTTGGATAAGGACAATGTTAAAACAGATATCGCGGACGCCATTTATTTGATTTCTGCGGTCAATAATATGTTTCCGGATATCGAATTAGAATTGGATGATATCATTTCTTCATGGGCAGGTCTTAGGCCATTAATTCATGAAGAAGGAAAATCGGCTTCAGAGTTATCACGTAAAGACGAAATCTTTACCTCAGATACTGGATTAGTGAGTATTGCAGGAGGAAAGCTTACAGGGTATCGTAAGATGGCCGAGCGTGTTGTAAATCGTATTTCGAAAAAAATGGAAGAAGAATATGATTTAGATTTCAAGGAATGTAGTACGGATAAAATTCCGTTGTGTGGAAGTCAATTCAAAAAATTCAAACATGTTAAAAAGTATATCGAGGAAGTCTTTTCAAAAATAGAGCCCGATGGCTTTGTGCACTATGATGCTTGGTATCTCGTGACTAATTATGGAAAGCAGACCGAAGAAATACTTGAAGCGTATAAAACCTTCAAAAATAGTGATGCTGGGTTGCGGATGCTACGTGCAGAATTAAAATTTGGTATCGAAAATGAAATGGTTCTGAATCCTATGGATTTCTTCATTCGTAGAACCGGGCGTTTATATTTTGATATAGACAGTATTAGAACCTATATGGAACCTGTATTGGCAGAGTTTAAAAAATCATACGACTACGATGATGCTGAAATTCTAAAGTTTAAGGAAAAGTTGGAAGAAGAGCTGGATTCCCACTCTAATTTCTCCCTAGAAAGGGCTTAATCAATTTTATCGGTTAGTTTTTTAAAGGTTTTTTTTGCGTCTTTATTTTCATACAGAATATCGTAAACCGCATTAATAATAGGAGTTTTACTTTTTTTCTTGTGCTTTTGATTAAGTAGATGCGCACTTTTGCTAGCGTAGTACCCTTCGGCAACCATATTCATTTCCATTTGGGCACTTTTTACAGTATAGCCTTTGCCGATCATATTACCGAACATACGATTACGGCTAAAAGTGGAATATCCGGTAACCAATAAATCTCCTAGATATGCAGAATTATTAATGTTTCGTTTCATTTTATGCACACGGTCAATGAAATGTTTCATTTCACGAATTGCATTGCTCATCAAAACACTTTGAAAATTGTCTCCATAGCCTAAGCCATGGGCAATACCAGCTGCAATTGCATAGATATTTTTTAGCATGGCGGCATATTCGGTACCAATAATGTCGTCTGATATTTTGGTCTTTATATAATGGCTTTGCAAATGAGAGGCGAGCAGTTTTGCTTTTTTTTCATCGGCACTGGCGATTGTAAGATAAGACAAACGTTCTAGGGCTACTTCTTCTGCATGGCAGGGCCCGGTAATGACACCAATATTTTCAAAAGGAATATTATAGTGGTCATGAAAGTGCTCTCCAACAATTAATCCGGTTTCCGGAACTATTCCCTTAATAGCCGAGAAAACAATTTTATTCTCGAGAGATACGGTCAGTTTTTTCAGTTCCGTCTCTAAAAACGCGGATGGAATGGCAAAAACAAGTACTTCTGAAGCTGACACCGCTTCATCTATTACATCGGTCAGCGTAATTCTTTCGTTGTGTAGTTCCACAGAACTTAAATAATTGGGGTTATGCCCCTCTTTTCTGATATGTGCTATAGCATAGACACTTCGCATATACCAAAGCACATCATCAGAATTTTCCGTTAACATTTTTACGATAGCTGTGGCCCAGCTACCACCCCCTAAAACTGTAATCTTCAAATGGAATGTATTAACATCGATTAAAGAGTTAAAGGTAGGTAAATCAAAAAGAATTCATATTAAACATTGATTTTCAAATAGTTATATTTTTTGGCATGATGCTTGAAATTGTATTATCAAATCATTAAAACCAAAAGATATGGGAACAAAAAAACTACTATTCGGATTATTAGGGATCGGACTTATGGCAAGCTCTTGCTATACAGAAGTTATTTTAGATGATACTATAATTGTAGAATCTGCTTTTAATACAGATCAGGCATTGCAGTCTTATGACTTATGGTATGTAGATATTAATGCAACCGAGGGCAATGGAGAAGTACCATTTTTGCAACGTGCATTCACCATTTCTTTTGATAGGGGCATCGTTTATGCAAATAATAATATTGTTGGTATAGGCAAGACCGGTAATGGGCTTGGTATTGATGTTGGTTCATATTCAACATTAAGCGGAGTGGTAGATATTGACCATGATGTAGATGGTTTATGGGCGCTAGAGGTTTTTGCCGTAAACAATTCGACTTTAGAACTTTATGATGCACGCTCTAATACATCGTACTTTTTAAACGGGTATCGACGTAATAATTTTGATTACGACAGGGTGTTTTATGAAAATATAAACTTGTTTCTGCAAGAATATGGCGCATGGGAGAAAACTTTTACAAGTGAAGTTGGTGCAATAAATGAATTTGATGCTGAAAATTACTTGCAGTTCTTTTCAGATAATGGAGGGTATTTTAGATCTTCAATAGACGCATCTAATACTCCCTTACAGAATCTTCAGTGGGATTATGAGGGAGACTATGAAGTGTTTGATACCAATGATGAAACTTTAAAAACTTTAACACTCGATTATGACTTTTTGGGCAATGATTATTTTGAGTTGTACGTTATTGATGATAGTACAATAGAACTGTACCACGTTGCCAGTGAAACGGTTTATGAATTTGGAGGCAGAGGGTTTATACAGTTCTTAAAATCAGATAGTAAGACAGGTAAAAAGCGTGTAAAATCTTCAAATAAAAAGATGAATGTAACGCGAAAACGTAAAATGTAAGGAATATAAATAGTCTACGACTATTAGAACAAGTTTTTTGGTTGGTTATTTAGTTAGGAACCGCTCCGAAGTGTCTAAGACTCGGGGCGGTTCTTTTTTTAAATAAGTTTTTCTAAATTCTGATGGATTCTCACCCGTGACTTTTTTGAAACTTCGATTAAAATACGAAAGGCTTTCAAAACCACATTCAAAACATGCTTCGGTCACATTTTTACCTTTTAAAAGTAATCGCTTTGCCTGGCTTATGCGATATTGATTTAAAAACGCAATAAATGTACTTCCGGTAGCTTTTTTAAAATATCGACAGAAAGCGGGCTTGGTCAAATTACATAGCGAAGCCACTTCTTCAAGTGAGATTTTAGACTGGTATTGTTCGTCAATAAAACCATAGATTTTACGGATTCTTTCTTGTTCTTTGCTACTATACTTATTAACAAATGGGGTTTTATGCAACAATTCAAATTCGTTGCTGCCGGCTAATAATTTTAAAAGATTCATAATGGTCATAAAGTAATCAAAAGGCTCAAGGTAGTGCAAGGTTTTCATGAGTTTCCCCACCTCCTTTTTAGTGGTTCCAAAGAATGCAATTCCATACTTCGACAGTTCCAGTAGCCTATCAATTTGGTGCAACTCAGGCAAACTGTCTAGTATCTTATCCCTAAAATTAGATTTAAAGTGAAGAACTTCTTTGCGATAGGTCGTTGTTACTCCGTGATCAAAGTTGAGGTGTGGTATATTGGCGCCGATTAAGACTAGGTCACTTTCGCTGTATTCTGATATGTGATTTCCTACATGTCTTTTTGCACTAGCTCCTTCAATATAAACAAGCTCAAGCTCTGGGTGAAAATGCCAATAAAATAAATGATTCAATTTAGGATTATGCAAAAGTCTGAAGGGACTTTTAGCATCTGGAGAGATGGTTTCCAATTGAATTTTCATAAATGCCTTTTTATTAGAAATAGCACAAAATTGTCATTAAAAATAAGTAATGATATTCAAAAAGTTAAAATAGTACAAATTTATGTCAATATTGGCACCAAAGTGTAATGGTCACTCTACTACATTTGAACCAGTAAAACAAAACTTACGACTATGAAGAATGCTGAAAAATTAGAAATGGCAAATAAGGGGCATAAAGAGATTCCCGGAAATCCTTCTACGGCCACGACTAGTAAAAAAAGTTTAAATAAACGCTTTAATAAAGAAGCATTAAGAGTCCTCTCTGAAGAGGATTGGAGTTTTTGGATTCATAACGGATATATCGTAATTAAAAATGCGGTATCTAAAGAACAAGCACAGGCAACTGCAGATTTTCTTTGGGAATTTGACGAGAAAGACCCTAATGATCCTAGCACTTGGTACGCACCACCTCGAGCAGAAATGCAAATGAAGGAGTTAACGGGAACAGGAATGGTAGAGGTATACAATCATCAATATTTATGGAACAATAGGCAGACTCAAAGGGTATATGATGCATTTGCAGATATTTGGGGTACTGAAAAACTATGGGTCACTATTGATCGAGCAAACTTAAATTTTCCGCAACGGCCTGGAGACAACAAAAAAGGATTTATCCATTGGGATTACGACCCTGAGACCAGACCACAAAACGTTCAAGGTGTTCTCGCACTGGCCGATCAGACAGATGAGGATATGGGAGGTTTTCAATGTATCCCATGGCTATATAGAAATTATGATACCTGGAAGTTGACACAACCTGAAGACCGAAATCATTTTCAACCAAGTTTGGATGGTATAGAAAATAAGATTGTAAAGGTTAAAATGAATGCTGGAGATTTGTTGATTTTTAATAGCACAGAGCCCCACGGTATTAGACCTAACAAATCAAAGGATAAAGTGCGTATTGCTCAATATATTTCAATGATGCCTGCGGAAGAAGACAATGAGGCGTTACGCAATTGGCGTATTAATTCTTGGAAAAAAAGAATTGCTCCAGAAGGCTATGCTTTTCCAGGAGACCCGAGAAATTGGGAGCGTGACAAGTATGATACCGCAAAATTAAATAGCCTTGGCGAAAAATTGTTAGGTCTGAAAAATTGGTAAGGCGCTAATTGTAAACCAAAAAACTATTATGACAACTACTATGAGCTTTTGGGATATCGGTATTATCCTTTTCTATTTTGCAATTATCTTATGGATAGCCCAATGGGCTTCAAAAAGCAATAAAACGGGAACAGCTTCAGATTATTTTTTGGCTGGTAAAAATCAAGGTTGGCTTGTAGTAGGAGCTTCTTTATTTGCATCCAACATCGGTTCTGAAATAATATTGGGGGTTTCTGGGGCAGGAGCTAGAGCTAATATGCCAATGGCGAATTTTGAGATAATAGCTTCTTTGGTACTTATTCTTTTGGGTTGGGTTTTTGTTCCTTTTTATCTAAGAACAGGAGTATATACGATGCCAGAATTTTTAGAGAAAAGATATTCGAAAGCTTGCCGTAATTATTTGTCTGTGGTCTCCATTTTGGCTTATGTCATCACTAAAATTTCTTTAATAATTTTCGCTGGAGCATTGGTTTTTGAAACTATTGGAGTTCCTTTTTGGACAGGCGCTATTATTACAGTAATTGCCACAGGCTTCTACACTGTTTTAGGAGGCTTAAAAGCTGTTATCTATACGGATATGGTGCAAGCAGTCATACTTTTAGTTGGTGCTATAGCGGTAACAGGTTTTGGCCTATATCAATTGGGAGGATGGGATGGAATGGTAGCAACCTTGGAATTAGCTTCTAAAACTGACGGTAATCCACCTACAGAAAGGTTTTTTAACCTATGGCGACCGATGTCGGATTCTGAATACCCTTGGACCGGGATGTTGTTTGGAGCTCCAATTTTGGGGGTTTGGTATTGGTGTACAGACCAGTATATTGTTCAACGTACCTTATCGGCAAAAGATATTTCTAATGCCCGTAAAGGAGCACTTTTTGCAGGTTATTTAAAATTATTGCCAGTTTTTATATTCTTTATTCCAGGAGTCATTGCTTATGCTCTCTTGCAAAAGGGGGAAATTAATTTTGTCTTAGAAAACGCCGATCAAGCTTTACCTGCAATGATAAATAGTTTTCTTCCAATAGGCTTAAAAGGGTTGGCTATTGCTGGGTTATTAGCGGCTTTAATGAGTTCGCTGTCATCGGCATTTAACTCAAGTTCTACATTGTTGACAATTGATTTCTACAAACAGTATAAACCAAATGCAACTGATAAGAGCTTAGTTCGTTTTGGTCAAATAGCGACAATTGTACTGGTAATTGTTAGTTTGGGGTGGATTCCTTTTATGAGGAGTTTGATGGATGGGGGAATATTTCATTACTTACAGAGCGTACAGGCTTACATATCTCCTCCAATTGCTGCAGTTTTTTTATTTGGATTGTTTTATAAATGGATTAATGCCAAGGGAGCAATTGTGGCTTTATGGTCTGGATTTATCATTGGAATATTCAGGTTGGTTACTGAATTCATGAGCAAGGAAGGATCGTTAGTTGTTGAGAAAGGAACAATACTTTACTATTTTTTAGAAATCAACTTTTTACATTTTGCCCTCTTTTTATTTTTATTGTGCGCGGTAATTCTAGCGTTTGTAAGTAGGTTTGGAGAATCAAAATCTGAAGCGCAGCTAACTTTGGTTACGTTTCAAAAAAATATCGAAATAAAAAATATTCAGTGGTCAAAAGATGCAACACTTACGGTATTGCTTGTTGTCTTTGTACTCGCTTTATGGGCACTATTCAGTCCAATAGGTTTGGCAGGTTAAAATGGATTTAAAATTAAAAAATAAGACAGCTTTTATTTCAGGTTCCACAGCGGGAATAGGCTTTGCAACAGCAAAATCTTTACTTAGGGAAGGAGCGGAAGTTATTTTAAATGGTAGAACCAAAGCATCAATTGATAAAGCAGTAAGTAACCTTAGTGTAGAGTTTACACAGAGCAAAATCTATGGCATACCTGCCAATTTTGAATATGAAGATGAAGTGCAAAATCTCTGTAACGCAATTGGCGATATAGATATTTTGATTAATAATGTTGGTATCTATAAAGCAGCATCTTTTTTTGAAATGGATGATTCCTTCTGGCAACGACAGTTTAACATAAATGTTATGAGTGGCGTTCGACTTTCCAGATATTTTTTACCTAAAATGTTGGAGAAAAACTGGGGAAGAATATTATTTATATCTAGCGAATGTGCAGAATTAGCACCTCCAGATATGCTGGCATATAGCATGACCAAATCAGGAATGATTACTGTTTCAAAAGGTTTAGCGCAGTTAACAAAAGCTAGTGGGGTTACTGTAAATACGATTCTGCCTGGCTCCACTTTATCTAAAGGAGCAGAAAATTTTTTAAAAGATGAAGCTGATAAAAAAGGAAAATCTAAAGAAACTGTTGAAGCAGAGTTTTTTAAAAATGAAAGAACCTCGTCACTTTTACAAAGATTTGCAAATGTTGATGAGGTTGCAAACACCATAACTTATTACTGCAGCCCTTTGGCTTCTGCCACCAACGGTTCGGTAATAAAAATAGATGGAGGAAGTACAGGAGGCTTAATATAAAAACACTCAAACACTTAAAACCAATATGATGCGAAAACTTAAAATTTTAATACCTGCTCTACTTTATTTAATGGTGGGTTCTTGTGCGGGGAATTCAGAGAAAGAAACAAAAACCGAATTAGAAAATAAAAAAGAGGAAGCAAAAACAGAACCAATGAAAGATGAAAAACTATTAAGACACGTAGTTATTTTTAAATTTAATGATGATGCTAGCGAGGAACAAGTGGAAAAACTGAACAAAAGTTTTAATGACCTTTCTAATCACATCTCTGTTATTCGGGATTTTGAATGGGGTTTAAACGATAGTCCAGAGGATTTTCACCAAGGATTTACCCATTGTTATTTACTCACATTTAGGTCTGAAAAAGATAGGGACAGTATTTATACCCCACATCCAAAGCACCAAGAGTTTGTTGCAAGTTTGGGACCTTATGTGGAAAAAGTTTTTGTTGTTGATTATTGGGCAAATTAATTAGTCTTAAAGAATGAATATGGTAATAAGTTAAGGTCGTATGCAAAATAAGGGGCTTAAGACTATTCTTTAAAATAATGGTATTTTTGCGCGCTTCAAACAGTACCCATGAAAAAGTACCTCAATCTTTTTGACTTTAAACAAAAAGTAGATTACAAGACTGAAATCCTTTCAGGACTAACAGTTGCACTGGCTCTAGTTCCAGAAGCTATTGCTTTTGCACTTATTCCTGGATTTTCTCCATTAACAGGACTTTATGCCGCTTTTATTTTGGCGTTGGTGACCTCGATTTTGGGGGGGCGGCCAGGAATGATATCTGGTGCAACAGGGGCGGTAGCCGTAATTTTTGTGGGCTTAATACTAGAGCTTAAAAATACGTTTCCGGGTATTGAACCAGAAACGATTCTAAACTACGTTTTTGCTACCGTTATTATTGCGGGAGCATTTCAGATTCTTGCTGGAATACTTCGATTAGGTAAGTTTATTCGTTTAGTACCGCATCCCGTGATGTTCGGATTTGTAAACGGATTGGCCATTATCATCTTTATGGCCCAGTTTCCTAATTTTTATCAAAAAGGAACAGACGAACTGCTATCAGGTTCTTCGTTATATATTATGCTTGGCTTAACCCTATTGACCATGTTAATTATTTGGGGTTTACCAAAACTGACAAAAGCAGTACCATCTTCGTTAGTGGCCATTGTTATTGTTTCGGCAATAGTTTTGGGTTTTGGTGTAGACACGCTTACCGTTGCAGATACGATGCGTGAAGGAGAGACTATAAAAGGCGGATTTCCTCCACTTTCTATCCCTCAAATACCATTTACTTGGGAGACTTTTATGATTATTTTGCCCTATGCCGGTATTGTAGCTGGTGTTGGTCTTATCGAAAGTTTACTGACCTTAAATATTATAGACGAGATTACAGAAACACGAGGCCGAGGTAATAAAGAGTGTGTTGCCCAAGGAACGGCAAACATACTCTCAGGATTTTTATCCGGTATGGGCGGTTGTGCCATGATTGGGCAGAGTTTGATCAATACCTCTTCTGGTGCGCGGGCAAGACTATCGGGTATAACCGCTGCAGTAATGCTTTTGGTATTTATTATGTTTGGCAGTAGCCTTATTGAGCGCTTACCTATGGCGGCATTGGTAGGCTTAATGTTTATGGTGGCCATCGGAACTTTTGAATGGGCGAGTTTTAAGACCTTTCGTAAAATGCCCAATTCTGATGTTATTGTTATGATTTTGGTCACTTTAATTACGGCAATTACCCATAACCTTGCGGTTGCGGTATTATTGGGGGTTATCATTTCGGCATTGGCTTATTCATGGGAGAATGCAAAACGCATTCGTGCCAGAAAACATGTCGATGAAGATGGTATAAAACATTATGAAATCTACGGCCCTTTATTCTTTGGTTCGACCACCTTATTTGCCGAAAAGTTCGATATTCAAAACGACCCCGATGAGGTTATTATTGATTTCCAAGAAAGCCGTGTAGCTGATATGTCGGGTATTGAAGCTTTAAATAAAATTACCGAGCGTTATGCAAATGCAGGTAAAAAAGTGCATTTAAGGCATTTGAGTAAAGACTGTGTGCGTTTGTTAAAAAATGCGGAAGACATTATAGAGGTCAACCTTATGGAAGACCCAACCTATAAAGTGGTTGCCGATAAAATTGTGACCAAATCAGAGTCCGACACCAATAATCCTTTTAAGCTATGGGGATTATAACTTTCTAAGAAAACAAGCGATATAGCCCAAAAACAATTAGGCATAGGAGAAAGAGCGCAACAAGGCCCATTTTTATATTATGCGCTTTATCTTTCTTAGCTTGTGCAATTATTTTATCCCGAATTTTTTGCTGCTCAAAAGGAGTCAATTCTTTAAAACTAAGCCTAGTCTCACTTGCATATCCTATATAGTCTTTTCGTAGTTCTTTAAAACTTCTTTTCTCTTTTTTAGTAGAGCTCGGTTAGCCTTCACTACCTTCATGGGTTGTCCTGAATACTCCATAATCTGCTGCTTTTATTATGGGTAGTGAAAAAAGTGGTTTTGTTACAATAGATATTCTAATCAACTGTCTAATAGAATATTCATAAATTACATAAGCGAAAACCTTGTTTTTAGATTTGATAATGTTATACATTCAAACTAACTAAGGAAAATCTTCTTACTTTTTTAGAAAATAGAATTGAAATGAAAAAAAAAATAGATTGGTTAAATCATTCGTTGGAATTTTTTGTGGTCCTTATAGGAATATTGATAGCATTTCAATTAAATAAATGTTCCGATAATCAAGCAAGAGAAAGCTTAATAGAAAACCACCTTTCTCAAATACGATATGAATGTCAAGAAAATGCAGAGAAATTAGATTTATCAATAGAACAGATTACCGTTCAAATTCAAAATTGTGATTCGCTATTATCTGAAATATCTAATGGGCAAAGACCTAAAAAAATCAGGGATTTGGCTACAAAACTTTTAGATTTAAGAAATATGGATATCAGTACCAATGCCTATAACGTTCTTGTTCAATCGGGTGACATAAGGTTTTTGAACAATTATAATAAAAAGCGAAAAGTCATTTCATTATATGAAGATTTTAAAAGTGTAGCACAAATAAATACTAGTAATCAAAATCTTTATGACAATCACTTCTACCCTTATATAAAAACAAACTTTGATTTGGTGAATTGGAATAAGGTTAATGCAGATTCAGAAAACGATAAAAAGTTGTACTACTCCAGAGAGTTTGCAAATACGGTATCGACCTATAGATTTTTATTGGTTTCAAAAAAACGAATCTATCTGAACCAAAAAACGGTAATCGATAAGTATTTAAGTGAATAAGTATTAGTTGAGATTAGAGTTGAAAAAAGATAAAGCTCAAGCTTAAAAAAAAGCGAAAAATAATAACTTTGAAATTACCAGATGATAATTTCAAAACTCTTTTAATCTAGCCTCTGGGCTCCTGTGCTCAATTTAGAAATCTTCCAGCTGTCACCATAAATAGATTCATAAGTGATTTCTAAATCTAGATTTTCATCAAGCAGTATTTTTTCGAAAAAGCTCGAAGCTTTTTTGCTCAAAGTATCTGGGGAAATTAAAGTAATTTCCTCTCCAGCCGTAATGAACCTATTTATGTAGATATCGTCATAATTAAAAGCATACTTTACACTATCTCTTTTTTTACTGATGAATACAGCTAGACGCTCTTCCACTTCCTTTTTTTCATAGTGAAGTTTTACATCTGTAATGATGGCAGGGCCAATGCCTTTATTTTCCAGCGTAAAACGATAAAAATCTGTTTGTATACCGCTATGCCCCAGTTCTAAGTAAGGAAAAACTGCGGTATGCTGTTCTTTTCTAATTAGATTGGTCTGGTAAATGAATACAGCTAAGGTAAGTATGCTTATAACTACGGCACTTGTACTCATTATTTTTTCGCTACTCCAAAAGCTTTTTTTCTTGGCCATAAACTATTCTCTGGTTTTTCCTAAAAACACATTTACTTTTGGGTTTTGCGGATTGCCGTTGGCCCTTCGCATGGTAACGATTTGGCCCGTATGATGAATACAGTCAGACAGCATTCCATTAAGCATATTCCAGTATGGAAAATCGGTTTGTTTGCCACCTCGCTCGAAAGTCACCTTAAAATTTGAAACTTCATCTGCATTTTTACCCTTTACGAGCTGGCTTGCTGCCTGCAAATTCTCCAAGGTTTTTTTTCGTAATTCTTCAAAAGAATAGCTACTAAAATCTTTAGGTCGAATACTGGGTTCGCCTTTTGGGGCTTCTAAAATCATTTCAGACATACCATAAATATGCTGTAAAGTTTCAAGAATAGTTCTTCCTTCCTTAGAAGCTTTATAGTCTAAATCTGCTTTTGTAAGGTCTTTTGTGGCCCAGTGAAAACGATAACCTAGACCATCGATCATTCTACCTATAACATTTCCGGTAGTGTAATCTGATGGCGCTTCGGGAATTTGTTCATATGGAACCTTCATATCTTGGGCTTCTAAATGATAAACTGATACAAGAACTACGATTAAAAATAATCTTTTCATATTTAGTTTTAATAATTTTACTACCTACTGCCTCAAACTCCAAATTTCATAAAGTGGGTCGCCCTTACTGCTAAAACCAGAATGATGCCAATCGCCGTCTTTCAATTCAAAATCAAAACCAAGACTTGCGCCAACACGTGAATCATCTCTTGAGAAAAATTCAATATTTTCGGTATACTTGCCATCGATGGTGGTATACGTTCCGCCACCAGTACCCATAAACTCTTTGGTTTCTGTGTTATAGGCAATCCATTGAAACCGGGTTCCCGAAAGTATTTTCATGGTCTTTCGGGGTCTGTTGGTATCCCTACTTTGAAACTCCCCATAACGTTTACGGCCAGACATTAACCAAGCCCCGCTAAGTATACCTGGGCCCCCACTATCTATGCGTTTTAGTTTAATATTATCACCTTTCAAGTATAATGAATTAGCGGTGAGTTCTATCTCATAAGACTTGGTCTTGCCAATTCTATCAGGATTTTGGGAATCAAATTCAATCGTTTGGGAAATGGAATTACCATTAGTAGACCAACTCCCTCCAAATGTTGCCATAAAAGCGCCTGTTTTAGCATCATACGCTGAGGCCACATGGTGATTTTTAGAAAAAATAAATACAATTTTAAAGCCTTTTGTGATTGAATCGGTCTTTACGGATTTCTCTGTCTCCCAAGCACCGATGAGAGACTGAGACTGCAGTGCACAAAACGAAAACAGTGTGAATACTATTGAGAAAAAGATTTTCATTTGAAATTGCTTTTAATAAAAAATGCTGTTAAGCCAACCTTTTGGCAGCATAACAGCATTTAAATTAGGTAAAAAAGTTTTATAAGGTACGAAGATACTCGGCAACATCACGAGCTTCATCTTTACTTAAATTTTGATTGAGCATTATTGCGTTGTTATATTCTTTGAGTAAAGCCTTTGCAATAGGATCCTCTTTTAACATACCATCAGGGTTTAAAATCATGTTCATTACCCATTCTGGACTGCGACGTTCATACACTCCTTTCATAGCGGGCCCAATCATTCTGCCTTCTATCATATGGCACGCTACACAGATGGCATTGAATTTGGCTTCTCCTCGGGCCGCCATTTCAGTATCGATGTCAGCGGCAAAGTCCACATTTTTAATAGGCCCAACACCTTTATTATCTAAATCTGTCGGTACCCCGGCATTTTCCTCTTTTTTATCTGCAGATTTCGTTCGGCTTACCTCAAATCCGTCTTTCTTTTCTTCTTTCTTTCCGCCACAACTTGCTATAAAAGCTCCTAAGGCAATGAACAGAATTACTTTTTTCATCTTGCTTTTTGTTTAATCGTTACGTTGATTAGAGCCACTAATATAAGTCAAACTTTGCCCCTTAACAAAAGCAACTTTCTTTTTATAACAATAAGCTACAACGAGTTTAAAAATTCTACTCCCCGCTTTTCGGCATAGCTTATATTTTTTCTTCCCCAAAAGCCTACATGTCCTCCAAAGTCAGGTACTTCTAGAAATAATTTGGAATTTTCAAGTGCTTCTTTATACGGGTAGCAGGCCTCACCTAAAAAAGAATCGTTCTTGGCATTTAAAATGAGGCTAGGTATTTTAATGTTAGGTAAAAATTGTTGACAACTACATTTTTCGTAATAGTCTAGCGCATCTACAAATCCGTGTGCTTTACTGGTATAGACATCATCAAAATCTTTTAAGGTAGTTATCAATTTAATATCGGTTTCTGATATTTTTTGGGGGAACATTTGTTTTTTTTCATGCAGTTTGGCCAGTAAGTGTTTTTTAAACCGTTGCGAGTAAATCGCATTTTTTGAT
This sequence comes from Croceitalea marina, assembly GCF_042684265.1. Lineage (NCBI taxonomy): Bacteria > Pseudomonadati > Bacteroidota > Flavobacteriia > Flavobacteriales > Flavobacteriaceae > Croceitalea > Croceitalea marina. The sequence continues at coordinate 597,670 of NZ_JBHULB010000007.1, read as the reverse complement.
TTTAACAATTCATCACTCGCACTTTTTAGACTGCATGGTACAGATACACCTACCGCACCTTTTAGTTGCGGTGGAATTTTATTGACCTCACCTAAATATTTCAGCAAAAGGTTGCCGCCGAGGCTATAACCCATAAGAAAAATGGACTCGTAAGATTTTGTATTTAACACATGTTGAATTACTTCTATCAAATCATCTGAAGCGCCAGAATGATAGGTGCGGTATAATCGATTTTGTTCTCCACTGCATCCTCTTAAATTTATGGCACAAGCATCAAAACCGTTTTGATTGAATTTTTTCGCACTCCCCGTGATGTAATGACGTTGCGCGTTACCTTCAAGACCATGTATTAGAATAACAACTTTGTTCGTGTTTGACTTACTTTCACTCCAGTCTAAATCTAAAAAATCTCCATCAGCGAGTTCGATGCGCTCGCGTTTTTGTACCAGACCGTGAACCTTTCTAAAAACCCCAGAGTATATGGTAGAGAAATGACCATTTCTAAACGGAAATGGAGGTTTATAGTTAGAGGGAACTAAAGGCATTAGTACAATATATTATGTATTGGTTTTGTTTTTTCGGGAAGACTTTCCTCATCTAACATGTCCCTTAAATCAATTTCTATGGTTTTGCAAAGCGCTGTCATAGGAACGTCATTGATACGGCCTTCAAAAGGATCTTCACTATTACTGCCTACTTTTTCCATGGTTGTAAAAATCCAAGAAATCAAAACTGAAAAGAAAATCATTAATATCATGTGCCACCAATTATTTCCTTGTTCCAATGCTGCTAGTTGAGACTCAAAAACATTCAATAGTCCAAAAGGAACCAAAAGCACAAAAATCCATGTAAAAACAGTACTAAAATAGGCATATTGCCTAGGAAAAGGAGTGTTTTTAATGCGCTCGCACTTTCCCTGTAAGTTGTACATTTCTTCAAGATTATTATGAAAAACCTGTTTGTCAAACTCGGTTATTTTTTCTTCGGCCAACAATTGCTTTAGGTGAAGACCTTGATTTTTTATTAAATGGGTGGCCACATTTTTTCTTTCCTCCAAATCTGCTACTTCTTTTGGGTCAAGTAAGAGTTCAAAACCACTGCAGACAGGATTTCGCTCCCCATGCCTGTCGAACATACGTTCTACGGCACGATTTTCTTTTTTGGAAAAACTGTTGGGTTGGCGCAGTTGAATGCGCAAGGCGTTGATCCATGCAATATGCCTGTAGATCAACGTTACCTGTGCGGCACGGTCATTTTCGACAAAGCTCAAAACATTGTTCGCCCACGTGCGGGAGTAGTTCACGATACCGCCCCAAATTTTACGCCCTTCCCAAAAACGATCATAACTTTGGCTGTTTTTAAAACCAATATAGAAAGCAACAGCAATACCTATTACGGATAATGGCTGAAAGGGAATATCTATATGCTTCCATTCTAAAAAGTGATAGAACGAAAAAATGACCCCGGCATATATGATAAAAAACAAGAGATTTTTCCAAGCAAAGCGCATGATTATGCCCCAGCTTATATTTCTTTTAATGTACATGGTGTGTGAATTGGTAGTTTAAAGCTCCAATTTACAAAAAGAACGGTCCAATTATTACTCTTTAGGAAAACGGTTTAAAAGTTTACCTTGCTCTTCAATTGCCTCTTTAAATTCCGTTTTGAGATTACCAATTAGTTCAACAACCGGAATTGTATTTTCTATAGTAGTTACCCCTTGCCCTGCGGACCAGATAGTTTTCCAGGCTTTGGCTTCGGTATCCAATTCTTTTCCAAAATCGATTTTGGTGTCTTTTTTTAAATCTTCTTCTGTAAGCCCTGCAGCTTTTAAGCTTGCAGCTAAAAAGTTGGCATGCACACCAGATATGGCCGCGGTATAGGTGACGTCACTGGCCCCTGCTGCTATAATCATATCTTTGTATTCTTGTGGCGCCTTGCTCTCATTGGCATTGATAAAACGGGTGCCCATATATGCGAGATCTGCGCCCATTTGCATTGCCGAAGCAATATCACGACCTGTAGATATACAACCTGAAAGTAAAATGGTCTTATCAAAGAATTTTTTAACCTCTGCGACTAAGCTCATCGGGTTTATGGTGCCTGCATGGCCACCAGCCCCGGCCGCTACCAATATTAAACCATCGACTCCCGCACCAGCGGCTTTTTCTGCGTGGCGTTTTTTGATTACATCATGAAAAACCAATCCGCCATAACTATGGATGGCATCGATTACCATAGAAACAGCTCCTAAAGAGGTTATTACCAAAGGGACTTTATGTTTTATACACAGTTTTACATCGGCCTCTAATCGTGGATTAGTAGGGTGAACAATAAGGTTTACCCCAAATGGAGCTGGTTTTTTGCCCGTTTCCTCTTCAAATTTTTTTAATTCAGCTTTAATTTCAATAAGCCATTCTTCAAAACCTTCGCTGGTACGTTGGTTTAATGCCGGAAAAGTACCTACAATACCGTTTTTGCAACATTCGATTACCAGTTTAGGTCCGGAAATCAAGAACATAGGCGCGGCTACAGCTGGTAAGGACAAATCGTTGATAAAGGAAGCTTTTTGACTCATTGTTATTAATTTAGATATATTCAAATCTAACGTATTTTTGTCAATTGTTATGCGTGCATAATAAACTTAACTTTGACGCTACAAATGGAAGCAAAAGTTAGAACAGAAAAGTCTGGTCTCTTGATTCTACTAGCGTAGCGGTCTAACATCTTAAATCTATGTTTTTAAAAGAATTTGAAATTCGTTGGAGTGATATTGATGCCAATCGGCATTTGGCGAATGCCGCTTACTTAAACTATACGGGGCATACTAGAATGTCGCATTTAGCGCAGTTGGGCTTTAATCAGAGAACAATGGCGAAGCACCAAATTGGCCCAGTGGTCTTCTATGAACATATCTATTATTTTAAAGAGGTCTTTATTGGTAAACCCATTAAAGTTTCTTCAGAATTAAAGGGTATGAGCCAGGATGGGATGTTCTTTGAGTTTCATCATGATTTCTACGATACGGACGGCAAAAATTTTGCCCATTCTGAAATGATGGGCGCTTGGATAGATCTTAAGGCCCGAAAACTGACCATTTTGCCCGATGAGTTTATGACAGCAGTTGACTTAATAGAACGGGCAGAAGACTTTAAATATTTAACCAAAGAAGATACCCGAAAGTTCGCCAGAACTCCTAAGGATTTGACTTAGACTTCTTGCTCGCCAAATACACGCCCAACAAGACCAAAGCTGCTGCACCGATTTTAACCGCTGTTAAGCTATCCTTTCCTGTAAGTAAAGCGAACAAAATTCCGAATAAGGGCTGTAAATAGATAAAAGCCCCTATGGTCGAAGCTTTAAGTTGTGTCATGGCAAAAATGTTAAAAAGATAGGTCATAAAGGTTGTACAAATGATGACAAAGGCTATCGTGCCATATGCCCAGAGCGGCATAGTACTCCACTTAATTTCAAGAACCTGGGGTAAACCGATAGGAAGGTTAATAACAACCGCAATAAGAAAAAGCCATCGCATTAATGTGAAAGGGTGGTATTTTGCCAAAAGTGTTTTTGCAACGATTAGATAGCCTCCATAAGCTGTTGCGTTTACAATGAACAGTACATTACCAAAAGGAATATTAGGTGCATCTTGCCTTAGCTCGGCACCAAAAAGAACCAAGGCCAGGGCTCCAATAAAACCTAGGGCAATACCAAGACCTTTGTTAAGGGTGACTCGTTCTTTAAGATATAAAGCAGATAAGACAATAACCACAATAGGACTTACGGTCATTAATACCGAACTATTTATTGGGGTAGAAAGCTCTAAGCCCTTAAAGTAAGCCAACATATTAACGACCATACCCAATAGAGCGGCCAATAATACGCTGCCCCAATCTTTACGATCAATCTTTTCTTTTGGGCCTAAAAATGAAATGCTCCAAAAAAGAGCTGCAACCCCTATAACCCTAAGTAGAATAAACCCGAAAGGCCTAACGTGATCAGGCATCACACCTTTAGCGATAGTATGATTTATAGCATAGATAGTGGTTGCACCAAGTGCCGCTAAAAACGCAAGCGTACGTTTGCTCATTTATGTAAGGCTTCTTTGGCTCCTTCTACCTGCTTTTTAGCGTTTCCGATAAAGATTTCATTGTCTAGAACCACTACGGGTCTTTTGAGAAAGGTATAGTGTTCTAAAATGAGATTCTTGTAATCTTCTTCACCTAATTCTTGGTTATTTAAACCTCTTTGTCGAAATAGCATTGCCCTGCGGCTGAATAAATCCTCATAACTATCGGTTAAAGCTCGCATTTCTTCCAATTCATCCGGTGTTACGCCCTTAGACTTTATTTCTCTTAGTTCAACGCCATCAAGAGGTTCCAATTCTTTTACTATTTTTTGACAGGTTTTGCAGGTTTCTAAGTGGTATATTTTTTTCATTTTCCGTGGCTTAAAATTCTTATGCAAAGAAACCTAATTCTATTAAATTGAACTATTTTTAGCCTTGTCTTAAATATATGGCCTTGGAAACACAGTTTACCATTGTAATAAAGAATAGAGAGCGTTTACATCATTATTTAGAAACTACGCCCAAAGAAGAATTAGTTAAAATTCCGAAAGGTTTCAATAATAATATCTGGTGGAATATTGCCCATGTGGTGGTCACAGAACAAAAATTGGTTTATGGATTGAGTCGACTACCACTTAACATTTCTAAAGAATTGGTGGAAAAGTATCAGAAAGGTACTGCGCCTAAAGGGCACCCACCTGCAAACGAAGTGGAAGAAATCAAAAAATTACTTTTTTCACTTCCAGAAAAAACAAAATCGGATTATAATAATGGTATGTTCACGGATTTTAAAAGTTACATGACCACTCCCAAAGTAGAATTGAACTCTGTAGAAGATGCTATTGCCTTTAATGCATTTCATGAAGGATTGCACCTTGGCAGCATTATGGCCTTGGCAAGAGTATTAAAGGTGTAGTTTTTATTTTAAGAAAGCACTTCGACAGGCTCAGTTTCACGCATAGTACTTGAAACTAAATTAGCACTCTGTACTTTTCTTTTAAAAATTGATTGGCATCCGCATAAGGAATTAGCAATTCAATCGCGCCATCGGCATATGAAGCGACTTCGTACTGGTTGTAAATAAGTTGAATGCCTTCTTTGGTGAATCCTAAGTTTTCGGGTAGGTGAAAAACTTCACCAGAAAACATAAACCCCGTAGCGTTTATGGAGCCTTGTTCCGGAATTTGTTGATTATTTCTAAACTTTGTTTCGGCAAAATCGATAAAACCCTCTAAATCTTTAAAAAGCTGGTAGTTTTCTAGTTCAACATTTTTCTCTTTATCGAAATTCAAAAAAATAGATTCGCTGTGCCCATGGGCCCCACCAGTATAAGTATAGGTGTCTAAAATTATCGATAACAAGAATGCGTTCTCGTAACGTATTTCTCCATTCGCCTTTGCTTCCCAGCCAATAGCTTCGTCATTAAATTCGTTCTTAAAACTTTGGTAGCCCTTACTAAATGAAGCCATGGCCTCTTCTACTGAATTTACATTACTACTATCCTCAAATTTTAAATGATAAATGAGTTCTTCATCAACTATCGTATTAACTTTTTCGGCAATACGGGTTTCGCCCAGAGCTCTAGGGATCGTAATCTTAATTTTTGGGCAGTCATTACAAGACTTATTTTTAAGTTCTGTAGTTTCAAACGTAAGCTTTGCTTCGTTTTCGCAACCAAGCAAAAGCAGTATTGTTAATAGGAAAAAAAACAAGTTTTTCATTAGGGCAAGTTAGATGTCAAAAATAAGCACTTGTCTTCAGTTATGGTAAGATTGATTACTCCAAAACTTAACAATACCTTTGTAATCATAATTTTATAGAATGAGCAAACAAGATTTAAAATTCAATAGTAAAACAATTCACGGAGGTCAAGAACCAGATGCCGCCTATGGTGCGGTGATGCCTCCCATATACCAAACTTCCACCTATGCCCAAAGCACACCGGGAGGTCATAAAGGATTTGAGTATTCGCGCAGTGCCAACCCAACAAGAACAGCACTGGAGAATTCGTTGGCCAGTATTGAAAATGGTTCGTATGGATTAGCTTTTGCAAGTGGATTGGCAGCTATCGATGCGGTAGTAAAATTGTTGAATCCTGGAGATGAGGTGGTTTCTACCAATGATCTATACGGTGGCAGCTATCGAATTTTTAAGCAGATTTTTGAAAAATATGGGATCACTTTCCATTTTATAGGCATGCAATCCCTAGATAAAATAGAAGCTAAAATCAATACAAACACCAAACTGATTTGGGTAGAAACACCGACCAACCCGATGATGAATGTTATTGATATTAAAGGAGTTTCTGCTTTGGCAAAAAAGCATGACTTGTTGTTGGCTGTAGATAATACTTTTGCTACACCCTATTTACAAAGACCTTTAGATTTGGGGGCAGATATTGTGATGCATTCCGCTACCAAATATTTAGGTGGCCATAGCGATGTTGTGGTAGGTGCTTTAGTTGTTAAAGACAAAGATTTGGCAGATAAATTATATTTTATCCAGAATGCCAGTGGTGCGGTTTGTGGCCCTATGGACAGTTTTTTAACCCTTCGCGGAATAAAGACGCTTCATGTGCGAATGCAGCGGCATTGTGAAAATGGAAAGGCGGTAGCAGCGTATTTGGCGAATCACCCTAAAATTGGAAAAGTGTACTGGCCTGGTTTTGAAAGTCACCCGAACCATGATGTGGCCAAGAGTCAAATGGATGATTTTGGAGGTATGATTTCTTTTGTGCCTAACGGTAGCAGTTATGAAGATGCTATTAAGATTGTAGAAAAACTAGAGATTTTTACGCTCGCCGAGTCACTCGGTGGAGTAGAAAGTTTGGCAGGTCATCCGGCGAGCATGACGCATGCAAGTATCCCGAAAGAAGAGCGTGAAAAGAGTGGTGTTGTAGATGCCTTAATAAGGCTTAGTGTTGGTATTGAAGATGCAGAAGACCTTATTGCAGATTTAGAGCAGGCAATAGGCTAATCTTTTTTTGAAATATTTTCAAAAATAAGGTCTTCAAATTATACAAATAGCATAATTTTGCCGTTGAATTCCTAATTCAATAAAATATGCCCTTTTAAGGGTTAACAAATTATCAATCCTTTATGGAAGCAAAGATTAAAGCATTTATGGATGAGGTGAAGTCTAGAAATGGACACGAACCTGAATTTATTCAAGCTGTACAAGAGGTTGCAGAAACTGTAATTCCGTACATCGCGAAGCACAAAATTTATAACGGCAAGAATATTCTTTTACGAATGGTTGAGCCAGAACGCTTATTATCGTTTAGAGTGGCATGGGTAGATGATAATGGTGAAATTCATGTAAACCGCGGATATCGCATACAGATGAACTCTGCCATTGGCCCATACAAAGGAGGACTTCGTTTTCACCCTACGGTAAATGCAAGTGTATTAAAGTTTTTGGCTTTTGAACAAGTCTTTAAAAACAGTTTAACTACGCTACCCATGGGTGGTGGTAAAGGAGGTTCGGATTTTGACCCTAAAGGAAAATCTGATGATGAGGTAATGCGCTTTTGCCATGCCTTTATGTTAGAATTGAATAGACATATAGGGCCTAATACCGATGTGCCTGCTGGTGATATTGGTGTCGGGGCACGCGAAATTGGTTTCCTTTTCGGAATGTATAAGAAAATCAGAAATGAATTTACTGGGGTATTAACAGGTAAAGGTCGTTCTTGGGGCGGTTCTTTAATTCGCCCAGAAGCTACAGGTTATGGTACCGTTTATTTTGCCGATAGCATGCTGAAAACCAAAGGAGAATCTTTTAAAGGTAAAAAGGTTGTAATCTCAGGTTCGGGTAATGTTGCACAATATGCTGCGGAAAAAGTATTGCAGCTTGGTGGTAAAGTATCGACACTTTCAGATTCTGGAGGATATATTCATGATAATGACGGTATTGATGCCGAAAAACTGGCTTTTGTGATGGATTTAAAGAACAACCGTCGCGGAAGAATTTCTGAGTATGCCGATAAATACGATTCAGCTACTTACCATGCTGGAAAAACGCCTTGGGAAGTGGCATGTGATATTGCATTACCCTGTGCTACACAAAATGAACTAGGCGGAGACGATGCCAAGACACTAATTAAAAATGGTTGTATATGCGTAGCAGAAGGTGCTAATATGCCATCGACACCTGAAGCTATTCATGAGTTCCACGAGGCGAGAATACTTTTCGCACCTGGTAAAGCTTCAAACGCTGGTGGGGTTGCTACTTCAGGGTTAGAAATGTCACAAAACTCTCTTCGTATTAGTTGGTCTCGTGAAGAGGTAGACCAAAGATTGAAAGACATTATGGAAGATATCCACAATTCTTGCGTAGAATTTGGAAAAGACGCTGACGGTTATTGCAACTACGTTAAAGGGGCAAATATCGCCGGATTCGTAAAAGTGGCCGATGCGATGCTAGCACAAGGTGTAATATAGGTTACCCTAAAAGATTGATTAAATGGCACAAGGATAATTCCTTTGTGCCATTTTTTGTACCTTCATTTTATATAAAATTATACCTTATGCGAACTATATTGGTTGTTTTAGCCACACTATCCATGTGTTCTTTACTTGGTCAAAAACCGACGAAACCAATATTCAACCAAAAGTCTTACCCCAAATTTAGGATAATGGATTCTTTGACGATAGGATCAAAGGACTCAAACTATATGAATGACTTATTCAATTTGCAAAAGAATGATAAAGTATTGGCGCAAAGTAACAATAGTATGCCGGTTTTTAAACCTAGCTACGATAGTACTATGCCTATACATAAAATAGATACTACCAGTATCTATTTTATGAGAGTTTATCCGAACACCAAAGACTAGCATGTTTCGCATGATGATATGCAGGTAACTACCAAAGCAATTATACTTTCGTCATTAAAATATGGCGATACCAGCCTTATTGTAAAAGCATTTACGCAATCAGACGGCTTAAAATCGTATCTGCTTAAGGGAGTTCTGGCTTCGAAAAAAGGAAAATTAAAAACTGCCTATTTTCAACCTTTAACACAGTTAGAATTAACGGCAAACCATAAAAATAAAGGAACTTTAGAAACCATTAGGGAGGTTAAAGTATTATATCCTTATAAGACCCTGCACACCAATATTGTAAAGAATAGTTTGGTGCTTTTTTTAGCCGAAATGTTGGGCAGCAGTATTCAAGAAGAACAGCAAGACACGGGTTTATACGATTATCTCGAAAATAGTTTTCGGTGGTTGGATCATAATGAAAAAATTGCCGATTTTCACTTGTTGTTTTTAGTGAACTTGACTAAGTTTTTGGGCTTCTATCCAGAGGAGTCAGAGGGTACAGCAGCCTATTTCGATTTGTTAGAGGGGCAATTTGTTTCGAGTCCTACATTGAACCCTTTAATTGAAAATGAAAATACGACATATTTCAAAAAACTTTTGGGCATAAAATTTGATGCACTTAAAGAGATAAGAATAACCAAAGGTGTCCGTGAATCACTTTTAAAATCAGTAATTCTCTATTTTGAATTACATTTGCACGGATTTAGAAAACCCAAGTCTTTGGCCGTTTTAAATGCAGTTTTTGACTAGTATGCGCAATGTAGCTCTGCTTATTTTTTTCCTTCTAGTTTCTTTAGCGACCATGGCCCAACAGGCGGTTGTTTTAGATGCCGATTCTGGCAATGAGATAGTCAATGTTGCTGTTTTTAATCAAGATAAATCAAAAACAGCGGTCACCGATTTTGACGGTAGCTGCGACCTTTCCATTTTTGGCAAAAACGAGCGCATTACCTTTAAACACATAAGTTATGAGGCTATTACAACTACTATTGCCCAACTTTCAAAAAGAGGAAATCGGGTTTATCTAAATTTAAAACCAGAACAGTTAGAAGAGGTGGTGATGTCTGTTTCAAAGTGGGAACAACAACGCAAAGATGTCCCACAAAAAATAGTGGCCATAGACGCTAGGACTATTGCGTTTACAAACCCCCAAACCTCGGCCGACCTATTACAAAATAGTGGTAAGGTCTTTGTTCAAAAGAGTCAGTTGGGCGGTGGCAGCCCTTTAATTAGAGGTTTTGCAACCAATCGATTACTACTCTCTGTAGACGGGGTACGTATGAACAACGCCATTTTTAGGGGCGGAAATGTTCAAAACGTTATTTCGATAGACCCTTTCACCATTAAGAATACCGAAATTATATTTGGTCCGGGCTCTGTTATTTATGGTAGTGACGCCATTGGTGGGGTAATGAACTTTTTTACGCAAGACCCTAGGTTTTCATATACTGATAGCCTTACTTTTTCAGGTAAGGCGGCCTATCGGTTTGCCACTGCAAATAATGAGAATACCGTACACCTAGATTTTAACTTGGGGCACCAAACTTGGGCATCGTACACTAGTTTCACTTACAATAGTTTTGGTGATTTAACGATGGGTGAACATGGCCCTGACTCGTATTTGCGAAACAATTTTGTCGCCCGTGAGAATGGTCAAGACATCTTGGTACAGAATAACGACCCTAAAAAACAAGTACCTTTGGGCTATGACCAGATTAATTTTCTTCAAAAATTTAGATATCGACCGAACAAAAATTGGAATTATGATTTAGGCCTGTATTATTCCGAAACTTCTAATTATTCACGTTACGACCGTCTAATTAGACCAGACGACGCTGGTACTGGCCTTCGTTCTGCAGAGTGGTTCTACGGTCCGCAAAAATGGTTTATGACCAATTTTAGGGCAACCCAGCAGGGAAAAAATCGGTTTTACGATGGTTTAAAAATTACGTCGGCTTATCAGTTTTTTGAAGAAAGTAGAATTAGTAGAAACTTTCAAGAAGTTGTTCGAAATACGACAACCGAACAGGTAGATGCCCTATCGTTAAACCTTGATTTTGAAAACAAGAAAATCGGTAATCTTCGTTTGTACTATGGTGCCGAATATATTTTTAATAAAATAGGCTCTACCGGGCAAAATCTAAACATTGATACAGGTGAAATCTCGGGTGCCGTTTCTAGACATCCAGATGGTTCTACTTGGCAGACGCTGGCGGGTTATATTAATGGAGAGTATCAAATTCAGCCCAATCTGACCCTGTTGTCAGGGTTGCGATACAGTCAGGTTTATGTAAATGCTGATTTTGATACTACCTTTTTTCCCTTTCCTTTTGAGGAGGCCAACGTAAGCTCTGGGGCACTTACAGGTAGTTTGGGTATGAGTTGGTTTCCCAAGGCGGATTTACAGATTACCTTAAACGGATCAACTGGTTTTAGGGCACCAAATATTGATGATATTGGAAAGGTTTTTGATTCTGAACCTGGTTCGGTAGTAGTGCCAAACCCTGATTTGGTTTCTGAATATGCATATAATGCGGAGCTAGGGGTAAGTAAGAACTTTAACGATAAATTGGTGTTGAAAGGCGCCGCTTTTTACACCTATTTGGTAGACGCTTTGGTGCGTAGGGATTTTGAGTTCAATGGGCAGTCTCAAATTGAATATAATGGAGAATTGAGCAATGTACAGGCCATACAGAATGCTGCCAAAGCCTATGTATATGGCTTTGAGTTTGGCGTGGAGGCTTTTATGAACGAGAATTGGTCTTTCTTAGGGAATTTGACTTTAACTGAGGGTGTAGAAGAGGATGATGATGGAACCGATTCTGCTGCACGCCACGTAGCACCCACTTTTGCAGATGCCCACCTAGTATGGAAAAACCAGAAACTTAAGGCAGATTTTTTCTTGAACTATAATGGCGAAATTCCTTTTGCAGATTTGGCCATTTCAGAACGTAATAAGCCTTTTATTTATGCCAGTGACCAAAACGGCAACCCTTTTTCACCATCTTGGTATACGCTTAACTTTCGCTCGCAGTACCAGATTTCGAATGCCTTAAAAACCACATTGAGTTTAGAGAATATTACGAATCAACGTTACCGTACCTACTCTTCAGGTATTGTAGCACCGGGCACAAATTTGATTTTGGGGCTAGGGTATACGTTCTAAAAACAAAAACCCCAACCAATAAAGGCTAGGGTTTTTAAATGATTTGGAACAAAAGTGTTTAGTGGTCGTCAGTTGCTTCCTCTACTTCTTTTGCTACTTTATTAGCGGCATCCTTTACTTCATCACCGGCTTTGGTCATAGCATCTTTAGCGTCAGCACCCATTTTTTCGGCACCTTCTTTTAAGTTTTCACCAGCTTTTTTAATGCTATCCATGGCACTTTCAGCTCCTTCTTTCATTTCCTCTCCAACTTCTTTTGCTTTATCCATTGCATTTTCACCAGCTTCTTTAAGATCGTCTCCGGCTTCTTTTAAGTTGTCACCAGCTTCTTCTAATGCACTTTCTGTTGCCTCGGCAGCGTCTTCAGCTTTCTTTTCTACTTCTTTACAAGAAGTTAAAACAGAAGCTGTCATTGATAATGCCAATACGGCAAGAAATACTTTTTTCATTTTTAATAGTTTTTGTGTTTGTTATGGTACATATACGGTTAAAAATAGGTTTTAGATGTAAACCGTTACACATTAGACACATTATACGCATTTAGGTCACTGAATACGATTGAAATCCATCTAAATTTTTATTTTTGCAAACTTGGAATTCTTGAAGAAAGCCTATATGAAGTTTGCAGAGTATAAAGGATTGAACTTGCCAAAAGTGGCCGATGAAATATTGGACTACTGGAAGGAGAATAACATCTTCGAAAAAAGTGTCGTTACACGCGAGGGTAAGGAAAGTTATGTCTTTTACGAAGGGCCACCTTCGGCAAACGGAATGCCAGGTATTCATCATGTAATGGCGCGTACCATTAAGGATATTTTCCCTAGGTATAAAACCATGAAGGGCTTTCAAGTCAAGCGCAAAGCGGGTTGGGATACGCATGGTCTGCCCATAGAACTTGGTGTAGAAAAAGAACTGGGTATCACCAAAGAGGATATTGGTACTAAAATTTCTGTTGAAGAATACAACGCAGCCTGTAAAAAAGCGGTGATGCGCTACACCGATGTGTGGAACGAGATGACCGAAAAAGTAGGCTATTGGGTAGATATGGATGACCCCTATGTCACCTACAAATCCAAATACATGGAATCCGTTTGGTGGTTACTAAAACAGATTTACGATAATGGTTTAATTTATAAAGGCTACACCATTCAGCCTTATTCTCCAAAAGCGGGAACTGGTTTAAGTTCACATGAACTGAATCAGCCTGGAACGTATCAAGATGTAACGGATACAACAGTAACCGCTCAATTTAAAGCGGTTGAAAGTACTTTGCCAGAATCCTTAAAAAGATTTGACCATTTACATTTCTTGGCTTGGACGACAACGCCATGGACACTACCAAGTAATACGGCATTGACCGTTGGAGCTAAGATTGATTATGTGGTAGTCGCCACATACAATCAATATACTTTTGAGCCGGTACATGTAATCTTGGCCAAAAATTTGGTAAACAAGCAATTTACAGGAAAGTATGAGCATACCGACGAGGTTGCGGTACTTTCTGGTTATTCTATGGAAAACAAAAAAATACCTTATCTAATCGCTGCCGAGTGTAAAGGGGCAGACCTTTTAGAAATTAGATATGAGCAGTTAATAGATTATGCTTCTCCATACCAAAACGCTGAAAATGCGTTTCGGGTGATTGCTGGCGATTTTGTTACTACTGAAGATGGTACAGGTATCGTACATACGGCACCAACCTTTGGCGCCGATGATGCTATGGTGGCTAAATTGGCAGAGCCAGAAGTACCGCCTTTATTGGTGTTGGATGAAAGTAAAAATCCGGTTCCGCTCGTTGATTTGCAGGGCAAGTTTAGACCTGAACTTAAAGAGTTTGGCGGTAAGTATGTCAAGAACGAGTATTATGATGATGGCGAAGCTCCTGAACGATCTATCGATGTAGAAATCGCCATTAAGTTAAAAGAAGAGAACAAGGCTTTTAAGGTAGAAAAGTATGTACACAGTTACCCTAACTGCTGGCGTACTGATAAACCTATTTTGTACTATCCCTTAGATTCTTGGTTTATTAAAGTGACGGACATTAAAGACAGAATGTTCGAACTCAATGAAACTATTAATTGGAAACCAAAATCAACTGGTGAAGGCCGTTTTGGCAATTGGTTGGCCAATGCGAATGACTGGAATCTTTCACGCTCGCGCTATTGGGGTATTCCATTGCCTATTTGGCGTACAGAAGATGGTTCGGACCAACTGATGATAGGTTCAGTTGCAGAACTTAAAGCCGAAATGGCAAAAGCTATAGAAGCAGGAGTTCTTGAAAAAGACATTTTTGAAGACTTTGTTGTGGGTGACATGAGTGAGGCCAATTATGATAAAATCGATCTACATAAAAACATTGTAGACCAAATAACATTGGTTTCTTCTTCTGGTAAGCCTATGAAGCGCGAGTCTGACCTTATTGATGTTTGGTTCGATAGTGGTTCAATGCCCTATGCGCAATGGCATTATCCTTTTGAGAATAAGGATTTGATTGATAAAGGAGAGACTTTTCCGGCAGATTTTATAGCGGAAGGTGTAGACCAAACTAGAGGTTGGTTCTATACTTTGCATGCGATAGGCACCATGGTTTTTGACGCTGTAGCGTACAAGAACGTGGTATCGAACGGACTTGTATTGGATAAAGAAGGCAAGAAGATGTCCAAACGTTTGGGTAATGCGGTAGACCCGTTTGTAACCTTGCCAGAACATGGTGCGGATGCTACGCGTTGGTATATGATTTCAAATGCCAATCCGTGGGATAATTTAAAATTTGATATCGACGGTATCGTTGAAGTAAAACGCAAGTTTTTCGGCACACTTTATAATACCTATTCGTTCTTTTCTTTATATGCAAATATTGACGAGTTCAGTTATGCCGAAAAAGAAATTGAATTGGCCGATAGACCAGAGTTGGATCAATGGATATTGTCTGAATTGAATACCATAATTCAAAAAGTGGATGAAGCCTATAATGACTACGAGCCAACTAGAGCTGCACGTGTTATTTCAGACTTCGTACAAGAAAACTTAAGCAATTGGTATGTACGTTTGAGCAGAAGACGTTTCTGGAAAGGTGATTATCAGCATGATAAAATTTCGGCATACCAGACTTTGTATACCTGTTTAAAAACGGTTGCAAAATTATCGGCACCTATCGCTCCATTCTTTATGGACAGATTGTATAAAGATTTGGATGTAGTTACCGGTAAAGAGGGCTTTGAAAGTGTGCATTTGACAAACTTCCCGGCTTTTGATAAAACAATGGTAAATGCCAATCTAGAAAGTAAAATGCAGACGGCACAAAAGATTTCATCTTTAGTTTTATCCATCCGTCAGAAAGAGAAAATCAAAGTTCGTCAGCCCCTACAAAAGATAATGGTACCTGTTTTAAATGATTTGCAACGGTCCGAAATCGAAGCAGTTGTAGATCTTATTAAATCAGAAGTCAATGTAAAGGAAATAGAACTGATGGATGATGCATCAGGAATTCTAGTAAAGCAAATAAAACCTAATTTTAAAGTTTTGGGGCCAAAATTTGGCAAAGAAATGAAGGCCGTAGCCAATGCAGTCAATGCTTTACAAAAGGAAGATATCCAAAAAATCGAGCAGGAAGGCGAAATAACGCTGGAATTGGATAATAAAAGTATTAATTTACAGTTGTCTGATGTAGAAATCTTCTCTCAAGACATCGAAGGATGGTTGGTAGCGACTTCTGGTCCGTTAACAGTCGCCTTGGACGTTACAATTGACGAAAGTCTTAAAAATGAGGGAATTGCTAGAGAATTGGTAAATAGAATTCAGAATTTAAGAAAAGAATCTGGTTTTGAGGTTACCGATAAAATAGATTTAAAAATATTAAAGGATGGTTTTATCGAAAAAGCCATTGCGGCTAACGAGACATATTTAAAGAGCGAAACACTAACAGCAGAACTAGTATATGAAGAACGTTTAGAAGAGGGCACGGAAATTGCTTTCGATGACGTGAACACTAAATTGTTTATCCAAAAACACTAAAAATGGCACAAGATTTAAAAGTTAGATACTCAGATAAAGACCTTGGGGAGTTTAAGATCTTAATCGAAGAAAAAATAGAAAAGGCAAAGAATCACTTAGAGTTGTTGAAAAGCGCCTATATGAACGATGGTAATAACGGTACGGATGATACTTCACCTACCTTTAAAGCTTTTGAAGAGGGTTCTGAAACCATGAGCAAAGAGGCTAATACGCAATTAGCTATAAGACAAGAGAAGTTTATTCGTGATTTAAAGAACGCTTTGCTCAGAATTGAGAACAAAACCTATGGTATTTGCCGTGTAACCGGTAAGCTGATTAATAAAGAGCGCCTAAAACTAGTTCCTCACGCGACATTGAGCATTGAGGCTAAGAATATGCAGAAATAGTAAAAACGCCCTAGGGCGTTTTTTTGTTGATGAGGATTCTATTAGTAGTTATAACAGTTTTGCTTTTGACCCATTCGTTGATGGGGCAAAAAACAATCCGTAAAACGATTATAAATTCTGAAAAGCAGTCCATACAAGTTGACACCAAAAATTGTTATCTGGTTACGCTAGCAACTTCTAAAGAGAGCGAGTTAAAAGTAGAGGCGAGTATAGAGGGGGAATATGAAAAAGATTTAGCTGTAAAGATTGAAGAAGATGGCGCTAACGTACTAGTAAGTGCGGACTTTTTGCCCAATTTTGTTGCCCCAAACGATAAGTTAAGTGCGCATAAAGTAATTTCTATTTCACTTAAAATTACGATTCCCAGTTACTGTAATGTAAATGTTTACGGCACGAACAGTAAAGTATTGGCTTCAGGGAAATACAAATACTTAAAAGTAAGTTCTGATACAGGGGATTGCAGTATGGTTAATGTTGTTGAAAATGTAGAAGTGAAGACACAGAAAGGAACAATTAACATTACTGCAAAAGAAGGAAAAATAACGGCAGAAAGTACTTATGGTAAGGTGCAATTAGCAAAAATTCCCACAGGAAATTCAAGTTATAGACTTGTCTCTGTTGAAGGGGATATCTACGTAAATAAAACCGATTAATATGGCTATTTTTGCCCCAATTATCAAATAGAAATGAATTTAAAGAAATCTATTTTACTTATTGTTCTAATCTTGGTCATAGATCAGCTAAGCAAGATATATATTAAAACAAATTTTGTTTTAGGCGAATCTGTTCAGGTTTTTAGCTGGTTTAAAATTTTGTTTATTGAAAACGAGGGGGCTGCTTGGGGTACAAAGCTTAGTGATATTCTGCCAATTTCTGAGTCATTAGGAAAATTGTTTTTAACCATATTCCGTTTATTCGCGATTTTCGGAATAGGGTATTGGCTTTTTGATATCATCAAAAAGAAATCTCCCAAAGTATTGATACTTGCGGTATCCTTGATTTTTGCCGGGGCCTTGGGTAATATTATAGACTCTGTTTTTTACGGATTGTTGTTTAATGAGAGTAATAATGAAGTAGCTGAGCTATTTTCTAATGAGCCCTACGGGAATCTCTTTTATGGTAAAGTGGTAGATATGCTATATTTTCCTTTAATTGATACAACTTGGCCCGAATGGGTTCCAAGTGTCGGAGGTAAAAACTTTCGATTTTTCGAACCTATTTTTAATATCGCCGATACTGCGATAAGCACTGGGGTCGGAATTTTGATTTTCTTTAATAAAAGAGCTTTCGCCAAGACAGAAAGTTAAAATTTATACACTTTTTCTGGTGTAACGCAGTAGTCTAAAGGTATGTCATGCTTGTCAATATCTTCGATTTCCCTTTCAGCTTCAAAAAAAGATAGCCCTATTTTCACCACATTGGAATTACATTTTTTGAGAAATGTATCGTAAAACCCTTTTCCGTATCCCACTCTATTTCCTTTTAAATCAAAAGCAAGTAGGGGAATAAAAACAACTTCCAGTTGTTTTTCATCAATACGAATACCATTTACGGGTTCTGGAATATTCCATTTGTTTTTTTTGAGCAGTGTGCTGTCGGTAAGAAGAAAATGCTCCAGTTGCTTTTCTCCCTTTGTTTTAGGTATAATAACATTTTTATCCTTACCATGAAGTAGGGTTAAAAGGTAAGCGGTATCAACCTCTTTACTTTCAGTAATCGTCAAGAAAACATGATAATAAAAAAAACTCCAAATATTCATTTGGAGTATATTATTGGAAATTTTTAAACTCTGGCTTTGTATGGTTTCGAAACTAAGCTTTTTTCTTTTGCTTCGGTAGGCCTCTCTAAGTTCAATTTTTCGCATCTAACTTCATAAAATAGAAGATACTGTTGGGGGCAGTTTCAGATAAGTTCTACTCTCTCGTTGAGACAGCAAAGTAGATTTTGAAGAAAAGCATCAAAATCAGATACATACCTAAAACAATTAAATAGTTTTCCATAGGGGGTAACTTTAATTTGATTTAAATATAAAGAAAAATTTTACATACAACCTATGAACTGCACAATTTTATCGTTGAATTACACTTTTTTTGTAGTTTTTTTAAGAAAAAGAAAATTAATTCTTCAGTTTAATGTAATAGTTAACAACAACATACCATGTATTTAGGTTTTGTAAACCACATATAATTCTAAGGTTCTCACATTGATTTTTGAGTTAAAAAATTAAAAACAATTCATGCTTTTTTAAAAAGGTAGTAATTTAACCAAGTGTACTGCACCTTAAATTTCTTAAAGCTCACATGGTACATTTACCGATTGAAGTTCAAATAAGTTCGTTGCCCAATAGCCCCGGTGTTTATCAGTTTTACGATGAATCCGATACTATTATTTATGTGGGTAAGGCCAAAAATCTCAAGAAACGGGTGTCATCATACTTTACCAAAAACCACGAATATGGAAAGACGCGGGTATTGGTAAAAAAAATAAGGTCTATCAAACATATTGTAGTAGCTACCGAATCAGATGCATTACTACTTGAAAATAATTTTATTAAAAAATACCAACCTAGGTATAATGTGCTGCTTAAAGACGATAAGTCTTACCCCTGGATTTGTATAAAAAATGAGCGTTTCCCTCGGATATTTCCAACCAGAAAGTTGATTAAGGATGGGTCGGAATATTTTGGTCCGTACACGAGTATGAAGACGGTAAAGACACTTTTGGATCTGATTAAAAGTGTTTATCCGCTAAGAACATGTAATTATGACCTTTCGGAGGAGAAAATAAATGCTGGCAAGTACAAGCGATGTCTTGAGTTTCATTTGGGTAATTGCAAAGCACCGTGTGAAAATTTGCAAGAAGCCGTCGAATATCACAAACAAATAGATGATATTAGAGACATCATCAAGGGAAACTTTAAAAGCTCATTACTCTATTTTAAACATCAGATGAAAACGCTCGCAGCAGAAATGGAGTTTGAAAAAGCGCAGCGTATTAAAGAGAAAATAGAAGTATTGGAAAACTACCAGGTAAAATCGACAGTTGTCAATCCTAAAATTAGCAATGTTGATATTTTCTCTATTTTTTCTGATGAAACCCATGCCTACGTGAATTTTTTACAAGTTTCTCACGGATTAATTATAAGATCGCACACCCTAGAAATAAAAAAGAAACTAGAAGAAACAGATGAAGAGTTATTGCAATTGGCCATCGTTGAACTGCGCCAACGTTTTAAATCTGATTCTAAAGAATTGTACCTGCCTTTTGCCGTTGAAGTGGATAAGGATGTTAAAATTACTATCCCAAAATTAGGAGATAAGAAAAAACTATTGGATCTATCAACCCGAAATGCCAAATTCTTCAGGCAAGAGCGCTTTAAGCAAATAAAAATAGTAGACCCAGATCGCCACGCCAAACGTATCATGGCACAAATGAAGTCCGACTTAAGGTTGTCCGAAGCCCCAACACATATAGAGTGTTTTGACAACTCTAATATTCAAGGAACTAATCCCGTAGCGGCCTGTGTTGTTTTTAGAGAAGGTATGCCGGCAAAGAAAGAGTACCGCCATTATAATATAAAGACGGTCGAAGGTCCGGATGATTTTGCCTCAATGGAAGAGGTCGTATTTAGAAGGTATAAAAGACTGTTGAACGAGGCTCAAGATTTGCCACAGTTAATTGTAATTGACGGTGGTAAAGGGCAATTATCATCAGCACTAAAAAGCCTAGACATTTTAGGTTTAAGAGGTAAAATTGCTATTATAGGTATAGCCAAGCGATTGGAAGAAATCTATTTTCCTGAAGACCCGATTCCTCTATACCTAGATAAAAAATCCGAAACGCTAAAAATTATCCAACAACTCCGTAATGAGGCGCACCGTTTTGGTATTTCTTTTCACAGAAATAAGCGAAGTAAAGTAGCCATTAATTCAGAGCTGGAAAAGATTGAAGGTATAGGAGGGAAAACGGCTGAGCAATTGCTTAAAAGTTTTAAATCGGTGAAAAGAATACGTGAAGCATCTTTAGATAATCTGGCAAAGTCAATAGGTATGGCCAAAGCCAAAAAAGTTTATGAATCATTTCATTAAGAATGGAATTCGAATGAAGAAAAAGATAGCATTTCTTTTACTTTTAGTATGTACTTTGGTATGCTCACAAGAAGAACCTAAAGTTGGGCTTGTACTTAGTGGTGGAGGTGCAAAAGGGCTAGCACATATCGGGGCGCTAAAAATAATTGAAGAAGCTGGGGTAGAGATAGATTATATTGGTGGTACCAGTATGGGGGCTATAGTGGGTGCCTTATATGCTTCGGGCTATACGGCTAATGAATTGGACTCGATATTTAAATCAACTGATTTTTCAAAGCTAATTCAAGATAATGTGCCGAGAGGGGCAAAATCATTTTATGAAAAGGACGATTCTGAGCGCTATGCTCTAGGTTTGCCTTTTGATAACTTTAAAGTTTCCTTTCCAGAAGCGATATCCGGAGGGCAAAATATCTACAATGAATTTGTTCGCTTATTGTTCCATGTAAAGGATATAAGAGATTTTAATAAACTTCCAATCCCTTTTTTATGTATCGCTACCAACGTTGAGACCGGCGATCCTATATTGTTAGATAGTGGCTACTTGCCTGAAGCTATAATGGCAAGTGGTACATTACCTTCTCTATTTGAACCAACAGAGTTGGATGGTAAAATATTGATAGATGGGGGTGTGGTCAATAACTATCCAATAGATGAGGTTAAAAATCTAGGAGCAGATGTTATTATTGGTATCGATGTGCAAGATGCTTTGGCCAAAAGAGAATCTTTATCATCGGCAACGGAAGTTTTATTGCAAATAAATAATTACCGTACCGTAAATGATATGGTTAAAAAAAGGAAAGAAACAGACATCTATATTCAACCCAATATCGAAGATTTTTCAGTAATTGATTTTGAAAAGGGATCAACGATTATTGAGATAGGGGAAATTGGGGCAAAAGAAAAATGGATGGATTTAAAGGCCTTGGCGGATAAAAAACAATCGAAACGGGTAAATCGAATTATAGGAAAAAGTATGGATAGCCTCAGTATCAATAGATTGATTATAGAGGGCAACAATAGATACACCAGAGGGTATATCAAAGGAAAGCTACGTTTTAATCTTGCAGATAAAATTCCATTCGAGAAATTAAAGCAGGGAATAAATAACCTTGCTGCAACGGGTAATTTTAAAGCGATACGGTACGAATTGGTCTCAAATGGTCTTGGTACAGATTTGATCTTGAAATTAAAAGAGAATACCACCAAGATGTATATTAAAATGAGCGCCCATTATGATGATTTATATAAAAGTGCGGCCTTATTGAACATTACCAGAAAAAACCTATTGCTAAAAGATGATGTGGCATCATTCGATTTTATTTTGGGCGATCATGTGCGCTACAATTTTCAGTACTACTTAGATAAAGGGTTTTACTGGAGTTTTGGGGTAAATTCGAATTTTAATGACTTTGATAAAGAGGTTGATTTTGGTCTTATACGTTCAAATTTTGATGTGCCCGATGACCCAAATATCAGCGAAATCAATCTTGATGTAACAGACTTGACCAATCAAGTATATCTGCAAACTGTTTTAAAAGAAGAATTTGCTTTTAGCATTGGTCTTGAACATAAATTGTTGCGCTATAGTACAAGAACTTTAAATAATAATATAGGCGCACTAGCAGCTGTTCCTCCTCCTACTGATCGTACTTTTTTTGAAAACAGCAACTATTTTAGCACCTACGGAAAGTTAAAACTGGACACTTATGATGACAAGTACTTTCCTACTAAAGGATTATATTTTGATGGAGATTTTCACTACTACATACTTTCTTCTGATTTTAATAATAATTTTAAGGATTTTTCGATAACCAAGGCACGTATGGGAGGGGCATTTACATGGCTCAAAAATTTGACCTTAAATATTGAAACTGAGGGTGGCTTTAAGTTAGGGACTTCGAATGTATCTTCTTTCGATTTTATTTTAGGAGGATTTGGCAGTGAACCAACTCACAACTTTATTCCCTTTTTCGGGTATGATTTTTTATCACTCCCGGGCAATAGTTTCGTAAAGGCTTACGCCAGGTTGGATTACGAATTCGCTCCAAAAAATCATGCACTTTTTACCGCCAACGTTGCAAATGTAGATGATGACCTATTCAGAACGGGAGAGTGGTTTACAGAACCTAATTTTTCAGGTTATGGCATCGGTTATGGGTTCGAATCTTTCCTCGGCCCTTTGCAGATTTATTATTCATGGTCGCCACAACGGAATGAGAGCGAAGTCCTTTTTAGCATTGGGTACTGGTTTTAGCAAAATATTATCCTAAAAAATGGTAATTATTCTTAAAAGAAAACCAACTATGGTCAAGCTAAGTTAAAGTACGTTAAAACCTGAGATTTCTAAGTTAAGCTGTCATACATTTGTATAACAAGAGGGGTGGTTCCCTCACTACTTTAAGTATTGGTTTTTCATAATTTAAAGTTTGGTTGGTTATTTAGAGAAAGCCCTGATGTAAGCATCAGGGCTTTTTTTGTACAATACTTTGGAATAACTTTTGTTTTAGTAAAAGTAAATGTGCGAATAAAGCCATTTTATATAGTATTTTTAATGTTAGTTTATCTGCTATGAAAAAACTTACTTTCATCATTATTTCATTTTTGATGCTGGGTGTTTCAGCACAACAGAAACCTGCCTACAAGGCTGGTGAGTGGTTGAAGTTCAGAATTCACTATGGCATTTTTAATGCAAGTTTTGCCACTCTTAAACTTACCTCAGAAAACTTAAATGGAACGCCGGTTTATCATGCCGTGGGCAAAGGTAAAACTACTGGTATGGCAAGATGGTTTTTTAAGGTCGATGATAGGTATGAAAGCTATTTTGATAAGTATAACAGCAAACCCTATCGTTTTGTCAGAAAAATAGACGAGGGGGGTTATACTAAGGATATTGAAATAAATTTCGACTACGATAAATCATCCGCCTTACTTGAAGATAAAAAGAACAAGAAAGATTATAATATTGCGATCAATCACAAGGTGCAAGATTTGATTTCGGCCTCATATTATCTTAGAAGTAATTATAATCTTGAAGACTTTAAAGTGGGGGAAAGTATCAGTATTGATATGTTGTATGATGATGACGGAATGTACAAGTTCAAATTAAAATTTTTAGGTACTGAAGTGGTCAAAACCAAGTATGGAAAAGTAGACTGTTTAAAATTTAGGCCTTATGTACAATCAGGCAGGGTTTTTAAAGAGCAAGAAAGCTTAACTTTGTGGGTATCGAACGATTTAAATAAGATTCCTATTCGTATAAAGGCAGATTTGGCCGTAGGCTCGATCAAAGCAGATTTAGATGGATATAATGGACTTAAAAATCAGTTCAAGATAATTATGAAGTGATCACTAAATGAAGAAAGACGAGCTAATTGAGTCCCAAATCAACAAGCTTGAAGAAAAGTTTAAAAATTCAGGACAAGACCTTAGCTCTTACCTCGATGGTCTACTTTACCAAAGGTATTTAACCTATTGGGACTATATTCATCTAGATACGCTTCTAAGTATACAGGTGCCCAAAACACACTTTCCTGATGAGGAGATTTTTATCATGTACCATCAAATCACCGAGCTGTATTTCAAGCTTATTTTGCATGAACAGAAACAGTTGGTAGAAGATAAATCACAAGATCTTGAGTTTTTTATAAATAAGGTGCATCGTATCAATAGTTATTACAAAGCACTGACCTCTTCTTTTAGTATTATGATAAAGGGGATGGACCGTGAACAATTTTTACGTTATCGAATGGCGCTGCTTCCTGCAAGTGGCTTTCAATCTGCGCAATACAGAATGATCGAGATTTACGCCACACCTATGGAAAATTTGGTGCACCATACGCAAAGGGCTGATTTTTCTGTTGCAAATTCTATTGAGGAATTATATGAACATATCTATTGGAAAAAGGGCGCGACAGATATTACTACCGGCGAAAAAACACTTACGTTAAAGCAGTTCGAATTTAGATATACCCCAAGATTATTAAGAATTGCCAACCAAGTGAAGGGTAATACGATGTATAGTAAATACCTTAATCTTCCCCCAAAATCAAAGGAGAACAAAGAATTAATCGAGGTCTTGAAAGAATTAGATGTGAATGCAAATGTTAATTGGCCATTAATGCACATGGGTTCTGCATACCGTTATCTGGGTAAGGATAAAGCGCCTGTTGATGCCACTGGGGGCACTAATTGGAAAGCGTATTTACCTCCAAGTTTTCAGAAAATAATATTTTTCCCAAATTTGCATTCAGAAATGGAGTTGAACACCTGGGGGAAACAGTGGGTAGACCATATTTTTAATCCAAAAAACAAAGCATAAAAATGCATAAATATTGGGGCGCTTTTTTGGCATTGGCCATTTTTATATCCTGTAAAGAAGATAAACCCGAACAGCAACAAGAGATTGCGCAATTGCCCGTTGAGAAACCAGTAGTAAAGCGGTTCGGATTTGATTTTGACGGGTATAGCATTGTTCAAGATACTGTTCGAAACGGTGATAGTTTTGGTCAATTAATGCTAAAGAACAATGTAGATTATGAAAAAGTAATTACCATTTCTGAAAAGTTCAGAGATACTTTCGATGTTCGAAAGATTAACGTTGGCAAACCCTATTTCATTTTAAAATCTAAAGATTCTTTAGAAAAGGCCCAAGTATTCATTTATCAAAATGACAAGATAAATTATACTGTTTTTGACTTACAAGATTCGGCAAAAGTCTATAGGAGTAAAAGAAGGGTAAGTTATAAGGAACGGGAAATAGCAGGACAAATTAGAAATTCACTGTCCCTTGACATGGATTCTTTAGGTGTTGACTATAATGTGACCTTGAATTTAGCCGATATTTATGCTTGGACTATCGATTTCTTTAGGCTGGAAAAAGGGGATAAGTTCAAAATTATTTATGATGAGCGCTACATTAATGATTCTATTTATGCTGGCGTTGGGCCTATAAAAGCAGCCTATTTTAAACATAAGGGCAAGCCTATTTACGCATTTCCGTATGTGGCAGATTCTTTAAAAAGCCTAACAGATTATTACGACCAAGATGCAAATAACCTTAGGAGTACTTTTTTAAAGGCGCCTATCAAATTTAACTATCGCTTGTCTTCAAGATATAATTTAAGAAGACGAATTGCTTATTATGGTTATAAAGTTAGGCCTCATAAAGGCACTGATTATGCAGCGGCAATCGGCACCCCGATAGTGGCTACAGCAGATGGCACCGTAACGGAGTCTAGAAGAAGAGGTGGTAACGGCAAGTATGTTAAGATAAAACACAATGGAATATATAGCACGCAGTACTTGCATATGAAGGCTCAAAAGGTAAAAAAGGGGGAATATGTCAGGCAAGGTGATGTAATTGGATGGGTAGGTATGACAGGCAATACAGGTGGCCCCCATGTTTGTTATCGTTTTTGGAAAAATGGCAGGCAAGTTGATCCTCTTCGAGAAAAATTACCCTCAGCTGATCCAATAGTCGATTCTTTACGAACCGCTTATTTAGAACATATTGAACCGATTAAGACACAGTTAGATTGTATTGAATATCAAGAACCCAAAGAACAAGAAGAAGATTTAATCACACTTAACCAACAAGATGACACTACCCAAAATCAACCCAACAGCAACTAAGGCTTGGTCAGAACTTGCTTCACACTTTGAAGCTTCAAAAGAAAAACAGGTAAAAGATTTATTTCTTCAAGACCACAAAAGAGCTGCAAAGTTTGCTATTGAATGGAAAGATTTCTACGTAGATTTTTCAAAAAACCGCATTACTGATGAGACCCTGTCATTGTTGCTGCAACTGGCCGATGAGGTGCATCTAAAAGAGGCTATCAACAACTACTATGAAGGTGAAAAAATAAACCAAACAGAAAGCAGAGCGGTATTGCATACAGCTTTAAGAGCTAAAAAGGGAGATACAATTTTTGTTGATGGAGTTAATGTGGTGCCCGAAGTTTATGGGGTAAAAGAACATGTAAAAGTTTTTAGCGAGGCTATTATATCAGGTGAGAAAACCGGATTTACAGGAAAAGCTTTCACAGATGTCGTAAACATTGGTATTGGAGGCTCAGATATCGGACCGGCAATGGTCACGGAATCCCTTAAGTTCTATAAAAATCATTTAAAGCTTCATTTTGTAAGTAATGTTGATGGCGACCATGTAAATGAAGTGCTTAAAGAACTTAATGCAGAGACCACTTTATTTGTTGTTGTTTCTAAAACTTTTACAACGCAAGAAACCCTTAGCAATGCCACGACGATTAAAGAGTGGTTTTTAAAATATGCCTCACAAAAAGATATTGCTGCGCATTTTGCTGCGGTGTCGACCAATACCGAAAAGATTGAAGAATTCGGAATTGTCCAAGAGAATGTATTCCCTATGTGGGATTGGGTAGGGGGGCGTTTTTCGCTATGGAGCGCTGTAGGCTTATCAATCGCTCTAGCTGTTGGGTATGAAAATTTTGATGAACTATTGGCAGGAGCTAACGAAATGGATGTCCATTTTAAAGAAGCTGACTTCAAAGAAAATATCCCCGTAATACTGGCACTGTTAAGTGTTTGGTATAATAATTTTTACGGTGCGGAAACAGAAGCCATTATTCCTTACACCCAATATTTAGGTCGTTTTTCGGCATACTTACAGCAAGGGATAATGGAAAGTAATGGTAAAAGTGTTGATCGTGAAGGAAACGAAATCCCTTACCAGACAGGTACTATCATTTGGGGCGAACCAGGCACAAATTCACAACATGCATTCTTTCAATTAATTCATCAGGGAACAAAAGTGATTCCGACCGACTTTATCGGTTTTAAGCATTCCTTACATGGAAATAAGGATCATCACAATAAACTAATGGCCAATTTCTTTGCTCAAACTGAAGCATTGATGAACGGAAAAACAAAAGCCGAAGTAGTAGCGGAACTTAAATCCAATGGTTTAGAACAAGGCGTTATTGCTAAGTTGGCCAGTTTTAAAGTATTTGAAGGAAATAAACCTACCAATACCATATTAATAGAAAAACTTACTCCGAAAACCCTTGGGGCTTTAATAGCTATGTACGAGCATAAAATTTTTGTTCAGGGGATTATTTGGAACATATTTAGTTTTGATCAATGGGGTGTAGAATTGGGCAAACAACTTGCCAAAAACACATTAAAGGATATTGAAAATTCAGATATCGGTAATCATGATTCCTCTACAATGACACTTTTACAAAAATTTAAGAATTAATTCACTTTTTAACAAGCTCAGATTAGTTATAAACAATTGCCTAGTAAGCTTTTAACAAGTTTTGCGTATTACATATCTTAACGTTAGTTTAACACTGCAAAAAGTTTAAAACAAGACTTTTGCAGAGCTAATAAAACAATTAAACACTCAAAACAAATGAAAAAAATTTACTTGGTTATTGTAGCGCTTTTTATTGGTGTTACAGCATTTTCACAGGGGGTTACCACATCTGCAATAGGTGGTAAGATAACTGACAATGCTGGGGAGCCCCTTCCTGGCGCAAGTATTGTTGCTGTTCACACACCTTCAGGTACTGTTTATGGAGCTGCAACAGATTTTGATGGTTTCTACCGAATCTCAGGTATGCGTACCGGAGGTCCTTACACGGTAACAATTTCTTATGTTGGTTTTAATGAAGATGTCAAAGAAGGTGTCTATTTAAATCTTGGTTCAACAGTCAGAATTAGCTCTCAAATGGTAGAATCTGCTACTGCACTTGACGAAGTAGTGGTTACTGCTGTTTCTAATGGGGTATTTGGATCAAACAAAACAGGTACTGAGACCAATATCTCACAAAGACAAGTTGCTACAATGCCTGCAGCTTCACGTTCTTTAGCAGATTTTGTTCGTTTAACGCCTCAAGCACAATTAACTGAAGGAGATGACGGATTTTCTATTTCACTTGCAGGTCAAAACAACCGTTATAATGCGATTTACATTGATGGTGCGGTAAACAATGATGTTTTCGGTCTAGCCGGATCTGGAACAAATGGAGGTCAAACTGGTGTTAATCCCTTATCTGTAGATGCAATTGAAACATTCCAGATTAATATTGCACCTTTTGATGTAAGACAATCTGGTTTCTCAGGTGGCTCAGTAAATGCCGTAACACGTTCTGGTTCAAATGAATTCAAGGGGTCTGCTTATTTCTTCACAAGAAATCAGGATTTAGCTGGTAAAACGCCACCATCTTTGGTAGGTGATGATGAGGAAAGACAGAAACTAGCTGACTTTTCTGCAAACACTTATGGCGTTCGTTTAGGCGGTCCACTGGTAAAAGATAAGTTATTCTTTTTCGTAAACTACGAAAGAGGAGAAGCAGAAACTCCGCAACCCTTCAATTTTAGTAATTATACAGGGCGTGCATCAGAAGCTGATTTGGCAAATCTTAGAAATTTTGTTAATACTACTTACGGATATGATATCGGTATTTTTGATAATAATACTAGAACTTTAGAAAGCAATACTTTGGTTGCTAAGCTAGATTGGAACATTAATCAAGATCATAACTTATCGTTGAGACATAGTTATGTAGGTGCAGATAACTTGGAAGCTCGTAATTCTGGAAATAGAGGTATTGGATTCCTTAATGGTTCAGAATCTTTTGTATCTAATACGAATTCAACGGCTTTAGAATTGAACTCTAGGTTTGGTAATAAATTTTCAAATAATTTGGTAGTTGGTTATACTGCGGTTCGTGATGATCGTGATCCTCTTGGTGATCCTTTTCCAACGGTTAGTATTCAAGATGGAAATGGAAGCATCAATTTTGGAGCCGAACCTTTCTCAACAGCAAACTTGTTAAATACAGATTATTTAACAATCACAAATAATTTTGAGATTTATGCTGGAAGACATACTGTAACTTTAGGTGCGAACGCCGAATTTGCAAATGTCAAAAACTTGTTTTTTGCGTTTAACTTTGGTAGTTACAACTATGAGGATATAACTGATGATGATGGAAACCTGATAACTTCTGCCTTGGACCAATTTTTAAATAATTCGGCTCCTGAAGAATATCAACATGGGTATTCTTTGGTAGGAGGTACTGCAGTAGGTGATGAATCAGATGGTTCTGCAGATTTTAAAACGTCACAGTTTGGGTTTTATATACAAGATGATGTTGACGTAACCGAGGATTTTAAATTTAGCTTTGGTGCGAGAATAGATCTTCCAGTTTGGAAATCAGGTCCTGTAAATGAAGATTTCAATACTACAACTGTTGGTATCTTAGAAGCTGCTGGTAAAGATTTACAAGGTGCTCGTGTGGGTCAAGAAATCAGTAATGCGGTTTTCTCTCCACGTTTAGGATTCAATTGGGATGTTAACGGAAACAGAACGACCCAGATAAGAGGTGGTTTAGGGGTATTTACGTCAAGACTTCCTTTGGTGTGGCCAGGTGGTACATACAACAATAATGGTATTACTGGTGGATTCTCAGGTTTCTTTAACACGAATGTTACTGAGTTCAATCCAGATGTTAATGACCAAACTAGAGCGGTGGAGCCAGGTACGGGTGGTCTAAGTGGAAATGTTGACTTAATTGCTGCGGATTTCAAATTACCACAGGTAGTGAAGTATAACATTGCAATAGATCAAAAGCTTCCTTTCTGGGGATTAATAGCTTCTGCAGATTTCTTGTATACTGATGTTATTACAGATATCTATTATGAAAACTTGAATATACCAGCATCGGTAGGTAATTATCAAGGAGCAGATAACAGGCCATTTTATACTAGAAGTTTTGGTGACTTGTTGGACAATACCTATGGCAGAATCATCTTAGCTTCTAATACTGGTGGAGGTAATGCAACAAACGCTACTTTCACGTTGAGAAAACCTTTTGAAAATGGTTTTGCAGGTTCTGTTTCGTATACCTATGGGGAATCTAACAAGATTTTTGATGGTACATCTTCTCAAAACAGTTCGCAATGGAGAAACATTCAAACAGTAAATGGTAAGAACTCTGACATACCAGTTTCAAGGTCAGACTTTGCTTTAGGTAATAGAATAACAGCGAATGCGTCTTATGAGTTTAAGTGGAATGATAATGTTAAGACAACAGTCGCTCTTTTCTACGAAGGTGTGCAAAGTGGACCTTATAGCTTTACCTATAGAGATACTAGAGATTTACTAAATGATGATTCACGTGATAATGCGTTAATTTATATTCCAAGAGATGCGGGCGAGATTCAATTCTCTGGAGATGCTTCTGAACAAGCCGCTAAATGGCAACAACTAGATACTTTTATTAGTAGCATTGATTACCTAAATGAAAACAGAGGAAGTTATGCGGAGCGTAACGCAGTAAGAGGACCATGGAGCCATGTAGTTGATTTTAAATTACTACAAGATTTCTCACTTAAATTTGGTGAAAAAACCCATACGCTTCAATTATCCGCGGATATTTTTAACTTTACGAATCTGTTGAATAAGAATTGGGGACAAAGAAAGTTTATCAGAAACAATGTAAATCCTCTAACCACAGTTTCAACTTCTGGAGGAACTCCTACATTTGACATAAATTCAGGAGCTTATAATGCTGATGGAACACCAAATATTGAAGAAATTGATGATTTTGGTCTTCAATCTTCAAGGTGGCAAGCGCAGTTGGGTGTTAGATACATTTTCAACTAAGCAAACTCACAATTAAATCGAATTTAAAACCCCGCAATTGCGGGGTTTTTTATTTTTAAAGAATTCGTACTTTTAAGCATCAAACATAGACTATGGAAATTATACAAAACCTTCATTCTTATCTTGCTTATGTTGTTCTTGCAATATTAATTTTAGCAGTTTTAAACGCACTTTCGGGTTGGTTGGGTAAAAAGGAGTTTAAATTTGACAAGGATTTAAGGGTAAGCCTTTTTGCACTTATTTTAAGTCACATTCAACTATTGGTAGGTTTGATTTTATACTTTACCTCAGCAAATGGGTTAAAGGCCATACAAACTCTTGGCATGGGTAATCTTAATGCTCCGACACGTTTATTGGCATTGGAGCATCCATTAATAAATATTATAGCACTTGCTTTAATTACTATAGGATGGTCTCGCCATAAAAAGAAAACAGAAGATGCTGCTAAATTTAAAAGTATTGCCATATTCTACGGACTTGGCCTTTTATTGATTTTAAGCCGTATTCCATGGTCTCAATGGTTTAACTAATTATTTAACTACGGTAATTTTAAAGTCGATTTTAGAGTCCGTATCAAACACGGCAAAAGGTTCAACATTTTGTTGGACACCATTATAGGTCGCTGACAATACTTCCAGTAAAAACAACCCACATTCGTCGGCATTGCCATGTTTTAGATCGATTGCTAAGGTATCGTTTTCGTTTTCATTTAGTTTTAAAACCCAAGTATTTTCTCCTTCTGGGCCTAAAAGCTCTAAAACGATAATATCTTTAACCGATTTTGGCAGGTTAGGTATTTGAGATTCGTCAAAAACGACAGGGCGGATAATGAAACCATCTTTCTCCGCACTAATGTCAAGCCCAGGGTAGGTATCGTTAGCAATGAGATTTGTT
Organism: Croceitalea marina; assembly: GCF_042684265.1. NCBI lineage: Bacteria > Pseudomonadati > Bacteroidota > Flavobacteriia > Flavobacteriales > Flavobacteriaceae > Croceitalea > Croceitalea marina. Next base: position 565,578 of record NZ_JBHULB010000007.1, on the reverse strand, counting down.
CCATTGGCGTCTACCAATTCTATATACATCGACTGGACAATGATATCAACACTACTGCCATCGGGCAAAGCACATGGTACACCATCATCACTTAGGTTACATGAGATACTGACCAAAAAGGCGATTAAATACAAGCCTACTTTTTTCATAACTCTTTTCTCACAAGATGCAAAAAGTTTGCAGCGTTGCGTAAGGCACACAATTATTTATATGCTTTTATGAGATATAGATATATAGGAAAATGATCGGCATAGCCACCTTGGTATGTTTTGCCCACATAGGTTCTATAAGGATAGCTTTTGTATCTGCCGCTTGCAGTTTTTAAATACGGTGGGGCAAATACGCCAGCCTTCCAAAAAGAGTATTCATCTTTTTCTTTATCAATAAGGTTTGATGTAAAAAAGAACTGGTCGAACAGATTCCATTTGTCCCTGTAGGCCAAAGTGCCGACGCCATTTCTAAAAAGTTTTTCCATGGGGTTGAATAAAGACAGACTATCCAATTGTTTTATTTTTCCTTTGGTTTTCAATACTTTTTTAAAACTTGTATCTCGAGGGTCGTCATTAAAATCTCCCATACTAATAATCTTGGCATCAGGGTCTACATCTTGAATAGAATCAATTATTCTTCTGTTCAATTCTGCCGCTTTTCTTCTATAGGGTTTACTGCGAGCTTCACCGCCACTTCTAGATGGCCAATGATTCACGATAAAGAATATTAATTCTCCATCTAAAAGGCCATTGACAACAAGTTGGTCTCTAGTATAATCTCTATAACCTTCTTCATTAAATAAGAGTAGTCTATGGCTTTTGAAAGAAGTGGGTAGAAATGAAGCTTTCTTGTACAACAAGGCGACATCTATACCTCTTTCATCCGGAGAGTCTAAATGGATGATTCCATAATCGTTTTGTTTGAGATTTTTATGCTGTACCAAATCATTGAGTACATTTTTATTTTCTACTTCGCATAAGCCGATAATATCCGGTGAGGTTTTAGCTGGATTTTTTCCAATTTCAGAAAGTACTTTAGAAATATTTTCAATTTTCTTTTCGTAACGTTTTTGGGTCCATTTGTAACTCCCTTCAGGAGTTCTTTCATCATCAAAAATCAATGTGTCATTAACAATGTCAAATAGATTTTCAACATTGTAAAAGGCAATAGTTTTTACTTTAAAGGTCTTTTTAGCTTGACTAAAAACTAAAAGGGGAATACTTGTTATTAGGAATAATAGAACTCTCATTGTAAAATAAAAATAAGGTAACATTTCAAATTTTTATTCTAAGTCCAAGGAATTTCTTACATTTTAGGTATCATTAAAGTACAGATTGCCATTTGTATGCGCTTATTTTTCATTCTTTTTTGTGTAACATCATTGGTTTATGCACAAGAACCGACTCGTCTTTTCGGAAGCTTACAAAAAGAAGGCACGAGTACTCCTCTAAAAGAAGCTTTAGTATCAATTGAGGGCACTAGCGAGACAAGCTTATCAAATGACAAAGGTCTTTTTGAAATGGTTACCTTATTAAAAGGAGCTTATATTCTTCGTATTTCAGCTCCCTATTTCGATACTAAACGCGTACCTATTGTTTTAGAAGGACAAAGTTTAGACTTGGGTTTAATTTCCTTGAGCAGTGATATAACAGTCGAACAAACGGATAATTTGATTACTCTTACGGAATCTGATTTGTCGGATGACGACGAAACAGTCTCCTTGTCTGCTGGTATTCTGCAGGCAACAAGAGATGTTTTTCTGAATAGGGCAGCTTTTGATTTTGGTCAGGCTTTCTTTAGGGTACGGGGTTACGATTCTAGAAACGGACAGGTACTTATTAACGGAATTCGGATGAACAAGTTTTTTGACGGCCGTCCGCAATGGAATAATTGGGGGGGTCTTAATGATGTAATCAGAAATCAACAATTCACAAATGGATTAACTCCTTCTGACTATACTTTCGGGGGAATATTAGGAAATACGAACATTGATATGCGGCCTTCTAAATTTAGACCGGGTATTCGTTTGTCGACCTCTGCTTCAAATAGAACTTATGCGGGTCGTTTAATGGCGACGTATATTTCTAGAACAAATGGCAATGGGCTTTCGTATTCTTTTTCTGCGTCAAGAAGATGGGCTAAAGAAGGCTATATAGATGGAACTTTATACGATGCCTATTCTTTCTTTGGAGCAATGGAATATGAGCTTAACGATGAGAATAGTATTGTGCTCACAAGCATATTGGCAAAAAATAGACGTGGGCGTTCTTCGGCAATTACAGAGGAAGTATTTGAGTTGGTCGGTAATAAGTACAATCCTTATTGGGGAGAGCAAAATGGAGCTATTAGAAATTCTAGAGAGCGAAATATTTCTGAACCGATTGTAATGTTCAATCATCATTTTAAGTCTGAAAAATTAAATATAATCAGCGGTTTGGCATATCAATTCGGAACAAATGCCCGTAGCAGGTTAGGCTATTTTAATGCCCCAAATCCAGAGCCGATTTATTATAGGTATTTGCCAAGTTTTTATATCAATAACCCAATAGGGGCCGACTTTACAAATGCGGCGCTTGCCCGTGAAGGGTTTTTAAGAAACGGACAAGTCAATTGGGCAAACTTGTATCAGGCGAATTCTAATGGAAAGGCTGCTTATGTCTATTACAACGACACTGTTGATGACCGGCAAATTTCATTTTCAACTGCGGCAAACCTAAATTTGAATTCAGGTTTTAAACTTGATTTTGGTGTCAACTATCAAAAATTAAATTCAAACAATTATGCTGAAATTCAGGATTTATTAGGCGCTGATTTTCATGAGGACATCGACCCTTTTTCGAATACCCAGAACGACAGAAACGGCTCTCTTAAGAAAACAGAGAAAGATATTTTCAATTACAACTATGAAATAGATGCAACGCTATTAAATGCTTTTACACAGTTCGGATTTGAGAAGAATAGCTGGCAAGGTTTTGTTTCTGGCGAAATTTCAAAAACGAGTTATCAAAGAACAGGAATCTTTCAGAACGAAAGATTCGTTGAAAACTCTAGCGGTGAAAGTGAAGTCGTTGATTTTTCAAACTTGGGTTTGAAAGGAGGTGTAACCTATAAAATATCTGGAAGACATTGGATAGAAACAAATGCAGCTTATATTCAAAGAGCGCCAGTTTTACAAAATGTATTTATTAACCCAAGGGAGAACAATGCAGTAGTGCCCAATATTGAGAACGAAACAGTTTCAACGCTTGACATCAACTATTTTTTGCGACTACCCGATTTAACAGGCAGACTATCGGCCTTCTATACTCGATTTCAGAATACAACGGATATCAATTTCTTTTTTGTAGATTCTGGGGTAGGCTCAGATTTCGTACAAGAGGTTCTTACAGATTTGGATAGATTACACGCAGGTGTTGAGCTTGGCCTAGAATATCAACTTTCATCGCAGGTAAAACTTTCAGCAGTTGCCAATGTTGCAAAATATTTATACGCTAGTAATCCGTCGGTCACCATAAATTTTGACACTGCTGGGGCAGAAGAAGAGGTTTTGGATATTTCAGGGAATATAGATTTAGGCGCAGCAAATATAAAGGACTATAAATTGTCCCAAGGTCCTCAAAAGGCTTTTGCTCTAGGGGTGGAGTACCGCGACCCAAAATATTGGTGGATTGCCGCTACGGCAAATTATTTAGGTAACAATTATGCCAATATTTCTACGATTACGAGAACGCAAAGCTTTTTTCTAGACCCAGAAACTGGCGAGGCTTTCCCCAACGCCACACAAGAAAATGTTGATAGTCTTTTAAAACAGTCTAGACTTGATGATTTTTACTTACTGAATCTGGTGGGCGGAAAATCATGGTTAATAGATGGTAAGTATATAAGCATATTTATGAGTATTAATAATGCTTTTGATGCTGTATTTAGAACTGGAGGCTATGAGCAAAGTAGAAATGGCAACTTTGGGCAGCTACAACAAGATAGTTTAAGAGACAATCCGTCTTTTGCGCCAAAGTATTGGTACGGGTTCGGTAGAACGTATTTTCTAAATCTGGCAGTCAGTTTTTGAAATGAATAAAGCTTAAGTTTAAAAAAGAATGAACAGGCAAATAACTTTTCTGATACCAATGTTGCTTTTTCTCATAAATTCTTGTGTTAAGAATACAGAATTTAATGCGATTTCCAATGCTTGTTCAGACGATTTAGTTGTCAATGCCTCATTTTCTCAGATAAAGGAATTGTATAACGGAGAACTGCTTCAGATTCAAGAAGATTTGGTTATTGAAGGCTATGTAATATCGTCTGATAAATCAGGTAATTTTTTCAGTGTTCTTCATTTTCAAGATAACCCTAGCAATCCAACTGAAGGATTTCAAATTGAAGTTGATTTAAGAGAATCTCATTTATTTTTTGAAGTTGGCAGCAAAATAATCATCAAACTTAAAGGCCTTTATCTAGGGCAAAGCAAAGGAGTCTTTAAACTAGGTGGAACATTTGCTGCTTTCGGAACTACTATGGTCGGAAGACTGCCAGCATTGAAAATACCTGAGCATATTTTTCTAAGTTGCGAAGATTCCGCTACCATTACACCGAAAGTAACCGCTATTCAAGATTTAAATGAAACCTTGGTCAATACGCTTGTGCAGATAGATAGTCTGGAATTTAGAATTGCTGATTTTGGACTTCCATTTGCTGAAGTTAGGGAAGAAACCGAACGAATAGTAACAGATTGCAAAGGCAATGAATTGCTAATGCTCAACTCTGGATTTGCTGATTTTCAATCAGAGATACTCCCAGAAAATAACGGAAGAATCATAGGCGTTTTATTGCAGGAGGGAGATGATTTTAAATTAGCGGTTAGAAGTTTAGAAGACTTAAATTTTGAAAATGAACGCTGCGTAGAACCGGTAACCGAATTTACATCTACATCTATCTTTATTTCAGAATTGGCGGATCCAAACAACAATGCAGGGGCTCGCTTTGTAGAGTTGTATAATGTCGATGATGAACCTTTAGATTTAAATGGATGGACGCTTAGAAGGTATACCAATGCGAACACAGAAATAAGTTCAACCATAGATTTAACTGGCAATATCATCGAGGCCAGAAGTACTTTACTAATTTCACCAAACGGTGCCGAGTTTGAATTGGTATATGGTTTTTTACCAGACATAGCGGTCTCTACAAATAGCCCGGCAGATTCTAATGGAGATGATAATCTAGAATTGGTTGACCCGTTCGGTACCGTAATCGATGTATTTGGAGTGATAGGTGAAGATGGCTCAGGTACAAATCACGAATTTGAAGACGGTAGAGCCTTTAGAAATTTAGAAGTCGTTCAAGCAAGTTCAATATACACCTTTTCAGAATGGACTATTTTTAATGACACAGGTGGCAATGGAACAATAAATATGCCCCAAAATGCGCCTGAAGATTTTACTCCAGGTATGAGAGAATAAAAATTTACAAATGGTAAGTGGTCTAGTTTATTAATCTATTGCCTCCAATATTTCGTTGAGCTGTTTAGGCAATATAGGCTTAAGAATATATTTATATACTAATTCAAATTGTTTTGCCCGCTGAAGGTCAAACGGATCAACCGACGAGCTCACGATATAAAGCTGTACTTTATCCTTATTTAGGTTTGGAATTTTGGTAAATTCCTCTAAAAAATCCCACCCATTCATTATGGGCATATTAATATCCAAAAAGATAATTTCTGGCAAATTTTTACCTTCTGCTAGATAATTTTCCATACCATCAATAGCTTCTTTCCCATTCTTAAAAACTATAATGTCTTCGCAAAAGCTTACTTCTTCCATGAATCTACGGGTACCATAGATAAAAATATCGTCATCATCAATTATGCAGGCAGAATTAATTTTTTTCATAATTATGCTTTCTCAAATCTCATGGTAAATAAGGTTCCAACGTCTACAACACTTTCTATTTCTATTTTGCCTCTCATAGCCTCTATCTGGTTTTTTGTAATAAAAAGACCGATACCTTTTGCGTCTTTATGATTATGAAAGGTTTTAAACATGCCAAAAACACGATTGCCGTAACGACCAAGATCTAAACCAAGCCCATTGTCCTTAAACTTTACTACGATTTCATTATTAATAATTTTTGAAGTAACCTCAATTTCTAACCTACGTTTGTTCGAACAATATTTTAGTGCATTTGTAAATAAATTTAGAAATATACTATCCAAATACGCCGGAACTACATTAACTAAATGTTCTTTTTTGACGTTTATTTTTAGTAGTGGATTAAGCTCGTTAATCTGGGCTTCTATGTTACGGATTGTTCCCAAAATGCATTTTTCTAAACCCGTTGGGGTCATTTTTTCTTCGGTAGTTGTTCGAACCTGCACAACATCATTCAAATGACTAATAGTTTCGGCAAGCCCTTCAGAAGCTGATTTTAACATGGTTGTGAGTTCGACAATCTCTTTAGAAGCCTTTTCTTTTCTAAGAAAATCGGAAAGCATGGTAATATTACCAGAATGTGATCTTAAGTTATGGGCGACAATATGAGCAAAGTTAAGAAGACTTTGATTTTGCTCTCTAGTAAGTTTTAAGACATCTCTAAGCTTTTCCTTATTTATGACCATTTGAGTTAAATCAGCAACCTGTGCTATAAAATGAGAAGTCTTACCATCTATGTTGCCAACTCTAGTGACAGTTAAAAAAGCATGGATCGCATGACCTTTTTTGTGTATATATCGCTTGTTTAATTGAAAACTTTCTTTTTTTCCTTTTACAAGATCATACATTTCATCCATACCTTTTTCAAGATCTTCTGTATGTGTAATTTCCTTAAAGGAAAGCTTTAAAAGTTCTTCTTTACTGTAGCCCAGGCTTTCACATAAACTGGTGTTTACTTGCATCCACCTTCCATCAAGACCTACCAGAGCCATACCTATAGATGAATTTTCAAAAGCTCCAACAAAAGATTCTTCACTACGTTGCAATTGAAGCTGTGTGGTTTTCAAGTCCGTGACATCCCAGTTTGTGCCTAACATTGTTAAAGGATTGCCCTCATTATCTCTTTTGACCGTGGCAAGGGCTTTGATATGGATTATATTGCCGTTTGGTTTTATAATTCTAAAAGTGGTATCGAACTCTTGTTCGCCACTAATGGCCATTTCTAACTCCTTCTTTCCTCGTTCTTTATCATCTGGATGAATACTTTTTTCCCAAGCATCGACCGCACCCAAGAAATCTTCTCGCTTTATGCCATATAATGTGAACATATTATCATCCCATATCAATTGGTTTTCTGCAACGTTATACTGCCAAATTCCTATTTTGGCTTCCTTTGTTGCAAGTGCTAAACGTTCAGAAGTCTCATTGAACTTTAATTCGGCCCTCTTTTTTTCATTAATATCTTGAAAAGTGCCGAAAATACGCACAGGTTCTCCGTCTATTCTTTCTACTTCACCCTTGGCCCTTACCCATATTTCTTTTCCATTTACCGTTACTATTATGAGTTCTGTATCCCATGGTTCCCCAGTTGTGATTGCAGAATTTACCAGTTTTGATATATGATCTCGATGTTCCCCTTCTTTATAAAAATTAATTCCTTCCTCTAAAGTAGGCTTATAGTCTTTCGTTGTTTCGTGAATTTCTTTGGTAATATCTGACCATATCAAGGTTTTACTTTCTAGTTCTATCTCCCAATACCCTATTCTTGCTACTTTACCTGTTTTGTCAATTAAATCATCTAGTTTCTTGGCCCTTGTGACATCTTTAAGTGTTAAGTATTTATATTTTACTTTGTTGTGTATAAGAGATTGTACTTTCCAATCGAACCAGAGTTTTTTTTTGTTCTTAATAATCTGCTCACTACCAGATATTAGGGCTTCTCTTTTTAATTTAGCGTTTAAAATGGTAGCTAATTCAGAGCTACCCCAGGAAAAAACCTGAAGAAAATTGTAACCTATTAAATCACTTCTCTTTTTATTGAATTGCTCTGTCCATTGGTCTGAACACTCAATAAAAATATTTTCTTGGTCTAGTATAGCTATTGCAAGGGGTATTTTAGTTAATATTGAGAAGTTTGTATCCACTTGCTTTTTTGTTTAGAAGTGTTGGCCAATAATTTTTTTAGTAAAGTAAGAAAATACTCATTAATTGTAAAGAAATAACGTTTTTATTTGAAGATTATTTCTGGGCGGTAATCTATTTACTTCGGTTGGGATGTGAAATATGATTGTAGATAGCTAGAAGTTTTTTATATCTTTCTGCTATAATGGATGAGATAGAATATTTTTTTAACGGAATACGAAATGGAGATTTAAAAATTGTTGAAAAACTAATTACAGAAACTCCTAAACTTGTTGAAGCTAAAGATAATAGAGGTTCTACGGCACTTATTTTAGCGACATATTATAACCACTACTCCATTGCCGAGTTGCTTATTAAAAAAGGAGCAAAAGTTGATGAGGAAGACGGGTCTGGTAATACGCCTTTAATGGGAGTATGTTTTAAAGGATTTGATCAGATTGCAAAAATGCTGATCCAATCTGGAGCAGCAGTTAATCATACTAATGCGATGGGAGCCTCTTGCCTAATTTATGCGGCTACTTTTAATCGTTTGGAGATTGCCAAAATATTGTTGGAGCATGGAGCGGATATAAATGCCAAAGATAATAGAGGTAATACTGCATTAAATTATGCAAAAGAACAGGGGGCTCAGTCGATGATCAGACTTCTTGAAGAATATTTTTAATATGATTGAAGAAGAACTTCATATTGCATTATTCCAATGCCACTTATTTTGGGAAAATCCAGAGGCTAACAGAAAAGCTTTTTCTGAAAAATTCGATTCGATTTCTTCTGAAACCGATATCATCGTATTACCTGAGATGTTTACAACCGGGTTTACCATGAATCCAAAAAATATTGATGAACACGAAGGAGAAAAAACCTTGGCATGGATGAAGTTTGCAGCTTCAAAGCGACAAGTAGCAATTGTCGGCAGTATTGTTTTTAAAGAGGGCGCGCATTTTTATAACCGGCTATTTTTTGTTCAGCCAGACGGAAAAGTTCATAGGTATGATAAGAAGCACACATTTACATTGGCAGGGGAGCATGAGGTTTATAAAGCGGGAGAAAAAAAATTAATAGTGGATTACAAAGGATTTAAAATTTGCCCCCTAATTTGCTATGATCTTCGTTTTCCTGTTTGGGCCAGAAATACGGAAGACTATGATGTTTTGCTCTATGTTGCCAACTGGCCCAAACCTAGAGCAGAAGCTTGGGACACCTTATTAAAAGCAAGGGCAATCGAAAACATGAGTTATTCTATTGGTGTCAATAGAATAGGTTTAGATGGTTTGGGGCATGACTATTCAGGCCATTCGAGTGCGTATGATGCCTTGGGCAAGCAATTGGCGTTTTCCGAAAGAGAAGAAATTTTATATGTATCACTTTCAAAAGAACATTTAAAAACTAACCGGGATAAGTTAAAATTCCTTCAAGATAGGGATGACTTTAATTTGTTATAACAAAGGTTTCGTTCTTCTCCCAGTTTGCCCTTATTTCAATTAGATCAGGGTAGTATTTCACTACTTCTGGTTGCAACTTTTGCAGGTAGCTTCCGGTATCCCATTTGCCATTACCATTGTTGTCAAGAATAATTCTGATTCGGTAATTTTTTGGTTCTAGATTATTAAACTCGAAGATTTGGGGTTGTTCGGCAAAAATTGACCGTTCTAAGCCTCCCTTTTCATCGGTAAGTTCAACAATTAAGGGGTAAGTCGCCTCTCCAGAAAGATTTAATGTTAAATTACCATAGTCTGCATATCCTCCAGTGGAAAGATTGGTCACCAAAGTGTCGTTTTGCATACCAAAAAAATCTTCAATTGCACCGGGCAATAAAACGACGCTATATTTTTGATTGTCCACAATTTCAAAGTTAAAATCCAACTTATTCTTTATCGTATCCAGTTTTAGCGTAAAAGGCGTCTGTATAGTGTCTTTATCTAAAATACCAATTTTACTTGTGTCAATCTTTACAATTGGGGTATTTGCCAAAACATGAAATTTATCGTAAAAATTCAGTTTGCCACTTTGGCTCGGCGTAATTTTTAGTGAATCTAGTCCGAGTTTCCTTGTTTTTACCGTAAAAGTGTCAATGAGGCCGATATTCTCATTTGTAACCGTGAAAATAATAGAGTCTAAATCTGTGGGCGTTAACCAGTAGTCGATAGTATCTTTTTCCCTATCCTTGGTCATTCTGGTTCTTACAGAATCGGGCAAAACGGTCAATGGTTCAATTTTAAAATCCTTTCTCAGACCTTGATAGCCAAAAATAATATGGTTTTTGGCCACATAACTAGGTACGGATATACTGTAGTCGGGAATTTCCTTGAACAGATTAAGTAAATAAATGCTATCGGTCGGTAGACTTATGGTATCTGTGACAAAACCAATTTTATCGCTTCGCTGATCAAAAACATTATTCTTTCCTTCATCTTTAATGGCCACTAATGCGTATTCGCCAGATTTTAGGTTTTTTAAAGAAAAAAGTGGTAGACTGTCTAGCGTATTGGTAATATAATTAGGTGGGTATTTGTATATGGTCGAATCGTTATAAATACTGTCTATTTCATAAAGCATAACACTTACAAATTGTTCTGCGGTGCGTTTATAAGCGTCTTTAATTGCACCTGAAAGCGAGAGCGAATCAATATAATCTCCTGTAGAAAACACATAGGTTAAAAAACTATTTGGGTTGCCTTCGTTATTATCAACTATGCTTTGCCCAAAATTGATGGTGTACGTAGTGTTTTCTCTTAAGGTGTCTTTAAAAGTTATTTCGATGAATTTGCTGGCAACACCTTGAGGCTTAATCTCGGGTACATTTTTTAATGGGGGGGAAACAACAAGTTGATTTTGAACATCTTCTAACTTAATATACTCATCAAAATAAAGTCGAATACTCTTTTTCTTAAAGTTTATACTAAGGTTTTCAGGGTCTGAACGTAACAGTTTTGGTGGGGTAATATCTTTATCACCACCAGAAGGAGTTCCACGTCGAGCGCAGTGCCAAAGTGCCGTTGCCATTAAAAGCAGAAAAAGGAAACTTAAAGTCTTTTTCAAAAAAAGCATAAACTCGTATTGATAGACAAATAAACAACATCTTGCAGTATTAAAGAATTTATGTCTTTCAATTTTAGAAAACTTTGGTATTTTATATTTAGGAATACTTTGGTACTACAGCCATTGTCGCTACATAAAGTTCGAGACCTTCAATTTTGAGAAGGGCCGAACCGCAAGCTTCTATCGTGGCACCTGTTGTAATAACGTCATCGATCAATAGCACCTTTTTATTTTTTAAAGAGTCATAATCTGATATCTTATAGAGTTCTTTTGTGGTTTGCCATCGGTTAAAGCGATTCTTTTTGGTCAAGGTCTTGGTGTTGGCGGTTTTTATTAGAACGAATTTTAAAAAAGGGGCATTTAGATAATGCGATAAACGCTCACCAAAAAGGGTCACCTGATTATAGCCTCTTTTTTTAAGTTTTTTGTGGTGTAATGGAACAGGTATTATGGCATCAATATCTTCTAACCCGCCTTGTTCTTTTAAGATTTCGCCATACCAATCACCTAAAAATTCACCAATCTGTTCTTGATTTTTATATTTTAAATGGTGTAAAAGTTGTTTTACGATACCATTTTGTGAGAAGAAAAGGAGGGAACTTGCTTTTTTAACAGGAATTCTCCCATAAAAAATTCGGTCTACTGCGTTCTCTTTTAGGAAGTTATAATCGGTAATCGGCAAATCATTTCGACAAACGGTACACAGAATGTGCTCTCCTCCGTATAATTGTGTATTACATCCAAAACAGACCTGTGGCAATAGGACGTAGTTAATATCGTTTATTATCTTTGAAAGCCTGTAGTTTGTCAAATCTTATTACCTGCTGAATTTGCCTCTTATTGATGGAATCTCAAGATACTAAATTCAATTATAAAATAATTTCAACGGCATTAGTTGCGGTCATTATCGCTATTCTAATAGCCTTCTACTACAGCTATGCCCAATCTCAAACGCAATTAAGTTATCTAGAGGACCAAAAAGAGTTGCTTGTAAAAGACGTAACCTTAATGAAGGTCGAGGTCGATAGATTGTCTGGTCTTAATGAGATAAACGATATTGAATTACAAACTTCACAAACGCAAGTTCAAAAATTATTGGATTCCGTTGGCCGATTAAATTTCAGTATTACCAAGCTAAAAGAAAGTCAAAAAGTGCTAAGGGCGTTGGAATTGAAGTTCGACAGTTTGAAGGTTAAGAACAACTTTTTACGCTATAACAATAGTCTTTTGGCAGATAAATACGAAAAGACACGTAAAGAAATACAAGAGTTAAGAGGTAAAACCAATAGTCTGGAGAGAGCCGAATCTCTTGTAAGACAAAAAAATAAGGAGCTTAGTAAAGAGCTGAAGGTGAAAAGCTATTTGCAAATGAGCGAAAATAGTGCAGAAGGTTCTGGGTTTCGCTTACGTGCCGGTAGACCCATACAAACCAATAAGGCTTCTATCATAGAAAAACTTAGAGGTTGTGTCACCATTTTAGGTAATCCGAACGAAAGAGGAAACATTAAAGTGATCTATCTTCAGTTTCTGAATCCAGACATGAAAGTTATAGAAGATAATGCAAATACTATTTCTGTTGGGGGTAATACCTACAGTAAACGTGTAGAGCTCGTTTATCTTGGCAAAGAGCTTAGCGTTTGCGATGCCATTACGGTGCCAGAGGGTTCTTTGGAAGAAGGTATTTATACTTTAAATATATTTGAAGACGAACGCCTTTTATCTTCTACGGAATTTCAGTTAAAATAAACTTCACTCTTTTTAGTCATTGTACTATTTTTGCCCAATGGCAAATCAAGAAGACATTTTCAAGAAGGTAATCTCACATGCTAAGGAATACGGTTATGTATTTCAGTCAAGTGAAATCTACGATGGGTTAAGCGCAGTTTATGACTACGCCCAAAATGGAGTTGAACTCAAAAAAAATATACGCGAATATTGGTGGCAGGCCATGGTGCAGCTAAATGACAATATTGTGGGTCTTGACGCTGCCATTTTTATGCACCCCACCACATGGAAAGCCTCTGGCCATGTTGATGCTTTTAATGACCCTCTAATAGATAATAAAGATTCTAAGAAAAGGTATCGCGCAGATGTTTTGGTAGAAGATTATGTAGCCAAAATTGAAGCTAAGATTGATAAAGAAGTTGCCAAAGCTGCAAAGCGTTTTGGTGATAGTTTTGACAAAAAACAGTTTTTAGAAACTAACGGTCGAGTAGTTGATTATCAGGCCAAGGCAGATGGTATATTGAAACGTTTAGGTAAATCTCTTGAAAATGAAGATTTAGCAGATGTGAAAGCTTTGATTGAAGAACTTGAAATCGCTTGCCCGCTTTCTGGTTCTAAGAATTGGACCGATGTAAAACAGTTTAATTTAATGTTTGGCACCAAGCTTGGGGCTTCGGCAGATTCTGCGATGGATTTATACCTGCGGCCTGAAACAGCACAAGGTATTTTTGTAAACTTTTTGAATGTTCAAAAGACAGGCAGAATGAAAATTCCGTTTGGTATCGCCCAAACCGGTAAAGCGTTTCGAAATGAGATCGTCGCACGTCAATTTATCTTTAGAATGCGTGAGTTCGAGCAGATGGAAATGCAATTTTTTATAAAACCCGGTACGCAACAAGAATGGTACGACACCTGGAAAGAAAAGCGAATGAATTGGCATTTGTCTTTGGGTATGGGTGAACACAATTACCGTTTTCATGACCATGAAAAATTGGCACATTATGCAGATGCAGCGGCGGATATCGAATTTAAATTTCCATTCGGATTTAAAGAATTGGAAGGGATTCACTCTAGAACCGATTTTGATTTAGCCCAGCACGAAAAGCATTCGGGTAAAAAACTTCAATATTTTGATCCAGAAGAAAATAAAAGCTATGTGCCTTACGTATTGGAAACTTCTATTGGTCTTGATAGAATGTTTTTAGCCGTTTTTAGTAATTCTTTGCAAGAAGAAGAGCTTGAAAACAATACTACGAGAACAGTTTTAAAATTGCCGGCAGTTCTAGCACCGACCAAAGCAGCCATTCTGCCACTTTTAAAGCGTGATGGTCTACCTGAAGTGGCCAAAAAATTAATTGATGAGCTAAAGTGGGACTTCAATGTGGCCTATGATGAAAAGGATGCCGTGGGCCGTCGTTACCGTAGGCAAGATGCCAATGGAACACCCTTTTGTATCACTGTGGATCACCAAACTCTGGAAGATGAAACTGTTACCATTCGTCATCGAGATACTATGGAACAGCAACGTGTTAAACTCTCGGAGGTAAAAAGCATTATTTCCAAAGAAGTGGATATGCGAGAATGGTTGAAAAAGATTTAAAAGTCTCTGCTAAAAAGATGAAGCAACCTTGGCCGACAAAAGAGGTCATGGAGCAGATTTATAAAATGAAGCTTTGGGGTGATAATAGCACTGAGTTTTATTCGGGTGTAGGCTCACACAATCCAGAGATTATACATCCCTATATAGAAGCTGTAACATCATTTTTAACTTCTTTTAAAGAACCAATTACAGTATGTGACTTAGGTTGTGGAGATTTTAATGTAGGAAAAAAATTGGTAAAGCATGCCCGTAAGTATGTTGGTATTGATATTGTACCAGATTTAATTACCTACAACACCCAAAAGTTTAAGGCGAAAAACTTAGAATTTCATTGTTTGGATATTGCAAAAGACCCATTGCCCAAAACAGATTGTGCAATACTACGACAAGTGCTCCAACATCTATCCAATATAGAAATCCAGCAGGTAGTAAATAAGCTAAATGCTTTTAAATATATAATTCTGACGGAACACCTGCCCAAAGGTGATTTTGAACCCAATAAGGATATTATTGCGGGTCAGGGAATTCGGTTAAAAAAGGAAAGTGGTGTTAATCTTTTGGCGCCTCCTTTTAATCTCCAAGTAAAAGAAGAAAAATTATTGTCTGAATTAGCTTTAGATGAATTCAAAGGGCTTCTTCGAACAACACTGTATAAAGTTTATTAGTGGCTTAAGTACTATTATTTTGCTACATAGACTATACTAAAGTACTTATAAAACCGAAAAACAGATACTTCAGCTGATTCACGGAGTTTTGATTAAAGAATAGGCACTAAGATAACCAAAAACAATACTTTACAGCTCCCAGTATAAACATTACCAATAGTTACATAACTCAAAAAAATAAATTGAGAAATATTCTTTAACAGAAGAATCTTATTTTTAAAACTTTCAACTAAGTAAAATAAAAATCTAAATATTATGAGCGATCCGCACAACGGAAATGGAGACATCAACAAATGTCCCTTTTTTGCTGGTACAACTAAAAAAACGGCAGGTCAAGGTGTCAAAAACCGCGATTGGTGGCCCAACGAACTCAAGTTGAATATTCTTCGTCAACATTCAGCTGCTTCTAACCCTATGGATGAAGATTTTGATTACGCAGCTGCATTTAACAGTCTCGATTATAAAGCATTAAAAAAGGAAGTCACCGATTTAATGACCGATTCTCAAGATTGGTGGCCTGCAGATTACGGGCATTATGGTGGTTTTATGATTCGTATGGCTTGGCATAGTGCAGGTACCTATCGTGTTGGTGATGGTCGCGGTGGTGCCGGTGGTGGCAATCAAAGATTTGCCCCGATCAATAGCTGGCCAGATAATGGCAATCTAGATAAAGCCCGTTTACTTTTATGGCCAATTAAAAAGAAATATGGTCGTAGTATTTCTTGGGCAGATTTGATGATTTTAGCAGGTAACTGTGCTCTAGAATCAATGGGCTTTCCAACTTTTGGTTTTGCCGGAGGTAGAGAAGATATTTGGGAACCTGAGCAAGATGTATATTGGGGTAGTGAGACCGAATGGGGCGCAAATGAAGAGCGTTATGAAGATGGAGAGCTAGAAGGTCATCTAGGCGCCGTAATGATGGGCTGGATATACGTAAACCCAGAAGGCCCTAACGGAAACCCTGACCCTATGGGTTCGGCAGCCGACGTCAGGGAAACTTTTGGTCGTATGGCCATGAACGATGAAGAAACCGTAGCTCTTGTAGCAGGCGGTCATACTTTTGGTAAAGCACATGGTGCTGCAGATCCTAACAAATATGTTGGTGCAGAACCTCATGGTGCCTCTATTGAAGAGATGAGTACCGGATGGAAAAATTCGTAT
Source organism: Croceitalea marina (assembly GCF_042684265.1). Lineage (NCBI taxonomy): Bacteria > Pseudomonadati > Bacteroidota > Flavobacteriia > Flavobacteriales > Flavobacteriaceae > Croceitalea > Croceitalea marina. The sequence goes on along the minus strand of NZ_JBHULB010000007.1, from coordinate 549,325 downwards.
AAATCTGGGGTTCTAGAAGATACCATTACAAGTGGAATTGAAGGTGCCTGGACTCCAAACCCTACACAATGGGATGCAGATTATTTTGATGTGCTATTAAACTACGACTGGGAACTCACAAAAAGTCCTGCAGGGGCACATCAGTGGACACCTACAGCTGAATCAAAGGCCAAAATGGCACCGTCTGCTGGCGGAAATGGAACGCAAGCTTTAATGATGACTACTGCCGATATTGCATTAAAAACAGACCCGGCTTATTTGAAAATTTCACAACGTTTTCATGAAGACCATAAGGCATTTGAAGATGCGTTCGCACGTGCTTGGTACAAGTTAACGCATAGAGATATGGGCCCTATTGCCCGTTATTTAGGTCCTGAAGTACCTAGCGAAGAGCTATTATGGCAAGACCCGATTCCTACTGTAGGTTACGAACTTAGTGATAACGATATCGAATCATTGAAAAATATGATTGCTGCTTCAGGCTTAAGTGTTTCACAAATGGTAACTACGGCTTGGGCGTCGGCTTCTACGTTTAGAGGTTCCGACAAACGTGGTGGTGCTAACGGAGGTCGTATTCGACTAGAACCACAACGCAGTTGGGAAGTCAATAACCCTACAGAGTTAAATAAAGTACTCACTGTTTTAGAAGGAATTCAAAATGAATTTAACGGAGACGTTTCTATTGCTGATTTAATCGTTTTGGCCGGTAATGTTGGTGTTGAAGAAGCTGCAAAAAATGCCGGTCATAATATTGAAGTGCCTTTTACCCAAGGTAGAGGTGATGCAAGTCAAGAACAAACAGATATAGAGTCGTTTAACTATTTAGAGCCATTGGCGGATGGATTTAGAAACTATATAAAGTCTGATTTACAGGTTGCTGCTGAAGACCTATTAGTAGACAAGGCCAATTTATTGACCTTGACTGTGCCAGAAATGACTGTTTTAGTTGGTGGTCTTCGTGTACTGGGAGCGAACTTCGAGGGTTCTAATCATGGTGTTTTTACCGATAATGTAGGCAGCCTTACAAATGATTTCTTTACCAATCTTTTAGATATGACCTATACTTGGAAAGCAACTTCTGAAGATGATAGGTACTTTGAAGGTAGCCATAGAATTACTGGTAAGGTGGAGTTTACAGGAACCCGTGCAGATTTGATTTTTGGTTCAAATTCAGAGCTAAGGGCTATTACTGAGGTTTACGGTACTGATGATGCAAAAGACAAATTCGTAAAAGACTTTGTTGCAGCATGGACTAAGGTAATGAACCTTGACCGTTTTGATTTAAAATAACAGCTCAATACTGCTATGAAAAAAGAGAGCATCCTAATCTTCATTAGGATGCTTTTTTTATTCTTCACACCAAATCGCAAGCTCGTTGCCAGAAGTATCTAAAAAATGAAAACGTTGCCCTCCGGGAAATGAAAAAATATCCAAAGAGATTGTTCCCCCTAAGTCAATGACCTTTTCTTTAATGGCCTTTAAATCATTATGGTGTAAAACTATTAGTGCACCGTTTACAATTGATTCTTTTGTAAGTTCAAAACCACCTTCAACACCACTATCTGTAAAGGCAGTATAACCATCTCCATAATCTGTAAAAGACCAGCCAAAAGCATGTGAATAAAATGTTTTGGTCGCTTTAAGGTCAGTAGACTTTAATTCGATATAATTAATAGGTGTAGTCTTCATTTTTTTAAAGCATATAATTTAAACGTAGTCCAGCAAAATAATTTCTGCCATTTCCTGGATTGAAAAAGCGAGGTGGAGCGCTGGTAAAACTCCGCTGGTTAATCAATACCGATTGTGCGTATGTGGTATCAAAGATATTGTTTGAACCAACATTTAATTCAAACCGTAATTTATTAAAAAGCATAGCCCGGTAGCGTAACTGCACATTGAAAACATTAAAAGCTTCACTAAATTCGGTATTGGCATCTGTAAGTGAGATTTCATCGACAAATTGGTGTGTAAGATTAAAGGTAAATCCTTTGGATTGCTTTAAAGTTAAACCTGAGTAAACAAGATGTTTAGGTACACCTGTTAATTCATTACCTGAAAAGTTATTATCGCCATCAATAAAATCCACAAAAATATGGTCGTTAAAGGTATAGCTAATGCGGGGGCTAACCGACCATTTATCAGATATCTTCCACAGATAATTTGCATCGAATTCAAAACCTTGATGCCTGGTACTACCAGCATTTCTTCCAATAAACCGTACTTCGTCAAGCCGTTCAGATACCAACAAATCATTAATGTTCATACGGTAAACAGAAGTATTTAGGTTGAATGCGTTTTTAAACAAAGAAAAAGAGCTACCAACTTCATAACTAATACCTTTTTCTTGATTTATATTAGAATTTAGTACTCGGTCTGGATTCAAGGTTTCTCGAATACCAGGGTTAGAGAAGCCTCTACTGATATTGGCAAAAAATCGTCCTTTATTGAAAGTGTATTGAAGATTAAGGTTTGGCAGAACAATAGGGTTAAAATTGCGCTCGGCAGAAGTGTTGGCATTACCTGTATTAAACTGATCAAAGAAACGGTAGTTGGTATTGTTTAAATTAATACCAATTTGTGCCAAAAGTCTTTTTGATATAGAAAACCCATAGGTGGCAAAAATATTGAGTTGCGACCTTATTTCTTTATTATCTAATTCTTGAGCGCCCCGTAAATATCCATTTCCTTCATTTTTTCGAAATAGATTTTCAAAAGTTTTCCAGTAATAATTGTCTCGATATAGTTCACCGCCAAATGTGAAATCACCTTTAAATAGGCGTCCTTCTGTCACTGACCTAAAACCATATCCATGGGTAAATTCATCTAAAACTTCAAATGGGCTGGGTTCAAAACGGTCTAAATAGCTGTAGAAAATGCTATTGGTGGTTTTTAAGTGCTGATTAAACTGATGTTGGTATGATACTCCTGTCAAGCTATAGTTGTTGGTCTCAAAACCTTTGGCAGCCAACCAAATAGAAGCGGCTCTTCGAGGGTCTTCTCTAAAATCGATTTCGTCGATTGCACTGGGTATACCTGCAGTATAATCAATATGGTTAATTAAAAAATCTATTTTGTTTTTGGTATTTATTCGTAAAGAAGAAGTCAGCAAAAAGCCATCACGTTCAAAGTGGTTGTTCTGGCGAAAACCATCAGTCTCTAAATGATTGTAATTTACATTGATATTGAAGTTTTTTTCTGAATGCCGAAAAGCCAAATTATTTTTAATGAGGTTATAAGAACCAATGGTGAAGTTATTTTGCAAAAAGGTCTCTCCCACTACTGGAGGTATGGTATTCAAAAGTAATGCGCCACCAAGATTAGTGCCAAGTGAGGTAGCTTTTGGACCTTTCACTACTTCAATGCGCCCCATATTTTCAAAGTCGTAAGCTTCAATTGTAGAAATTCCGGTTCCATCAGTAACCGGAATGCCATTAAAATACATACGTACTTCATCAGTTTCAAAACGAGACCTTGACCCTACACCTCTAATGGTAATGCGGTTAGTATTCAAAGCCCCAGAAAGCAGGTATACCCCTGAAATTTGATTGATACCCCCTGCAAAATCTATCGGGCTAAATTGTTCTAAATTATCGGCATCAATGCTTGATGATTCTGTAATGCCGATGGCCTTTTTGGCAATAAATTCTTCGATAAGAGTTACTTCGTCAAGATTGGTGATAGAATCATTTTGGGCAATTAAAACATAGGAATAACAAAAGGTAACTACAATAATAAAAACATGTTTCATTAAGCGGAAAGTAAGGGTTAAATTTAGCTATTTTTAAGCAAAATTAGGTAGATGAAAATAGTATCTTATAATGTTAATGGCATTAGAGCAGCCTTGAACAAAGGCTTTATAGAATGGTTGCAGTCGGTTAACCCAGATGTGGTTTGTATACAAGAAACCAAGGCCATGAAAGAGCAGGTAGATGTTTCACTTTTTGAGGCAGCCGGCTATAACTATAATTACTGGTTCAGCGCCCAAAAAAAAGGGTATAGTGGTGTAGCGTTACTTTGTAAACAAGAGCCAGACCATGTTGAATATGGCACTGGTATTGACTATATGGATTTTGAAGGAAGAAATATTAGGGCTGATTTCGGGGATGTTTCAGTAATGAGCATGTATTTGCCTTCAGGTAGTAATATGGATAGGTTAGAATTTAAATTGACCTACATGGCAGATTTTCAAAAATATGCTAATGAGCTTCGAAAGATTAGACCAAACCTAATTGTTTGCGGAGATTATAACATTTGCCATGAAGCCATAGACATCCATAATCCCGTAGGGCTTAAAAATGTATCGGGATTTTTACCAGTAGAGCGAGAATGGATAGGTAATTTTATCGAAAGTGGTTTTATTGATAGTTTCAGACATTTTAATAAAGAACCTCATAATTATACCTGGTGGAGCTACCGAGCCAATGCCCGAAATAATAATAAAGGATGGCGTTTAGATTATGGCATGGTAAACAATTCTTTGAAAGATAGGTTAAAACGTTCTGTAATTCTAAACGAAGCAAAACATAGCGATCATTGCCCTATCCTTATTGAAATAGATTAGAGTTTTCTTAAGAAAACAGTAGTGCAAAACGACTATTTTTGCGTTCAAAATTGCTTTTTTCATGAAATACACCAGAATACCCAATACTGATATTAGAGTTAGTAAAATTTGTTTAGGTACGATGACCTGGGGACGCCAGAATTCTGAGGAACAAGGTCATGAGCAAATGGACTATGCCTTGGAGCAAGGGGTAAACTTTTTTGATACGGCAGAATTATATCCTGTTCCGGCAAAGAAAGAATTGTACGCGGTTACAGAAGAGATAATTGGCAACTGGTTCAAAAAAAATCGGAATAGGGATAAGATAGTTTTGGCATCAAAAATTGTTGGTCCTGGAGATTACACAAAGTTTATCAGAACAACCGGTTTCAGTAAAGATTCAATCATTACTGCAGTAGAAGGAAGTTTAAAAAGACTACAGACCGATTATATTGATTTATATCAGTTGCATTGGCCAGAACGAAACACAAACTATTTTGGGCAAAGAGGTTTTAACGCCGGTGAACCTGATTTTTGGGAGGATAATATCCATCAGATTTTAGAAACTCTTCGCGATCTGGTCAAAGAAGGTAAAATTAGACAGGTAGGCATATCTAATGAAACACCTTGGGGCACGATGCGCTTTCTTGAGGAGGCCAAAGTACATCAAGATTTGCCAAGAATGGTCACCATACAAAACCCTTATAATCTTTTAAATAGATTATTTGAAGTAGGGCTCTCTGAGATTTCGATAAGAGAAAAGATAGGCTTAATTCCGTATTCTCCTTTGGGTTTTGGTGTTTTGAGCGGAAAGTATTTAGGAGGTCAAAAACCTAGAAAAGGAAGAGTAACCTTATTTCCAAACTATAACAGATATAGCGGAGAAAATGCTATGGCCGCAACACAAAAGTATTTTGATCTTGCTGAAAGCAACGGTCTTTCGTTAACGCAAATGGCATTGGCTTTTGTAAATACGAGAGCTTTTGTAACCAGTAATATTATTGGGGCCACAACTATGGAGCAATTGAAGGAAAATGTAGATAGTATTAATATCGATTTATCGGATGAAGTTTTAGAAGGTATTGAAGCGATTCATGAAGAAATTCCTAATCCCGCGCCTTAGAGCTAAATTATTTAAATAGGGTACTTACGACATCTTCAATTTTTGAAACTAAACGCACCTTGATTTTGGTATCTTTCAATGTAATTTTATTGTTTTTGGAAACATAGATAGATGTAAAGCCGAGTTTTTCAGCTTCCAATATGCGTTGATCCGTTCGTTGAACTGTTCTTATTTCACCAGATAGACCAACTTCTGCCGCAAAGCATACCCCTTTTGGAATAGGAGTGTCAAAATTACTTGACAATATAGAGGCTATTACGGCTAGATCTATCGCTGGATCGTCTACAGATATACCGCCAGTGATATTTAAGAATACATCTTTCGCGGCAAGTTTAAACCCGGCCCTCTTTTCCAATACAGCTAAAAGCATATTTAATCTTTTAGCATTAAACCCGGTAGCAGAGCGTTGTGGGGTTCCGTAAACAGCGGTGCTTACTAACGCTTGAATTTCAATAAGCAACGGTCTTATACCCTCTACGGTAGCAGCAACGGCGGCACCACTTAAATTTTCATCATTCTTTGAAATCAAAACCTCTGAAGGATTGTTTACTTCTCTAAGTCCACTACCCTGCATTTCATAGATTCCCAACTCGGCGGTAGAACCAAAACGATTTTTAAGAGATCTAAGAATACGATATACATAGTTTTGGTCACCTTCGAACTGTAAAACGGTATCAACCATATGCTCTAAAATCTTAGGCCCGGCAATAGTTCCATCTTTGGTAATGTGTCCAACAAGAATAACAGGAGTGTTACTCTCTTTTGCAAATTTTATAAGCTCGGCGGTGCACTCACGAATTTGAGAAATACTACCCGCGGCTGACTCAATATAATCTGAATGTAATGTTTGTATAGAATCAATGACAACCAAATCGGGCTCTAATGCCACAATCTGTTGAAAGATGTTTTGTGTTTTTGTTTCAGTAAGGATAAAGCAATTTTCAGAACTGGGATGAATACGTTCTGCCCTCATCTTTATCTGTTTTTGGCTTTCTTCGCCAGAAACGTAAAGTGTTTTATATGGTAATTTTAAGGCAATTTGTAGTAAGAGTGTACTCTTACCAATTCCAGGTTCCCCACCAAGAAGCGTTAAAGAACCAGGCACAAGCCCTCCTCCTAAAACACGGTTAAACTCGATATCTTGAGTGTTAAATCGAATTTCTTTGTCACTGTTTATTTCGTTGACCCGAAGTGGTTTCGAAGCTTTTTGAAGCGTACTTGAACTAGTCTTCCAAGTTTTTTTTTCTTCTTTTTGCACGATTTCTTCAACAATGGTATTCCATTGTTTACAAGAAGTACATTGCCCGATCCATTTGGCATACTGGGTACCGCAATTTTGGCAAAAGAAAGCTGTTTTGGTTTTAGCCATAAACCTAAAAGGAATTTGGCTAAAGATAAGTTTAAAGTTCTATATTTTAAAAGCCAAAATCAGCTTTAAGGGCATCCAATTTTTCAATGGCAAGGTCTTTTGTCAAGAAATCTATCTCTTCCATCTGGTACGCTTTCTCAAATGCCTTTTTTGCCTTTTTGGGCTCTCCGAGCAGTTCAAGATATTCGCCCTCAAAATAGAAGCCCATCATAGTTTCTGGGTAGAATTTCTTACAGACCTGAGAAAGTTCTTTTAAAGATTCATAATCTTCTTTTTTTACACAACCAGCATAAATTGCCATGATATCATTGAGCTCCACCTGTTTTTCAAACCCTAGGAGGTCTTCAATGCGACTATATTTTTCCTCTAGATATTTAAATACAGGTTCTTCCGATTTAAGTATTTGCTCTTTGTATTCTTTAGGGCTTATAGGCCTGAATAATTTAAAGACATTGTCAAATGCCTTACTTACGCCATAAGCGGCTATTGAAATATGATCCGGTTCGTCGTATTGATCAAAGAAGTAATGAATATTTTCTTTAGAAATCGATTTTATGGCATTATCCATTTGAAGCATACGCTGGCGATCTTCTGTCTTTTCTTTTTCTAAAACTACATTATAAAATATTTCTTGGTCTAAATCTAATAACCTAGAGGGCACCCTACTTTCCATTTCAGTGGCCAGTACAGGAGATATGGTCAAGTAAGAGTTGAACAATGATTTATCTTTAAATAAAAAGTAGTTGCCAAAATTGGCAGTGATATCATAACCGATAAACATCTTAAACGGTGCAATCTTATAGTTTGTTTCAAGATATGGTATAAGTTCGGTTCCTAAAAATTCGTAGAACAGTTTCCCCTTTTCTGTGGGTAAGCCTGTGGTTTGTTCGAAATCGCAATCTTCCCATCTAAGGTCGTTCTTACTTTGATGAACTCCTACAACAACGGCCTCGGGCATACGGTTGTGTTTGCTATAGAATTTGGCATTGGCTACAACTAAGTCAAAAAGGTAATCGGCATCTAAAACTAGAATTAAAGGATATTTTTTGTCTTCTGTATAATCTACTGGAAAGTAATAGGAAACGTCTCTTCTTTCCTGTAGTTTAAACGATTCAAAAATCTCTTTTTGTACTTGGGCGTTAACACTAAAGCAAAATAATGCCAATATTGGCAAAAACAACTTCTTCATTTGTTAGGCTTTTGATAATCAGTATTATCGGTTTCGGTTCAATAACGGAAGTAGTGCAAAAGATATTGCCCCAAAAATTACAACCATAAGGGTCTGTGCAATCCACATTATCCAACCAAAAGCATCTCCCGAAACTGAAGAAATCCCAAAAATTGCCAACGAGGTACTTACAGCAATTGGGTAAAGACCTATACCGCCATTTGTAGTAGACATTGCAAAAGCGCCTCCAACAAATGCAATCAGTAATTCTGAAAGTGTAAGATTTACGGTTTCTGGGACAGTGTATTTAATGACCCAGAACATGGCAATATAACATGCCCAAATAAATAGTGTATGAAAAACAAATGCCCATTTATTTTTCATTTTTAAGATACTGGAAATCCCATCCAACAAACCACTTAAAAAATTTTTAAGCTTTAGGGCAAACCCTGCATTGGACTTTTTAATAACCTTTACAGCAACTAGTAAACCAATAATACCAACAAATAGAATGCCAGCAGCACCAACTAGATTAACACCTTTTTCGTTAAGTACCTCAAGTATAATATCTGTTTGTAAGACCAAGGCGATTGAAATTATCACTAAAAGCATAATAAGGTCTATGACTCTTTCGGTCACTATAGTTCCAAAGCCTTTTTCAAATGGAACACCTTCGTATGTGGTTAGGGCAGTCGCTCTTAAGAACTCACCTGATCTTGGAATTCCAAGATTTGCAAAATATGCCATCAAAATGATAAATACATTATTGCTTAGTTTTGGGCTGTATCCCAAAGGTTTGAGCATATAATTCCATCTAATGGCTCTTGAGATATGGCTTAGAATTCCAATGACAACCGAAAGTCCAACCCAAAACGGACTCGCATTAGAGATATAATGCATAATCTGTTTTCTTTCTTCAGGTGAGGTAGACGTATAAGAATACCAAATTAGAAAGATTCCCAATGCAATGGGGATGAAGGTCTTTAGAAATTTTTTGGCAGAATCACTCAAAACTAGTTGAGTAAGTTAGTGTCCTCATTTGGGAAAACTAGGGCTGGCATAAAGCTTTTAGCCGCCTCAATGTCCATACTACCATAGGTAATTAAAATTAAAACATCGCCAACGGCCACTCTTCTTGATGCAGCACCATTTAAGGTGATTTCACCTGAACCTCTTGGTCCGGGAATTGCATAGGTTTCAAGTCGTTCACCATTGTTGTTATTTACAATTTGAACTTTTTCGCCACGAATAATATTTGCAGCATCCATCAAATCTTCATCAATTGTAATACTACCAATATAGTTCAGGTCTGCACCAGTAACTTTTACTCGATGAATCTTTGATTTTACAACTTCTATTTGCATGGTACAAATTTAAGAATTTACAGAGCTATATTGTCTATCAAGCGAATACCTTCTGCATAGACGGCAATAAAAGCTCGGTATTTTACATTTTTTTGTTTTTTTAAAATGGGTGTTAATGTATTAATATCTGCAATTTGAAAATACTCTAATGTAAAAACAGCGTTTCTTGCAAACTCTGATACTACCCATTCTTCAATAGAATTAGCACTTTCCGTGCCAAATTTTAATTTGGCAGTTTTCAAGGTTTTGTAAATAAAACCACCTTTTTCTCGTGTAGACAATGACAGACGTTCATTACGTGAACTTCTTGCCAGACCATTGGCTTCTCTTTCAATGGGGCAGCCTATAATTTTAAACGGAAAACCCTTAAGTTCCACAAGTTTTTTAATGATTTGAAGCTGCTGAAAATCTTTTTCTCCAAAATAGGCCCGAGTAGGATTTACAGTTAGAAGTAACAGTTCAACGATTGTAGCTACACCATTGAAATGTCCCGCCCTAAATTCACCTTCCATTACTTTTTCCAAGCCATTGAAATCGAATTCTTTGGAGTCAATTTTTTCATCATATATTTCTTTGGCCGATGGAGCAAAAATCAGAATGTCATTAGATATTGTTTTTAGCAAAACCATATCTTCTTCAAGATTTGCAGGATATTTTTCAAGATCTTCTTTATTGTCGAATTGCGTGGGATTAATAAAAATACTCACTACAACGATATCATTTTCATTGAGGGCCCTGTTTACCAGTGAAAGATGTCCTTTATGTAGAGCACCCATGGTGGGCACAAACCCTATGGTATGGTTTTTGCCGTCTTTGGATGATAAAATGTCTCGCAACTCTTTTTTGTAGTGTAATACCTGCATGAATGAGCATAAAAGCTCGCAAAAATACTATAAATACTGCATATCTACATTATTTTTGTACTTTTGCAGCTACGTTTTTTCAGATACATAAAAATTGCGTTTATGAATGGTAAAAAGATATTGTTTGTATCTTCTGAATTAGTGCCTTACCTCCCAGAGAATCCTGTTTCTTTAATGTCATACGAAGCCCCAAGAATGGTGAACAGTAGTGGAGGACAGATACGTATTTTCATGCCTAGGTATGGAAATATTAATGAAAGAAGACATCAATTACATGAGGTTATTCGTCTTTCAGGGATGAATTTAGTGATTAACGATATGGATATGCCTCTTATTATAAAAGTGGCCTCTATTCCAAAAGAACGTATTCAAGTATACTTTATCGATAACGAAGAATACTTCAAAAGAAAAGGAACTTTTACCGATAAGGAAGGGAATTTATTTCCTGACAATGATGAACGGGCAATTTTCTTTGCAAAAGGGGTAGTTGAAACAGTCAAAAAATTAAATTGGACCCCTGATATTATACATGTGCAAGGGTGGATGGCTTCATTATTACCGCTATATCTTCGAGAATACTATGCGGATGAACCTATTTTTGCAGATAGTAAGATTGTGACCTCGGTTTATGATCAGGGCTTTGAAGGGGCCCTTAATGCAGATATGGGTAAGAAAATTGCTTTCGATGGTATCGATGAAAGCAAAATAGCGCCACTTAGTACACCTGACTATAATAATTTGTTAAAGGTTGCCGTAGATTATTCAGATGCGATTATTTTAGCCTCAGAAGGGGTTTCTGAAGATTTACAGCAATATATTGAAAGTCTGCAAAAACCTGTTTTGCCTTATGTTTCAGTCCAAGAATCTGAAGAGGCTTATTCTAATTTCTATAAAACAGAGGTTCTAAAATAAATTGCATGAGCTTTTTTGGTAAAAATTTATTTCCAGCTTTTGTTGGGGCATTTTTGGTGGTACTTGTTGCTTCCTGTGAAGAAGAATTGAATACAATTGGTGAAGGGGTAGTCGCGGGTGAACCCTTTACTACTGGAAAAGCGGAATTTGATGTTTTTGCTTTTAACAAAAATATTGAGGCCGTTCAGACAAATCGCCTGCCTATTTATCAGTTAGGCACATACAATGATCCTGTTTTTGGAAGAACTGAGGCTAGGATTACAGCCCAGTTAAGGCTGCCCATAAATCAAAATACGGGATCAACTTCGAATTTTTTTGGAGATTTAACCCAAGCCACAGAGGATGCGGCAGAAACCGATGAAGTAGAATCTACGATATTGGAAAACGAGCAAGTAAAAGAAGTTGTACTTTATATACCATATCAATTGTCACAAGCGTTTAGTAGGGATTCTGACGGAGACGGTGTTCCTGATGAGCAGGAGCCAGGCGGTGAAAATGACCCCAATAATGATATTGATGGAGACGGTCTAGGTAATAATGAGGAAAGGGTTCAGGGTTCTGATCCTTTCAATCCAGATACTGACGGAGATGGTATCAATGATGCAGATGATGATGATTTTGTACCTAATGTTTTTCCAAGAAAATTTGAATTGGATAGTATTTTTTCAACTAGTGTCGTTGAAGATAATTTAGTAGGGGCTCAATTTAATTTAAAAGTTGAACGGTCTACATTTTTTCTTAGAGATTTAGACCCTAATAGTAATTTTGAGGAGGCACAAGAATATTTTTCTAATCAGCAATTTTCACCAACATTCACTGGCGAGTTACTGGCAGACACCCAAGTAACTATTAGTAATGAAGAATTTATTTCCTTTCAAGATGATAATCCAGATACTGAAGACGTTGATGAATCAGAGGTCATAGAGACTCGTTTAAATCCAGGGATTCGGGTTAATTTAAGCCCTGAATTTTTTCAAGAGAACCTTATTGATAAAGAAGGAGATTCTGAGCTATTGAGCCAGTCTAATTTTAACGATTTTCTTCGTGGATTACATATATCTATTACTCCTGAGAGTACAGACGAAATTTTGTTGTTATTGGATTTGACTCAGGCCAATCTTACAATAACCTACGAATACGATAATTTCGTGGCAGGTGAAGATGGTGCCCAGAGCACTACGGAAAGAATAGAGAGAGATTTTGTTTTAAACTTTTTGCAAGTATCCAACAACAATGTCACTGGAAATGCAGTAAATACCTTAAATAATCACCCATATCCTTCTGAAATTGTATCTAGCTTGGACAATGGGGAAAACACAGAAAGAATTTATTTAAAAGGAGGAGCGGGAACAATTGCTGAGCTTTTACTCTTTGATGAAGTCGATGGCTCCTCAATCATAAACGAGATTAAAGAAAATAATTGGATTATTAACGAAGCCAGTTTAGTCTTTTCTATAGATAGAGATGCTGTTGGTAATAGTATTGAGCCTCCTAGAATTTATCTTTTCAACGCTGAAACCAATCAACCATTATATAATATAGCAACCGAATTTAATTCATCTGATAACCCTCTTGGGTTATTTTTAAATTATGATGGAATAATTGAAAAAGATGGAGAATTGGGTGATACATATACTGTTAAAATAACAGAACATATAAATAATATCATTGTAAGAGATTCTACCAACGCCAAACTAGCCTTAGCACTTACATCAAATATTTCAATACCTAATGTTGCCCAAGCAATTGGCGCAGGTTCGGTCAGTGATATCAATGTGCCGATTATGTCTACTGTTAACCCCTTGGGTACCGTTCTTTTTGGGAGTAATGTTTCTCCAGAGAACGAATCAAAAAAACTTAAGCTTCAAATTTTCTATACAGAAGCGAATTAGCGGAAGGCCGTTGATACGACTTAAAGGTTTTTTACGTTAGTTATCTATATTTTCAGCAGATTTTATTGGTCATAGTTTAAATTTGCAAACATTAAGAGTTTATAACCTCTTAAAAATTATTTACTTATGTGTGGTATTGTAGGGTATATAGGTCATCGTGATGCCTATCCAATCGTAATAAAAGGTCTTCAAAGATTAGAGTATCGAGGGTACGATAGTGCTGGCGTAGTACTGTTCGATGGAGAAGACACCCATTTGGCAAAAACAAAAGGAAAAGTAGAAGATTTGAAGCATAAAGCAGAGATTACTATTTCTACAAATGGAAAACTAGGTCTTGGGCATACGCGCTGGGCAACACATGGTGTACCCAATGATGTGAATTCACACCCACATTATTCCAATTCCGGAGATTTGGTCATTATACATAATGGAATAATAGAAAACTATGAATCACTTAAAAAAGCTCTAATTAAGAGAGGGTATTCTTTTGAGTCGGATACAGATACAGAGGTCCTGATTAACTTAATTGAAGAAGTTAAGAAGAAAGAAGGCGTTAAACTTGGGAAAGCTGTTCAAATTGCACTGAATCAGGTAGTCGGTGCTTATGCAATAGCTGTATTTGATAAAAATAAACCCGATGAAATAGTTGTTGCAAAATTAGGTAGTCCACTTGCTATTGGTATTGGAGAGAATGAATTTTTTATTGCTTCCGATGCATCTCCCTTCATAGAATTTACTAATAATGCTGTTTATCTAGAAGATGAAGAAATGGCAATTATTAGAATTGGTAAAGAAATAAAACTCCGTAAGATTAAGGATGACGCAATAGCGTATCCAAATATTTTGGAACTTCAATTAAATCTCGAAGAGATAGAAAAAGGGGGTTATGATCACTTTATGCTTAAGGAAATCTATGAGCAGCCAAGAGCTATTTTAGACACCTATAGAGGAAGACTACTTGCGGATCAAGGTTTAATTCGAATGGCCGGAATAGATCAAAATCTTGAAAAGTTCATTAACGCAAATAGAATAATAATTGTAGCGTGTGGAACGTCATGGCATGCCGGCCTTGTTGCAGAGTATATTTTTGAGGATTTGGCAAGAATACCGGTTGAGGTAGAATATGCTTCTGAATTTAGATACCGTAATCCTGTTATTACCGATAAGGATGTATTAATTGCAATTTCCCAATCTGGAGAAACTGCTGATACTTTAGCTGCAATAAAAATGGCTAAGGAAAAAGGTGCTTTTGTTTTTGGCGTGTGTAATGTTGTTGGTTCTTCGATTGCGCGTGAAACTCATGCGGGAGCATATACCCATGCTGGTCCAGAGATTGGAGTGGCTTCAACAAAGGCTTTTACCACTCAGATTACAGTGTTATCGCTAATTGCTTTAAAACTTGCGAAAGAGAAGGGTGCTATGTCAGAATCTAAGTTTCATGAATATTTAACTGAACTTGAGGGTATACCCAGTAAAGTAGAGAAGACCTTGGAGTCTAATAAGTTGATTGAAGAAATTGCCGAGGTATATAAAGATTCAACCAATTGTTTATACTTAGGTAGAGGTTATAATTTTCCAGTTGCTTTAGAAGGCGCACTGAAATTAAAAGAAATTAGCTATATCCATGCTGAAGGTTACCCGGCTGCTGAGATGAAGCACGGGCCCATAGCACTTATAGATGAAGAAATGCCCGTAGTTGTAATTGCAACCAAAAAGGGTCATTATGAAAAGGTTGTTAGTAACATACAGGAAATTAAATCTAGAAGCGGAAAAATCATAGCAATCGTTACCGAAGGAGATAAGAGCGTTAAAGAAATAGCGGATCACGTAATAGAAGTCCCAGAAACTTCTGAACCTATGACACCTCTTTTGACTACTATTCCACTACAGTTGTTGTCCTATCATATTGCATTAATGAGAGGATGTAACGTGGATCAGCCTAGAAATTTAGCAAAGTCGGTTACCGTAGAGTAACTAATAAAAAATTCATTTAATATTAAAAACGGCCTAATTAGGCCGTTTTTTTGTTAATTTAATACTAGGAAAGGGCTTTTTATTAGAAAAAAGTACTATGCATGCATAATTTTTTTGTTTTTATTAAGACAAAAGTCAAAAAAAATGTATATTCCGCTTCGTTTAATTAATGCGTAATTTAAACTGACTTAACTCAAATTCAAGACTAATGAAAAAATTATTTTTTGTCTTTACCTTTTTGTTCGGAGCAACACTAATTGCTCAAACTACTGTTACAGGAAAAGTAGTAGATCAAAACGGAGAACCAGTGCCAAGTGCGAATGTTTTGCTTCTTGGAAAAGAAGAGGGTACCGTGGCGGATTTTGATGGAAATTTCACATTTTCTACCAGTGAAACACCACCTTTTAAGCTTAAAATATCGAGTATTGGTTACACCGATACTACAGTTGATGTAACTTCTAATAATGAGGTTTTATCAATAACACTTAATGAGGCATCGACGCTACTCGATGAAATAGTGATATCCGCTTCTAGAACACCAGAGCGTATTTTTGAGTCACCAGTTTCTGTAGAACGTTTCGGACTAAAAGAGATTAAGAACACTACTGCTGAATCTTTTTATGGAGGTCTTCAGAATTTGAAGGGCGTCGATATCAATACCAACAGTTTAACTTTTCAATCAGTAAACACCAGAGGTTTTGCGACTTTTGCAAATACACGTTTTTTACAATTAGTTGATGGAATGGACAATACTGCACCAGGATTGAATTTCGTACTGGGTAATTTAGTAGGTATGAATGAGCTCGATGTGCAAAGTGTAGAAATTCTACCAGGGGCATCTTCAGCACTGTATGGAGCAGGGGCCTTTAACGGTATTCTTTTTATGAGAAGTAAAAATCCATGGGATTTTCAAGGCATAAGCGCCTATGTAAAAACAGGGCTTACCTCTCAAGAAGCTGCTGGAGACAATAATTACTATGACGTTGGTATCCGCGCGGCACATGCATTTAGTGACAAGTTTGCGGCTAAGGTAAGTTTCTCAATTTTAGAAGGGGAGGATTGGCACGCTAATAGAACAGATGATATCAATAACCCTGGAGCAGATAGGACTGATCCAAATTACAATGGGTTGAATGTTTACGGTGATGAGGTAAACACATTATTGAACTTTGATGCTGCTGCGGGGTTACCGACAGGGACTGTTGGATCTGCCGTTGTAAGTAGAACAGGCTACAATGAAGCTGATTTGGCTAATTATAACGCCCAGAGTGTAAAAGCGGATTGGTCATTACATTACCGTCCTTTTGGAAATGATTTGGAATTGATATACAATGGAAGAGTTGGTCGTGGAACTACGATTTATCAAGGAGCTAGTCGTTATGCCGTTCAAGGTTTTAAGATGCAACAACACAAATTGGAATTAAAGAACGATAACTTTTTTGTGCGTGCATACATCGTAGCTGAAAATTCAGGAGATGCTTATGATACACGTTTTGCTGCAATTAATACCAATAGAGCGTGGAAATCAGATACACAATGGTTTACGGAATACGCTCAAACCTTTATTGGTGCTAAATTAGGAGTAGGTACGGGAGTTCAAGCAACCGATGAACAGGCACACGCAGCAGCTAGAGCTGTTGCAGATACTGGCAGATTAGTTCCTGGTACTGCTGCGTTTCAAAATGCTTTTAATAGGGTGATAGCTGATGGAGACTTACTTACGGGTGCAAAATTTATTGATAACACAAAATTTCGCCATGCGAATGGTAATTACAATTTAGCCCATCTAATTGATGATTGGGCAGATATTCAAGTTGGGGGTTCTTGGAGAGAATATGAGTTAAATTCTCAGGGAACCATTTTTACAGATTTTGATGGACCTATCACATACCAAGAATATGGTGGGTATATGCAACTTCAAAAGAAATTAATGGACGATAGGTTAAAGCTTACTTTGTCAGGAAGATATGATAAGAATGAATTTTTTGATGGCTTCTTTTCTCCAAGAGCTGGTATTTCGGCTACTTTGGGAGAGAACAGAAATCATAATGTTAGAGCTTCTGTTCAACAAGGTTTTAGAAACCCGACAACACAAGATTTATTTATTGGGTTGAATATCGGTAATGCTGTTTTAGTAGGGTCAGCCCCTGATAATTTAGATAGAGATGTAAGAACATTTGATGTTAGTGAATCTGGTCAAGCATTTACAGGTTCACCAACTGTAGACATAGTAGGAAGAGCAGCTTACGAGAACGCTTATTCCATAGGTTCGGTATTGGCTGGAAACCCTACTGCTGTAAACACTCCTTTGGTTCAACCTGAAGAGATAACAGCTTATGAATTGGGGTATAGAGCACAGCTTGGAAAGTTTACAATTGATGCAAGTGGTTATTATAACAGTTACGATAATTTTATATCTCAAACTCAAACATTTGTACCATTATATGGAGAAGCAGGTGATGGAGGGCTATCATTATTAGCATTGCAAAATGGAGATTTTGAGGTTTATCAAGTGTATACCAATTCACAAGAAGAAATAACTTCATATGGAGGTACTATTGGAGTAGATACTAAAGTTGCCGGCTTTGATTTGGGTGTAAATTATACGTATACTTTCCTTGAAGACGCAGAAGGACTAAGAGCTAGAGGTATTCGAACGAACTTCAATAGTCCAGAACATAAGGTTAAAGCTTCTTTCGGCAAGACAGATTTATTTAAAAACTTTGGCTTTGGAGTGAATTACCGCTGGAGTGATGATTTCTTCTGGGAAGCATCTTTTGCTGATGGTGATGTGCCAGCATATTCAGTTTTAGATGCACAAATAAACTATTCGGTGCCAAGTATTAAATCAGTATTCAAAGCGGGTGGGTCGAACTTATTGGCAGACGAATACTTTCAAGCTATAGGCTCTGGATTAATAGGTTCGATTTATTATGTTTCTTGGACCATAAATCCTTAAGCAACAATTTCATAAGACTTATAAAAGGCATCTTTATTAGGTGCCTTTTTTTATGGAAAAAAAGAATTCAGAAGTTTCTATTTCAAATAGTAATAACATATCTTTGCAGCCGGAAAAAACAGGGTTTTTTCTATCCAAAAAATCGAATAATAGAAATAAGCAAGTAATGTCGAAAGTTACAGGTAAAGTTGCACAGATTATCGGACCGGTTATTGATGTTGAGTTTGAATCAGGAACCGTAATCCCAAAAATTTACGATTCATTAGAAATAGACAAGGCCGATGGCTCTAAATTAGTGCTTGAGGTACAGTCGCATGTTGGCGAAAATACCGTTAGAACAATTTCAATGGACTCTACAGATGGTTTAAGTAGAGGTGTTGAAGCAGTTGCTACTGGTAGTTCAATCCAAATGCCAATAGGAGAAGATGTTTACGGACGCCTTTTTAATGTAATCGGAGATGCAATTGATGGACTTGAAGAGTTACCTAAAAGTGGTGATAAAGGACTTCCTATTCACCGTGAGGCTCCAAAATTTGAAGATTTATCAACTTCTACTGAGGTGCTTTTTACAGGTATTAAAGTAATCGATTTAATTGAGCCTTATGCAAAAGGTGGTAAAATTGGATTGTTTGGTGGTGCTGGTGTTGGTAAGACAGTATTAATCCAGGAGTTAATCAACAACATTGCTAAAGGTCACGGTGGTCTTTCTGTATTTGCTGGTGTTGGGGAACGTACAAGAGAAGGGAATGACTTACTTCGTGAGATGTTAGAGTCAGGAATTATAAAATATGGAGATGACTTCTTACATTCTATGGAAGAAGGTGGCTGGGATTTGTCTAAAGTAGACAAAAAAGCAATGAAAGAATCCAAAGCGACTTTCGTTTTTGGTCAGATGAATGAGCCTCCTGGAGCCCGTGCTCGTGTGGCATTATCTGGATTAACTATTGCTGAGTATTTCCGTGATGGTGCTGGTGATGGTCAAGGCAAAGACGTACTGTTCTTCGTAGACAATATCTTCCGTTTTACACAAGCGGGTTCAGAAGTATCTGCACTTTTAGGAAGGATGCCATCTGCAGTAGGTTATCAGCCTACACTAGCAACAGAGATGGGTGCAATGCAAGAGCGTATTACTTCAACTAAAAGAGGCTCTATTACATCGGTACAGGCGGTTTACGTACCTGCAGATGATTTAACGGATCCAGCGCCCGCTACTACTTTTGCTCACTTAGATGCAACAACGGTACTTTCTCGTAAAATTGCAGAACTTGGTATTTACCCTGCGGTAGATCCTTTAGATTCTACGTCAAGAATTCTAACAGCGGATATATTAGGGGATGACCATTATGGTTGTGCGCAGCGTGTGAAAGAGTTGTTACAACGTTACAAAGAACTACAAGATATCATTGCCATTCTTGGTATGGAAGAACTATCTGAGGAGGATAAATTAGCTGTAGGGCGTGCAAGACGTGTGCAGCGTTTCTTATCTCAGCCTTTCCATGTTGCTGAGCAGTTTACAGGTATCCCAGGAGTATTGGTAGACATTAAAGAAACTATTAAAGGATTTAATATGATTATGGATGGTGAATTAGATCACCTACCAGAATCTGCCTTTAACTTAAAAGGAACAATCGAGGAAGCTATTGAAGCTGGTGAAAAAATGCTAGCTGAAGCCTAAATAGTTTATAGTTATAAGTTATTGGTTCAAAGCTTTTATTACTAGGACTTTTAACTTAAATCTTACAACTTAGAACTAGAGAAATATGTATTTAGAAATCGTATCCCCAGAAGCAACATTATTCGCAGGCGAAGTAACCTCTGTTACCGTTCCAGGAATAAATGGTGAATTCCAGATGTTACAGAACCATGCTCCAATTGTATCGTTATTACAACAGGGTGAAGTTAAAGTACAAGGCGATATTACAATAGAAGAAGAGGTTCAAGATAAGTTCGCCAAGGGCGCTAACGGAGAAACTGTTTTAGCAATTTCAAGCGGAACTATTGAATTGAAAGATAATAAGGTAATTGTATTGGCAGATTAAGTCAATACGCTTTAAATGAAAAAAAGCCGCTCTAATTTAGAGTGGCTTTTGTTTTTTAATTGATATTATTTTTCTATCCTAAAGAGCACCATATTCTAATCATTAGTTTACTTTTATACGTAATATCAATAAAGGGACTACTTTGATTTATGCCTAATTTCCCAAAGAAATTAACCCAAAAACTAGAAAAACGAGCAGCAGAGGATGCCTATCGCAAATTGCCAAGTGCCAACGGGTTGGTTGATTTTTCTTCAAACGATTATCTAGGTTTTTCAAGAGAGCTTTGGATTAAGGAAAGAACAAAAGAAATTTTAAATCAGAGTAATTCTAAAAATGGAGCTACAGGATCCCGATTGATTTCTGGAAACCATCAATTATATCAAAAATTAGAAGAACAACTTACTAGCATTTATAGTTGTGAAGCTGCTTTAGTGTTTAATTCTGGCTACGATGCCAATCTTGGTTTTTTCGCTTCGGTACCGCAGCGCGGAGATATGATTTTTTATGATGAACTGGCCCATGCCAGTATTAGGGATGGAATTCAATTAAGTAATGCCAAAGCATATAAGTTTAAGCATAACAATTTAAAAGATCTACAACTTTGCATTGAGCGTAGTCGAAATGGCATAACAAAAAACGCAGAAGTTTATATCGTTACCGAATCTGTTTTTTCAATGGATGGGGATTCTCCTGATTTATCAGCTTTTACATCGTTCTGCATCGAGAATAGTTATAATTTAATAGTAGATGAAGCGCACGCTGTTGGAATATTTGGTAATGGAAAAGGCTTATGTCTTGAAAGAGAAATTGAAACTGCTATTTTTGCCAGAATTATAACTTTTGGTAAAGCTTTAGGTTCTCATGGTGCAGCAATACTAGGAAGTGGCCAGCTAAAGAATTATTTAGTGAATTTTGCAAGAAGCTTTATTTATACCACTGCTTTACCACCTCATACGGTTGCGACTAACTTAGCGACGTATGATTTTCTAAAATCAGAAAAGGGTAAATCTTTTAAAGATAGTTTATTGAAAAACATTGTCTATTTTAAACAAGAATTGTCTAGACAAGGGTTACAAAAAAGCTTTATAGAAAGTAATTCTGCAATTCAATGTATGTTCGTTAGAGGTAATATAGAAGCTAAAACGATTTCTGAGAACCTTAGAGAGAACGGCTTTGATATTAAGGCTATTCTTTCACCAACAGTGCCAAAAGGAAAAGAACGGCTTCGTTTTTGCCTTCATGCGTTCAATACAAAAGACGAGATAAAACGGCTAGTATCATTATTAAAAGAACTATAAATGGGTAAGGACTTAGTTACATTAGGCAGTTTTGAATTTTTAGCCGATGTACAGATAATAAAGGGAAAATTAGAATCTGAAGGTATAACGGTTACCCTAAAAGATGAAAACACCGTAGGTGTAGAACCCTTTGCTAGTAATGCAATAGGTGGTATTAAGTTACAGGTTTATGCGGTCGATAAAGAGAAAGCACAAGACATTTATAA
The DNA here is from genome assembly GCF_042684265.1 of Croceitalea marina. Lineage (NCBI taxonomy): Bacteria > Pseudomonadati > Bacteroidota > Flavobacteriia > Flavobacteriales > Flavobacteriaceae > Croceitalea > Croceitalea marina. The sequence continues at coordinate 527,618 of NZ_JBHULB010000007.1, read as the reverse complement.
TGAACTAAGAAAATATGCGGTTGATGAAAATGGAAATTTGGTTCAATGCCCAAATTGTAAGGCACAGAAGTCTGAAGTTCATTATTTGCGCAATACACTGTTCTATAAACTCTTTCCATTTTTTGAACCTAAAAAATACCGTTGTACCAATTGTGAATTTATTACCAAGACAGAAGTATGAAATTATTTATTACCGGTATTTCTACAGAAGTTGGTAAAACCATTGCTTCGGCAATAGTTACTGAAGCTTTAGAAGCCGACTACTGGAAACCAATTCAGGCTGGTGATTTAGAGAACTCTGATAGTCACAAGGTCAAGAATTTGATTTCCAATACCAAATCCATTATTCACCCGAACAGTTATGCGTTAAATACCCCTATGAGTCCACATGCGGCTGCAGAAATTGATGGTATTCAGATAGATTTAGATGCAATTAGAGAACCCCGTACAGAAAATCATTTGGTTATCGAGGGTGCTGGAGGTTTATTAGTTCCTTTAAATGACTCAGATACAATTTTAGACTTGATTCAGTCAGATTACAAAGTAATAGTTGTTTCAAGGCATTATTTGGGCAGTATTAATCATAGCTTACTTACGATAGAAGCACTTCAACAAAGAAATTTTAGAGTAGGATTAATTTTTAGTGGAGATGAATACCCAACGACTGAAAGCATTATTTTGAATAAAACGGATGCTTCTTTTTTAGGGAGGATTAATGAGGAGGAGTTAATTGACAAAAAAGTAGTTAAGCACTACGCTAAAGAATTTAGAAAAGCACTACTTGAGTTTTAAACGTTGATGAATTACCGCGTTTTCAATGGTGTCTAAAGGGATATAATTCTTCGATAATTGTATATTCATATAAAAGTTTGCGGCTATTTTTTTACTCGCGAAAACCCTTCTATTTTTTCTAGTTATAATATAGTTTGGTTTAAATTCTTCCAGAATGAATTGGAGTTCTTCACTTTCCGTTTTCCTTGTGTTTTTCATATAAGGAAATAGTTCTTCTCTTAATATATTACTTGGATGTGTAGCGGCTTTAGTAGGAGGCTTTTCATTTAAAAGCCAATAACCAATATGATACTCCATAAACAGTATTTTCGACGCAGAAAGTTTCTTTTTTTTAAAGTAATTAGGAACAGCAATACCTTCTCCATTAAAAAAAGAACCTTTTTCAATTCGATTATCAATAACATTTTTAAACTCAATATAAGATTCCATGGGGATTAGAAGTGCAATACCTAGAAGGGCAGGTTTGTAATTAAGCTTCTTTAAAAGACCAAATTGATATACTACAATGGCTACTAATATTACTAGTGGTGGATATAGCTGTATGAGATAATGCCCATTTATTTTACCAGCTTGTATAAACGAAAATAATATTCCAACACTAACAATTAATAACAATTGTACTTCTACAGTTTTATAGGGAATCAACTGCTTTTTAATTGTCCAGAATAAGAACCCAAATACAATACCAGCAAAAGGGAGAACATCTAGAATAGAATGTTCTTTTGAACTAGAATAAGCCATTGGTGCTTTAAAGACCGATTGCCACCAGAGTTCTAAGTCATTGTTAAAAAAATAAGGCAGCGCTGTTGCTAGTATTATTGTTATTAGAGTGCCTCCTAAAATTAGAATTTTAAAAAAATGGGAAAGCTTTTTTTCGTGCTTGTATGTCTTCCAAAAAAGGAAAAGAAAAAGTAATAAAATTGGGTAGGCAAGGTTTAATTTAGTCATTAAGGATAAGCCAAATAAAAGCCCAGCTAGCAAATAGGAGAGCTTACTTTCTTTGCTAATTATTAAATATAGAGCAGGAATAAAAAAGGCTATGGAAATATGTTCAGACATTACACCTTGTAGGCTTCCAAAAAGACTTTGTAAAATAATAACTAGACAGCCAGACCAAAAGGCAACTTTTTTATTTGCAATCTTATGGCCAATCTTATAGGTAAAAAAAGAAGTTAGTGCTACAAGAAGAACACCGGCAATTCGTATGGCCAAAAAACTTTTCCCAAAAACATAAATAAGAGCTGCAAAAAAAAGAAAAGCAATCGGTGGTTTTAAATCCCAAAGCTGTGTGTAAGGTAAATAGCCATCAACCCAAGATTGCCCCATTAAAATAAAAGTACTTTCATCTCGATCAATATAATCTCTAAAGAAAAAAGGAAACCGAATTAAAAAGGCAACTAAAAAGTAGAAGAAAAATAGCGTACGTTCACTACTAGAATGGTAAAATGTGGTTATATAATGGATTGTTTTTTTAAACAAGACGACTACTATTATTTGGTTTTATTGCCATCTTTGCAAGGTAGCCAAATTGAGTGATTTGAAAGATTCAGCACAGACAAAAAATTTAATCCAACGAGATAAGAAATACTTGTGGCATCCCTTAACGCAACACAAAACCGCAGTAGACGCCTTGCCTATTGTAAAAGCCAAAGGGGCATTGTTATGGGATGAAAATGGCAAAGAATATATAGACGGTATAGCTTCTTGGTACACTGCCATGTATGGTCATTGCAGTGATTATATTGTAGAAGCGATTACTGCTCAAATGAAAGAACTTGACTTTGTTATGTTCAGCGGTTTTACGCACAAACCAGCGATTGAGTTATCTGAGAAGCTGATGAAGCTATTGCCTAAAAATCAAGCTAAAATTTTCTTTAACGATAATGGTTCTACAGCTGTGGAAGCAGCTATAAAAATGGCCTTACAATACTACCATAATAAAGGTAAAAAGCGAGATACGCTAATAGCTTTTGAAGGGGGATTTCACGGAGATACCTTTGGAGCTATGAGCGCCTCAGGTTTGTCATCATACAATGGCCCTTTTGAAGATTTCTTGCTTAAGGTTAAACGCATTCCGGCTCCACAAGATGCTACCATTGATGAGGTGCTTTCAAGACTAGAGGAGATCATTGAGAAAAATAATTGTGCAGCATTTGTTTTTGAACCCCTAGCTCAAGGTGCGGCAGGAATGAAATTTCATTCTGCTAAAGGCTTAGACGCCCTTGTTCAAAAATGTAAATCTTTGGATGTCTTATGTATTGCCGATGAGATAATGACCGGTTTTGGTAAAACAGGTAAAAATTTTGCATCTGATTATTTAGAACATAAACCAGATATTATATGTCTAAGTAAAGCCTTAACTGCAGGCATGTTTCCTTTAAGTATTACGAGTTGTTCGCAACATATTTTCAATGCTTTTTTGAGCGATAAGGTGGCAAAAGGGTTCTTTCACGCCCATACATTTAGTGCACATCCTATAGGTTGCGCAGCGGCAATAGCGGGTCTCGATTTGTTAGAATCAAAAACGGTCTTGGAGCGGAGGAAGTATATAGAAGATGCGCATGAGAGGTTCGTTCTAAAAATTAAAAAACATCCAAAAGTAGAAGATGCCCGCAGTCTTGGTGTAATTCTGGCGGTTGATTTAAATGTAAAAATGGACCGCTATGGAAAATCGCGAGACAAACTGTATCAGTTCTTTATGTCTAGAGGGGTAAACCTTCGCCCTTTAGGTAATACAGTTTATGTATTGCCGCCATACGTAATAACTAATGAGCAGCTAGAAAAGATTTATGATGTTATATTAGAATTACTAGAGACCTAGTGCTGTGAGTTGATTTCGTCTATAAAATCAAACTCTTGATCATTGACTTCAACGCGAATTTCATGATAGTTCCATTCATCTCCTTCCCCAGTAGCATCAATATATAATTTGCCATCACCTTTTGAGCCAGCAATGGGAATAACCATTTTTGCACTTTTATTTCCATTGGTCCAGTTGATATTTCCTTGAATCATACCATCTTTTTCGATAGGGGAGCCTAAAATATCCAACAGCTGTTCGTCTTTATTAATGAGCTCAAAAGCATATTCATAGGGTTGAGAGCCTTCCATAATATTGGTTACCCCAAAATAAATGGAAGAGAATAAAATAATCGCTCCAATAATCAGTGTGAAACAACCTCCAACCGGAACGACCCATTTCCAATTTCTTTTCCACCAACTAGGTTGAGGTACGAGTTCATTATTCATGCTTTCTTAAATTTAATATGCCAGATGAAGATAAGAACTTTTACTTTTGTTTTAATTATAAAATATGTTGAAAGAACCTGTTTACATTACTGCAATTTCTTCAATTTCCCCATTGGGAAATTCTCTTGAACAAGCTTGGGAAAATTATAAAAATGATGATACGCAACTCAAAGAAATAGAAATTGGTGATAAAAAAGTATGGGCAGGTAAACTTTCTGAAAAGGTAAGTGATAAGATTAAGGCGCTCAAAAACTCGGATAATAAATACACGAATCTTGATGAATCTGTATTGTATGCCATGTATGCCTCTAGAAAGGCGATAGAAAAAGCAGGTTGGTCAATAGAATCTAAAGATGTAGATTTCGGGGTGAACATAGGTTCATCGCGGGGCGCAACGGCTCTATTTGAAAAATTCCATAAAGAATTTTTAAAAGATGATAGTACATCTACTTTGGCATCGCCAACTACAACGCTCGGCAATATCTCTTCTTGGGTGGCCCACGACCTAAAAACAAAAGGGCCAGAGATCTCGCATTCCATTACCTGCTCTACTGCTCTGCACGCAATGTTGAACGGTATTGCATGGATACAAAGCGGAATGGCAACTAAGTTTATAGTGGGCGGTAGCGAAGCACCATTGACCCCATTTACCATTGCGCAGATGAAGGCATTAAAAATCTACTCGAACCACAAAAATAGTCACCCTGAGCCTGTCGAAGGGTTCCCGTGCCGTGCTTTCGATTTAGATAAAAAACAAAACACAATGGTATTGGGAGAAGCAGCTTCCGTGGCTTGTCTAGAAAAAGAGAGTTCGGGAGAAGCACTGGCTAAAATTATAGGAATAGGATATGCTACAGAACCGCTAACACATAATGTTTCCATATCTGCCGATGCAAAGTGTTTTCAAGATGCTATGGCAATGGCTTTAGGGGACAAATACCTTAATAGTGTAGATGTTGTGGTGATGCATGCCCCTGGCACCATAAAAGGCGATTTATCAGAATTTAAGGCTATCAAAAAAATATTTTGTAACAAAAAACCTTTTTTGACTACAAATAAATGGAAAGTAGGCCACACCTTCGGGGCATCGGGGATGCTAAGTGTAGAAATGGCGATACTGATGCTTCAAAATAATAAAGCGATTTCCGTTCCCTTTGCAGAAAAACAGCAAAATCCCAAATCGATTAGAACTGTTTTGGTAAACGCAGTAGGTTTTGGAGGAAATGCAGTATCCATCTTGCTTTCAAAATAAGCTTCCGATATTCTCGGCAATGTCTTATCTTAAATGATTTATTAACCAACACCTTTACACCATGGAAAACTGGTTTGCAGCTTTGAGCCTTTTCGAGAAAGTATATTGGGTAACCGCCTTAATATCTTCAGGAATTTTTATCGTATTGATTGTATTGACAATACTAGGCGGTGATGCCGACGATATGGGTGGTGACGTTGATGCCGAAGTAGATGGGGATTCAGGAATCGGATTTCAATTCTTGTCCTTTAAAAACTTAATGGGTTTCTTTACCATTTTTGGATGGACCGGCATCGCTTGTCTAGATAATGGATTGACAACAAGCGTAACCGTAATCATATCCGTGATCTGTGGATTGTTGATGATGACCGCTATGGCTGCACTATTTTACTATCTGGCAAAATTGCAGAGTAGTGGCACTTTAAAGTTAAAGAACGCGCTAAATCAAGTCGGAGAAGTGTATTTGACTATAGGGAGCAAACGGTCGAGTATCGGAAAGGTTAGTATAAATGTTCAAGGCACTTTGCGTGAATTGGAGGCACTTACAGATGAAAACAATGATTTGGTACAAGGAAATGTTGTACAAGTAAAAGAAGTCACGGATAATGGAATATTAATCGTTCAACTATTAAATAAATAAACACATGCTAATACCTTTACAATTGGGCGGAGGGGCCACATTACTGGCCATAGGGTTTGCCATCCTCTTTTTCTTTATCATTATTATTTCTTTTATAAGAAGATACAAACGCTGTCCGTCTGACCGTATTTTGGTAGTCTACGGAAAAGTTGGTACTGGTAATTCTGCAAAATGTATTCATGGTGGGGCAGCTTTTATCTGGCCCGTTATACAAGACTATGAGTATTTAGATTTAACGCCCATTTCTATTGAAGTCGATTTGGCAAACGCGTTAAGTAAACAGAATATTCGTGTAAATGTACCTTCAAGATTTACCATAGGGGTGTCTACCGAGCCTGGTGTAATGCAAAATGCTGCAGAGCGCCTTCTAGGATTGGGTATGCAAGAGGTTCAAGATTTGGCCAAGGAAATCATTTTTGGTCAGTTACGTCTGGTAGTTGCTTCAATGGATATAGAGGAGATTAATTCGGATAGAGATAAGTTTTTGACGAACATTTCGCAGAGTGTAGAATCTGAATTAAAGAAAGTTGGTCTAAAACTTATCAATGTAAATATTACGGATATTGTTGATGAATCGGGTTATATAGAGGCTTTAGGTAAAGAAGCTGCTGCACATGCTATTAACGCGGCCCGTAAGTCAGTTGCCGAGAAAAATAGAGATGGTTCCATTGGTGAAGCAAATGCATTGCAAGACGAAAGAACCCAGGTTGCTGCTGCCAATGCAAAGGCGGTAGAAGGAGAGAATATTGCCAAAATTAATGTGGCGAATTCTGATTCTCTTCGTCGTCAACGTGAAGCAGAAGCAGAAAGAACAGCGATAGCTGCAGAAAAGGTACAGTCAGCAAAAGCTTTGGAAGAATCGTATGCTGCGGAAAAGGATGCGGAAATTGCTAGAGCTGAACGTGAGCGCAGTTCACAAATGGCCGATATTGTTGTTCCTGCTGAAATTGATAAAAAGAAGGTAGAGATTGATGCAGAAGCAGAAGCTGAAATGATTCGTAGAAAAGCGAAGGGTGAGGCAGATGCGATTTTATTTAAAGCTCAGGCTGAAGCTCAGGGTATTTTAGAAGTATTGAGCAAACAGGCCGAAGGCTTAGATAAAATTGTAAAAGCAGCAGGTGACAGCCCTAAAGATGCTGTTTTATTATTAGTAGCTGATAAATTACCGGAATTGGTCAAAACCCAGGCCGAAGCTATCAAGAATATTAAAATAGATAAAGTTACCGTTTGGGATTCTGGACAAAAGACCGAAGATGGTAAAAATTCTACGGCTAATTTTATTTCGGGTATGTATAAATCCGTACCGCCATTACAAGAAATGTTCAACATGGCTGGTATGCAATTACCTGAGTATTTAAAGGGTAAGGAGGTTGCTGATGAAAAAAACAAACAAGGAGCTAAAAAAACCACACCTCCTGAGAAAAAGTAACTAGTAGTTTTCTTTTTAAAATCATAACTAAAGTCCCTCTGTAACACAGAGGGACTTTTTAGTTGATTTAGCCACTTATCTATAGCAGATAGTTGTTCATCTTTACTAGTTTGTAGCTTAAGGAAAATAATAACATTCTTTACATTAAGTCTTTCATCTTTGACTTATTATTTAAATACCCCAAATAAACATAGGTAATGGGCTTAACTACTAAACGAACAATAACGGAAGAAGAACATTTTTATATTTTCTTAAGTGAGATTAATCATGTTATAGATAGCTTGGAAAATGTAAATTCAATAGATTCTAGTGGAGTGTTTATTTTAAAACAACTTTATTTAGATTACAAAAGGAGTTTTTGTATAGAAAGATTAATAGAATGATTTATGTTATGGCTATTGAAGCTCAATTTATATTTTTGAAAGTACTATCGTACAAATAAAAAATTTATTTTGGGCTTCTTTATTTCAAATCTTCTACTTCATTATTTTCTTTAGCGGATTTCGGTTATTTTTGAACCATGAGCGAGACAAGACACAATTGGACCAAGGAAGAGATTTTAGATATTTATAATAAGCCCTTAATGGAGTTGCTTTATGATGCAGCTACAATACATCGTAAATATCATGATCCAAATACCGTGCAAGTTTCTACATTACTTTCTATAAAAACTGGTGGTTGCCCAGAAGATTGTGGCTATTGCCCACAGGCAGCTCGTTACCATACCGATATCGAGGGCAATGACCTCATGTCCGTACAACAGGTAAAAGCTCAGGCTTTACGTGCGAAATCATCCGGTAGTTCGCGTGTTTGTATGGGTGCGGCCTGGCGTAATGTTAAAGATGGCCCTGAATTTGATCAGGTCTTAGAAATGGTTCGTACCATTAATAAATTGGATATGGAGGTTTGCTGCACACTTGGTATGATTACCGAAAACCAAGCAAAACGTTTAGCAGAAGCTGGGCTTTATGCTTACAATCATAATTTAGATACCTCAGAAGATTATTATAAAGATGTCATTTCTACAAGGGCTTTTGAAGATCGTTTAGAAACAATCGATAATGTCCGTAAAACTAATGTTACGGTTTGTAGTGGAGGAATTATAGGAATGGGTGAGAAAGTTGAAGACCGTGCCGGAATGCTTGTTGCTTTGGCGTCTTTAAGCCCACAACCTGAATCAGTACCCGTTAATGCATTAGTTGCTGTAGAAGGTACGCCGATGGAAGATATTGAGCCCGTTGCTATTTGGGAAATGATTCGTATGGTCGCTACTACACGTATTGTGATGCCAAAAACACAAGTGCGTTTATCTGCAGGAAGAACTGAAATGAGTAGAGAAGGTCAGGCCATGTGCTTCTTTGCAGGAGCAAATTCCATTTTTGCAGGTGATAAGTTATTGACCACTCCTAATCCTGATGTAAATGAGGATATGGAAATGTTCAAAATGTTAGGACTCAATCCACAGAAAGCCTTTGTAAAAGCTCCACAGCCAGAAACAATTGAGGCTACAGCATCTAAGATCGAGCCACTAGGTGAAAAACCGAAGTGGACGCGCCCTGGCCATAAAATCGAGCGTAACGAGAATGCCAAAGCGAATTCTAAATTGGTAGAGAAAGAGTAAGTTTTACTTTTTTAAGATGCTTTTATTAATTTAGATAGTTCGTAAAACTATATTTTGGAACTTAACCTTCAAGAAATTCCTAGGGTAAAGACACTCTCTAAAGAAGAATTTATCCGAGACTATTTTAGACCACAGAGGCCTGTGGTTATTGAAGAATTTATTGAAGATTGGCCAGCCTATTCTAAATGGAACTTAGAGTATATTAAAGAGGTTGCGGGCGAAAAAGAGGTGCCTTTATATGATGATAGGCCCGTAAAACACGATGAAGGTTTTAATCAGCCACACGCCGAAATGAAAATGGCTGATTACGTTGATTTATTGAAAAAAGGGCCGACTAAATTCCGTATTTTTTTGTGGAATGTTTTAAAAGAAGTGCCACAGCTTCAAAAAGACTTTTTCTATCCTGATTTCGGAATCAAATTGATGAAAAACCTTCCGATGCTCTTCTTTGGAGGTGCCGATTCACATACATTTATGCATTATGACATCGATTTGGCCAATATCTTTCATTTTCATTTTGAAGGGCAGAAACAGTGTATTTTGTTTCCCCAGTCTGAAACAAAGTATTTATATAAAATTCCTCATTCTTTAATTGTAAGGGAGGATATCGACTTTACCAATCCTGATTTGCAAAAATGGCCGGCACTAAAACATGCAAAAGGCTATATGACAAATTTGGAGCACGGTAATGTAATTTACATTCCTGAAGGCTATTGGCATCATATGAAATATGTAACGCCTGGTTTTTCGATGAGCTTAAGGGCAATAGCCAGAAAACCCAAGAATTTTGGTAAAGCCGTTTATAATATTATGGTAATGCGCCATTTTGATAATCTAATGCGACGATTAAAAGGTCAAAAATGGATAGACTGGAAAAATGAACGGGCAATTGTCAATACGGATAAAGTATTGTCGCCTTGAGGGGACTTTAGGGGTGTTTAGTAATAAATTAGATATCGCACTAAGCTTAATCGAAGTATGTTTTGGGTTAAGTATTTGGAATCAACTCTTTAAGTTTTTCATACACCAAATGACTTTCCCAACCTCTATATAAAAGATAATCAGCTAATTTTTTTCTTCTTTTTTGCAGGTTGGTTTCGCTAATTTGAGAAAGTCTTTTTTTTGAAAGCGCATCTAAAGTTTCAAGATAAGCATCCTCATCAATTTCCTTGAGGGCGGTTTTAATATTGAATCTAGAGATATCGCGTTGTTTTAGCTCATTTACAATGCGGTTTTTACCCCATTTTTTAATATTGAATTTACCTCTTGCAAAACTTTGTGCAAAGCGCTCTTCATTCAAAAAATTATGTGCTATAAGATGAGTAACTATCTGATCGATCGCATCAGGAATCATACGCATATCTTTAAGCTTTTGAACTACTTCTTTATGGCAACGTTCTTGGTAGGCACAATAGCTTTCAAGTTTTCTAGTAGCTTCGGTTATGGAATAGGCTTTTGATGAGTGCATGATCAAAGATATTTAAAACAAAAAAGCGACCCCGTTATTGAGGTCGCTTTTGTTTATTTCAGCGTCTTACCATCTTTATCTTTAAAACGATATTCAAGATAGGTATAGGCATCTCTGGGCTGTACTTTAACCCATTTTTTGTGCTCTAAAAACCATTTTTGACGAATAGAAGGAGTCCCCTTGGTCAAATAAGCTGCAATAAAAGGATGTATGTTCAATACAATACTTTTCTTCTTATTCGGGCCTTTTAGAATTCGTTCTAAATCGAAATTGATTTTATCTATCAAAACTATAGGTGCTTCGACCTCTTGGCCACTGCCATTGGGGTTTTCTTCACTGGTTTTGATATTCATTTCTGGTCGTACACGTTGTCTTGTTATTTGAACAAGGCCAAATTTACTAGGAGGCAAAATCTTATGTTTTGCGCGATCATCTTTCATCTCGTCCCTTAAGTGGTCAAAGAGTTTTTTACGATGGTCGCCTCTTACCATATCAATAAAATCAACAACGATAATTCCGCCCATATCACGAAGCCTTAATTGTCTTGCAATTTCTGAGGCTGCAAGCATGTTTACTTCTAAAGCGGTGTCTTCTTGATTTTTGGCTTTGTTAGAACGGTTACCACTGTTTACATCTATCACATGTAAAGCTTCGGTATGTTCTATGACCAAGTAAGCACCCTTGCTCATTGTGGCGGTACGCCCAAATGATGTTTTTATTTGGCGCTCAATCCCATATTTTTCAAATATTGGGGCTGGAGCATTATAATGTTTAACAATGGACTCCTTCTGAGGAGCGATTTCGTGCACATAATCCTTTATGTTTTCATAAAGCGCTTCATCATCAACATGTATTCCGGTAAAGGAATCGTTGAATACATCTCTAAGTATTGAAGAGGCTCTATTGAGTTCTACCAATACTTTAGATGGATGCTCTGCTCTATGCAAGGTTTTGCACATTGCTGTCCATTTATCCAGCAAGTTTTGGAGATCTTTGTCAAGTTCTGCGACTTTTTTGCCTTCTGCAACAGTACGGATGATTACACCAAATCCTTTAGGTTTAATACTTGTAACAAGTCTTTTTAACCTACTTTTTTCTTCGTTGCTTTCAATTTTCTGAGAAACTGAAACCCTGTCCGAAAAAGGAACCATGACCAAATAACGTCCAGCAATTGATAATTCTGAACTAATTCTTGGCCCCTTGGTTGATATGGGTTCTTTTACGATCTGTACTAATAATGACTGATTGGCTTTTATAACTTCGTTAATACTGCCATTCTTGTCTATATCTTTTTCAAATGGAAAGTCTTTCAAGGAAAAATCTCTTAGTTTTCCTGTTCTTGCTTGTTTTATGAACTTTAACATAGAAGATAACTGCGGGCCAAGGTCATGATAATGCAGAAAAGCATCTTTTTCATAACCCACATTTACGAAGGCTGCGTTTAGGCCAGTAACCGGTTTTCTTATTTTGGCGAGAAATACATCGCCCACCGAAAAGCTATTATTATCTTCTTCTTTATGAAGTTCAACTAGTTTTCCATCTTTTAATAAGGCAAAATCGACTGCGTCAGAACTAGATCTTACGATTAATTCTCTATTCATGTATCGATTTTTATCCGCCTACGGCGAATGATTAAAAAATATTTATAACGGCTTTTGTAGCCGTAATTTTATGCTAATTTGTGAACCGTGATGTCAATGAACGTATGATTAAAAATGAAAAAGTAGTCTAACAGACTACTTTTTCTTGTGTCGGTTTGCTCTCCGGCGCTTCTTGCGCTTGTGGGTAGCTACCTTATGTCTTTTTCTCTTTTTTCCACTCGGCATATAGTGTTGCTTTAGACGTTAGTATTTTATTTAACTTGTACGTTACTTTTTACTCCTTCTACAAAAACCTTCGCAGGTTTAAATGCAGGAATATTGTGCGCAGGAATTTTAATCGTAGTATTCTTCGAAATATTTCTTCCTGTTTTTTCAGCTCTTGTTTTAATGATGAAGCTGCCAAAACCTCTTAAGTACACATTATCACCATTCTCCAAAGATGTCTTCACTTCTTCCATAAAAGATTCAACAGTCGCTTGTACATCTCCTTTTTCAATACCCAGTTTCTCTGAGATTTTAGATACAATATCCGCTTTCGTCATTTCGTATTTATATTTTCGTTTTTTTAGGCTTGCAAATATATAAATGTTTTATATAAAGCCCTAAATTTTAAGTATATAAACTGTTACTTTGCGCGGATAGTATTTTAAGCTATGGATTTTTCTGAAAAAATACTGGCGTGGTACGCCGAAAACAAGCGCGAATTACCTTGGCGTAATACACAAGACCCCTATAAAATATGGCTTTCTGAGATAATGCTACAACAAACACGTGTTGCGCAGGGTTTGCCCTACTACAACAAGTTCGTCTCAGAGTTCCCCAGCGTTTATGATTTGGCTCAAGCCAGTGAAGAAAAAGTACTAAAGTTGTGGCAAGGACTTGGCTACTATTCTAGAGCTAGAAATATGCATAGTACTGCTAGAACAATAGTGAAGGATTATAATGGAAATTTTCCCAAGACCTATAAGGGATTAATCAAATTAAAAGGGGTAGGGGACTATACGGCAAGTGCTATTGCTTCAATAAGTTATAATGAACCAGAACCTGTAGTAGATGGTAATGTTTATCGTGTATTGGCCAGGTATTTCGGTATTGACCTAGCTATTAATTCTTCTGAGGGGATAAAACACTTTAAAGATTTAGCCAGGGAAGTAATGAATGTCGATGAAGTACGGGACTATAACCAAGGTATTATGGAATTCGGGGCAATTCAATGCGCTCCTAAAAAACCATATTGTTTACATTGTCCGCTAAACGATAGTTGCATTGCCTTAAAAGCAAACCGAGTACACGAATTGCCCGTTAAATTGAAGAAAACAAAGATCAAGAACCGATATTTTAATTATTTAGTGGTTCTCGATAGCAATAATAACACTTTTTTAGAGCAAAGAAAAGGTAAGGGAATATGGCAAAACTTATATCAGTTTCCGTTAGTTGAAAGTGAAGCGATTTTGGCTAAAAAGAAATTAAAGGAACTCTCATTAGAACAATTAACTCTAGAAAACATATCTGATATCTATCTTTACAATGACAAGCCAATTGTGCACAAACTATCGCACCAACATTTATACACTAATTTTTGGATTGTACAGGTCGACGATGAAATAAAGGATGGTTTACCTTGGAAAGAAGTCATCAATTTCCCCGTTCCGGTTTTGATTGCCGACTTTATCAAAACCTTTAAAAAGGATTAAAATCCTGATTAATTTTATTCCTTTTGAATAATGTATTCTTACTGTTTTACCAAGGTATACGTAGTATCGTCCGGTATGCACATATCTTCTGGGCCTTTGTAATCTATGGTGTAATCATAAATACCTGTATTGGCAAAGTATAGTCTAATTTTTTCCACTCCATTTTGTGTAAAGTGCCCTATAATAAACTTACCTGACAATTGCGGATTTTCAGGTTCTGTTACTTGTACTCTAATATATCTAGGATTAGTACCACATTCTGGGCAGGGCGGTGCACCTTTAATGGGTGTGCCAATCCCTCCCCCCCCAAATGGGGTGGTTGGTCAATTTGTCCATGGGTAGGTTGGGCATTGGTAGGGATTTGGTGCAAACCACCCCATTTTTAACATAGGTATACCCCCCTATTAATACATCCATAACGCTGTTGCCCGCATCAGGAGCTCGTTCCACTTTTTTTAATTCTATGGTCAAGGAACTGTTCCCCTCCTGCCATTTCCAGGTCCCAACGATACGGTCAAAGTCATTATCCACATCTTTCAAATAATGTGGTAGCGGAGGACCCTGAATAGGGCTGTTATATATAGGGACAATATTCTGTGCTTTGCAACTTATGGTGAGACATATTGTAATCATTAATGTTATTGGTATCCAATTATTTTTCATGGTCTTGTTTTTTAATCTAAGGTTATAAGGTTCCAGTCGGTTTGGTCATGGTTGAGCTCTTATAAGATTTAGATATAAATTAGAGCTTAAAACCAAAAAGTACTGCTTTTCTAATGAGAGAAAAGCAGAACTAGAATTAAAACTAACTTTTGATTATTGCTTTGTTAGGGTAAGGGTACTAAACTCTGGAATACACATCTCTTCTGGTCCGGTATAATCGGCCGTAGGGATACTTATGGCGGTATTAAGGAAGAGTAGGCGTATTTTTTCTACGCCGTTCTGTATAAAATGTCCCATAATAAATTTTCCTTCCAACAAGGGGTTTTCAGGTTCCCTTACCTGTACTTTTACATACCTGGGATTAGTACCACATTCCGGGCATGGTGGCGCCCCTTTAATGGGTGTGCCAATCACGCCCCCCCATATGGAATGGTTGGTGAGTTTATCCATGGGCAGGTTGGGCATTGGCAGGGAGTTGGTACATTCCACTCCATTTTTTATATAGGTATACCCACCTATAAGAATATCACTTACATTACTTCCAATGTCAGGTGCACTTAATATTTTTTTTAATTCTATAGTCAAGGAACTATTGCCTTCTTGCCATTTCCAGGTCCCAACAATACGGTCAAAGTCGTTATCCACATCTTTATAATAATGAGGCAAAGGAGGTTCATTTTCTGGACCATTATATATTGGGACAATATTCTGTGCTTTACAACTTATTGTTATTAGGCATATTACTATTAGAAATCTATTTTTCATGGTCTTTTTTTTAATCTAAGGTTATAAGGTTCCAGTCCGTCTCGTCTTGGTTGAGTTCGTAGCGCTGTATGGCACTAAGGAAAACAAATCACCCAATCATAAAAGTTACAAAAAATTAAAAAAGCCTTACTGTTCTATGCTTGGAACAGTAAGGCCCAATAAATAAAAAGTACTGTCTTTTATTGCTTTACCAGGGTAAGGGTGCTGAATTCTGGAATGCACATCTCTTCTGGTCCAGTATAATCAGCCGTAGGCATACTTATGGCAGTATTAAGGAAGAGTAGGCCCATTTTTTCTACGCCGTTCTGTATAAAATGCCCCATAATAAATTTTCCTTCCAACAAGGGGTTTTCAGGTTCCCTTACCTGTACTTTTACATATCTGGGATTAGTACCACATTCCGGGCATGGTGGCGACCCTTTAATGGGTGTGCCAATCACCCCTCCCCAAATGGGATAGTTCGTGAGTTTATCCATGGGCAGGTTGGGCATTGGCAGGGAGTTGGTACATTCCACTCCATTTTTTATATAGGTATAACCGCCTATGAGAATATCTTTTACACTTTCTCCTCCAAAGGGGGCACGTTCCACTTTTTTAAACTCCACGGTAAGGGAATTGTTTCCTTCTTGCCATTTCCAAGTCCCAACAAGAGGGTCAAGATTGTTGTCCACATCTTTATAGTAATGTGGTAGAGGGGGTTCCTGTTCAGGTCCGTTATATATTGGCACAATATTCTGTGCTTTGCAACTTATGGTGAAACACATTGTGATAATTAATGTTATTGGTATCCAATTATTTTTCATGGTCTTTTTTTTAATCTAAGGTTATAAGGTTCCAATCCGTTTCGTCTTGGTTGAGTTCGTAGCGCTGTATGGCACTAAGGAAAACAAACCGCCCAATCATAAAAGTTACAAAAAATTAAAAAAGCCTTACTGTTCTATGCTTGGAACAGTAAGGCTCAATAAATAACAAGTACTGTCTTTTTATTGTTTTGTTAGGGTAAGTATAACGCCTTCTGGAATGCACATATCTTCTGGGCCTGTGTAATCTATGGTGTAATCATAAATACCTGTATTGGCAAAATATAGTCTAATTTTTTCCACCCCATTTTGTGTAAAGTGCCCTATAATAAACTTGCCTGACAATTGCGGGTTTTCAGCTTCTGTTACTTGCACTCTAATATATCTAGGATTAGTACCACATTCCGGGCAGGGCGGTGCCCCTTTAATGGGTGTACCAATCCCCCCCCCCCAAATGGGGTGGTTCGTGAGTCTATCCATAGGCAGGTTGGGCATTGGTAGGGAGTTGGTGCAAACTACCCCATTTTTAACATAGGTATACCCCCCTATTAAAATATCTGTAACGCTATTACCCGCAAAGGGCGCACGTACCACTTTTTTAAACTCCACGGTAAGGGAACTGTTCCCTTCCTGCCATTTCCAGGTCCCAACAATACGGTCAAAGTCATTATCCACATCCTTATAATAGCGTGGAGAGGGAGGGGCCTGAATAGGGCTGTTATATATAGGGACAATATTCTGTGCTTTGCAACTTATGGGGAGCAGTATTGTTAAAACTAATATTGGTATCCAATTATTTTTCATGGTCTTGTTTTTTAATCTAAGGTTATAAGGTTCCAATCCGTTTCGTCTTGGTTGAGTTCATAGAGCTGTATTGCATCCACTGTAATATTTTTGTCCTCTTGTACATCTTTTAAAGCATTTAACAGGGCATCGGTATATTTGCTTTTTGTTTCTGGAATAGTAGTATTGTCGTATTTATCTTCAAGACTTTTATTCAATGCATTAAATCCTTTTTCATCTACAAGCTTACTTAAAGCAATAAGGTCGTTAATCTTTAATGCAAAAATACCGTGTTGGCTTAACATAACAGTAAAAACATGGTTTTTCCCTACAGTTCTTCTTCTATTAATATTTCTAGAATAGTAAAGTAATAGCATGCGAATATCGTGGGCTGAAAACATAGGGTGCCCTTTAGATTGGGTGTGATGATGGATACCTCCTATAATGTTACCGCCCGTAGCTAATTTAACATTGTTCTCTGTTCCGGTTTTAAAATTTGTTGATACCTGCAGGGCATCAGGTGCTTTGGATACCTCATAACCATGTTCTATATTACTATTTAGATGACTCTTAATATTATTTAAAGCAATCTTAAATTTTGTATCGGTCAACAATTTTCTGAGCTCTTTAAGGGGCGTGCTTTCATCTAACATCCCCACATCGCCACTATCTTGTGGGCAGTCGCTACCTTTTGCCCCAACGGTCACGTTTCTTTTGAGCTCCTCTACATCTACATCGCCATTGGTACAAGTGGTAACAAGCTGCAAAGAGCCTTTAAAGGAGCCTGTGCAACTAGGTTCTTCGCCCAGATGGCCACCACCGCCGTTGCATTCATTCGCTACTATGCGAGAGGTACAGCTTACAGGAACACCTTGGCTAGAGTTGGATGATCCATTGCTGCCAGTTCCTGTTCCAGTGCCACTGGTACCCCCACCACCAGAACTGGTTCCCCCATTTGAGTTATTGCCATCATTTGGGTTGGGTGTATTACCATCACCATTACTCTCTACAGGTACAGGGCAAGGACCGCTTAAACCACCTTTTTCAGTAGTGTCCGTTCCAAGTAATACGGTAATGTCTAAATTTTCGTTTATTTCATAATTATTATAGCTGCCTTCAAACTCGTTTAAGTTTTTTGTACCCTTTGAGTACGCTTCGTAAAAACCAGGGCTCATAGTAATTTTTTTTAAGTAGGGCGGGGCAAAGCTACCATCCGTTTCTTTACGTAAAATAAGGTTGTAAAAGGTGGTGGGGTCGTCATCTTTTATTGTTACCCTAAAGGTATAGTTTACAACACCCTCGTCACTTATGCTTTGCATAATTCTATCGTTATGGATAGTGCCAAAAGAAGTTTCATAGCTGTATGTACTTTCATCTTTTTTACTATCTATGCTAACATATTTATTTAGTGTGTTATTTAGGGCACTAGCGACTTGAGGAACATCTGCAATATTGGAGAAGTAAGAAACATTGGGATATTCTTTTAGGATTGTAGTGGCATCTTCTGTAAAGTTTATATCTTTTTCACAATTGGTAAGGAATAGAATTAAAAGACAACAGAACAATACTTTGTATAAGTACTTTCTTTTATGGTTCATATATTCGAATGGGTTAAAGTTTCTTGATGTAAACTTCAAAAAAAAAAACGCCAAAGCATCTGTGTGAAAACCATAGAAATTATGGAGATTTAAGAATTTTTAACAAAAGTTAACAATTTTAAAATAAGAATATTCTTTACAAAGTAAGAATTTTTAGTCATCTATAAAGTGTTTTTTAAAATCTGTAGAGTGTAAAATTTAGTACTTTTGAAATAATATAAAGTTATGAGCGGAACATTAAATAAAGTAATGCTGATCGGGCATCTTGGTGACGAAGTAAAAATGCATTATTTTGAAGGTGGTGGCTGTATTGGGCGTTTTCCTATTGCTACCAATGAAACTTATACCAATAAGCAAACTGGTGAAAAAGTAACCAATACAGACTGGCATAATGTTGTCGTGCGGAATAAGGCAGCTGAAATATGTGAGAAATACTTGAGCAAAGGTGATAAAGTATATGTAGAAGGCCGTTTAAAAAACAGGCAGTGGCAAGGTGAAGATGGCAATACCCGATATACCACTGAAGTGCATGTTCAAGATTTTACATTTTTGACTACGAAAAATGAAGGCGGAGCTAGCGCGCAACAACCATCACCGAATGCTAATGTTCAACCTTCAACTTCTAATACCCCTGCAAGCCCTGCAGCGCCGGTTCAGAATGTTGAAGAAGACGATGATTTGCCATTCTAGTTAATTAAATTGTAACCATTTGGACCCAGAGCCCTATTGTTTACTAGTACTATTTCTTTCTTTTAATGGAGTTTTTACAGCCAAAGTAGTTGTACTGGCGCTACTTTTAATCTGTTCCGCCTTAATTTCTGGGGCAGAGGTTGCTTTGTTCGGGCTATCGCAAACAGATTTAAATGCGATTGAGGTAGAAAGCACTTCTAGAGGAAAATTGATTATTAAGCTCTTAGACCGACCTAAAAAGTTATTGGCTACCATTTTAATAGCGAACAATGCCATTAACATTGGTATTGTGTTGTTGTTCAGTTCTATTGGCAATACGCTATTTTCAGAAATAGATCAAACCTTGTTCGATGTAATTTCGGTGCGTTTTATTCTAGAAGTAATAGTAGCGACATTTTTGATTTTAATGTTCGGGGAGATTCTGCCAAAGATTTACGCCAATAGAAACAGAATTCAGTTTTCTAGTTTTATGGCCATACCACTTAAGGTTTTTGACTTTGTACTCACACCCTTGAGTATGCCTATGCGTTCCGCTACTTTATTCCTTCAAGAAAAATTAGGGAAACAAAAATCTAATCTTAGCGTAGACCATCTTTCTCAAGCTTTAGAACTTACTTCTGAGGGGGATACTACAAAAGAAGAGCAAAAAATATTGGAGGGCATTGTTTCTTTTGGCAATACAGATACCAAACAAGTAATGCGACCACGCATAGATATTTTTGCCCTAAATGAAGAGATGAAATTTCCTGAGGTTATACAGGAAATAAAGAAAAATGGATATTCAAGAATACCGGTATTTTCTGAAAATATGGATAATGTTCTGGGCGTATTATATGTGAAGGATCTACTCCCCTATATTGATAGAAAGACTTTTAATTGGATGTCATTGATTCGAGAATCCTATTTTGTGCCCGAGAATAAAAAATTGGACGATCTTTTACTTGAATTTCAAGAACAGAAAAAGCATTTGGCAGTTGTAGTAGACGAATATGGAGGAACCTCTGGCATTGTTACCTTAGAGGACATTATTGAAGAAATAGTTGGTGATATTAGTGATGAGTTCGACGACGAAGATTTGGTATTTTCAAAATTAGATGACCATACCTATGTTTTTGAAGGAAAAACTACCTTGAAAGATTTTTATCGCGTTGTTAAGATTGAAAATGAAGAAGAATTTGAACTCAAGAAGGGAGAATCGGAGACTATTGCAGGTTTTGTACTCGAAATTTCTGGGAGTTTCCCGAAAAGAGGGGAGAAAGTCCTCTTTAATAATTATCAGTTCGTGGTAGAAAGTATGGACAAAAAAAGATTGAAGCAAATTAAAATAACCTTACCTCATGAAAAATAGAATATTTGCCTTTTTAATAGTGGTTATTTTATTTGGGAGCTGTAAAGATGAGGTGTTACCCAAACCCAAGGCTATGCTCCGATTGGATTTTCCTAAGGCGGAGTATATAGATTTTATCAGCGATTGTAATTATAAATTAGAGCTAAATGCGATAACCAATGTAAAACAGAAATCAGACTGTTCAATGATAATTGATTACCCGAATATAAAAGGCTCGGTTTATATTACCTATAAAGAAGTCGGCGATAATTTGAATACCCTTCTAAGAGACACTCAAAAACTATCTTACGAGCATGCGGTCAAGGCCGACAACATAGTTGAACAACCTTTTGTAAACCCTGAAAAAAAGGTATACGGCATGTTCTATGAAGTTACGGGTAATGCTGCTTCTCAGGCACAGTTTTATGTAACCGATAGTATTAATCATTTTGTGACAGGGTCACTCTATTTTTATGCCAAGCCGAATTACGATTCTATTTATCCGGCGGCCGATTACTTGCAAAAAGATATCCGAAGAATTATGGAAAGTATGGAGTGGAAAGACTAAATCAATCTTTATTTAGTAAGACTTCTGCCCTTTCAATACTAGAATTTATCTGTTCTTTAAGGGCTTTAACTTTCTCTTCTTCTTCATTAAGCCATTCTTGTTTTTCTGGTGAAAGCGCTTTGCCCTCTAAAATTTCATCAGAATCAAAACGGTTGCCAAAGCCCATCATCCAATCCATCATTGATTTGTTGGCTTCCTGTAGATCTTTCATGGCGACTTCATATTGTTTTCCAGTGGCTGTAGTATCAACTTTGGCCTTTAGCTCTGCAACTAGTTTTGCCAATGTTCCCATTTTTGGCATGACTTCGTCATGAATCATCATTACCTCTTGTATCTGGGTAGTTTCTTTTTCTACTTTTTTTTCTTGCTTGCAAGATGCGGTTATTAACAAGAGAAGTAATACAACTATTTTGATTTTCATGTATAATAATTTTATACTAACAAAATTAATGAACATAGTGCGAACACTCTCGAATAAAAGCGGACTTTTGTGGCTTACTTAAAAAAGGATAAAAAGTGCGGAGCAATAAATGGTTCTATCTTATAGTTTTATCGGTGATATGGGGTACTTCCTATATTTTGATCAAGAAGGGATTAGATGGGTTCACAGCGATTCAGCTTGGTGCGGTACGTATTGTAATTGCCGGTTTGTTCCTTTTTTTAATAGGTTTTAAATCCTTAAAAACTATTTCTAAAGAAGAATGGAAATGGGTTGCCGTTTCCGGATTTATTGGAAGCTTTTTTCCGATGTTTTTATTTGCTTTTGCAGAAACGGAAATCGATAGTAGTATTGCATCGGTTTTAAATTCTTTAGTGCCTTTGTTCACCTTGTTTTTAGGATTGCTTGTTTTCGGTGTTTCCTTTACTAAAAATCAGTTTTTAGGGGTTTTGGTCGGGCTTATTGGGGCAGGATTTTTAATACTCTTCGGTCAAAACGTTAATCCAAATCAAAACTATTGGTATGCAGGCTTTGTGATTATAGCTGCGATAGGGTATGCGGGTAACGCCAATATTATTAAAAGCAAACTGCAGAACGTTTCCCCGATGGCCATTGCAGTTGGTAATTTTGCAACGATCATTGTACCTGCACTTGTAATACTTCCGCTGTCAGGATTCTTTAGTAATGAGGTCACTTCTGGTAAGTTCTTTTGGAGTTCTTTGGGCTATGTAATCGTTCTTTGTGCTATAGGCACATGCGCGGCTAAGATTATGTTCAATAAATTGATACAACTATCTTCGGCGGTATTCTCGGTTTCTGTGACCTATTTGATACCTATTGTAGGTATTTTTTGGGGGTTGTTGGATGGAGAGAATTTTAGTTTGAAGCAATTTTTTGCTACACTCTTGATTTTATTGGGGGTATACCTCGTAAACAAAAAAAAGACGCCTAAAAAGGCGTCTTAATTTTATAAAGTATGGGTATAAAAGCTTACTCGAAATCGGCAGCATCTACGCCATCGTTAACTTTGATTTCCTTTACGATAAAATCAAATTTTTGTGGTCCCATCGTTTGGGTTAACGTGAAAGGGAACATAATTCCTGACACTTCTTTGTAATCTCCATAAGTAAGTGTTTGTTGCATTTGTTGTCCGCCAGCTTCTATATTGTTTACCTCTTGTAACTTCAATCCGGTTTCAAGATCATAGAAAACAGTTTTTTCATCGGTTACTTTAAGCTTGTAAGCTTTTTTATCACCAACTGCTTCAATACCATCAATGGTGATGCCGCCTGCAAGAAGATAGTTTAATTCTGGAAAAGCAGCTGACTCCTCTTTTAACTTCTTCAACTCCTCATCAGACAAGTCCTTGCGTTGACCCTGAGCCATCATATAACCTTTGTCACCGTCGATAACTTGCTTCTGCATAGAATTGCCCATAACTCTTACATCTTGTAAAAATTGGTCTTTAGAAGTCTTTTTCATTTCAAGCTCTAATTTCATGCCTTGCATTTCTGCTTCGGCGAGCATCGCATAAGACTCAACACCATCTAATTTAGCTTTTCCGCCTATAGCATCAATGTACTTTTCAAGTACACTAGCTGCAGTAACCCCCTCTGGAATTGCCGCGTTGTAATCAGGCTTTTCGGTTTTTTCCGCTTTTTTATCGTAGAAAAGTACTGGAACTTTTTTTCCGTTGAATTCGATTTTTTCAAGATTTTCAGCAACATCACTTCCCTTACCGGTAACTACGATACGGGCATTGTCAATTGAAAAATATTTTTCAGCAGCAGCCTTAACTTCTTCAACAGTAATAGCATTTATGCGCTCTAAATAGGTTTTGTAAAAATCTTTTGACAAACCTTCTTTTTCAATATTAAGGGCATAGTTTGCGATGGTCTGTGGTCTTTCCAATGCTCTTACAAACCTACCGGAATACTTGGCTTTCGTATTTTTAAGCTCTTCTGCACTAACGGGTTCTTTGATGATTCTATCTATTTCACTCAGAATTTGTACGACTGAACTATCTGTCACCTGATTTCTCACCTGTGCATACGCGTTGAAACGAACGGGCTGATATTTGTCATTTCCAATCGAAGAATAAGAACCATAAGTATAGCCTTTATCTTCACGAAGATTTAAAAATAAACGGCCTTCACCACCACCACCTAAAATCTGGTTGGCAACAAGGGCTGGAAGATAATCCTCGTCCTTCATTTTTAGTTCAACTATATTTTGAACCGCAACTTCCGATTGAACCGCGTTGGGCATATCAACAAAGTTGATTTGTGTATACTGGGCATCTTTAGGCTTAGTATAACTTAATGATGGGGGAGTAGCCTTTGTCCACGGTGTAAAAGCTTCGGTAATCAACTTTTTTGAGCTTTCAAAATCTACATCACCAATAACCACCAAATAAGCATTTTCTGGCACAAAGTAATCTCTGTAAAATCCTTCGACATCTAGTAGAGTAACGTTATTGACCGTTTCTTCTGAGGTTATTTCACCATATGGGTGATTTTTACCATAGGCCAATGCGCGTTGTACCTGCGATGCGATTGACGAAACATCGTTCTCTTGTGATTTTATACCCGTTATAAGTTTTGCTTTTTCCTTTTCAAACTCTTCTTGGGTAAAATTCGGATTAATAGCTGCATCTGCCATTAACTCCAATATTCTTGGGAAGTATTTCGAAAGTGAGCTTGCAAAAGCACTTTGCGAACCAAAATTGATTCTAGCACCTAAAAAATCAACTTCTTCGTTGAATTCATCTTTCGGAATTGAAGTAGAACCATTACCCAAAAGACTAGCGGTAAGGTCAGAAACCCCCGCTTTGTCACCCTCTAAAACTGGAGGGTTGTCAATGGTCAATTGAATGGAGACTCTAGGTAGTTTATGATTTTCGACTACCATTACCTTTAGCCCATTTTTAAGCTGAAAAGAGTTAGGTTCATCCAAATTTATTTTTGGGGCAGGACCAGGTTCTGGCTGCTTAGTTCTGTCTATTTGTGCGGTAACGTTAAAGGCAATAACTGCCATTACCAATGTTATGAATAGTTTTTTCATTGCGATTTTTTCTTAAAATTCTGTTTTTTCTCCTGGCAGATAGTTAATAATAACACTCTGATTTGGTTTCAAATACTTAGTTGCTACCTCTTTTATCTCTTCTCGTGTAATCGAACGATAAATTTCTATCTCTTTATTGATAAGACTTGTGTCGCCATAAAGCATATGATAGGTTGCCAAAGAACCAGCAATACCTTCTACGCTTGAGTTTGAGTTTACAAAGTTATTTTCAAACTTGTTTTGCAGTTTTTGGTAGTCTTTTTCAGAAATTAGATTATCTCTAACCAGTGCGACCTCTTCTTCCATTTCTTCTTGAAGAACTTCTAAGCTTGTTTCACCAACAGGTAAGGCAAAAACAAGGTACATGCCATAATCTTGTTGGGCTATATTAAATGCCCCTACCTGCAAGGCTTGTTTTTGATCGTCTACAATCTTTTTGTATAATTTAGAACTCTTACCATCACTGAGATAGGTCGATATCATCTCTAATACATAAGCATCACGCTCAGCGAAACCGGGTGTTCTGTAAGCCATGCCAATTGCCGGTATTTGAATGTTGGCATCATAGGCAGTAGTTATCTTTTGTTCTGTAATCGGTTGTTCTTTAGGATAATTACGAACAACATCTTCGCCTCTTGGGATATCTCCGAAATAATCTGAAACCAATTTTTTTGTTTCAGCAATATCAATATCACCCGCAACTACTAAAACTGCGTTGTTTGGTACATAATACTTCTTATTGTACGCTTTTACATCTTCAAGAGTAGCAGCATCTAAGTCCTTCATGTACCCAATGTTAGGGTCTTTGTATGGATGTACTTCGAACAAATTTTTACCCAAAACAGGTAATAATTGGCCATAAGGTGAATTATCATATCGCAGTCTTTTTTCTTCTTTCACAACTTCCTGCTGTGTATCTACACCTTTTTGGTCTATTACTGGGTGAAGCATACGTTCAGACTCTAGCCATAAACCTAACTTTAAGTTGTTAGAAGGAAAAACTTCATAATAATAGGTTCTGTCTTGCGAAGTGTTCGCATTATTTGTTCCTCCATTCGAAGAAACTATTTCAAACCACTTGCCTCGTTCAATATTTTTAGTACCCTCAAAAAGTAAGTGTTCAAAGAAGTGGGCAAAACCCGTTCTACCTTCGGTTCTGTCTTTACCACCAACGTGGTACATTACCGAGGTAGTTACAACCGGGGCTCCGTTGTCTTGATGCAATATTACATGCAAACCATTGTCTAGATCATACTCTTCATAGGCAACTTCCTGAGCAGAAAGTAGCCCTATCGAAGCAAGCATAAAAAAGGATAAAAAGGATAATTTCTTCATTTTCTAGTGTTTAGAATTTAATGTTACCGTGAATTAGTCTATTGATATTCAAAAGTGTTACACGAATATAAATTTTTTAAAAGTTAGGATCGAAAAGGACAATCGTTTTAACAAGAATTTTTGTAATAATTCCGTAACTTATTACTCCATCCAAAAAATTTGAGAAATGAAAAATTTAACATTACCCATCCGTTTTGGTATAGTCACCAGCGCCGTTCTAATCGCTTACTTTTTGATACTCTCTTTATTAGGAAAGCATACTAACGTTTTTTTTAGCCTATTTAATGGGGTAATTACTGGATTTGGTATTTATGAGACCCTTAAGATTGTGAAGCTACGAGAGGGTAATGGTTTTAATTACGGTAGTGGTTTTAAGGCCGGAGTTACTACCGGGGCTGTGGCGACTGCTCTTTTCACTATTTTCTTCGCATTCTATTCAACGGAATTGAATAGTTCTTTTTTAGAGGAATTATCTCAAGTTTGGAACAAGGATTATGGTAATTTTAAAGGAATAGTATTCTTTACCGTTGCAATAATGGGAGTGGCTACTTCTATTGTGCTTACCCTCACTTTTATGCAACTTTTTAAAACATCGAATAATTTAAAAAAATAATTGCCGCAATTGCTTAAAAAAACCTTGTAGATTAATGAATTAGCAGTATATTTGCACCCGCTATTTGTGAAAGTAGTGGTTAAAATAATTTAATTCAACGCATTATGTACGCAATTGTAGAGATGGCAGGGCAGCAATTTAAGGTTGCAAAAGACCAGAAAGTGTACGTTCACCGCATACAAACAGAAGAAGGTAAGAAAGTTACTTTTGACAAAGTCCTTCTTTTAGATGATAACGGTAACGTAACTGTTGGCGCCCCAGTCATAGACGGTGCGGCTGTAGAAGCCAAAGTCGTAAAGCACCTTAGAGGTGATAAAGTAATCGTCTTTAAAAAGAAAAGACGTAAAGGTTACAGAGTAAAGAATGGTCACAGACAGTCTTTAACAGAAATTATTGTTGAGAGTATTGTCGCTAAAGGAGCTAAAAAAGCAGCTCCGGCAAAAGCTAAGGCTGAGGCGCCAAAGAAAGCAGCGGCCCCTAAAAAGGAAGCAGCACCAAAAGCAGCTCCTGCTAAAAAGGCACCTGCAAAAGCTAAAGCTGATGATTTAAAGAAAATTGAAGGTATAGGCCCGAAGATTGCTTCAACTTTAATTGAAGCGGGTATCGCCACTTTCGCTGACTTGGCAAAAGCTAAACCGGCAAAAATTTCTGAAATCATCGCCGAAGTTCGTGGAAATCACGTAACCGATACTTGGCCAGCACAAGCAAAATTAGCTGCTGATGGTAAGTGGGACGAGTTAAAGAAATGGCAAGACGAATTAGACGGTGGTAAGGCATAATTGCATTACCATTAATTATATAAAAAATTAAAACCTTATAATTATGGCACATAAAAAAGGTGTAGGTAGTTCTAAAAACGGTAGAGAATCAGAATCGAAACGATTAGGTGTTAAGATTTTTGGTGGTCAAGCTGCCATCGCTGGTAACATTATTGTTAGACAACGCGGAACAAAACATAACCCAGGTGAGAACGTTTACGCTGGGAAAGACCACACATTACATGCCAGAGTTGATGGCTTGGTAAAGTTTGAGAAAAAAGCTGGCGGAAAGTCTTTCGTCTCCATAGAGCCTTTTGAGGCTTAGATTTTACGTTCTATAAAATTATTAAACCCTCACTTTTAAGTGGGGGTTTTATTTTTTTAAGAATTATTTACCACCGCTGGTTACGAAACCCATTGGTTTTTGCAAACTCGACAGTAGACACCAGATAATCTTCTAAGTTATATTTTGGAATAGGTAAAATACTTTCTAATAAAGTGGTATCCCATTCTTGAGGCAATGAAGTTAAATATGGGGTTAAATGCACTCCAATGGTTTTATAATAGAACTTTTCTAAAGTGTTTTCAAATTCAGAAGCAGTAGTTACAAGCTCTTGGGTTAGCTTAAAATTTCTAAAGTCAACTGTTTCTAAAATCTTGGTAATACCATTAAAAATGTTTGTGCCGGCTGAGTTTACAATATTTAATTGTTGTACTGTAGTATCAAAAACCTTGGCAATTACTTTGGCGGCGTAATCAGTTGGAATAATGTTCAACAGACTATCCTTATTGGCTTGAATCCGAATAAAATCCGATGAGGTATTTCTATGAAAAAACTTTGCGAACAGATAGAAAACCATATACTTCGAGATAAAGAAATTCGGATTGCCCATAATATTGCCACCAAGAACACTTGGTCTTAATATTTGAATAGGTATTTCTGCTTCTTCACCAGCTTTTACCAAATACTTTTCTGCTGCGTGTTTTGAAGCTTCGTAAAAATTGCGATACTCGTTTTGTTCGGTATCAACGTAATTGTTGCTTAAAAAGCCTTCTAATTTACCTATAGAAAACGCGGTACTTATGTAAATAAATTTAGAAAGGTAGCTCTTGTAGGCCAAGAAAATGTGTTTGGTGAGCGTAAGATTTTCCTTAAAAATTTCTTCTTTGCTATTTGGGTCCACAGAAAGGTTTACGAAACCTGCAGAATGAATAAAATGATACTTCTTAGTTTCATCAATAAAAGTCTGCGGTTCTAAAAACTTCTCCGCATCAACAACTTCAACCTTTTTAGATATTGCTATTCTATGTTCTCGGATAAAATCTGAAACAACAGGACTCTCCAATATATTATTAATACGAGTTTGAGGGGAGCTTGAATTTTTCTTTCGGACAATCAGGTAAATTTTTTCCAGAGTATCAAATCTACTTTCAAGTATTGAAAAGAATATCTGCGACCCTAAGGTTCCTGTAGCTCCGGTTAAAATAATGTGCATTCTTATGATTGGTTTGTAAAGTGTTTTCAAAAAATAAACCCTTACACTAAGTAAGGGCTTATCTTAAAATTTATGCTGATTTAGTATCTGTAATATTCTGGTTTGTAAGGCCCCTCGACGGTTACCCCAATATATTCGGCCTGTTCTTGTTTTAATTCGGTCAATTCTGCTCCTAAACGAGCCAAGTGTAATTTTGCAACTTTTTCATCTAAATGCTTAGGTAGCATATAAACATCGTTCTCGTAATTTGCACTGTTTTTCCAAAGTTCTATTTGTGCCAGAGTTTGGTTCGTAAAAGAATTGCTCATTACAAAACTTGGGTGCCCCGTAGCGCAACCTAAGTTTACCAAACGCCCTTCTGCTAAAACAATAAGATCTTTACCATCAATGGTGTATTTGTCTACTTGAGGCTTAATTTCATCCTTTGTATTTCCATATGCCCCGTTAAGCCAAGCCATATCGATTTCGTTATCAAAATGACCGATATTACAAACAATGGCTTTGTCTTTAAGAGCTCTAAAATGTTCCTCACGTATGATGTCTTTATTGCCGGTGGTCGTAATTACGATATCAGCTTTGCTGATAACGGTCTCCAACTTCTTAACCTCAAAACCGTCCATACACGCTTGTAAAGCACAAATTGGGTCAATTTCTGTTACGGTAACTATTGCCCCAGCTCCTTTGAAAGAAGCAGCGGTTCCTTTACCAACATCGCCATAACCGGCTACGACAACTTTTTTGCCAGCAAGCATGGTATCGGTCGCACGACGTATAGCATCCACCGCACTTTCTTTACAACCATATTTATTGTCAAATTTTGATTTGGTAACTGAGTCGTTTACGTTAATCGCTGGCATAGGCAATGTCCCTTTTTTCACTCTTTCATAAAGCCTATGAACACCAGTTGTGGTCTCTTCAGAAAGGCCTTTGATTCCTGCCGCAAGCTCAGGATACTTGTCTAGAACCATATTGGTCAAATCGCCACCATCATCTAAAATCATGTTCAATGGCTGTCTGTCTTCCCCAAAAAACAGGGTTTGTTCAATACACCAATCAAACTCTTCTTCATTCATACCTTTCCAAGCATACACGGGTATGCCAGCAGCAGCTATCGCTGCGGCAGCTTGATCTTGGGTAGAGAATATATTACAAGAACTCCAAGTTACATCCGCTCCTAAAGCAACCAAGGTCTCTATAAGTACTGCGGTCTGTATGGTCATATGTAAACATCCGGCAATTCTGGCACCTTTTAGGGGTTGCTCATTTTTATATTCTTCACGTAAGGCCATTAAGCCTGGCATTTCTGCTTCGGCAAGTTCAATTTCTTTTCTTCCCCAGTCGGCAAGAGAAACATCCTTTACTTTGAATGGTACAAACGGAATTGTTTTTGTGCTCATAATTATTTTCTATTTACTTTCGTAGCTTATATTTAGTGTGCAAAGATACGAAATCACTTAACTTTAGTTGTGCCCATTTACAAAACCATAACAGTTTCACAAGCTACTCAAGTTTATATTTGGAAGGTCATTGAATCGGAGGCCGAACTTTTTAAAGACGTAGTGCTTACGAAGCACTGTCAAGAAAGAATGCTGGGCATGAAATCTAAAATGCACCGAAGGGCATTCTTAAGTATTAGGCACTTGCTCAAACTGGCAAATTATGAGGATAAAGACTTATTTTACAATGAGTTTGGAAAGCCTCATCTAGTTGATGGAAAGCATATTTCTATTACGCATTCACATAATTTTACCGCAATAATAGTTAGTTCAGATAAAGAGGTAGGTATCGATATTGAAAAACAACGGGATAAAATACTTCGGATAGCCCACAAATTCACCCCTATTCAAGAATATAGTACACTGGCCAATTCGGAAGCAATTGTTAGAAAACTTACTACTGTTTGGGGAGCCAAAGAATCACTATACAAGATTTACGCCCAACCTGGGCTTAGTTTTTTAAATCACATTGATGTAAAAGATTTTTCACTTGATGATGAAAGAACTACAGCAGAAATTTTATACGATGGTAAAAAATCGGATTTTGAGGTGTTCTTTTTTGAATTGGAAAGTTTTACTTGTGTTTACGCTTTAAAAAAATAAAACATGAATATATCAGTCGAATTAACATTTTCACCGTTACAGGATGATTTTGAAAGCCATATCATTGATTTTATCAAAAGTCTTAGAGCTTCTGGGCTTACCATTCTTGAGAACCCTTTAAGCACTCAGGTATTTGGTGAGTTTTCGCAGGTCATGAAAGTGCTCAATAAAGAAATAGAGAAGGCCTTTGAATTAATGGATAAAGGGCTCTTGTACATGAAAATCGTCAAATCTGATCGTAGCGGATATGAGCCACATTTTTGATTGGTTATTTGCGCAATACCAAAGCACGCCTACACATTTAATTGTCTTGGAAATGATAGGGGTTGTCTTTACAATTCTAAGTGTATACTATTCCAAACGAGAAAACATATTGGTATATCCCACAGGCTTAATGGCTACAGGGTTGTACGTTTATATACTTATTTACTATGGCCTGCTGGGGGATATGCTTATTAATGCTTACTATTTTACCATGAGTATTCTAGGGTGGTATTTTTGGACGCGAAAGGTTGACGATACACACTTTATACCAATAACAAAAACTACGGTTAAAGAAAAGAAATGGTCGGTTCTTCTATTTCTAGGAGCATTGCTCTTTGTCTTTCTGATTTACTACCTCACCGATAGATATAACACGTGGACGGCTTATGTAGATACTTTTACCACAGCAATTTTCTTTGTGGGTATGTGGCTAATGGCAAAAAAGAAAATAGAAAATTGGTTGTATTGGATTATTGGTGATATTATAACAGTGCCCTTATATTGGTATAAGGGTCTTATTTTTAGTTCAATCCTTTTTGCAGTTTTAACGGTTATTGCCATTTATGGCTATAAAGCATGGAAGAAAAACTTAAACAAGAGCCCTCAGATATTATTAAAGTAGTTCTTTTTGGTCCGGAATCTACGGGAAAGACTACATTGGCAAAACAATTGGCCGCTCATTACAAAACCGCTTGGGTGCCAGAATATGCCAGGGAATATCTGCAAGATAAATGGAACAAAGAGCAAAAAACTTGTGAACCAAAAGATTTGTTGCCCATAGCAATAGGCCAGATTGAATTAGAGAATCAGTTGACCAAAGAGGTCGATACGGTCCTTTTTTGTGATACAGATTTATTGGAAACCAAAGTATATTCTGAAGCTTATTATATTGGGGAGTGTAACCCGCTTTTGGAAAAATATGCTCTTAAAAATTCTTATAATTTATATCTACTGACCAATATTGATATACCTTGGGAAGCAGATGACCTAAGAGACAAGCCGGATGAGCGCGAGCAAATGTTTCGATATTTTCATGACACCTTAAAGAATTACCATCGAAATTTTATTATTTTAAGCGGAGGGAAGGAAGAGCGTTTAAAAATAGCAATCGAAAATATAGATAAATTAATAAAGTCAATGATTGAGTTTAGTAAAAAGGATATTGAACAGTTGAAGGATAAAGGCATTTCAAAAGAAAAAGTATTAGCTCAAATAGAGACTTTTAAGGAAGGGATACCTTTTGTGAATCTCGAGAAAGCCGCAATCGTTGATGACGGTATTTCTAAATTTTCTGAAAGCGAGCAAAAGGACCTGATTGCCAATTTCGAAGACTCAAGAAAAAGATTGTCGCTTTTAAAATTTGTTCCTGCTTCAGGTGCAGCCTCAAGAATGTTCAAAGCAATGTTCAATTTTATAGACTCTTATAATCCTTCAAAAGAAAGTCTGGGTGCATACCTTGAGCGAACTGGTGATAAAGATGTAAAACAGTCCACAGATGGTATGAAAAATCTGCCCTTTTACGACTTAATATTTGATAAAATTGTAGAAAAGGCCGATTCAGAGGGCGAAATAGCGTACCACTTCGTAAAGGAAATGTTAGAAGAAGATGGTCTTAACTATGGCTTTTATCCAAAGGGCTTGCTTCCTTTTCATAAGTACGATTCAGGTTCGGCTACTCCTTTTGAGGAGCATTTAAAGGAAGCAGCTTTATATGCGAAAACGGAAGGTAAGGCCAATTTGCACTTTACCATTTCTGAGCAGCACGAAACCATGTTCAAAGCTGAAGAGAAAAATAGTGGCCCAAAGGTTTCAAAAAATAGCAATACTACTTTTGATATTACCTACTCTAATCAAAAACCATCGACCGATACCTTGGCGGTGACCATGAACAACGAACCTTTTCGGAATTCTGATGGGTCTATTTTGTTCAGACCAGGAGGCCATGGGGCATTGATTGAAAATCTTAATGACCAAGATGCCGACATTATCTTTATCAAAAATATTGACAATGTTGTTATTGAAGAAAATTTAAGCGCCGTGTCCGATAGCAAGAAGGTTTTGGCTGGGTTATTAATCAAACAACAAGCAAAGGCTTTCGAGTATGCCAGACTTTTAGATACAGAAAAGATTACTTTAGGACAAGTTGCCAAGATTTCCAGTTTTTTAGAGAGAGAGTTGAACGTAAAGATTGCAGAAGACATTAATGGCAAGAGCAATGCAGAAATAATCAAAATATTAAAGGATAAGATAGACAGGCCAATACGAATCTGTGGAATGGTCAAAAATGAGGGTGAACCGGGTGGTGGTCCTTTTTGGGTGAAAGGCGCAGATGGTACGATTTCTCTTCAAATTATTGAATCTGCTCAAATTGATATGAACGATACGACCCAAGTTTCTATTTTGAAAAATGCTACCCATTTTAATCCCGTAGACTTGGTATGCGGTATTCGCAATTATAAGGGAGAGAAATATAATTTATTGGATTTTATAGATACTAAACAAGGTTTTATTACCGGAAAAACCAAAGAAGGAAAAGAATTAAAGGCTTTAGAGCTTCCAGGGCTATGGAACGGCGCAATGGCCTACTGGAATACTATTTTTGTTGAGGTACCTTTGGTGACGTTTAATCCCGTAAAAACGGTAAACGATTTATTGAAACCGACACATCAGGTATAATTTTTGATTTTGCGCTTGGTAATAGTGTGTAAAAAGTATACGTTTTTTTAAACTAGTATACATGTTTACACAGTTTCTACTTTCTCAAATAAATTGCAATACACTAAAAATCAATAACTTAAAAAATTATTTGCAAAATAACTTAGATGGCATTGTTTTTCCTTTAGACTAAGCAATTAAAGTTTAATCTAAATATAAAGAGAATGAAAAAGTTATTTTTTGCTACGGCATTAGTTTTAGGAAGTTTAACGGCAATCAGCGCTTCAACAACAGTTATCGAAGATGATAAGGGTATCGAGGTAAAAGTTAGTGAGTTTAAAGAGATTTCAGCTTCTGACTTGCCTGCTGCTGTTGTTAAAGCTTTAGAAACTGATTTTGCTGGTGCAACTATCAATAAGGCATATGTAAACGAAGAAAATCAGTACAAGCTAGAGGTGACCGCTCAAGACGGAACTGATGGAACTTTGTATGCAGATGCAGAAGGTAATTGGTTAGAAATGTAGTCGATTTTGGTTTGAGTTTTTCGTAACTAGATTTAAGGGGTGCATTTGCACCCCTTTTTTTATGATAATTTTACAATAAACACATACATAGGGCATTGTATCTTTACAATAATAAGAATGCCCCATGCCCCAAAAAATCTTGATTATTGAAGACGACATTGCGTTTGGCCAAATGTTGAAGAATTTCTTTTTAAAGAATGCCTGGCAAAGCGAGGTTTGTTCAACGGCAAAAGATGCTCGAGCAAACATTGACTCTAGTACTTATGATATTATTCTTTCTGACCTTAGACTTCCGGACAGTAATGGTATTGATTTGTTGTGCGAAATTAAAGAGATACATCCTAATACACCGGTTGTTTTGATGACGGGTTATGCCGAGGTAGGTACCGCGGTTGCCGCTATGAAAAAAGGCGCAGATGATTATATATCCAAACCATTTACACCTGATGAGATTTTGATGGTTATCAATCATGCCATGCAATTATCAAGAGCTACAACGATTCAGAAATCAGCTGATAGTTTAGTTTCTAAAGTGAAAAGTGAAACTCAAGAGAATATTCTGGAGGGGGTTGATGAAAAATCTAAAAAACTCCAAGAACACATTCAATTGGTCGCTCCAACCGATATGTCCGTACTCATTACTGGTGAAAGCGGCACGGGAAAAGAAGTAGCTGCCAAGGCCATACATGAAAATAGCAACCGAAAACATAATAATTTTATAGCTGTCGATTGTGGGGCTATACCCAAAGAATTGGCAACAAGTGAATTTTTTGGTCATTTAAAAGGGAGTTTTACGGGAGCAGTAAATGATAAAATAGGTCATTTTGAAGCAGCCAATGGGGGCACCTTGTTTTTAGATGAAATTGGTAATCTGAGCTATGAAAATCAAGTTCAGTTACTCAGGGCAATTCAAGAACGAAAAATTAAGCGAGTAGGCAGCACTGATGAGATTTTAATAGATGTCAGAATTATAAGTGCTACTAATGAGAACCTGCAAAATGCCGTTAAAGAGAATGCGTTTAGAGAAGATTTATACCATCGGTTGAATGAATTTTCCGTTGAGGTTCCGGCTTTAAGGGAACGCCTTGAAGATTTGTTAGTATTTGCCGAACATTTTTTAAAGAAGGCCAACGATGAATTGAATAAGGACATTAAAGGTTTTTCTAAAGAAGCGATTGCGTTTTTTCAAAAATACAGTTGGCCCGGAAATTTAAGAGAACTTAAAAACGTAATTAAAAGGGCTGTTCTACTATCCACAGAGACATACATTGATATTGATG
Source organism: Croceitalea marina (assembly GCF_042684265.1). Taxonomy (NCBI): domain Bacteria; kingdom Pseudomonadati; phylum Bacteroidota; class Flavobacteriia; order Flavobacteriales; family Flavobacteriaceae; genus Croceitalea; species Croceitalea marina. Next base: position 492,152 of record NZ_JBHULB010000007.1, on the reverse strand, counting down.
CTTTACCAAAAGAGGTAATAAATGTCGGTGATTTCAATGATGGGTCTGCAGCTTCCTTTTCTAAATCAAATTATGAAAAAGAGCAAATAGTTAGGGCCTTAAAAAAAACTAATTTTAACAAATCAAAAGCTGCGGAACTACTTCAAATTACAAGAAAAACACTTTACAATAAAATCAGTCATTACAATCTTGACGTATAATGAAATCATTTTGTATTGTTCCCACGAGGTTATTTACATGTTTATTTAAAAGATTAAATATAGCTGTCATTTTTTCTGAATCGCTTTGTTGTGCCATTACTTCAAGTTGTTCTAAGTAGGGAACGATTTTATATGCTTTGAGCTGCCGAAACATCGGTAACATTTGATGGGCTAGTTCATTTACCTTTTTAACCTTTCTAAGTGTAATAAATTCCTTAAGTCTTCTAATGTTTTCCTGGCTTGTTTGTAAGAAGGTCGTTAGCACATCTTTTACAATAAGGGTGTCATCCCCTAAAAAAGCTTTAATATCGGTTAGGTCGTATAAACCGGCCTCTTTATTTAAAGTAGTTTTCGCTGTTTTTTTATCACACGTGTAGTTGTTTTTTACTTTTGGTAAGCTCTCAACTAGTTTCTCTAGAAAAACCTCTTTTGTAAATGGCTTTTGTACAACTTTAGTGAATCCCTTAGAAATATAGAATTGTTCATCAATATGTGTTTGCCCTGTCATGGCCAAAATGGGTTGTTGTCTGTAGTGCTGATAATCGCCTGACCGTAATTTTTTAGCCACTTTAAAACCATCTACGACGGGCATTTGAATATCGGTAAGCACTGCATCGTAATGGATAGCATCATTTTTTTGAACACTATTGAAATTCGAAAAGGTATGGGCGCCAATTCCTACGGTGTTGCACATTTCTTTTAGCAAATCTAACAGGGCCAAATCGTTATCAATAATAAGTAAGGTGATGCTATTCAATTTAGCACGTTCAATTTTGGTAGGGCTTTTTTTAGCAAAAACAAAGGGAATGGTGAAAGTGAAGGTACTGCCTTTACCTTCTTTACTTTTCAATTGTATGGTACCGCCAAGTAGCTCAATGAGTTTTTTTGAAATGGTCAGCCCTAGTCCGTAACCCCCATACTTTTTTCCAATAGTATCTTCTCCCTGTGAAAATTCTTGAAAAATGGCTTTCTGTAGTTCCTTTTTAATACCGATTCCGGTATCCGCTACGTCTATACGAAGCGTATTTTCTTTTTCAATATTTGCTTTAATGGTAACTGAACCTTTGTGGGTAAACTTTATTGCATTTCCTATTAGATTGGCCAAAATCTGCTTTACGCGAAGGGCATCACCAATAATTTCATTTTTAAGTTTGTGAGAAATATCTAAGATTAATACTACCCTTTTTTTATCATGAAATTCCTTTAGGTCTTCGGTGAGTTGAGTTATTAATTGATCAATTCGAAAAGGAATATGTTCTAACTTTATTTTTCCCGCCTCAATTTTCGAAAAATCCAAGAGGTCGTTTACCAAACCATCAACATACTTAGACGCTGATACTACGCTTTCTACATAATATAGCTGAGTATCATTTAAAGGAGTCATGTGCAGTAAATCTGAATAACCCAGTATAGTATTTAAAGGGGTTTTAAGATCATGGCCAACAGTGGCGATTAATTGTTCTCTACTCTTTAAAACCGATTCAGAAAAAGCTTTTTCAGATTCAAGTTTGCGTCGATATGTCTGAATTCTCCAAAAATCTTTATTGATTAAAAATGTGAACAGGGTAACCACTAAAAGTCCTATTATTGCAGCTAATCCAGCAAGGCGAATACTTTTTGCCAAGGCATTGTTCTTTATTTTTTCGTTCTTAATGGTATTTGATGTAATCTCTTCACTAATTACTGAAATTATACGCTGCAGTTTAAGTGATAGGGTAAGGTTTGCATTTGAAAGCTCTCTTTCTTTTTTACTCAGCTCATAGTTTGTTTTCTCACTTTGAAGTTTGGCTTCGGATAATATAAGCTTTGAAGCAGCCAAAACGGAATCTAATTTTTTAGATTTTTCGTCATCTGGGATATTCTTGTTTAGAAAAGAAACATAATTTTTTATAACCTCCCGGCTTTTATCGGGCAACTCATTAAAGTTGGAAACAAAAGATTCAGGAGTAATATGACCAATTGAAACTTCAATCTTACCAAATTCTTTTAAAAGGGAGTCTATTGAATTGCTCGTGTTGTTTTTTCTGCGCAACTTTCTTAGTTCACTTACATTAAAGACTTTTTGTTGCAATAAAAGTTGAATACTATCCAGCAACTGCTTTTGCGTGTCGCTTTTTGAATTTACTTTTAAGGTATCTATTTCTGAAAAAAGCGAGTCTACCTTTTGCTTATATTTCTTAAGGCTTATATTGGTATTTCTTTGTTGCGCTAGGGTAGAAAGGTTCTCTGAGATATATATTCCTGTTAGTAGTGAACTGGTTTTCAATAGTTTTTCATCATTTCTTTCTAAAAGATCAGAAGAAGTATATGTTTTAATTTCTGAGTAAATAAATATACTTGCAATAAGCCCCAAAAGCACCAGCAATGCATAGCTAACAATTATTTTTGCCGTAAAACTTCTGCGGGATCTATCTTTCATAAGCCCTAAGTTCTCTTTTTGATATAATACCTACGTTTTAAAGCTGCTGTTAGATACCAATGGTATGTTAATACTGTCGACACCATTTTTAGGGTTTGTTTCTTCGATTTTTTAGAAAATGTGACTTTTTAAAAACACTTGTGTCTTATATAATGAACAAACAGAAGAATGGAAGATATTTTTAAATCAGGGTTGTTAGGACTAGCATTAATAGGAGCATTGGCACTTGCTTCGGCCAATTCGAGCGAATCTGAAAACTCAAATAACGATTACACAGAAAGTAAAACAGAAGAAGTAACGATGGCGGTAGAAGAAACAGTTACTGAAGAAGCTAAGATAAAAAACAAAAAAGATTTTCACATTCCGCTGTAGCCGTTCTGGCTCGCGGATTTTGGTTGGTTGATTGGTTGTAGGGCCGCACTGATTATGCGGCCCTTTTTTTAACAAAAAAGAAATTTTAGAAAGGATGCTAGCTATGTTACACTAACCATGCGTATTCCTAGACCATCAATTATTTGATAGGTTGTTAAAGGCTGCTTCGGTAGCCTTTTTTACTTTGGAATAGGGCAATAACGTACTTTAAAAATCCATCAGGCGTTTTACTTCGTACATATTTCGTCCTTAAAATTTAAAATTGTTTTAAAAATGAAAAGCGTTCTTTTATTTATCATAGCGATTATAACGTTCAATAATGTCAACGCGAGTAGCTCCATGGGCCATTTGCATATTGAGACAATCGGTATTGCTGATGAGTTTAAGAAAATAAAGTCTTCTGAATTGCCCCCAGCCGTGGTCGAAGAAATATTGAAACAGTACCCGACCTCAAAGTTGCGCCAGGCATATAAAGACAATAGAAATACGTACAAATTGGTAATGGTTTTAAGCAGCGGTACCGCTAGAACAGTTTATATCGATGCTTATGGAAGATGGATCCAAAAGAAGAAGAAGCATTAACTACTTTTACACGCTTCTTGTTTTCTATAGAATTGCGCATTACATTTGCCCCATCTCAAAGGGGTGCTATACAAGTTCCAGGTTTTGAGTTTAAAGTTTAAAGAAAGACATCTCTTAAAACTTTTAGCTTTCAACCAATAACTTTAAAAGGCTGAGATTATACCCAATGAACCTGGGCAGGTAATGCTGCCAAGGGACAAACAAATAAAAAGGTCTAGCGGACCTTTTTATAAGTAGTGAGATGGTGCGGCTGCAAAGAGTTTAAAGCTTCGTCATTTTTCAAAGTAAGGTATATAAATTACTGAAAATCAAATTTTAACTTAGAATAATAGCCCCTTTTATTCGTAATAATTTTTACGGATGAAACACACTATTTTAACTATGTCGGCTTTTTTTGTATTGGCCACGAGTGTTTTTGCTCAACAAAACCCAACAGATTCTTTAGTAGGTAAAAAAGTAGTGCTCGATGAGGTTTTTGTTTCGGCAGTGCGTGTAACTAAAGAATCACCGGTAACTTTTTCGAATCTTACAAAAGAAGATATCAAGTCAAGAAATTTGGGGCAAGATATTCCTATTCTTATGAACTTTCTCCCTTCTGTGGTTACAACTTCAGACGCTGGGGCTGGTGTGGGTTATACAGGTATTCGTGTTAGAGGTAGTGATGCTACGAGGGTGAACGTAACCATAAATGGTATACCATATAACGATGCCGAATCACAGGGCACTTTTTGGGTAAACATGCCCGATTTTGCTTCATCTGTTGAAAGTTTGCAACTCCAAAGAGGCGTAGGTACTTCAACTAATGGGGCTAGCGCTTTTGGCGCAAGTTTGAATTTGTTGACAGATGCTTTTTCTGAAGACGCCTACGGACAAATTTCATCATCTTTTGGAAGTTTTAATACCCTCAGAAACAATATCAAGTTCAGTACAGGATTACTTAATGACCATATAGAAATTTCAGGTAGATTGTCTAGAATAACCTCTGATGGCTATGTAGATAGAGCATCATCTGAACTCGATTCTTATTTTTTACAAGGGGCGTATAAAGATGACAATACCTTGATAAAAGTATTGCTTTTTGGCGGCCATGAAATTACCTACCAATCATGGTTTGGTTTGGATCCTGAAACCTTGGCGACAGACAGAACATTTAATCCAGCGGGTATATATACCGATGAGGATGGCAATACCCGTTTTTATGAGAACGAAGTTGATAATTACAAACAAGACCACTTTCAGTTGCTTTGGAATGAAAAGCTTTCAGATTTTTGGAGTACGAACATAGCATTGCACTACACTCGTGGAAGGGGTTATTTTGAGCAATTTCGCGAAGATGACGATTTTGGCACGTATGGTTTTGAACCGATTACGGTGGAAGGCGAAGAAGTTAACACCACAGATTTGATTAGAAGAAGATGGCTCGATAACGATTTTTATGGCACTGTTTTTTCTGCTAATTATTCTAAGGATAAACTAGATTTAATTATTGGTGGTGGCTGGAATACGTATAAAGGAGACCATTTTGGTGAGGTCATTTGGGCGCGTTTTGCCAGTGATAGCCAATATAATGAGCGTTATTACGACGATAATTCCACAAAAATAGATTTCAACATTTATACCAAGGCCAACTATAGATTAACGAACAAATGGTCTTTGTATGGAGACCTTCAATATCGAACTGTTGGGTACGAGGCTAATGGAGAAGATACGGGCTTGGTAGACGATACCTTCAATTTTTTCAACCCTAAAGCGGGCTTAACCTTTGATTTGAATACAAACAACAACTTCTATTTGTCTTACGCGGTTGCGAATAGAGAACCGAACCGTAACGATTATGAAAACGGAAACCCAAGACCAGAGCGATTAAATGATCTTGAATTGGGTTGGCGCTATGTTTCTTCTGAAGTTCAGGTAAATACCAATATCTATTACATGAACTATAAAGACCAATTGGTTTTAACGGGTGAATTAAATGATGTTGGCGCTCCTTTAAGAGCAAATGTTGGCGACAGCTATCGTCTGGGGCTAGAGATAGATGCCAATATTCGATTTAATAATCAATTTAGTTTGCGTCCGAATATCGCCTTAAGCACAAACAAAAATCAAGACTTTTTGTTTCAACGTGATGGGGTGGTTCAAAATTTAGGAAATACGAATATTGCTTTTTCACCGAATATCATTGTGGGTAATATGTTTGTTTATAGCCCAATTGCCCAAATGCAGTTAAGCTTATTGTCAAAATATGTAGGAAAACAGTATATGGGTAATATTGATGCGGAAGCTTCGGTGTTAGGAGCTTATTCGCAAACTGACCTAAATCTACAGTATGAACTGGAATGCAATGGATTTTTAAAAAGCATCGTGTTCTCTGGCTTGGTGAATAATCTTTTTAACGCGGAGTTTGAATCTAATGGTTATTTTTTCACTTTTGATGATGATTTTTCAAACCCTGGTACTATCACAACAATTGAAGGAGCAGGATTTTATCCTCAGGCAGGAATTAATTTTCTATTAGGGGCAACGGTTAACTTTTAGTGTGATTATGTAACTTTAAGGAATTCTAAAGCTGTTATTATTGAATCCCTTTTTTGCGCAAACGCCTATTAAGTGGGGCATTATCGGTTGTGGTAATGTCACCGAAGTTAAAAGTGGTCCCGCTTACCAAATTACAGAAGGTTTTGAGCTTTTTGGTGTGATGAGACGTAATCTGGATAAGGCTGAAGATTATGCCAAACGACACAAGGTTCCTTTGTATACAGATGATGCAAAAGCCCTTATACATCATCCTGAGATAGATGCTATTTATATTGCAACGCCACCAGATACGCATAAATTATATGGTTTACAGGTTGCGGCGGCTGGCAAACCCTGCTGTATAGAAAAACCCATGGCACCAACCTATGCAGAGAGCTTGGCGATTTATAACACTTTTAAAGGAAAAAATATTCCCTTATTTCTTGCATACTATCGGCGATCGTTGCCACGATTCTTAAAAATCAAAGAGTGGTTATCGGATGATTTGATAGGAGAGGTTCGGCATATCAATTGGTATAAAAGCAGAACAGCAAGTCCATTGGATAGAAGTGGGGAATATAATTGGCGTACCGATGCCAAGATAGCTCCAGCCGGTTATTTTGATGATTTGGCAAGCCATGGCCTAGATCTTTTTATCTTTTTGCTAGGGGATATCGTAAAAGCAAATGGCTTTGCTACAAATCAACAAAGCTTATATTCGGCATATGATTCCGTATCAGGTAGTTGGATGCATAAAAATGGAGCTATGGGTTCGGGCAGCTGGAATTTTGGGGCAAATGAGGCAAGAGATAAGGTTGAAATCTTTGGCAGTAATGGAGAAATACGATTTTCAGTTTTGGACGAAGAGCCTATTGAACTAATTACACCTGAGAAAAAAGAGTCTTTAGTTATACCACATCCGAAGCATTTACACGAATTTCATGTTTTAAATATGAAACGGCATTTATTAGGTAAAGAAATCCACCCTTCAACTGGAGAATCAGGGTTACATACAAGTTGGGTGATGAGCAAGATTATTGGTCAAAATTGATATTACCGTATTAATTAGAGACAGTAACGGTGTTGCCACTCTGGATGGTTCTATAGAATAATAAGTCGTAGTATCTATTGCCGTCGTCAGGCCTATTTAACTGCCCACCGGTAAAAAGGCTATACTCAAAATCTTCACAAGAACAAATCACATTTTGCCCTTGAATAGTCATTGTAGAGCAGTTGTTGGGAGTGTGGTTCGGACAACTGGCTTCAAAAGCTAGAAACGTATCAATGCCTGTGCGCATAACAAAAGCTCCCCTGGTACCAACGCCATTATTACCTACGTAAACAGGATTTCCGATATTGTTCAAGCCATTGTATAGCGGTAGATTCAGGTTTAAATCAAAACGAAATGATACTTCCTGTAAAAACGGATTTCTGTTTGAAGTATTCTTTTCACAAGAAATAAACAATAAGAGTAATACTAGTCCAAAAAAGGGTTTCATCAATAGTACTTTAGAAGCAAAAATGGCTAAAAATTATGTATATTTGCGTTAAATCCTCGCTAAAAAAACTATAGAAATATAGGTGTAGCAGAGGATTTTTCGATTAAAACATAACATAAGACATTGGGAAAACAATTGCTGTTTTCTTCAATGTTCTTTTGCATAAAAATAAACGACATGAGCAAAGTATCTTACTACACACCGGAAGGGTTAAAGAAATTGCGCGAAGAATTAGATTATTTACGTGATATAGAGCGACCTAAGGCTTCACAGGCTATTGGTGAAGCTCGCGATAAAGGTGATTTATCTGAAAATGCAGAATATGATGCTGCAAAAGAGGCTCAGGGTTTGTTAGAAATGAAGATTTCTAAAATGGAAGAAACTTTGGCCAATGCCAGGCTTATTGATGAATCGCAATTGGATACTTCAAAAGTTTTGGTTCTTTCAACGGTGAAGTTAAAAAACCAGACCAATGGTATGGAAATGAAGTATACCCTGGTAGCCGAAAGTGAAGCTGATTTAAAAGCGGGAAAAATATCGGTAAACTCTCCAATAGGTAAAGGCTTATTAGGTAAAACAGTGGGTGAGGTAGCGGAAATAACCGTGCCGAACGGAACTTTAAAGTTTGATATTTTAGAAATCACACGTTCGTAATTATCAGGCTTTAACTAGCTGTTGATGGATAGTTCTTGGTCGAAACTCACTATATTTAGTTATATTTAATCCTATCGGACCGATAGGATTTTTTATTTAAGCCAAAACCAATGCCAAGTATTTTTACAAAAATCATAAATGGGGAAATACCTTGCTACAAGGTAGCTGAAGATGACGAATTCTTTGCTTTTTTAGATATTAACCCTAATGCTGCTGGGCATACACTATGCGTGCCCAAAAAAGAAGTAAATAAAATATTAGATTTAGATGAAGCTTCTTATATGGGTTTAATGGCTTTTAGTAGAAAAGTTGGTAAGGCTATTGAGGCTACAATTCCATGTGAACGAGTGGGAATGACGGTTATTGGATTAGAAGTTCCACATGTACATGTACATCTAATTCCCCTACACAGCATGAAAAATGCTACGTTCCAACATAAGGAAAAATTAGAACCAAAAGAATTTGAAGAAATTGCGAGTAAAATTAGAGCGGCACTTAAATAATACCCTCTAGGTGTAGATATACACCTGTTCCGATAAGGGCAAGTATTAAGAGTAGAATTACATAGAATAAAGTTGTAAACCGGGTCGATTTTTTAGCGGGTTCGACCAGTTTATTATAATACTCAAAAACACGTTCTATATCAGGTGTCCAATTAACGGGATAAATAATGGAGTAGCATTTTCTGCACTTGATTTCGTGGGTTACCTCACCAGTAGTTTTATGGTAGAAAGCGTTGTAGGTGTGCTTTTGGTAAAAAGTAAGCTTTAGCTCTTGGTTAAAACATTCAGGGCAGTTGTTGGTAATCTCCGCATCCTTTATCGCTAGCTGTTTTTCCTTTGCCATGATTATACATTTGCTTTAAGGGAAATTTGCATGATTGTTCCTTCTTTACTTGACGAAAATACTTTAATTTTTCCTTTATGGTACTCTTCGATTATTCTTTTAACTAAAGAAAGACCAAGTCCCCAGCCTCTTTTTTTAGATGTTACCCCCGGATTGAAGATATTCTGAAACTCACTTTTTACAATGCCATGGCCTGTATCAGATATCATAATGTGAACAAAATTGCCTTGCCGTTCTATCTGTATGGCAATATTGCCTTTGCCTCGCATGGCGTCAATACCGTTTTTGACCAAGTTTTCAATACTCCAATTGTATAGCGGCGGATTTAATAGCACAGGAAGTTCTTCAATTTCAGAACTAAAAGAAAAGTGGATGAGTTTAGAGCTTCTACGCTTTAAATATTGGTAAGCTTTTTTAGTTTCTTCAACGATATCGTGTACCTCTAAAGTTGGTATAGAACCTACTTTGGAAAAACGTTCTGTAATAGTCTGTAACCTCGAAATATCCTTTTCAATTTCTTTTGTAATATCAGGATTTATATTTTCAGATTTTAATAGTTCGTTCCAACCTAAAAGTGAGGTGAGGGGCGTGCCAATTTGGTGCGCGGTTTCTTTGGCCATACCTGCCCAGACCTTGTTTTGTTCTGAAGCTTTGTTGGTCTTGAAAAAGAAAAATATAACCGCTGCGAACAGAAAGATGATGAGCAGTAAAGCTATTGGGTAATACTTGAGTTTATTTAAAACATCAGAATTGCCATAATATAACATAGCTAGCTCTTCGCCTTTATAAGACATGGCAATAGGTTCATTCTCTTTGCTGAATTTTTTTATTTTCTTTTGAAGCTTTATAGAGTCTTCTTCTAGCTCCTTTGGCATGTTGTGTGTTTTTACAGTACCATCTTTATTGACTAAAATCATGGGAGTAGATGAGTTGTTCTGTAAAATTTGTACGGGCAGGTTCCCTAATTCTTGATCAACGGGAGAGTTATCAATTTCAGCTTGGGCCGCCGCCCAATTTTCTATTTTCAAGCGTTCTTCTTGCTTAAATTTTTCAAAGAAAATGTTAGTGTTCCACAGAATGAGGCTTACAATAACGAATGCTGAAATCAGTAAAATGATATTCGAAGTCCTGCGTTTTGGATTGAATTCCATTAAAAGGTCAATATTGTATTTAAAGATAACGCAAAAAGACTGGAATTGTTGAAAAGGAGTTCATAAACTCTTTTCTAAAAGTGATGCTTTTCATGTATTTTTGAATCTTATAATAAAGCGACACACATGGAAGTTCAGGGAAGAATAAAAATGATTGGGGAAACTAAAACTTTTGGTAATAATGGTTTTAGAAAAAGAGAGTTGGTAGTTACAACCGAAGAGCAATACCCGCAACATATTTTGGTTGAATTTGTTCAAGACAAATGCGACCTGCTGAACAACTATGCTGATGGACAAATGGTTAAAGTTAGTATCAATCTAAGAGGCAGAGAATGGGTAAATCCTCAGGGTGAAACCAAATATTTCAACTCTGTTCAAGGATGGCGCATAGAAAATCTTCAACAAGAAAATACAACTGAAAACATGCCTCCCGTTCCACCAATGGAAGCCTTTGAGCCAGCTGACAATATTAATGAAGAAGACCACGACGACCTTCCGTTCTAAGGAATGGCCATCACCAAGCTTATAACACATCTGTTTAGAAGGTATTTGCCTTCACCCTTTACAATTGCGGTGTTATTGACATTACTTACAATAATTCTTGCCATTGTTTTTACTGAAAATACTACAGGAGATAGTCACATAGTTGCTATTTTTTCGTACTGGGAGAATGGAATCTGGAATAACGGTCTTTTGGTATTTGCTTATCAAATGATGTTGATTCTGGTGCTGGGGCATGTATTGGTTTTGAGCAAGCCCATGGAGCGCTTGGTTCTTAACATCACTAAATATGTTAAGAATACTTCCAATGCCGCAGTTTTGGTTGCGTTATCAACAATGCTGGTATCTTTTTTCAATTGGGGGCTAGGACTTATTTTTGGCGCAATCCTCGCGAGAAAGGTTGGCGAATATGCCCAAGAAAATAATATACCGATCAACTACCCTCTAATAGGTGCATGCGGTTATGTAGGGTTAATGGTATGGCACGGGGGCATTAGCGGATCGGCTCCCATCAAAGTTTCTGAAGCCGGTCACCTTAAAGAGTTACTAGAAAATATCACAAATACGGATATTGTGGACCATTTTCCAGAGTCCGTTTCTACTGCACTTACGGTCTTTAGCTATTCGAACCTCAGTATATTTTTCACGGTTTTGGTTGCAATTTCATTTTTGGTGTATTTTTTAGGGAAAAGAGTTGCCCCAAGTACAATAGCACTTAATAAATATCAATTTAAGTCTTCAGATAAGGAAAATCATATAGGAGCCGAAAAATTAGACCATTCAAAGAGCTTTTCAATGCTATTTGGCATTTTGATATTAAGTGTTTTTTTAATTCAATATTTACCTGCAATACGCACTCTAAATATCACCCCGAATATGCTCAACTTTTTTATGTTCGGTCTGGCAATCATACTCCACGGAAATTTTAAGAGCTTTTTACTTGGTGTTGAAGAAGCCATTGGTGATGTTTCGGGTATCCTTATTCAGTTTCCATTGTATTTTGGAATTATGGGCATTATGGGAAGCAGCGGTATGATCAATCAAATCTCTGATTTTTTTGTATCCGTAAGTACGACTACCACCTTACCAATTTTTACTTTTTTCAGTGCTGGCCTTGTTAACATTTTTGTGCCCAGTGGCGGCGGACAATGGGCAGTTCAAGGGCCGTTGGTATTGCAATCGGCATTGGCACTGAATGTACCATTACCTAAGGCAATTATGGCACTTGCATACGGTGATCAAATCACAAATATGCTTCAACCTTTTTGGGCGCTGCCGTTATTGGGTATTACAAAACTAAAAGCCAAAGAAATTCTGCCCTATACACTTCTATTTATGCTTGTTGGTAGTATTATTTACATTGCAGGGTTGCTTATTTTCTAGTGGCTATTCCATAACTTTATTAAAAAATTGCACCTTTGGATAATAATGGCAAAAATCGCCCTTTATTTTTTTTAAATGACCGTTTGGAGTTTCCACCCTTGGAGACTGCAAATGAAGATGGTCTTCTGGCCGTTGGTGGCGATTTATCGCCCGAACGCTTACTGTTAGCGTACAAAAAAGGTATTTTTCCGTGGTTTAACGAAGACGCTTTAATTCTATGGTGGAGCCCAGATCCGCGAATGGTCTTATATCCTGAGAAACTTAAGGTTTCTAAAAGTATGCGAAAAGTACTTAAAAGCAATCAATTTAAGGTCACACAAAATACTTGTTTCCGTGTGGTAATAGAGCAATGCGCCCAACTAGTTCGTAAAGGACAGGAAGGTACTTGGATTACCCCAAACATGATTGATGCCTATTGTACCCTTCATGAAAAAGGCTTCGCAAAATCTTATGAGGTGTGGCAAAAAGATAAACTTGTTGGGGGGCTGTACGGTATTGATTTAGGTCATGTTTTTTGCGGTGAAAGTATGTTCAGTTTAGTGTCTAATGCATCTAAAGTTGCCTTTGTAAATTTGGTGGAGGAATTTAAGGATCAGGGAGGAAAACTAATTGATTGTCAGGTTTACACGGAGCATTTAGAAAGTTTAGGGGCCCAAGAAATGGGCAGAAAAGCTTTTGAAAAAGTATTAGAGGGAAATGTTTAGACCTGTTAAAAAAAACAGTACCTGTTCTAGGTCTTGGCTATAGTCTTCTAAACGATATTCCGAGCCTATTTGAAATTTAGTTTTTTCGCTAAGTTTCCATCCAAAATTTAATGTAAAACGAGTATCGTATTGGGGTTTTGATCTTGAAACACTTAAGAGCTTTTCGACATTAGCTACAAAGTACGGTTCACCTAAATCTAATTTTTCACCTTTTAGAGGGCGATCTAAAGAAAATCGATATCGAAATCGATGAATGGTCTTGGTGCGGGTAATACGCTGCTCACTTCGCAATCGATGACCATACCTTACAATGTTTGGTTTTAGTTTGATATTGTATTGTTGGGTCAAACGCAGTTCGTTGTTACCACCATCAAAATTTTCACGAAAGCGGTATAGAATCCCAAAAGCCAAGCTTTGATTGTCTTGAATCTGAAAATTAGAAAAGTGGGCAATATCAATTTGTCTAACCTCTAAAACAGCCCTTTCATCATTATAAATATAGTTTCTATTTTGAACGGATAAATTATGGGAATACGTTGCGGAAACATCATAATTTAGACCAATAGCAGGTTGCCAGTAGGCGGTAAAATTTTCTTGGCCAAAACTGATTGCAGTCATCGCACCAAGCATACCAAAGAGAAGCGATTTTGACAGTTTAGTACAAGACATGATCATAGCCTTGTTTAACTAGTCTTCTTGAGAGTATGTATTCTCCATCGGCATTAAAAGTGACTTCATGTTCAACATAGCCACTATCATCTTTTGATGCGATGATTATTTCATAGTTGATTTCTGGCAAAATAAGATTCTGAAAAGCAGTTTTCAAGACTTCAGAAGCATTGCCAGTTTTACAAGGGTACTGCTGCTGTATTTTCTTAATGCGATATTTTTGATGATTCGATTCAAGATGGTTTTTAATCGTCTCAAAAGTACTATCGGGGATGTCGGCTGATTTAATTATAAACTCTGCATCTTCCAAGTTTCCGTTTTGATCAAATTCGATGCTATAGCGAAGACGGTCTTTTTTGAATTTGGCTTCATAAGAAACTTTTTCTCCATCGAATTCTTTGTAATATCTTATACGCTTAGTGCCCGTTAAAAAGGGTCGTAATACTTCGGCAGCATTTGTTGGGAATAGTTCTTCGTCAATTCTAAATTCTTGTTCTTTTTTAGTTTGGGCCTTCAAAGCCATTCCCATAAAAATAAAAAGACCAATAAGTAATACTTTAAACTTCATTGTACCTAAAACAGTTTATTTCATGATCATTTACCATTCCCGTTGCTTGCATATGTGCATAGACCACAGTACTGCCAACAAATTTAAAGCCTCTTTTTTTCAAGTCTTTACTAATGGTATCTGAAAGTGCGGTGTTGGCTGGAGCATCCTTGTAGTTTTTAAGCTTGTTTTTAATGGGTTTTCCGTCTACAAATCCCCATATGTATTTGCTAAAGCTTCCAAATTCCTTTTGAACATTCATGAATGCCACAGCATTGGATACTGTTGCATTTATTTTTAGTTTATTCCGAATAATTCCGGCATCTTGTAATAACTCTTCAATTTTAGACTGTTTGTAGTTCGCTATTTTTTTATAATCGAAGTTGTCGAACGCTTTCCGGAAATTTTCGCGCTTTCGAAGAACAGTAATCCAACTTAAACCTGCTTGAAAAGTTTCTAGAATAAGAAATTCGAACAAAGATTGATCATCTTTTACAGGCACGCCCCATTCATGGTCATGGTAGGCTTCATAAAGGGTGTCTCCTTCGCACCAACCACATCTGTGTTTTTGCATTTTGTACTAAAAGTTTTGTACAATATACATATAAAGTGGCATGCCAAGGGTTATGTTGAACGGAAAGGTAATCGCTAGCGCCATAGGTAGATACAAACTCGGATTCGCCTTTGGTGCCGCTAAGCGCATAGCTGCGGGTACGGCAATGTACGAGGCACTTCCTGCAAGTATCGCAAATAGAAAACGATTGCCTTCGGCCCCGGTAATGAATTGACTAAACCAGGCTACAAAGACTCCGTTAATGATTGGAACTACAATTGCGAAGATTAAAGCAACCCCCCCCTTTTTAATAAAGTCTTTAAGTTTTTTGCCGCTCGTTATGCCCATGTCTAGAAGAAACACCGCCAAGAAACCTTTAAAGATGTCCGTAGTAAAAGGTTTAATGCCCTGAGCTTGATGGTCGTTGGCCAAAAAGCCAATAACAAGACTACCCAATATGAGCAGCACGCTACCATTGGTTAAAGCATGGTGAAATACTTTTTTTACTTCGCCATTCTTTGGCTTATCTTTTCTAAAGAGCGCCATCAAAAGAACACCTACGATAATAGATGGTGCCTCCATTAAGGCCATCACAGCCACCATATGCCCGCCAAATTCTACTTGCTCCATCTCTAAGAATGAGATTGCGGTTACAAAAGTAACGGCACTTACAGAACCATAAGCGGCAGCAATAGCCCCCGAGTTTTCTACTGAAAATTTGCGCCTAAGAATGAAATAAGCGTAAATGGGTACGGCCACAGCCAATAATATTCCAAACAGGAGCGACCAAATGATTTCCATATTAAGGTCACTGTGAGAGAGTTCTTGCCCTCCTTTGAAACCAATGGCAAAAAGAAGGTAAAGTGAAATAAATTTTGATGAGTTTTGAGGAATCTCAAGATCACTTTTTAATTGCACTGCTATAATTCCTAAAAAGAAAAATAACAGTGCAGGGTTGGTCAGGTTATCTATTAATAAGTGTAAGTCCATGCAATTTCTTATTCTTCTAAAGTGATGTTTAGAACACCATCGATACGAAGTTTTTTACCTTCGTTACGGACCGATGCGATGAATTCTTTCGCGATGCGTTTCTCTTCTTGAAGTTCTTGAATTCTTCCATCAGGATAGTTGGTGTTCGCATCTGAACTACCTTCGCACCAAGAAATACGTTGCAATTTGTGAAAGTTTATTTTTTCATCGATTAAGGCTAAGATTACATCTCCCGCTTCTGAAGGTGTAAAAGTTCCATCGACCAATTGAATCTTCTGTTTTGTTTTTATCATCGTTTCCATAATTTTTGAATTTTAAGATTTGAATTTTTTTGTTTGTTGTTCTCCTATTAAATGAATTGTCATTAGGCCAAAAATGATTGCCATTGAAATGGCCAGCCAGCCAAAAAACAAGAAATTGTTAATTGCAGATAAAAGTAGAACACCACCAAAGATGAGCCCCATAAGTGTGTAATAAATAGGATAAAGAATGTCATGCGATTTTGATGCTTCTTTTGTCTGCGTAAGTTTCTGTGTAATCGGAAGTTTAAATAACATGTTTTAAAATTTTTGACAAAGTTGAAGCAAATAAATCATTAATAATTATTTATATTTATAATGATATATATAAATATTATTTATGAATTATACTTTAAACCAGTTGCGAATTTTCCAGAAAGTATCTCAAAACCAAAGCATTACAAAGGCATCGGAGGAGCTGCATTTAACCCAACCGGCAGTGTCCATTCAACTGAAAAATTTTCAAGATCAATTCCCAATTCCATTGACCGAGGTGGTAGGTAGAAAACTTTACCTCACCCAATTCGGTAAAGAGATAGCTGTGGCGGTAGAACGTATTTTAAACGAGGTTTACGCCATGAACTATAAGACTTTGGAGTACGGTGGAAAACTAGCGGGGCGTTTAAAAATTTCTGTGGTTTCTACCGGAAAATACGTAATGCCCTATTTTTTATCGGGTTTTATGGAGTTGCATCCTGGAGTTGAGTTGGTGATGGATGTAACCAATAAATCTTCGGTAGTAGAACATTTAGAAAACAATGCCGTAGATTTTGCTTTGGTTTCAGTATTGCCCAATCATTTGAAGGTCGATACCATTAAACTGATGGAAAATCACCTTTACTTGGTAGGGAGCCCACATGTGGTAGGTTCGCCAAAGAAGCCCACATTAAAAAATTTGGACAAGGCTCCACTGATTTTTAGGGAAAATGGTTCGGCAACAAGAATGGCAATGGAGAATTTTCTTAAAAAGAGGCAGATAGAGGTATCAAAAAAAATAGAATTAACTTCAAATGAGGCGGTCAAGCAAGCGGTTTTAGCAGGGTTGGGCTATTCTATAATGCCTTTGATTGGGATTAAGAATGTGATAAAAACCGGGGATTTACAAGTTCATCCTATGAAAGGCTTGCCTATTAAAACTAATTGGAACTTAACTTGGATGGCTTCCAAAAGATTTTCACCGGTGGCTCAAGCTTTTTCGGAATATATCATTGCAGAAAAGCAGAACATCATTCAAACTCGCTTCAAGTGGTTTGAAGAATACCCAAATTCCATTGACTAGTTGTTTCGCCTTGATTGTAGGGTAATATTTAAATCACTATGAATTATCTTTCTTGATTATTCTTACGCGCACCTAAAACCAAATTGGTCAGCTTTACTTTGGCTTTTTTAATTCTTCTATGGGCTCTTCAGAACTTTCGATAGTAGTGTCACATCCGTTCTGTAAGTTTAGCAGCTGTAATGAATGAAACTTGATCTTGTAGTTAATTAAAGAGCGTAAAACTTCGGCGGCATCGTGCGGCGAAAATAGTCCTTCGACTAGTTTATGGTCTCATCAGGGTTTGTTTTTGAACCAGAAGAAAATAGGTTGTACTTTTTTAGTTTAAACTTAAAATCCTTTTGATTGCTCATGGTTCAAGTATATAACAATTGATGCAAGATTTAGCGTATTGTCAATTTTTGTAAAGGCTTAGCGTAATGCTTCTTGTTGCGAATTCTTATTTGATAAAACCGCCTTTATGGTTTGCTTAATACCATAGAATTCTTTACCGTCCTCTCTTCTAAGAACCAATTGCATATCTCCATTGGGTAAAGTTTGCATTTGGTCTACTACCACTGTGGTTCCATAATAATTGAATGTTGGCCCTAAGCCAGAATTGGAGTTGAGGTTGTCATGCAATCGTATAATCTTTTGGTACGGAAGCGTTAATATTCGTCCGTTTTCAGAATCTCCTCTACTCTCTGAAAAATGCTCAAAACGCTTTAAATATTCTCTTTCTTGAGCAAAGATTGATACACTTGCAAGTAGAAAAATAATAAGATATTTCATATTACCTCATTTTAATTAAATAAAGATAGTATTGATATCAATAAAAGAAAGTAATGCATAGTTAAAAGAAAGTTAAACTATCACATAATGATAGTATTACTATTATATTTGTGCTAACAATTAGTAAACTAACATGGAAAGGTTATTACAAACAGTTAAAATTGCCATAAACGATAAGATATATGTGAAAGATCCTGAGTCTTCTGATTTGGGTAAAAGAATTGTCGAACATAGTATCTTGATGATAGACGAAATAGGTTTTGAAAGCTTTACTTTTAAGAAATTGGGTAGAAAAATAGATTCTAATGAGAGCTCCATCTATCGTTATTTCGAAAACAAACACAAGTTATTAGTATACTTGACTTCATGGTACTGGGGCTGGTTAGAATATCAATTGGTTTTTGCTACCAACAGTATTTCAGACCCTACAGAAAAGTTGACTAAAGCAATTAATATCGTTAGTAAAACGGTAGTACAAGATAATTCTTTTTCACATGTCAACGAGGTGTTGCTCAACAAGATTGTAGTAAACGAATCTTCTAAATCCTTTTTGACCAAAGAAGTAGACGAAGAGAATAAAGAAGGCTACTTCACAATTTATAAAAGAATGGTAAACAGGTTAGAAGAAATGATAAAGACTGTCTCTCCGAAATACGAATATCCTTCAAGTCTGGCAAGTACGGTTTTAGAGAGTACCCTACATCAGCATTTTTTAAAGGAACATTTTCCGACCCTAACAAATTGCAATACTTCAAAAACCCCAGGAGATTTTATTTCCGACCTCGTTTTTAAAACACTTAACCAATCCAATCATGGCTAAAACAATATTGACCTCTTGGCAACGTCTAATAGGTCTTCTCTCACTGGATAAAAAAGATGTTTTCCAGGTATTCTACTATGCAATCTTTGCAGGTCTTGTAAACCTTTCATTACCGTTAGGGATACAAGCAATCATTAACTTGATACAAGGGGCGCAGGTAAGTACTTCATGGATAGTTCTTGTGGTATTGGTAACACTTGGCGTAGCCTTTGTTGGTGCGCTCCAACTTATGCAGATAAGAATTATTGAGAATGTTCAGCAGAAAATTTTCACTAGGGCTTCTTTTGAATTTGCGTATCGTTTTCCAAAAATTAAGATGAGCGAGTTAAGAAACTATTATCCACCAGAGTTGGCCAATCGTTTTTTTGATACGCTTACTATTCAAAAAGGACTTTCTAAAATTTTAATAGATTTTCCAGCGGCACTACTACAGATTATTTTCGGATTGTTATTGCTTTCTTTTTACCATCCGTTCTTCATTATATATGGAATCTTACTACTGCTTTTAATTTATGTGGTATTTAAATTCACCGCCCAAAAAGGATTGGAAACCAGCTTAGATGAATCAAAGAACAAGTATAAGGTTGCACATTGGATTCAAGAAGTGGCCCGTTCTATCATAAGTTTTAAACTCTCAGGTAAAACCTCACATGCCATAAATAAGAACGATGCGCTTGTAACAGATTATCTAGAAGCTAGAGAAGGTCACTTTAGAATACTGGTCATTCAATTTATTCAAATGATCGGGTTTAAGGTTTTGGTTACTGCAGGCTTACTGCTAATAGGTGGGCTTTTGGTATTGAACCAAGAGATGAATATTGGTCAGTTTGTAGCGGCAGAAATCATTATTCTATTGGTTATTAGCTCCGTCGAAAAGTTAATACTTGGGCTAGAAACCTTTTACGATTTGTTGACTTCACTTGAAAAGTTAGGCCAAGTTGTTGATAAAGATCTAGAGCTTCAAGAAGGCGAAAAACCATTTAAAGAGAATGATGGGTTTACAGTAGAATTGCAAAATGTCACCTATCAAGTACCTGATAGAGAGAAAAAAATTATAGATGATGTTTCATTGACCATCACTCCCACTTGTAGTATTCTGTTGAGAGGTTCAAGTGGCTCTGGCAAGTCGACACTGCTAAGGCTTATAGCCGGTATACTCGAGCCCGATGAAGGCAAGATTTTTATTAACGACGTTTCTTTAAAAGGGATCAATCTTAGTTATTATAGATCACATCTAGGACAATCTCTAACGGAAGAATCTCCTTTTGAGGGAAGCATTCTTAATAACATCACATTTGGTGATACAACCATTCCTCAAGATGATATTTATTGGGCTTTGGAAAAAACCAACTTAACATCATTCGTGAAGGAACAACCAGACGGTTTGAATACTATTTTATATCCGGAAGGAAAACAAATACCAAATTCGATAGCAAAGAAGATAGTCTTGGCCCGTAGTATTATCCGCAGACCAAAACTATTGATTCTTAAAGACCCTCTTGATCAATTTAATGAAGCCGAAGCGGAACAAATTATAGATTTCTTAAGCGATAAGGCCAATGGTTGGGCCTTGGTTATTGTTAGTGAAAACGCTAAGTGGGCCAAGCATTGCAGTAGGATAATAACGATGGAAAATGGACGATTGTTGAACGAAAAAACGAATAAAAATGCTTAACATTTCACCTAATAAGTTAAATGAAAAGGTAGACTTGCTTAGGTTTAAAGCTGCGCAAAAGGTATTTCATAAGCGCCACTATAAGCAGTTTAATCGATTTTTATTGGCCTTTTCGCTACTGGGGATTATTGTACTTTTTCTCCCTTGGACACAAAATATTACAGGTAAAGGCTATTTGACCACGCTGACCCCAGATCAAAGACCGCAGACCATACAATCTCCCATTCCTGGGCGAATTGAAAAGTGGTATGTAAGAGAGGGAGACTTTGTTCAAAAAGGGGATACCATCTTATTCTTTTCAGAGATTAAGAACGAGTATTTTGATCCAAACCTAGTTGAAAGAACAGGACAGCAGATAAAAGCAAAAGAAATGTCGGTCACCTCATATCAAGGTAAGGTAAAAGCTTTGAACAACCAGATTGGAGCTTTGGCAAATGAACGTTCTTTAAAGTTACAGCAGGCAAAGAACAAGTTACTTCAGTCTAAATACAAGGTTCAAAGCGATAGTATAGACTTAGAAGCTGCAAAGACCAATATTGCTATTGCCGAGAGACAATATGATCGTACCGTACAGCTACAATCTGAAGGCTTAAAAGCGGTAACGGATGTTGAAGAAAAACGCCTAAAACTACAGGAAACACAAGCAAAACTGATTTCTCAGCAAAACAAGCTTTTGGCTAGCAAGAATGAAGTTATTAATGCCGAGGTCGAAATAAATAGGGTACAGGCCTCTTATACGGATAAGATTTCTAAAGCCCAGAGTGATATGTATACGGCCCAATCCAATCAATTTGATTCTGAAGCACAGGTCACCAAGTTGGAGAATGAATTTACCAACTACTCCATGCGAAATGATATGTATTATATAAAGGCACCTCAAACGGGCTACATTAACAGGGCCATACAAGGTGGATTAGGGGAAACTTTTAAAGAGGGAGACAAACTCGTTGGTATTATGCCCGCTAATTATGATATGGCTGTTGAAACTTATGTAGAACCTATCGATTTGCCTTTGGTACATCTAGGTGAAAAAGTACGAATTCAGTTTGATGGTTGGCCCGCAATCGTATTTAGCGGTTGGCCCAATGCATCATACGGTACCTATGGTGGAACCGTAATAGCCATTGAAACATTTATTAGTGATAATGGCAGATACCGTATTTTATTGGCACCAGATAAAGAAGACCATCCATGGCCCAAAGATTTAAGAGTCGGTTCTGGAGCAAATACCATCGCACTTTTAGAAGATGTTCCTATCTGGTTCGAATTATGGAGGCAACTTAACGGATTCCCACCAAATTATTATCAGCCAGAAAACGATATGGCAAAAGCAGCAAAAAAATGAGAATACTCTTTTTCATATTATGTTTTTGCTTAGCACTACCTATGGATGCCCAGCAAGATACCCTAAGACTGCAGTTCAATGAGTATTTGGGCTATGTAAAAAAATACCACCCCATTGCCAAACAAGCTCAGCTAACAATTTCAATTGGCCAGGCCAATTTGATGAAGGCCAGAGGTGGTTTTGACCCCAAAATTGAAGTCGATTATGATAGAAAAGAGTTTAAAGAGACCGAATATTGGGACCGCTTGAATGCGACCTTTAAAATTCCGACCTATTTCGGAATTGAGTTGAAAGGAAATTTTGAGCAGAATGAAGGACAATTTATTAATCCTGCTGAGTTTTTACCGGAAGACGGGCTGTATAGTGCAGGGGTATCCATGTCTTTGGGCCAAGGTTTTTGGATCAATGAGCGCATGGCGACTTTAAGGAAGGCCAAGTTTTTTAGAGAGCAGGCCAAGGCCGATCAAGATTTATTGGTAAACGAGGTATTGTATGAGGCCTCATTGGCATATTTCGATTGGTTGCAGGCCTATAACGATGCTGAAATCTTCAGAGATTTTCTACAAAACGCCAAAGTAAGATTTCAAGGGGTGAAAACAAGTGCCTTATCAGGGCAGGTAGCTGCTATAGATACTGTTGAGGCTAAAATAGCAATGCAGAACAGGGCGCTGAATTTAGAGCAGGCAAAGGTTAAGCTCATGAAAAAGTCATTGGAGTTGTCGAATTTTCTCTGGATCAATGATGTGCCGGTAGAGCTGCAACCTAACGTTATTCCCGATACCGAAGTTGCAGATGAGATTGATCTCACCTTGGAGATAATGGGTAAACCTTTGGATAGTTTTACTTTAGAAAATCATCCTAAACTAAAATCTCTTAATTTTAAGATTGACGGTCTTACTGTGGATAAAAGGCTAAAAGCAAATAAACTGCTTCCTAAAATCGATGTAGAGTATAATTTTCTAACCGAAACTCCAGATCAGATAAGGTCTTTTGAAACACAGCAGTATAAAGGCGGACTCAGTTTTAGGTTCCCACTTTTTTTGAGAAAGGAACGCGGTGATTTAAAACTTGCTAAGTTCAAGCTACAAGATGCACAGTTTGAGCGAGACAATGCCGAGGTTCAAATTCAGAATAAAGTACTCGCCATTTATCAAGAACTGGATTCTTACGTGGTTCAAAACGAATTAATTGATAATATTGTAACCGATTACAATACCTTACTTGCAGCAGAAGAAAGAAAGTTTAGCTTTGGAGAAAGTTCTTTATTCCTCATCAATTCTCGAGAAAGTAAACTTATAGACGCCGAATTAAAGCAAAACGAGGTTCAGAACAAATTCTTTAAAACGAAGGCCAATCTCTTTAAAAGTTTAGCGGTCAACCCTCAGAATTTGTAACTTAAGGTTTAAAACCAACTAATTTGAATACTACAGCAAGTATTACCAACAAAACCCTTTTAAAGGATACTTTTTTTATTGTCTTAGGTATTATTACCGCTGCTTTTGGGTTAGAGAGCTTCTTGCTTCCCAACAGTTTTATAGATGGCGGGGCAACCGGTATTTCACTTTTGCTTACTACAATTTCTTCTTTGCCCTTATACGTGCTGATTATTTTGGTGAATATCCCTTTTATGGTTCTTGCCTATAAAGTGATCGGCAAAATGTTCGCTATAAAAACTACCATTGCCATTTTAGGGCTTTCCTTGGTACTGGCCTTTGTCCATTTCCCTGAAATAACAGAAGACAAATTGCTTGTTGCAGTTTTTGGGGGATTTTTTCTTGGTGCCGGAATTGGACTTTCAGTAAGGGGAGGTAGCGTTTTGGATGGTACTGAGGTACTGGCAATTTATTTAAGCCGAAAGTTGGGCACCACCATTGGTGATATTATTGTGCTTATTAATATTCTTGTATTTCTGGCTGCCGCTTACTTATTATCCATTGAGACTGCGTTGTATTCTATGCTAACCTATTTGTCCGCTTCAAAGACTTTAGACTTTGTCATAGACGGTATAGAAGAGTATACGGGCGTTACCATTATCTCACAATCAAATGAAGAAATACGCCAGATGATTACCGAGAAAATGGGCCGTGGAATAACAATTTACAAAGGCAAAGGCGGGTATGGCACCCATGGTACCCAAAAAGATCATGATGTGATTTTTACCGTAATCACGCGATTAGAGATACGCAAACTTAATATAGAAATCTCAAAAATAGACCCCAAAGCTTTTGTGGTAATGCACCGAATTAACGACACTCGAGGGGGGATGATCAAGAAACGCTCTCTATAATAAATAATTTAGCTATGAAAATAAGTAAGTTCTTATTAGTCATTTTTTTATGTTTTGAGCTGATTTCATGTGGTAATTCTGATTCGAAAATCACAGATACCAATAGCGAAGAACAAACTCAGCAAGAGGAAAATGATGCTAATGAAAACGAAGCAAAAGGATTGGTTTTTGTGGATGAATATAGTATTCCTGCCGATTTAAGTTTCGAGGAGACTCGTGTTGGCGGTTTATCAGGTATCGATTATGCAAATGGGCAATGGTATCTCATAAGTGACGACCCCAATACGTCTAGATTTTATACCGCTGATATCGTCTACAATAGCTCGGGATTTACTGATTTTCAATTCAGTTCGGTAGTAATTTTTAAAGATACTTCAGGGGTGATTTTTAATGATGGTTTTAATGATCCCGAAGCGATTAGAATAGATGGAGAAACGATTGTTTGGACCTCAGAAGGCAATATTAATAACAATCAGCCTCCATCGGTTAATTTTTCTAACGGCGAAGGCGATTTAATCAATACTGCAACACTGGCATCGCGTTACAATGATTTTTCCGAAAATAACGGGCCACTGCAAAATGGGGCTTTTGAAGGACTTTCTTTAAGTGCAGACAATCAAGGGTATTGGGTCAGTATGGAATTGCCGCTACAGCAAGATGGCCCAGCACCTACACCTGCTAGCACCAATTCACATGTTAGAGTGGCCTTTATAGATAAAACTACAGGGGTAATGGGAGAGGAATTTGCGTATAAATTGGATCCAGTCGCAAGAGCAGCAACATTAGGGACTTCTTTTGAGCTAAATGGTGTTGTAGAAATACTTGCTGTAAGTAGTACCAAGTTTCTTTTTTTAGAACGTTCTTTTGCCACAGGCTATGCCGATGGAGGGTATAATATTAAAATTTATGAAGTTGATACATCCAATGCTACGGATATAAGTTCAATTGAAGCTTTAGATGGCGCGGATTTTATATCGGCTACCAAAACGCTGCTTTTTGATTTTGAGGATATAAGGCCTGAATTAACCAATGGATTGCTCTATAATTTAGAAGGAATGACTTTTGGCCCCAATTTTGAAAATGGAAACAGATCATTGCTCATTATTGCGGACAATAATTTTAATGCAATTGTACCCCAATTAAATCAATGTATACTTTTAGAGTGGATAGACTAAGCTTCGTTGTAAGTTTTTCTAATGAACTACTACAAATACCCTGTTAGAAGGAAAAAAATGCAAACAACACAAGATACAAATACCATAGATATTATAAACGAGAGCTTATCAAGGTCTTGGTCTTACGAAATTTATAGAGAGAAGGTTCATGAACTCGCAATGAACGGTAAGACAACAGGTGAGGTTCAATCGGAAGCTTTAATAAATTATACCCAGCTGAATGATAGGCGCATGAACCGTTGGGATAAAACTTTAAAGATTCCCGCAGCTATTCAAGAAAGTATTGGGCAGCTAAATAAAAACCTTCTTTTTTTAGTGATTACGGAAAGTTGGTGTGGAGATGCTTCCCCTAGTTTGCCTGTTATAAATAAAATAGCGCAGCTCAACCCAAATATTGAGTTAAGAATTGTGCTTAGAGATGAGAATTTAGATTTAATGAATCGTTTTCTAACCAATAACGCCAGGTCTATTCCAAAACTGATTATTGTAGACCATGATACCGAAGAAGTTATTGCAGACTGGGGCCCAAGACCAAGTATGGCAACTAAATTGGTAGAAGACTATAAGACCTTGCATGGTATGCTCACTCCAGAATTTAAACAAGACTTACAGGTTTGGTATAATAAAGATAAAGGTCAGAATACCTTATCCGATATTGTTGGTTTACTTCCCCTGAAATAAATAGGTGATAGTTCCTTTTTGTGATGCTTTATTAGAAGAATTGAAATAGGCTTTTTCGGCGTACCCCATGGCGTTATCTACCAAACAACCATTGGTGGTAGTGGAGCTTTTTTCGTTAAAACTGGTTTCGGTTACATAACCGTTAGAATCTACTTGAATATTGATAACTACTTTGCCGGCTTCAATACAAGTATAGATTGGTGGTGGCAGGTCATAAGCATTTCTATCTACCAAAGAATAAGATATAGAAGTTCTTTTTTCAGCAAGGTTGTTGGTGAACTCCTTTTTCTGGGCTTCTTTCTCCCCCAACTGTTTCTTTTTTTCTTCGCGCTGTTTGGCGAGTTCTTTCAGATTTGCTGCATAGCCGCCATCTGAAGTCAATAAGTCATTTGGAGCTTCATTCATGGCCCGTTCTTCCATGATTTCTTGAAGTGTTTTCAAAGGCTCGGGACTTCCAACACTTGGCTTTGCAGTTTGATTAAAAGCCATATGGCTTTTTATAGGATCGGCATTTGAGGCCATTTCTTCCAAACGTTTTTCCTCTTCTTGCAATAATTCTTCAAGATCTTCGTCAGCTAAGGCCATCTCGATTACATATTCATCTTCTTGTTTGGCGCCTAAACGAATACTATACAAAAGCAATAGCACAATAGCCATTGAAAAAATGGTAATTATTAACGATAACTGCTTTCTATTCAGGTTCATGGTCTTACTATAACCGATTTTTTATAAAAATATTTCATCTTGACGGTTAAAGCAAACTAGTGGTAATGCTACTATTCTAAAGCATAGTTTGTTTAAAATCATCAGGACTCACAGCATTATCTACGTTATAATCGCCTATTTTGGTTCTTCTAAGGGAAGAAAGATGCCCGCCAGAATTTAATGCTTTACCAAAATCATGGGCTAGTGAGCGTATATAGGTGCCCTTACTGCAGCTTACCCTAAAATGGACATCTGGGAGTTGAATTTTGGTAATTTCGAATTCGAATATTTCGATCTGGCGTGATTTTATTTCCACGGTTTTTCCTTCCCTTGCAAATTCATACAAGCGTTTACCATCTTTTTTTAGTGCAGAAAAAATAGGCGGTATTTGTTCTATTTTCCCTAAAAATTTAGATGTGGTATTTTTTATAAGTTCTTTGGTTAAGTGCTCTGTCGGATATGTTTTATCTATTTCCGTCTCCAAATCATATGACGGTGTTGTTGCGCCCAAAGTTATAGTGCCGGTATACTCTTTAGTTTGTCCCTGAAGTTCAGGAATACGTTTGGTAAATTTTCCGGTACAGATGATCAACAGTCCTGTTGCTAAAGGATCAAGTGTTCCGGCATGGCCAATTTTGATTTTTTTAAGGTCAAATTTTTTTCGAATCCCCCATTTTAAAGAATTTACCGCTTGAAAAGAGGTCCAGTTCAAGGGTTTGTCAATTAGTAGAATTTGACCGGTTAAAAATTCTTCTTTGGTTTTTTTATCCATTTTTTTGAAGAACAATTTAGTCCCCTTTGGGGGTTAGGGGGCTCCCCAAATACTCCAAGCGATAGCGATTAGACCTACCACTAAACAATAAATGGCAAAGTAGCTTAACTTACTTTTTTTCACCAATTGAATCATCCAAGTGCAGGCAAAAAGTCCTGCAATAAATGCGGCTCCAAAACCTGCTCCCATAGCAGCCATTTGCGTACTTTCAAAATTGAGCTCTCCACCTAAAATATCCTTGGCAACTTTTCCAAAAATCAAAGGAACTACCATCAAGAAAGAAAACCGTGCAGATTTGGTTTTATCTATACCGAGAAGAACGGAAGTCGAAATAGTAGCACCACTTCTAGAAATGCCTGGTAACATAGCTACCGCTTGGGCTAAACCAATAACAAAAGCACTCCGAAAAGAAACATCTTTTTCGGTGGTTTTTGCCATATCGGCCAGATATAATAACACCGCCGTAACGATTAGCATAATACCAACTATGATGATGGCCCCATCAAAAAAGACCTCCATAAAATCTTCTAAAAAGAAGCCTACTATTGCGGCAGGTATCATTGAAATAATGATTTTCAAAGCAAATTTTGCCTCTTCGTTCCACTTAAACTGAAACAAGCCCTTAAAAATATCAAGAACATCTTTTCGAAACACAACAATAGTACTAAGTGCTGTGGCAAAGTGAAGTACAACGGTAAATAATAGACTTTCTTCAGGAATGGAATCATCCCCTAAAATGGCTTTTCCCAATTCTAAATGTCCACTTGAGGATACGGGTAAAAACTCGGTTAAACCTTGTATGATTCCGAGAATAATAGCATCAATAATTTCCAAACTATTCTTTCTTTTTGTGAGGGTTCAACAAGATAGCGTATATCTGTATGCCCAATCCGATAAGAATTAGGGTTGGTGCCAGACGAATTCTTCTAAAATTGTAGATTTCAGGATTAAATACATTGGGGTCGTCACTTCCACCACCAGCCATCAGTATAAAACCCAAGGCAATAAGCCCCAATCCAATAAAAAGAAAAATGTAATTCTTTCTTTGAAAAATGAATTCTGATTTCGGTTTTTGAACTTCTTTGTTCTTTTTACTCATACCGCAAATTTAAAAAGTTTAGACCATTTCAAACTTAGTTCTGATAAGTTTATCAAATTTCAGCAAACAATTTTCTAAAATCTCATATCTAAAAGCAAAGTGTTCTAATTACTAATAGTACAGGTCGTCTGTTCGCAAATTCAAAAAACGTTGGGTAGCAAAATAGGTGCTGAGGTAAGATATTAAGATGCCCAAACCTAAAATACTTAAGAATAATAGCAACAAAACTTTGATGTCTTGAAATAGATTTAGCTCTGGAAAGTTATTGTTTACATAATACAAAACTACCGCTAAAGCGATTAAAGCGATTAGCGCACCAAAAAGGCCCAATTTGATGTTGGTAGCTATAAAGGGTTTGCGAATAAATTTCTTGGTAGCCCCGACCATTTGCATGGTCTTTATAATAAATCGTTTTGAATAAATAGATAAACGAATAGAACTATTGATCAAAAGCACGGCAATTACGGTAAAAACAGCACAGGCAATTAATATCCAAAGGCTAATTTTTTTAACATTATCGTTCAACAATGAAATTAGGGGCTTGTCATAACTAACTTCATCAACATAAGTTTTGGCTGAAAGCGTTTCGGCGATTTCTGTGACCTGCTCAGGAGAGACAAAGTCGGCTTTTAGATTAACATCAACGGAATTTTTTAAAGGGTTATAACCCAAAAATTCTTGAAAGTTTTCACCAATATCTTCACTGTATTGTTCTGCGGCATCTTCTTTTGATACGTAAACTGCTGACTTGGTATAATCTGCCATGGCGAGACTTTTCTGCAACTGGTCAACCTCTACGGGTTTGGCATTATCTTTTAAAAAGACCGAAATGGTAATCTGTTCTTTAAAGTGGTCACCGAGTTTCTTGGTATTTAATACCAACATTCCTAAAACACCTAAAAGAAAAAGTACTAACGCGATGCTCAAAACCACCGAGAAGTAAGATGAAATCAATCGTCGTCTCTGATACTGTTCAATATATTGTGCCATATTGGAAAATCGATGTGTAAAAATAGAAAAGTAAATCGGTTTTAAAGGGATTACCCCTATTTTTGCGCTTTACAAAAGAAGAAGAGAAATGGATTACGATTTTCAGCAAATCGAGAAGAAATGGCAAGACTATTGGGCTAAAAACGAAACTTTTAAGGCCAAGAACAATTCTGATAAGCCTAAATTTTATACGCTTTCTATGTTTCCTTACCCATCGGGGGCTGGCTTGCATGTTGGGCATCCATTAGGTTATATTGCTGGCGACATTTATGCTAGATATAAAAAACACAAAGGCTTTAATGTATTGCATCCAATGGGCTACGACTCTTTTGGTCTACCGGCAGAACAGTATGCGATACAGACGGGGCAGCACCCTGCCGTAACTACCGAAACCAATATTAATAGGTATCGCGAGCAGCTGGATAGGCTTGGTTTTTCTTTTGACTGGAGTCGTGAAGTGCGTACTTCAAATCCATCATACTACAAATGGACGCAGTGGATTTTCATCCAATTATTCAATTCATGGTACAATAAGGAGGCGGACAAAGCCGAGGATATTTCTTCTTTGATTTCAATTTTTGAAAAAGAAGGAAACTCAAAAGTAAATGCCGCTTGCGATGATGATATTGAAGATTTTTCTGCAAAAGACTGGAATGCTTTTTCAAATAAAGAAAAGCAAGAGATTTTACTTAAATATAGATTAACATATTTGGCCGATGCCGAGGTAAACTGGTGTCCGGCATTGGGTACGGTTTTGGCAAATGACGAAATTGTAAACGGTGTTTCAGAACGCGGGGGGCACCCAGTAATCCGTAAAAAGATGACACAGTGGATGATGCGCATCACTGCCTATGCCCAGCGATTATTAGATGGTCTGGACACGATTGATTGGCCGCAACCACTTAAGGATTCGCAAACCAATTGGATCGGTCGTTCTCAAGGTGCTTCGGTTACTTTTTACACGGTCACTTCGAGCGGAGTCGAGAAGTCGTATCCAATTGAAGTTTTTACTACACGCCCCGATACCATTTTTGGTGTTTCTTTTATGACCTTGGCACCGGAGCATGAATTGGTTGCCAAAATCACTACGGCAGAACAAAAGGCCGAGGTGGATGCCTATATTGAAGCTACGGCAAAACGCTCTGAGCGTGATCGCATGGCTGATGTTAAAACTATTTCCGGAGCTTTTACTGGTGCTTATGCAGAACATCCGTTTACCAAAGAGCCTGTACAAATCTGGATCGGTGATTATGTATTGGCAGGCTACGGAACTGGTGCGGTGATGTCCGTGCCTTGTGGCGACCAGCGTGATTATGATTTTGCAAAACATTTTAATATACCTATCCCAAATATTTTTGAAGGGGTGGATATTTCTGAAGAAGCATTTGCAGATAAAGAAAAGACCGTAATTGCAAATTCCGATTTCTTAAATGGCTTACCGTATAAGAAGGCAGTAAAACGCGCCATTTTTGAACTGGAAAAATTAGGACAAGGAAAAGGAAAAATCAACTACCGCTTGCGGGATGCGGTTTTTAGTCGCCAGCGCTATTGGGGAGAACCCTTCCCGGTCTATTATGATGCAGATGGCATGCCACAGATGATTGCGGACGAACATTTACCAATTGAACTCCCTGAAGTTGAAAAATACCTACCTACAGAAACTGGTGAGCCACCATTGGGCAATGCTACCGATTGGGCTTGGGATACGAATACGAACAAGGTCGTAAGCAATAAAAACCTGTCATCTCGAGCGGAGTCGAGAGAAGAAGGTTTTGTTGACAATGGTGTCTACCCGCTTGAATTAAACACCATGCCAGGTTGGGCAGGCAGTTCGCAGTACTTTAACCGCTATATGGACCCAAACAATGATGAGGCTATCTATTCAAAAGAGGCTATTGATTATTGGGAAGATGTAGATTTATACATTGGCGGTAGCGAACATGCTACTGGACACTTATTATATGCCCGTTTTTGGCAAAAGTTTTTGTTTGATAGAGGTATTGCGCCAAAAGATGAGTTTGCTAAAAAATTGATTAATCAGGGGATGATTACAGGTACGAGTGCTTTTGTACATTCTGCACTGACATGGTATTCTTATTCACCACAAAAAAATGTGACTAAATATCATCCAATCAAACTGCCATTAAGATTCATATCTAAAGGAACTTTTACAAAGTCTATGGACAGAATAAAAGATGAATCAAGAGAGAAGGATTTGTTAAACAATCGCTTAAAACAACTTTTACCCAGTCATTTTAATCAAATTTTTGGAACGGATAATTGGGTATCAAAAAAGTTTGAAAATAAATCAACAGATGAAATTATAGATGAATTGAGAAGTAATATTTGGTTTACTATTATTCCAATTCATGTTGATGTATCGTTTGTTAATAATTCAAACCAATTAAATATTGATAAATTCAAGGATTGGAGAGAAGAACATAAAGACGCGGAATTTGAATTTGAGAAAGATGGAAGTTTTGAAGTTACTCGTGAAGTTGAAAAAATGTCCAAGTCTATGTTCAACACTGTCCACCCAGATGCTATTTGCGATGAGTATGGGGCGGATTCGTTGCGTTTATATGAAATGTTTTTGGGGCCGTTAGAGCAATCAAAACCTTGGAATACTTCGGGCATTACGGGCGTGCATGGTTTTCTTAAGAAACTATGGAAATTGTTTTTAACCATTGATGATTCAGAGCCGTCAAAGGAAAATTTGAAAACGCTTCATAAAACCATCAAAAAAGTAGAAGAAGATATTGAAAACTTTAGCTTCAATACATCGGTCTCTACCTTTATGATCTGTGTAAATGAATTAACGGCTCAAAAATGTACGAGCAAAGCTATTTTAGAACCTTTTGCGGTTTTGGTTTCGCCTTATGCACCGCATATTGCAGAAGAACTTTGGCAAAAGTTGGGGCATACTTCATCAATTTCTGAGGCGCCTTTTCCAAAATTTGAAGCTTCTTATTTGGTAGAAAGTAGTAAAGAATACCCAATTTCATTTAATGGAAAAATGCGCTTTACTATGGAACTGCCATTAGATATGTCTAAAGATGAGATAGAGGCTGCCGTAATGAACCATGAAAAAACACAGGCGCAACTACAAGGGCGTACGCCTAAAAAAGTAATTGTGGTTCCTGGGAAGATTGTAAATATTGTAGGATAATATCCTGCAGAAGCTATCACACTCAGCTTGTCGAAGTGCTGTTAAAACGTTAATTTATAGTCTAGCAATACTTCTACACGATGCGTATGACAATTAGTTACCATGGAGAAAATTGAAATTTTAGGGCTTATTGCAGCAGCCTTGACCACGTCATCATTTATCCCGCAAGTCTATAAAGCTTGGAAGTTTAAATCTACCAAAGATATTTCCTTAACGATGTACATGGTTTTTATTATAGGAACAGTGTTATGGCTAATTTATGGTATTGCTATAAACAGTTTGAGTGTGATGGTTGCCAATACAATTACAACTGTATTCGCATTATTTATCATTATAGCTAAAATTAAATATAAATAAAAGACCCCTAAAAAAATAGGGGTCAAAATAAAATTAACTATATAATTATGAAATTAACCCTATAAAAATAGGGGTTATATATTTATAAATATACTTTTTAAGTTAAATTATCTGCATTTTATCGATTTTTTCTTCCTTCGGTCAATTATTTAATTCATTTTTGATGCATTAATCAATATAAATACAAAGATGATAGTAGGCGTACCCAAAGAGATTAAGAACAATGAAAGTCGTGTAGGTATGACACCGGCCGGTGTTTTTGAATTGGTAAAGAACAATCATACCGTTTATGTACAATCTGGTGCAGGTGATGGTAGTGGTTTTTTTAATAAAGATTACCAACAGGCCGGAGCTACTATTTTAGATACGATTGGCCAAGTATATGCCATGAGTGAAATGATAGTGAAGGTAAAAGAACCTATCGCTGAAGAATATGATTTGGTACAGGAAGGGCAGATTATATTTACGTATTTTCATTTTGCCTCAAGTGAGCCGCTTACCAAGGCAATGATCAAGCAAAAGGGAATATGTATCGCTTACGAAACTGTTGAAGATGAAGAAGGCACCTTACCCTTATTGACCCCAATGTCTGAAGTGGCCGGTAGAATGGCTATACAGCAAGGGGCCAAATACTTAGAAAAACCTGCAAAAGGCAGGGGGTTACTTTTAGGGGGAGTGCCAGGTGTAGCACCAGGTAAGGTTTTAGTACTTGGCGCTGGGGTTGTTGGCATTCAAGCTGCAAAAATGGCAGCAGGTCTGGGCGCCCATGTTACCATAATGGATGTGAATATGAAGCGTTTACGCTATGTGAACGATGTGATGCCACCTCACGTAGTTACCGACTTTTCCAACGAATATAGTATTAGAAAACATATAAAAACGCACGATTTGATTGTTGGTGGGGTGTTATTAAAAGGGGCAAAAGCTCCTAACCTTATCACTAGGGATATGCTTAAAGAAATGCGCCCAGGCACTGTAATTGTCGATGTCGCTGTAGATCAGGGAGGTTGTGTGGAAACAACAAAAGCTACTACCCATGAAGACCCTATTTACATTATTGACGATGTAGTACATTATTGCGTAGCAAATATGCCTGGTGCGGTGCCCTATACTTCAACCGTTGCGCTGACCAATGTAACCTTGCCTTACGTACTTAAGCTAGCAAATCTAGGTTGGCAAAGTGCATGCGAAAAAGATAAATCTTTACAAAAAGGATTAAATATCATTGAAGGAAAAGTGGTTTATAAAGAAATAAACGAAGCTTTTAACTGGGATACACCTGTATTGGTATAACCAGCAATTTGGCAGTATTAAAGACCTCGCTCTAAAATGGCGGGGTTTTTGCGTTTTAGTTGTTATATTTAAAGTATAAAACGATAAAATTATGATGGGATATTATATATTGATAGGTGCAATTGCGCTTGTCAGCTGGATAGTAAGCAGTAGATTAAAGAGTAAATTTAAGCACTATTCAAAAGTGCATTTGCAAAATGGCATGAGTGGCGCAGAAATAGCCCAAAAAATGTTGGACGACCATGGCATCAGGGATGTAAAAGTTGTTTCAACGGGGGGAATGCTTACCGATCACTACAATCCAAAAAATAAAACGGTAAACTTAAGTGAAGGGGTTTACAGTCAGCGCAATGCGGCGGCGGCTGCAGTTGCTGCACATGAAGTAGGTCATGCAGTGCAACATGCACAAGCCTACGAATGGTTAGGAATGCGTTCTAAGCTTGTCCCGATAGTTAGTGTAACTTCAGGTATGTCCACTTGGGTAGTCTTTGGAGGTTTGGCTTTGGGAGCCGCTGCAGGTATCGGATTAGGGTATTGGGTAGCAGTTGCCGGTCTGGTGATGATGTCTTTCGCGACTTTATTCAGTTTTATTACGCTTCCTGTTGAATATGATGCGAGTAATCGTGCATTAAAGTGGTTAAAACAAAAAAACATAGTAACCCAACAAGAATACAAAGGTTCTGAAGATGCTTTAAAATGGGCAGCAAGAACGTACTTGGTTGCAGCAATAGGCTCTTTGGCGACCTTAGTCTATTGGGGACTGCAAGTTTTTGGTGGAAGAGACTAATTCTTTTTTTAAATAGTATATGGATGAAGCCTGTCGTTTATGCGACAGGTTTTTTAGTTTAAAAACGAAGCCCGTACGAGAGCATTACATATTTATGTTTTTGTGAAAGTTGCGTTTCTGCGGAGTTGTAGCGCAATCCGAATTTATAGTCATTTCGCTGAAAACGATGGTAAAAATCAAAACCTAAACGCCAGATACCGTTAGACGGCTCTTTTAGTACTGGAGAATTGTCACCAAATAGATTGCCTTCAATAAGACCGTTGTAGAACACACTTCGGTAGCTTGCTCTTAAGGCAAAATAGATTTCCCTATCGGTTGAACCAATCTGATCATAAGCAATAGTTTTAGCTACTTCATTTCTTCTCCCGAAATAAAAAATTGCTTCTGGCTCTGCATAAATATCACGCGACCCTAAAGCTAGATTGGGCTTTAATGCAAAGCGAACACCAAAAGGATTTGGCACTATCTCCCATTCTTTTACATAACTAAAGTAGAAATTTAGATGAAAGCTATCATTTAGTTCGTCTATCCATAAGGGAGAATCTGAAATGGCAATCGCCCTGTGATACCAGCGCTGAAAACCTCCAGCCCCCGAGTTAAGGCCCGCAATGCCTATCAAAGCACTTATTTGATATAGATGATCAGCCCTTGATCTTGACCATGTCGCTTTGAGACCAGAAAATCCTGCATAAGGTCTATCAAAAACCGCACTATTCGTTGATTGTGTTTGTGAAGGGGTGTAAACCTCTTGCCCGATAGTAAAATCTAATTGTTCTTGGTCAGTTTTAGAAATACCTTTTGACAGTCGCTTGCGGTAGGTCAAAAATAAGCCTGAGGAGTAATAGCGATCGGTAAGCATAAAAAAATCATTATCGTGCCGTAACTCAAGTTGTTGACTTATATTTTTTTGAGAAATGTCCTGCGAATATAATTGCACCGAAAAAAGCACAAATAAGGTCGCAAGACCCAAAAAAAGAAGAAGTTCTTTGAACATGAATCGTTTGGTCGTCAAATAGTGATTTGCCTATCAATTTGTTGGTCTAAAGAAATAAAGGTTTCTGTTCTTGAAACCCCTTCTATTTGCTGAATTTTTTTGTTTAAAAGGTGCATTAGATGTTCATTGTCTTTACAAAGAACTTTGATCAGTATAGACCAATTTCCGGTCGTATAATGGCACTCTAAAACTTCAGGAATTTTTTCAAGTGCGGCAACAGCCCTTGGGTTTGACATGGCTTTATCAAGAAAAATACCGATATAGGCCATAGTCGTATAGCCTAGAACTTTTGGATTGATAACAAATTTAGAACCAGATAATAGGCCAGAAGCTTCTAGCTTTCGAAGCCTTTGATGAATAGCGGCGCCCGAAATACCAATGTTTCTGGCTATTTCAAGAATAGGTCTTCTAGCATC
The DNA here is from genome assembly GCF_042684265.1 of Croceitalea marina. Classification (NCBI taxonomy): domain Bacteria; kingdom Pseudomonadati; phylum Bacteroidota; class Flavobacteriia; order Flavobacteriales; family Flavobacteriaceae; genus Croceitalea; species Croceitalea marina. Next base: position 455,657 of record NZ_JBHULB010000007.1, on the reverse strand, counting down.
AGACATTAAATACCTAAGTATTTTTTTGTCGATACCATCAATTTTAACCAAACTGTTAGATAATTTCATTATAAACTTCGAATTAGAAACTCAAAGATATTGAAACAGTTTTAATTTGTTAACTTAAAATAGAATCTGGGTTATACCCCAAATAAGGCACTTGATATTCTTTAAAGTGTATGTTGTATGACTTAAGTTCGGCGAGTATAGGTTCGTAAACTTCTTTGTTTATGGGTATTTGAACTCCCGGAGTAGTAATTTTTCCATTTAAGATATTCAGTGTCGCCATCGCTACAGGTAAACCAACGGTTTTTGCCATGGCGGTATGAGTTTGACTTTCGCCAAGAACGACCATATTGGCATCAATCTGTTTCTTTTGACCGTTAAGTTCATACCCAAATTTATGGTACATCACTATCATGTCTTTTTCGTCGCTTTCCAAAGTCCAGCTGGCTTCAAGTATTTCTTGAAGTATTTGTGCAGGTGTTCCTTTATCTTGTAAAATGGTCTTGTTCTTATCGAAAATATGGAGCTCGATAAGTTTGCCCCACATAATATCGTCTTGTTCGATTTTTAAGTAATGTCTTAATTTAAGCTCGACAGAATCTGTTGGTGAATAAGGAAGAAAAAGATTGGTAAAATCTCGATAAGACATTCCTTTAGAGTTCTCAATAACATAGCTATCATCGGTCATTCCGAGTTGCACAAACATATTCCATGCTTTAGAGAATCCAATTCTCCTCATCGTTCCTCTATAGAGTGTCAAGACATCGGTAAGGCCATAAGCCTCTCTATATTTTAAAGAATCGCGATTGGCATAAGCCTCAAATCTTCCATAGTTTTCAACATCTAGAAATTCAGTTCTTCTAAAAAGTTTATGATAGGGAATGTATTTATAGGTGCCTTCTTGAATAAATTTTGCTGTTCCACCTTGGCCTGCCACAACAACATTTCTTGGGTTCCATGTAAACTTATAATTCCACAGGTTGTTATCACTTTCAGGTGCTACCAGTCCGCCAGTAAACGACTCAAAAAGTAACATTTTGCCCCCTTTTTCACGAATGCGGTCCAAGACTTCCATAGCACTCATATGGTCGATTCCTGGATCTAAGCCGATTTCATTCATAAATACCAACCCTTTTTGCTTGGCTTCTAAATCAAGCTCCATTATGGCATCACTGACATAAGATGCGGTCACTAAGTGATTATTAAATTCAATACAGTCTTTGGCCACTTCTATATGTAACCTAGGCGGAAGCATAGAAACGACTATAGCTGCTTTTGAAACTAAGTCTTTTCTAGCAGTATCATCAAAAATATCTAAAGCTACCACCTCACAATTGCGATGATTGCTGATGTGCTCAGGAATATTTTTCGGATTTAAATCCCCAATAGTCAAATGAAGATTTTCTTCTGTAGATTTTTCTAAAAAGTAATCAAGCAGATATGAAGTTGATTTTCCTGCTCCGAGCACTAATATTTTTCGAGACATAAGATTCGCTTACCTTTGTATATAACGATTGCTAAGGTATCAAATTGTTATATTTTTAAAGAATTAAGCTATTTGAGTTATGAACAAAACAATTTTAATTACAGGACTGATTATTGGATTGCTGGCTGTTCTTTTAGGAGCTTTTGGAGCCCATGGTTTAAAGCGTGTCATCGGCCCTGATGAACTCAATACCTTTGAGACAGGAATCAAATACCAAATGTACCATGCCTTGTTTTTAATACTATTGAGCATGTTACCAGATGTCGCAAATGGAACTAAAAATATTGTTTTTTACCTGGTTGTAGTTGGATTGATTTTGTTTTCAGGCTCTATCTATTTTCTTGCAACTAACGCACTTACTTCATTTGACTTTAAAAAAATCGGATTCATTACTCCTATCGGTGGAACTTTGTTGATCGCGGCATGGGGGTATTTGGTATTTTCCGTTTTAACCAAAAAATAATGTAATTGGTCATTATTTTGAAGGTGTTAGGGTTATATTTTTTTTAGCTTTGCACTAACTTTAAAAAAAAAGTTTTATGGCAACTAATGCCCAATCAACGAAAACGATTTCGTTACACAAAGATGGAATCACCCATGACAACATTCATTATCAATTAAGCTCAGCAGAACTGCATGATATTACCATTGCCAAAGGCATGGGTGTTGAGTCTTCTCTGGGAGCTATTGCTGTCAATACGGGTGAGTTTACAGGAAGGTCTCCCATGGATCGCTTTATTGTTAAGGATGAGATTACGGAAGATAAAGTATGGTGGGGTAATATTAATATTCCTTTTGATAGTACCAAGTTCGATGCGCTTCATGAAAAGGTCATTTCGTATTTAAATGAAAAAGAGTTATTTGTACGTGATGCTTATGCTTGCGCAGAAGATGACTATCGTTTAAATATTAGAGTGATAAATGAGTATCCCTGGTCTAATATGTTTGCATATAACATGTTTTTGAGACCCACGGAAGCAGAGTTGGAGAACTTTATTCCTGAATGGACGGTAATCAATGCACCTGGTTTTATGGCGGATGCCGAAGTTGACGGAACACGACAACATAATTTCGCAATTCTAAATTTTTCTAAGAAAATAGCTTTAATCGGTGGCACTGGTTATACCGGGGAGATTAAAAAAGGAATTTTCTCTGCGCTTAATTTTATACTGCCGGTATTTAAAAATACACTACCCATGCATTGCTCTGCGAATGTTGGCGAAGCCGGGGATACTTCAATCTTTTTCGGACTTTCTGGTACAGGAAAAACTACGCTTTCTACAGATCCGAATAGAAAACTTATTGGAGATGATGAGCACGGTTGGACAGCAGAAAATACTGTTTTTAACTTTGAGGGCGGATGTTATGCCAAGGTAATCAATCTCTCAAAAGAAAATGAGCCAGAAATCTATGGAGCTATAAAGAAAGGAGCTATACTCGAGAATGTGATTTTAAATGACGCTGGGGAAGTTGATTTTGAAGATACCTCCATCACACAAAACACTAGGGTGAGTTATCCTATTTATCATATTGATAATATTCAAGAACCCTCAATTGGCAAAAATGTCAAGAATATTTTCTTTTTAACAGCAGATGCTTTTGGGGTACTTCCTCCAATATCTAAACTTACGCCAGCACAAGCGGCTTATCATTTTATATCAGGTTATACCGCTAAAGTTGCAGGTACCGAGGCGGGAGTGGTAGAGCCACAGCCTTCTTTTTCGGCCTGTTTTGGTGCTCCGTTTATGCCTTTACATCCAGCAAAGTATGCTGAAATGCTTAGTCAAAAAATGCAAGAATCTGGGGTTGATGTTTGGTTGGTAAATACGGGTTGGACAGGTGGCCCATACGGAGTAGGAACTAGAATGAAATTAAAGTATACCAGGGCAATGATTAGTGCTGCCATGAGCGGTGAGCTTGGTTTGTATAATTATGATAACTATCACATTCATTCGGTTTTTGGAGTAGCCCAACCACGTGAATGCCCTGGGGTGCCAACGAAAGTTTTGAGCCCTAGAGCTACTTGGAACGATGATGAGGCATATTACAAAACTGCCTTTAAGCTATCCAATGCTTTTAGAGAGAATTTTAAAAAGTTCGAAGCACATGCAAATGAAGAGATTAGGCGTGGCGGGCCACAGCGATATGCATATTAAATAACTAAAAAAGCCCCATTTTTTATGGGGCTTTTTTTATGCTTTTTCTTTCGAGTTCTATTTATTGACACTCGTAATATACTTTTGAAGTGCCATAGTCATAGACGGTGTCTCTGGTGTTGGCGCTTTTATATCACATCTAAGGCCAGCGTCGGCGGCCGCCTTCACCGTGCTATTACCGAATACCGCTATACGTGTATCATTTTGTTTAAAATCAGGAAAATTCTTTAGAAGAGATTCTATTCCCGAGGGGCTAAAGAAAACCAAGACATCATAATAAACCTCTTTAAGATCAGAAAGGTCGCTTATAACGGTTTTATAGAAAACACCTCTTTTCCAATCAAGATCTAATTTGTCAAGAGTTTGTGGTACTATTGGTTTTAAACTGTCCGACGAAGGAAGTAAAAACTTTTCGTCTTTATATTTCTTGAACATAGGTGTAAGGTCGTCAAAAAGTCTTTTCCCTACATAAATCTTGCGCTTTCTGTAAACCACATATTTTTGCAAATAATAAGCAACTGCTTCAGATTGGCAGAAATACTTCATAGAATCGGGAACTTTAAATCGCATTTCCTCTGCAATTCTAAAAAAGTGGTCAACCGCATTTCTGCTCGTAAGAATAATAGCTGTAAAATCGTTAAGATCAATCTTTTGCTCTCTAACAATTTTAGCGTTTACGCCCTCAACATGAATAAAAGGTCTAAAATCGACTTTTACCTTCTCTTTTTCAATCAAACGAGAATATGGAGAGTTATCCATTTTAGGTTCCGGTTGAGAGACCAAAATCGTTTTTACTTTCATAAGAATCAATCGTTTAGATAGCTTCCGATAAGCACTAAGGGTGCAATTTCGAGTGCGCAAAGGTACAAAATAAAATAGAAAATGTTGATTGAAATCAACTTTTGATGGTTTCGCAATGCATTGACCAGACCAATGCCATTAACGAAAAAAATACAGAAAATACTTATGTATACTACAGGTTTTGAGTCTTTTAATATATAAGTTAAAATTATATTCGCTAGAAAGGCGATACAACTGCTATAGTTAAAGTAAGATAATTTATTAAAGATTAATCCTGTGACCAATTCATTGGCATCAAATACGAATCCGTTTGCCATTTGTATACCCATCTTAACAAGAAGATAACCGATTAAAATACCTAATGCAGCAAAAAAGACAACAGGGTAAGAACCAAACCCTTCTGAGGATAAAGTATTTTTAGACAAGAAAATAAATAAGGAAAAATTTACGAGCTGAAAAACCGTAAGCAATAAATGAAACCAGTTAAAGAGCTTTCCCTTTTTATTATAAAGGGTCACGTACTTGTTATTGAAAGGTAAAATGATAAAGTTAGAAAACATTCCTTTGAACAGATATTTGCTCAATGTCAACAGTAATAGACTACAGAAAATAACCAGGGTAATCCAATCTAAAGAATCCACGCTCCTGTAAATGATCTCCATTAGCGTTCAGCTTTATAAGTTTGACTACTAATTCCTGATTGAAGGCCATTCTCTGAAATAGAAAATTTAAGATAGCTCAAGTCTTCTAACTTAGAATCGGGTAGACTACAAGTAAAATAGGTCGTATCCCTTGCCTTTAGAAAAGTCGCTCCGCCTTCAATTGGTGAGTACTTTATATCTTTTGTCTCTTTTAGTTGTTTGTAAGGATTGAGATAGCCGACCCTAATATTTATTTTTTCTAAAGGAATAGCAACATCGTAAGGGTTATAAATTTTCAATGGCATATTCTTTTGCGAAAGTTGAATTACTTCGCTATCTGCATAACACCTAAGTTTTCTGAAAGATTCAAAATTTTCAATGAAAACACCTTTAAATACACCACCTTTAAGGTCTTGATATTCAAAATCACCTTTGTTCATGTAGAGCGATACATAGGCGACTTTTTTGCCTTGAACTTTGGATTCAGAAGCATCAATGGTATATTGGTTTTGTCTGTAATGAACATTATTCAATGAAAAGGTAGTTGTGCCTCCCGAATAGAATTGATACATCGGGGATCTGCGATAACTATTTTCAAATACAATAGGGATATCTCCAGCTTTTGATTTTAACTCGTTTACCCATTCTTTATTACCATGTGTTTCATAGACAATGGGGAAAAGAGGTTGGTAGGCGAGTCCGATACGACCTATTAAAAGTAGTATTAAACTTAGTATACTCAATCTGTACATCCATTTGCGGCTTTTAGCATTTTGTATAAGATAGTCATAAGCAAGTAAGGCCATAGGAATGCATATAACAATGACCCACTGAGTTTGGGTACGCCGCTGAAAACTAGATAGTAAAAAGAAAAGGATAATACCATAACTTAAAAAGAGCAGTGCCTTGTCAAAATCTTCATTAGCTTTTTTCTTAAAAAGCGCCCAGTAGGCAAAAGGAAAAATCAACCCAAAATTCAAGACGAGGTTAAGAATGTAACCAAGTGTAAACCCTTCAAAACTATAGGGTTGGTTAGGCCGTTCAAATAGATGGTATTTTATGGTTACAAAGTCATTATTATATAACCAGGCAAAGTGCGGCAAATAGGCTAGCAAAGAAATAAAGACAGCTAACCACGCATATTTGTTTCGAAGTAACTTAAGATTTGACAATAGAACAAAAAAGATGACCAAAACCGCGTGGTATTTACTATACATCAGACCTGCCATAACTAATCCCAGAAATACCGTGTTGCCCATTGAAGCTTTTACCAAAAATCTTTTATAAATCAATAAAAAGAGTGCCGTAAAAAATAAGAGTGGAGTATCGGGTAGTGTTAGAAAACCATAGACGTTCAACAAAGGCATTGCGAACATCATTAGAAAAAAATGGACAACGTAGTCTTTCTTTCGCTCGTCTTCTATGATATGCCATAATACTGCGAGGGTACCAATACCAAGAATACAGCTCATTAGACGCACGCCTAGTTCTCCATTAAACAGAAAACTACTTAGTTTAATCAACAAGGCCACCATTGGTGGATGATCAAAATAGCCCGAGTCTAGATTTTGCGCGTAATACCAGTAATATGCTTCATCGTAGATAAGTTCCGTAAAAAAACTTTGAACCAAATTTAAAAGGAACAACGCTCCTAAAAGATATAAAAAAAGCTTTGGAAACTTCTGAGTCATTACATGCACTATTACCGCTGGCAAAGTTACGAATAATGCTTAGATGCAATTTTTACTATTACCTCAAATACCATTCATAAAAACTGGGCTGATAAAAAACACTATTTTTACTTTTTAATTTGAATGAATTGGCAGACGGACTTGTAATCATACCTACTTATAACGAGATTGAAAATATCGAGGCTATTGTAAGAGCTGTTTTTGACCTTAAAAAAGACTTTCATGTCTTGGTGGTAGACGACAACTCACCCGATGGTACTGCGCAAAATGTTGAAGAACTTCAAAAAGAGTTTTCTAACAGATTGTTTTTAGAGGTGCGAAAAGAAAAATCTGGCTTGGGAACCGCTTATATTCATGGCTTCAAGTGGGCAATCAAGAAGGGTTATGATTATATTTTTGAAATGGATGCCGATTTTTCGCATAAACCAAGTGATTTACAACGATTGCATCGCGCCTGTTTGAATGGTGCCGATGTTGCGGTAGGCTCTCGTTATAAAAAAGGCGTCAATGTGGTAAACTGGCCACTTTTTAGAATTTTATTGTCTTATGGCGCATCTTTTTATGTGAAACTAATTACAGGGATGCGCGTACACGACCCTACTGCCGGTTTTATGTGTTATAAAAGGAGTGTTTTAGAGGCTATAGATTTAGATGCTGTGCGTTTTATAGGCTATGCTTTTCAAATTGAAATGAAATATAGAGCCTATTTGAAAAAGTTTAAAATAGAGGAAGTATCAATAATATTTACCGATCGAATTAATGGGGAATCAAAAATGAATTCCTCAATAATTAGGGAGGCTATTTTTGGAGTTATTGGTATGAAATTTAGAAGCATGTTCAATAAAAATAGTTTTAAATAATGGGGCGGATACTCATAAAAAATGCTAAGGTTGTTAATGAGGGTAAAGTGTTTGAGACCGATATACTTATTAAAGACGATTATATTGAAAAGATAGAGGCCGGACTATCAGACTCAAATGCAAAGACTGTTGACGTCTCAGGGAATTATATTTTACCTGGGGTTATAGACGATCAAGTACATTTTAGAGAACCAGGTTTAACCCATAAAGGAAATATTGAAAGTGAAAGTCGGGCGGCTTTAGCTGGGGGAATTACTACGTTTATGGAGCAGCCCAATACGAATCCGCAGACGACAACTATTGAAAAATTAGAAGAAAAATTTTCCGTAGCGTCAAAAGCTTCTTATGCAAACTATTCTTTTTTATTCGGAGGTACGAATGATAATCTTGAGGAGCTTAAAAAATTAGACCCCAAAAGTTGTTCGGGCGTAAAGTTGTTTTTAGGTTCTTCAACGGGTAATATGTTGGTTGACAATGAAGAAGTTTTAGAAAAGATTTTTAGAAATACCGAGTTGGTGATTTCTACCCATTGTGAAGATGAAGGCACTATTAGAAGAAATTTAGAACACTACAAAAATCAATTTGGTGATGCCATTCCCATAAAATATCACCCAATAATTCGTAGTGAGCAAGCCTGTTATTTGTCTTCTTCAAAGGCCATTGCATTAGCAAAAAAGACGGGGGCTCGACTTCATGTCTTTCACTTGTCCACAGGGAAGGAGACAAATCTATTCACGAATGATATTCCATTAGAGCAAAAGAAGATTACTGCTGAAGTTTGTATTCATCACCTTTGGTTTAGTGATGTGGACTATGACACAAAAGGCACGCTTATCAAATGGAATCCTGCTGTCAAAACAGCGAATGATAGAGCACAGCTTTGGGATGCATTGTTGGACGACCGTATTGATGTTATTGCTACGGATCATGCACCGCATTTGCTAGAAGAAAAGGACAATGCCTATACTAAAGCCCCTTCTGGCGGACCATTGGTACAGCACGCTTTGCCCGCAATGTTGCAAAAGCACAAAGAAGGAAAAATTAGTTTAGAAAAGTTGGTTGAAAAAATGTGTCACAACCCGGCAAAGCTTTTTGACATTGAAAAACGTGGTTATGTAAAAGAAGGATTTTTTGCCGATTTGGTTGAAGTTGATTTGAATTCTAAATGGGAAGTTAAAAAAGCTAATATTTTATATAAATGCGGATGGTCACCATTCGAAGGTGTTACTTTTGATTCTAAGGTGAAACGTACTTTTATAAATGGGCATCTAGCCTATGAAAATAGTGGGTTTTCAAAAGAAAAACATGCAAAACGTTTGACATTTAATAGATAAGCTATGCGTTTAAAGCTTCTTTTTTTTTGTATTTCTTTCGTGCTTCTTTCTTGTGGCGAAAAAGTAATAGAGCCACCTGAAAATCTAATCTCTAAAGAAAAGATGGCTTCTATCCTATATGATATGGCGATTTTGAATAGTACAAAAGGTACTAGTCCAAGCCTTTTGAGCAAGAACAATATTGAGGTTATGCCTTTTATATTTAGAAAGTACGATATCGATAGTATTCAATTTACGCAAAGTGATGTGTATTATGCTTCAGTACCTCTAGAATATCAAGCCATATATGAAAATGTAGAGGCACGACTAGAAAATGAGGTTAAACTTTTAGAGGAGCAAAAAAAGCGAAAAAATGATAGTATTAAAAAGGCAAATGAGCAGCGCAGAGATAGTATAAAAAAGCCTAGTACTCTGCAGTTGAATGATTCTCTTTCAAAAAAGTAGCGGCACAAGAATTTATGGCAGCTGCTAAATTTTCGAATTTAAAATTGCTATCCTTTATTATTTTTTCATTGCTATAAATAGTAGTGGTATCAAATGAACTCGCAAGTTTTTTAGATAAGACCTGTTCGGAGCCGATGAGGTTAGATTTTAACCAATCAAGTCGCCATAAAATAGCCAAGAGTCCTTTTTTTAATAATAGTTTTGGGGCTTTCTTTTCTACCGCTTCGGCAATTTTTGTGAATGCCTCTTTATAAGTCAAATTTTCAGAGACAAGAATATAGTTTTCGTTTGTAATCTCAGAATCCATTAAGTTGACCATAGCGCCAACCACATCTTTAACGGTAACGAAACCGGTGCCTCCAGGGGGGTAGAACTTTAATCCCTCTGAAATCTTTTTAAAAAGACGACCGCTTCCATTGTCCCAAAATCCTGGACCAATGATAACCCCAGGATTAACGATAATGGTATTTATCCCTTCCTGTGAGCCACGCCAAACCTCCATTTCTGCCTGGTGTTTTGATAGTGCATAAATATTTGCAACAGAAGCATTGAATTCTTTAGTTTCGGCAACTGGTTTTTTATCTAAAGACTCCCCAATTGTGGCTATAGAACTCACATGGCACAGTTTTTCAACCTTGTGTTCAATGCAGAGGTTGACAAGGTTTGCTGTGCCTTCTGCATTAACTTTAAAGAGCTGTTTTCTTTTTTTTGGATCAAAGGAAATTAATGCGGCACAGTGGTATACTCTGGTAATTCCTTTAAAGGCTATGCTTAAAGAAGGTATGTCATTTATATCGGCTTTGACCCAATCAATTTCATTAAAGGTTTTATCAGGGGTATCGGTATAATACTCAAAAACCTTTCTGGTTAAAGCAATACGGTCTCCGTTTCGGTATATTGCTCTAATTCGAATTCTTTTACTAGCTAAATGAAACAGTAAATGTGAACCAACCAAACCAGTACCTCCTGTTACTAAAATCATTTGGCTAAGTTATCAATTGTAATATTCTTTTTAAGGTATTATTGTTACTTCTGGGGTTATTTCACTTAGTCGCCGCCCAGATTCAAATATAAACTCTACGGTAAAGGTTGTTGTAATTGTCTCGATTGGAAAGAAATTCAACTTTAGTGCAAAAAAAGATACTAAGGATTCATTTTCATAACCTTGTCGAACAGCTCCAGATTGAATTACCTCATTGAAACGGCTAAATCTATCCGCTGTAAAAATTTGAACATAACCGTTTCCAAACTCATTTGTAGGTAAAATCTCTGCAAATTCAAAAAGGGCCGAAACATCCTGATTGCCTATTTGGTTCTCATAAAAGTCTTCGCTAGATGTAATATTCACTTCAACTATATTATCTTCAAAAACAAAAGATGGGTCAACAGTTTTATTGCAATCAGGAGAGCGAAATAGTGCGTTTCTTTCCTGGGGCTCAAATTCGCTTAAACTTGGAGAATTTGGAATTATTATAATTGCATAAGCGCTTGAATTTATTATGCTTTGATTGGATGGTAATCTTAATTTCTCATCAGCTTCGTAGTTTAAAATTTCTAACTCTTCAATTTCGGCGGTAACTATTTCTGGACTTACATCTGGACAACAGGAAAAAATAAGGAGGGTAAAAAGACTATAAAGAAAATATTCAATCTTTTTCATGGGAGGCGTTTTTCTTTAAAATTAGGGTATTTTGGTTAAATTATTAGATATCAATAAGAGTTTGATTTTATATTTGTCACTCAATTTTAAATAAGTAAAATGACCAAAGATTTTGTTGAAGAGTTAACATGGCGAGGAATGGTGCATGATGTAATGCCGGGCACTGACAAACATCTGATGACTGAAATGCAATCTGCCTATTTGGGTATTGACCCTACCGCTGATTCATTACACATTGGCCATCTTGTTGGGGTTATGATGTTATGCCACTTTCAATCAGCAGGTCATAAACCTATTGCTTTGGTGGGTGGTGCAACCGGAATGATAGGTGATCCATCAGGAAAATCAGCGGAGCGAAATTTGTTGGACGAAAAAACTTTAAGATACAATCAAGAAGCGATTAAAAAACAACTTTCAAGATTTCTTGACTTTGATAACGCAAGTGCTAATGCAGCAATTTTGGTCAATAATTACGATTGGATGAAGGATTTTTCCTTTCTAGATTTCATTCGAGATGTAGGCAAACATATTACCGTAAATTATATGATGTCTAAAGACTCGGTAAAAAAAAGACTTTCTTCTGATGCCAAAGAAGGAATGTCTTTTACAGAATTTACGTATCAAATGGTACAAGGCTATGACTTTCTCCATTTGTATAATGCCCATAATTGCACATTGCAAATGGGTGGAAGCGATCAATGGGGAAATATTACGACAGGTACCGAACTTATCCGCCGTATTGGTGGTGGAAAAGGATACGCACTCACCTGTCCATTGATTACTAAGGCAGATGGCACAAAATTTGGAAAAACTGAGGGAGGAAATATTTGGTTGGATGCGGAACGGACCTCACCCTATAAATTTTACCAATATTGGTTGAATACGTCAGATGAAGATGCCGAGAAGTATATTAAGATATTTACTTTTTTATCAAAAGATGAGATAACCGATTTAGTTTCAAGTCATCGACAAGAACCCCATTTGCGGAGCTTGCAAAAAAAACTGGCCGAAGAAGTAACCAAAATGGTACATTCTCAAGAGGATTTAGACAACGCAATTAAAGCAAGTAACATTTTATTCGGAAAATCTACTTCTGAAGATTTAAAGCAATTGGATGAAAAGACGTTTTTAGATGTTTTTGACGGTGTGCCGCAGGCTGAAGTCGATAAATCTGAGTTAGATTCGGGGCTTGATATGATCGGTGCTTTGGCTGCCAAAACAGGATTTTTAGGATCAAATGGAGAAGCAAGACGTGAGTTAAAGCAGAACTCCATTTCGGTAAATAAAGAGAAAGTTAAAGAAGATTATCTTATCAAGGAGTCAGATTTAATCAATAACAAGTTTGTGCTATTGCAACGGGGTAAGAAAAATTATTTTGTTTTGGTTTTTAAGTGATAAGCAACACTTTTATATGCAAAGTATCTATTTATAAACCCATGAAGATGAAAAAAATACTGATTGTACTATTAACAATTGCTTTTATGTCTTGCACTAGTAATGATGATGATAGCGAACTACTCAATAGTGCATTAGTTGGCGAGTGGACGCTTGCCAGTGTAAGTTGTTTTTGCGCATTTCCTGACCCTCCAAACTTTAATTTGACTACAGTTACTTTTAGCAGTACAACTAACGAAATGAGTGTTTTAAATAGTGGTAATGAAGTGTATTTTAGAGAGGATGGCACCTATACTTTTTCAGGGGATGATACACGTATTACTTTTCAAAATGGTCAGTCCTTTGACATTGAAATAAGAGAAGATAGATTATTGCTTGTTTTTGTAGATTCTCCTGAAATTGCAGATGATGAGGTTAGCTATTCTTTTGTTAGAAACTGATTTATAAAGCCATTAAATTACACCCTCTAATATCAGAATGGTCAAACCTACCTAAAACTTCAAAGCTATCATCCTTATACGTTTTTCCTAAATCTTGGGTAGCAATAAAAGAGCAAGAATAACGATTGGCCAAATCAATGATATTGATGCCTCCGGTTTTTTCAACTTGTTGAATTTCCAATGGGTTTTCGGTATCCCTAGTTAAAATCTTCATCCATGGGGGAGATTTAAAAATGCCCCGGCCTTTTGAGTATGCTTGAGATAGTAGTTCGGTCATACCGTATTCTGAGTGTATGGCATCAACACCAAACCCCTTTTTTAACTTGTTGTGTAATTCATTTCTTATCATCTCTTTACGCCTGCCCTTCATGCCTCCAGTTTCCATAACAATGGTATGCCTAAGTGAGAAGGTATATTTTTCAACTAAATCTAGTAAAGCAAATGAGACCCCGATGAGTAGGGTTTTAGTACCCAGGCTTTCTAATTTTTCTAATTTAATCTTCAGTTCGCTCAGGTTATTTAAGTAAAAGCCGCTATCTGGGTGATTTGATTTTCGAATAAGGTCATCGACCATATATATCAACGAAGAACCTTTACGTTCTAAATAGGCCGGTAATAGAGCGAGAATGCAATAGTCTTGTACATCACCATAAAACGCTTTAAATCCGTTTAAGTAGCTTTTTTTGTAGATAGTGGTGTCCGCGATAAAGTGCTTGCTAGTGATAGCGCCGGTAGTTCTACTACTTTCAAAGATTATTTCAGTATTTTTTTTTGCAGTCAGTATTTTTTTGGACTTAAAAAATTGGATAGGTAAAAAGGGAATATCAGAGACTTGTTGTACACTATCCTCATTTCGTTTTAAATGCTCACAAAAAGTATGGTATACCCCATTGTATCGGTATTGAAATTTGAACGTTTTAAGTGCCAACGAATCAAATTCTTTTTGACTTTGAATATCAAAAAGGGTATCAATTTCAAAGTTTGCCATACAGCACAAAAATAACCAAATAAAAAGCCCCTAACAATCTTGTCAGAGGCTTTTAAATTGATTAGTATGGGTTATTATTTTATGACAAGTTTTCTTGTCATTGTTTTTTTATCTTCTGTTACCTGCAATACATAAACGCCCGGTACAAGTCTAGAAATATCTAGAGTATTCGTACTTATTTTATCGACCAAAACAAGTTCTCCAAAAACATCGTACACCTTAATATTCTTTTTGGCATTAGATGTTGTCGTAATATATATTTCTTCCCCATAAGCGGGGTTCGGATACATTTTAAAACCTTTTACTTGCGTTTCTTTTTCGTCGTTCACGGTAACCAATTCTTGTCCAAAAGATAGTAACGGCAAAATTACTAGTGCTATGAAGTAGATTTTTTTCATGTTCGAGATTTGGGATATCTGAAGTAAAATTACTGAAAGGCAGGGTGTTGGGCTATTTTATGTTGTGAAAGGGAGGGCATTGGTGGTGAGAACGATGAACAGTCAAAATCATCGATGAAGGAATGGTATTTCAATGACCATTTTTACTTAAGGCACTCCATTTTCAATGTAATTTGAACATTTCAATTTTTGATATCCAAGGAATTTCAGATTCAAGTAACAGAAGTTTTGTTGCTATGGAGCTTTTGGTTTTATTCCTAGGATGTTTTTGTATGAATCTCGCCCTGGTGTCGGTAAAGTTCAATTGGTATTCGTCATCAATATCTTTTTCTTTATCCGTCATAAAAGAAATTACCTTATCCGATGCGTTCCATATACCTTTTCCATATTTGTTTAGTACGGCTGGATTGCTTTTTTTACGATTGTTATATGCATGGAATAGAAACGTATAATCTGGCCTTAGTTCTAATCGATACCTAATGATATTGTTTTCATTGTTTAGTAATTCTAGGTAATATTTGCCAATGACCTCATCTTTTTGCGAAAACAAAAGAGAGCCGCACATAAGAAGTAAAATAAAACTTTGAATTTCATGAAGTGGTAAGAACTCCTATATGGTAATTTAGGAATTACTTGATAACTAATTTACGTGTAGCCATCTTATCTTTCTCCATAACACGAAGAATGTAAACACCTTTATCTAAATTGGATAGATTTAATTCTTTGCCTAGAATGGTGGTCTCTAGAACTTTTGTGCCTAGAACATCAAAGACTAAAATCTTTTTAGGGGCGTTTTGGGAAGTACTAATAAATATCTTTCCGTTGGTAACAGGATTCGGATACAATTTGAATCCGTCAATATCACCCTTGGCTTGGTTTTGAGAAAAACCAAACGAGCATACCATAAAGAAGATTACTAAGTAAAGTTGCTTCATATAAAGTATTGGTTACAAAGGGTATGCCACAAATATAAAAATTTGAAGAAGGAACGACCAGTGCTATGAAGATAAATCCCACACTTTTCGATGAACTGCACAAAAAAAGCCCCGCTAAGCGAGGCTTTAGTATGAAAAATCGATTTTTTAGTTAATTCCTACGGTCCAACCTGCTCCCCATGAAGCAACATCTGTACCTGTACCGTTACCTATTCCTGTAACTAAATCGCCTTCCGTGGCAGTTCCATCAATAGATGTATTGGAAACCACGTCAGTAAAAGTAACATCAGTAAAAGTTAGGTTAGACCCTATTTCTTGAGATGTAGGTGTAGAAGCTTCATCATCATCAACTGATATACCTGTGTTCTTACCTTCAATTAAAATGTTTGTAAAAGTACCTTGGGTACCAGCGCGCAATAAGAAACCTCTTGTGCTATCGTTAGAACCACTTTCACTTTTAATAGTGACATTGGTTACGGTAGGGTTAGAGAAAGAACCAGAAGCATTGGTGAAATCCGTATTAAAACCATCACACTCAAAAGCTTCATCTCCAATACCATTGCCTTGTAACACGTAAGCATTGGTTATTGTACCGTTGTAACCTTCCGTCCAGTCAATAGAATCATCTTGTGCATTAACAACGGCCACAAAGTTTGCATTAACTGTTCCTCCAAAAAATTCAACACCATCGTCAGCACCTTCAAAAGCTTGTATATATTCAATTGTCGTTCCATTACCTACACCATAAAAGGAGAAGCCATTATTTTCTGATTGCCCGTCTGCAGCACCACCCGAGTATTGTACGCGTACATATCTTAAAATACCAGAATTGTCATCTGCTACGTTGCCTCCGTATGGTAAATTTCCAATTTCTGAGGTCGCTGTAGAAGTTCCTGTTACAGAGTTTACTGGTGCTCTACCTAACAAAATAATACCACCCCAATCACCAGCAGAAGGAGCTGTTGAATTAGATGTGAAAATAATTGGATTAGAAGCCGTTCCTTCAGCCATAATTTGAGCTCCTTGCTCAATAGCTAAATAAACATTAGGTCCTGCTTCTGCTTTAATAATTGTTCCAGGCTCTATAGTTAAGGTTACCCCAGATGCAACAATAGTTGCGCCAGTTAGCATATATTCAACATCAGCCTCTAATGTAGTATCTTCCGTGATAGATCCAGATGCAGGAGTTAAAACCACAGTGTCTTCTTCGGTTGTAGTTCCTTGATTATTGTTTACTGTAGTAACACTGTTATCGTTAATTACAATATCGGAAGTGTCATCACGCTCACAAGAAGCAAATACTGCTAAAGCAATACCAAATACTAAAAATTTATTTCTCATCGTTTTAAGTTTAAAAAGTAATTATTATGGTTTTTTAAAATTTGTATTTCAAAGTAATTCCTACGTTTATTCCAAGATTATATTCTCTAATCACAACATCGCCGTCGCCAGTATTTTCCCTAAGTAAGGTAATATCTGGATTCAATAGATTGCTAGCACTTAGGTTAGCTTCAAAATGCTCTCCAAATGGATTTTTCCAAATAAAATTTAGTGTTGGAACAGCTTTTTCTACAATGTTTCCTAAAGAACCCGCACCTAAGGCAGAGATTCTGTCAGAGAAGTATGAAAACACCAAAGTTGCTTTCGGGCTATAATTTTCAAATACTGGGCTATAATTTAAATCTGCATTTATGATGAAAGGAGATGCCCCCTGTAGTTCATCAGAACTTCTGTCGAAAGTGGTGCCGAATGTATTTGCCTCACCAGCCTCAATATTTCTTAAATCTTGATTAGTTCTTGTATAAGCTGCATTTATACCAAGGGAAAGGGTTGTTTTTTCCTCGGCATTGGTGATTAGATTTTTTCTTGCCTCTACTTCTAAACCAATTACTTCTGCTTGATTCCCTGTACGGAAAAGACGTTGCGTACCGGTAGCATCGGCTGCAATAACCCTATTCACAGGATTTTTAATTAGTTTTCCGAAAGCGGCTATGGATAAAATCTCACCTCGTTCCATAAACCACTCATATTTGAGGTCAAAGTTGTAGATTTTAGAGAAATTTACGCCATCCCCATTCTTACCTCCGAACAGATCGGGGTTTCCACCAAAGCGCTGTGTAACACCTTCGTAGACAAAGGGAGCTACTTCTTTAAATTCTGGAAAAGAGACGGTATTACTAAATGCAAACCTTAAATTGGCATCTTCATTTAGTTTATACCTCATATTTAAACTGGGAAGGAAAATATTTTCATAAACATTTCTAAACCCAGGGTCAGAAGGCGGAAGATTGATTACGTCATATTGAATTTGCTGACTTACCGATTCTGCCCTAATACCAGGGACAATCAAAAATTTATCATTAAGGCTTAATTCTGCCATTAGATAACCAGCATGGATATCAAGTTTTCCGGTATACGTATTATCTGGCAGACCAGGTCTGTTTACGGCACCTATGTCGTTGTTTATCGGGTTTAAGTTTCTTATTTCATAAAGCGCCCCTTCTACACCAGCTAAACTGCTATTTTCAATGGTGAAAAAATCATCAAAGTTGTTGACGTCGGTAACTGGTGTAGTTCGGTCAAAGATTCTATAGCCATAACGAATACTCTTAAAGTTACGTTCTTTGGTTCTGCCGTTATAGCCAAATTTTAATACTGTTTTTTCAGATAATTGGTTGCTTAAATTGATAAAGCTATTGAACTCTTCGTCTTCAATGTTTTGAAAGAAACGTTGATTTTCGAAAGCTGTATTCGTAAAAAACACAGGATTGGTATTTGGGTCATCATCCAAGGCAAATTGGTAATTCTCTAGGGTAATACGTTTTCTATCCGGTTCATCCGAAAAAACCTTGTTATAACCAGTGCCCCAGTCCAACTTCCATTTTTCGTTAAAACGATGCTGACCTGTAAGTTGGTTCACAAAAATCATATCCTGATTGAACTGAATATTTGAAACGAAAAAACCATTGTCAGAAGTTATACCATCACGGTTGAATCCTTGTCCATCTACTCCAAAAAAGCTTACCGCATCTTTGGCGCTGTTTATGAATAATGAGCTGTATTTAATCTTATTCTCGTTATTTATTTTATAAACAATGTTTCCGAGTGCCGTAGTAGTTGTTTTATATGCGTACTCTGCGGTATTCGGAAAGTCAAACTTTAGTACATTGGTAAAATCTCTTGCCGGGCCTTGTAAAAACTCATAGCCATTGCCAAAACTTGCGGTGCCAAAAAAGCTCAATCGCGATTCATCATTTAGATTGATAGAGTAACCTCCCTCGATTGAACCATTAATGTTAATAGGTGCAGACATACTTTCTGGGTCTACTCCGTGAGATAGAATTACAGCAAATGGATTGTTGTTGTACCTATTGTAGAAACCAAAGAAGCTAGTTCCCTCGCTCTGTAAAAAGTCTTCACCAATGGCATTACTGTTAATACCACTACCTAAAGAGACAGATAAATAACCATCACCTGTATATTCTTTGGAGTCTATATTAACGTTACCTGCCGCAAAATCCCCGTAAAAATCAGAGTTATATGCCTTGCTTACAGCTACATTTTCTATAATACTTGACGAGAATAAGTTTAAATCGATGTTCTTTTTATTGACATCGTTGGAAGGAAGTGATAAGCCGTTCATTGTTGTGTTTTGGTAGCGATCACCAAGACCACGTACATAAACGTTACTTGAACCCTGTTGTTTTGAGATTCCGGATATTTGCGCTACGGCACCCGCGGCATCATCTATTCCTTTTAAGGTCAATGCCTCTGCACTTATGGCTTCTTGAAGAACGACAGCATTTTTTTGTTCTAAAAGCAAGGCAATTTCAGAATCTTTTCTGGCAGAAGTAGTAATCACCACTTCATCTAATGCAAAACCCTGAGAAGCACTCATGGGTACATTGATTGTAGTAACTTTATCCGCAACTACTGCTACATTAGGTATCTCAACAGTTTCGTAACCTAAATAACTATACTGAACTGTGTAAACACCTGCCTCTAGATTCGCAATTTCGTACAAACCATCAAAATCTGATGTTGTTCCTATTGTTGTTCCTTTAATTAGAACATTTGCAAAAGGTAATGGTTCTTCGTTTAATTCTTTGTCGGTAAGTTTACCAATAATACTACCTGTTCCTTGCGAAAGCACAGTTGTAGTGAATATTAATACTAATATGGTAAAAACGTTTTTCATTGTACGGTTTGTGGTTTAACGCTGCGCAAAGAAAGACATGTGTTGTAAAAGCTGTGTAAGGCGTAGGTTAAGAGTTTATTTTAAAAGTATTACCATAATGTTATCACATTAAATCAACGTTAAGAGATCAAAGTGTAATTGTATTATATTTACATTTGGGTAAACAACAAAGAAAAAACCATCCCGCGAAATAAGCTTTTACAGTGAATTATTTAGACGATAAAAAGTTGAGGCGAATTGCATCTGATCGGTTTCTAACACAAATTTATAACAGATGAAAACCAGTGATATTAGAATACTTTTGGTTGATGATGAACCAGATATTCTTGAAATTGTAAGTTATAATCTCGCTTCTGAAGGGTATGAAGTATTTACGGCCAAGAATGGTGTGGAAGGTGTCGCAAAAGCCAAAAAAAAACATCCCCACCTCATTATCTTAGATGTTATGATGCCTGAGATGGATGGTATCGAGGCCTGTGAAATTATGCGGAACACCCCTGGTTTAGAAAACTCGATTATCACCTTTCTTACAGCACGTGGCGAAGATTATTCTCAAGTTGCCGGTTTTGATGCTGGCGCAGACGATTATATTACCAAACCTATTAAACCGAAAGTACTTGTCAGTAAAGTGAAGGCCCTTTTGCGAAGGTTGAAAGAGGATAAAGAAGATGCTGAGGATATCGTGAAAGTAGGTAATATCGTCATTAATAGAGAAGAGTATAAGATTGTAAATGATGGCAAAGAAATTATCTTGCCAAGAAAAGAGTTTGAGCTTTTAGCATTGCTTACATCTAAACCTAGTAAAGTATTTAAGAGAGAGGTTATTCTTGATAAGGTCTGGGGAAATGAAGTTGTTGTCGGGGGTAGAACAATAGATGTTCATATTCGTAAACTAAGAGAGAAAATAGGAGACCATCACTTTAAAACTGTGAAAGGGGTAGGGTATAAGTTTGTTCTATAATGGCTATTAAGCTTAAAAAGTCATATAGATTTGCCCTGCGTTCCTCGCTATATATTTCAATCCTTCTTACGGCATCACTTTTACTGGTTTTCTGGATAACCGACAGTTTAGATTGGAAACAATTGTTGCTTTTTCTGCCTATTTCTTTCCTGATTCCTTTCATTATTATTCAGACTAGGGTAGAACGCTTTATCTACCGCCGAGTAAAGAAAATATATGATGATGTTTCCTTACTGGAATCTTCTTCGTTTTCTTCAAGACCGGTAACCACCGATATGAAAACCTTAACTGAAGAGATTGGCAAATTTGCGAAGGATAAGAAGGTGGAAATAGACACACTCAAGATTCGAGAAGAATATAGAAAAGACTTTTTAGGTAATGTGTCGCATGAATTAAAGACACCTTTATTTACGGTACAAGGCTATATTTTAACACTTTTAGATGGTGCGCTAAAAGACAATAAAGTAAACGAAAAATACCTTAAAAGGGCGAGCAAAGGGGTAGAACGCCTAATCTATATAGTTAAGGACCTTGACTTGATTACAAAATTGGAAGTAGGCGATTTAAACCTTGAGAAAGAAGAGTTTGATATTATTGAGCTTATCAAGAATGTGTTTGAACTTTTAGAAATGAAGGCTGCTAAAAAACACATTACGTTGACATTTGATATGGCGTATGCCAACCCTATTTATGTGTTGGGTGATGACGAAAAAATTCAACAGGTTTTAACAAACCTATTGGTCAACTCTATCAAATATGGGCACGAAAATGGCACTACTGAGGTTAGCGTAGAAAATCTCATTAAAAACAAAGTTATTATAAGGGTGACAGACAACGGAGAAGGCATTTCAAGAGAACATATACCAAGACTTTTTGAGCGATTTTACAGAGTTGATAAAACAGGTAATAGAGACGTTGGAGGTTCTGGCTTGGGCTTATCTATAGTAAAGCACATTATAGAAGCTCACGGTGAAAAAATTTATGTGGAAAGTGAAGAAGATGTTGGTTCTGAGTTTTCTTTTACCTTAGAAAAAGTATCTAAGCGAGATTAGCCCCCTAAAACAGTTCATTCTTATTGCTCTTGATAGTCGAGTCGTTTTAGATTTGATTAGTTTTGCCAAAAATTAAACAGTTGTTTTGGGAAGCAAGAATAAACTAAAGCGTTTTGCTGAAAATGAAACATTTTCGAATGTAATTCAACCTACTAGAGATGAAATTTTAAAGGGCTTTGAATTCAAGGGCAAATGGAGTTCATTTTTTAAAAATGAGAAGCCTATTGTATTGGAATTGGGTTGTGGTAAGGGAGAATATACCGTTGGTCTTGCAAGATTAAACCCCAATAGAAATTATATTGGAATTGATATCAAAGGAGCCCGTTTTTGGCGTGGTGCCAAAACGTCAATTGAAGAAAATATAAATAATGTTGCCTTTGTTAGAACACAAATAGAATTGGTAGACCAGCTATTTGAAAAGGATGAAGTTTCAGAGATATGGATAACTTTTCCGGATCCTCAAATAAAGTATAAAAGAACCAAACATAGAATGACCAATGAGGTCTTCCTTAAAAAATATCAAAAGATTTTAAAGCCGAACGGCATAATGCATCTTAAAACAGATAGCGAGTTTATGCACGGCTATACACTTGGGGTACTTCATGGCTTAAATCATGAGGTTCTTTATGCAAATCACGATGTTTATAAAAACGAGGGCAGCCCCCAAGAAGTCTTAAAAATTCAGACTTTCTATGAAAATCAGTATCTTGAAAAGGGAAAACCAATAACCTATATCCAGTTTAGGATAACAAACTAAATGACACAACTGCTAACGCTTTTTTTAGCTACTTTTTCTGCTGCTTTTTTGGCTTCGGCCCCACCGGGGCTACTAAATGTAAATGCAGCAAAAACTAGTGTAGAAAAAGGGAAATCCAATGGTATTATTTTTGGATTAGGAGTCGCTCTAATGGTCATGTTACAAGTATACTTGGCCGTTAGAATAGCCAAATACCTTTTAAGAAACCCAGAAGTAATAGCAATGTTATTACAACTAGCCATAGTTGTATTTGGGGTACTTGCTATCTTTTTCTTTTTCAAGGCTAAGAAATCAAACAGCGAACCATTACAATTTGTTGAAGGTAAGAAGAGAAGCAGTTTTAGTAAGGGTCTGTTTTTAGCCGCAATAAACCTGTTGACCGTGCCCTATTATAGCGGATTGAACACCCTATTTAATTCACAAGGGTTTATGGATTATGAAATAATCGATGAGGTTATCTTTATTTTAGCGGCAGGTTTGGGTACTTTTTTGGTGATGTATTTGTACGTGTTTTATTTTAATAAAATGGAACGCAAATCAAACCGTTTTTCTAAAAATTCGAATTATATCTTGAGTGGCTTAATGTTGGTTTTACTTTGTATAACCCTAATACGTGTTTTTTATCATTAAATGGAAGAGAAAAACTTTTTCGATAAGGTTTACGAGGTGGCACAACAAATTCCTTATGGTCGTGTAACCTCCTATGGTGCCATTGCGAAATATTTGGGTGCGGCACGCAGCGCTAGAATGGTGGGTTGGGCCATGAACAATTCACTTACGAAAGATGTACCTGCGCATCGCGTTGTGAATAGAGTGGGTTTGCTTACAGGCAAACAACACTTTGACGGTACTAATCTGATGCAACAACTATTGGAAAATGAGGGTATTCAAGTTGAAAATAATCAAATTATTGATTTTCAAAAACATTTTTGGGACCCTGGTAAAGAATTAGAATCTTTCTACTAATAAAGGAGACTTATTATACCATCTTCATTTTCAATCTACCAACTTCTTAATCTGAGGCCTACGCCGTATCTTTGTAATTTAGAATCAATTTAAACGACTGTGCTTTTATAAGCTCAGAATCACAAGACAAATTTGATTAATGAAGATAGATAAGAAAGAAGTTTTAAAAGCTCTTGAGAATATTACCGTTCCTGGTGAAGGCGAAAATATGATTGAAAGTGGTGCGGTTACCAACGTTCAGGTTTTTGGCGATGAGGTAGAAGTAGATTTAACAATAAAAAATCCTAGTCTGCAGGCCCGCAAAAAAACCGAAGTTGAGATTTTAAAAATTATCCATGAAAAGGTATATACGAAGGCTAAGATTAAGGTAAACCTAAAGGTAGAGGCTGCAACAAAACCGAAGGTCAATGAAATTAAAGGGAAACCAATACCAGGTATACAAAGTATTATAGCTGTCGCCTCAGGCAAAGGAGGGGTTGGTAAATCTACTGTCACGGCGAATCTGGCCGTTACATTGGCTAAAATGGGTTTTAATGTGGGTGTTTTAGATACTGATATTTATGGACCTTCTATGCCCATAATGTTCGACGTTGCTTTAGAAAAACCACTTTCTATCAATGTTGATGGTAAAAATAAAATGAAACCTGTAGAGAATTATGGTGTTAAATTATTATCCATCGGCTTTTTTACGCAGCCAAATCAGGCCGTGATCTGGAGAGGCCCCATGGCATCGAAGGCTCTAAATCAAATGATTTTTGATGCACATTGGGGAGAACTTGATTTTTTATTATTGGATCTGCCCCCAGGTACCGGAGATATTCATTTGAGTATCATGCAGTCACTTCCTGTGACCGGTGCAGTTGTAGTTAGCACTCCACAGGAGATTGCTTTGGCAGATGCAAGAAAAGGCGTAGCAATGTTTCAGCAAGAGGCAATTAATGTGCCGGTTCTAGGGATTATAGAAAACATGGCGTATTTCACACCAGAAGAACTGCCCGAGAACAAATACCATATCTTTGGTAAAGATGGAGCAAAGCATTTGGCCGAAGATTTGAAAGTTCCGTTTTTAGGGGAGGTTCCTTTGGTTCAAAGTATTAGGGAAGCAGGAGATGTAGGAAGACCGGCTGCATTGCAAACCGCTACAACGACCGAAGTAGCTTTTGAGGAATTGACCAAAAATGTAGTGCAGGAATTGGTGAATAGAAATACGGCTTTACCACCAACGGAAGCAATTAAAATCACAACAATGGCAGGCTGTGCCGCTGTTAAAAAATAATTCTTATGACATCAGAAGAAGTAAGATTAAATGTAGAAAAAGCATTAGAAGAAATTCGTCCTTTTTTGCAAAGTGATGGAGGGGATATTTCTTTGATATCTATCGATAATGATACATCGGTAAAAGTAAAATTAGAAGGTAACTGTATCGGTTGTAGTGTTAATCAAATGACATTGAAAAGCGGTGTTGAGATGACCATCAAAAAATATGTGCCTCAAATTGAAGAAGTAATAAACCTTAGTTAAATCGTATAAGTCATAGTTTTCCATAGACTACACTACTTAGTTTTGACCAATTCTAAGAGATTTTCATGATTAAAACAGATATATTGATAATTGGCGCGGGCCCAACTGGGCTTTTTGCTGTTTTTGAAGCTGGACTTTTAAAACTAAAATGCCATCTTATTGATGCACTACCCCAAGCAGGTGGGCAATGTTCAGAGATATACCCTAAGAAACCAATTTATGATATTCCAGGTTTTCCTGAAGTATTAGCAGGAGATTTGGTGGATAATTTAATGGAACAAATAAAGCCTTTTCAGCCTGGCTTTACACTTGGGGAACGCGCAGAAACGATAGAAAGGTTAGCCGATGATTCTTTTGTAATAACTACAACAAAAGGAACAAAGCATAATGCCCCAATTGTTGCAATTGCAGGAGGCTTGGGCAGTTTTGAGCCACGTAAACCAAAATTGGAAAATCTTGACTTTTTTGAGGATAACGGAGTAGCTTATATTATTAAAGACCCAGAAGTTTATCGAGATAAAAAAGTACTAATTGCTGGCGGTGGAGATTCTGCTTTAGACTGGTCCATTTTTTTAGCTGATGTTGCTGCTGAGGTTACTTTAATTCATCGTAGAAATGAATTTAGGGGAGCATTAGATTCAGTTGAAAAAGTGCAAGAGCTTAAAAATGCTGGTAATATAAATCTAATTACACCGGCCGAAGTTGTTGAACTAAAAGGAGAAAATAGTTTAGAAAGTGTTGTAGTTCAAAAAACTGATACAAAAGAGAACATTGAGGTTCAAGTAGATAATTTTATTCCACTTTTTGGGCTTTCGCCGAAATTGGGACCAATTGGGGATTGGGGATTAGAAATTGAAAAAAACGCAATAAAAGTAGATAACACCCTAGATTATCAAACGAATATCCCTGGAATTTATGCCATAGGCGATGTAAACACTTATCCAGGAAAATTGAAATTGATACTTTGTGGTTTCCATGAAGCTACATTAATGTGCCAAAGTGCCTATCAACGTATTTTTCCGGATAAGAAGTATGTTATGAAATATACTACAGTAGGGGGTGTAACTGGCTTTGATGGAAGTAAAAAAGAAGCACCTAAAGCGGTAGTAAAAACAATTGATTAATTAATAACGAATGTCACCCTGAGCGCAGTCGAAGGGTAATACTTTCATAGATTCTAATGAGTGACATAAAAATTAAGATTACAGACAGGGAAGGTGTCACTCACGAGATTGATGCACCAACAGACATGAATATGAACTTGATGGAAGTGGTTCGCTCTTACGAACTAGCTCCTGAGGGAACTATTGGTATTTGCGGTGGTATGGCAATGTGTGCTTCCTGCCAATGCTATGTAAAGTCAGCACACGAACTCCCAGAAAAATCAGATGATGAAGATGCCATGCTTTCTGAAGCATTTAATGTTGAGGATAATTCTCGTTTAGGATGTCAAATTCATATGACCCAAGAATTGGATGGACTTGAGGTAGAATTGGCACCTGAGGAAGTTTAAATCCTAGCCTGATACGTAAACAGGTTATAATACCTACCTTCGGTAGCAATTAGTTCTTCATGAGTCCCTTGCTCTGCAATTCTACCATTTTCAATCACTAAAATTTGGTTTGCTTTACGAATAGTACTTAAACGATGGGCAATTACAAAAGTGGTTCTACCTTTAGTTAGTTCCGCTAAACTTTTTTGAATTAAAGCTTCACTTTCGGTATCTAAATTTGAAGTTGCTTCATCTAAAATTAAAATTCTAGGGTTTGCTAAAACAGCTCTCGCAATAGCAATGCGTTGTCGTTGTCCTCCAGAAAGTTTTACACCTCGCTCACCTATTAAAGTATCTAAACCATCATCAAACCGTTCAGTAAATTCATCCACATAAGCAGCTTTTACTGCTTCCTTTAATTCTTGTTCTGAGGCATTGGGTCTAGGAAATAGAATATTAGCTCTTATAGTACCTTCAAATAGAAAATCATCTTGCAGAACCACACCTAAAAACTGCCTAAAACTGGTTAAGTCAACTTTAGCTAAATCTTTACCGTCAATGGTAATTTGACCAGAATCTGGATTAAGAAAAGTGGCTGCTAAACCCGCAATAGTAGATTTTCCAGAACCAGAACTGCCAACTAAAGCAATAACATCTCCAGATTTAGCTTCAAAACTGATATTGTGTAATACGTCTTTATCTTCTTCATAGGCAAAAGAAACATCTTTAAAAGAAACGTCACCATGAATGTTTGAAAGTTCAATGGTCCGTTCTTTTTCATCAGATTCAGATACCTCATTCATTAATTCTTCTGTTCGGTCTAAGCCAGCTAGAGCCTCAGTCAACTGGCTTCCTATATTACTCATTTGAACAATTGGAGCTACCATTAGTGCCAGTAGAAAAGTAAACTCAAAATATTGACCAGTGGTAAGTTCTCCTTGCATCATTTTATATCCACCAAAGCCCATCATAATGCCAGTCGTGGCAAGGCCAAGAAGAAAAGTAGAAGAGCTAGTCATAACGGCAGTAGCAGTTAAACTTTTCTTTACATTTTGATACAATCTTTCAACTCCTGTTTCAAAAACTTTCCCTTCTTGTTCTTCGGCATTAAATCCTTTTATAACTCGAATCCCTCCTAAAGTTTCAGTCAATCTACCCTTAACTTCGGCATTTATTTTACCCCGCTCTCGAAATACAGGACGTATAATTTTAAAGGCTTTTAAAGCAATTACAGCAAATAGAATAAGCGGCACAAAAGTTAGTAAGGTCATTGCTGGGCTAATCTGTAATAAGAGGATAAGAGATACTACTGCTGTAATTGTTCCGCCAACCAACTGAACTAATCCGGTTCCAATTAGATTACGAACCCCTTCAACATCGCTCATAATTCTAGAAACTAAGGCACCGGATTTTGTGTTATCAAAAAAGCGAATAGGTAAAGAAAGTACTTGTTTTTGAACTTGAGCCCTTAGTTCGGAAATCATGTATTGCGCTTGTATACTTAATACTTTCGTCAAAAGAAAAGACATAATAGCTTGCACCAAAAATGAAAGCACCACTACAACGACCAAAATTTTTAAGAAGTCATAATCTTTATTTGGAACAATATCATCTAAAAAATAGCGCAATGAGACAGGTGCAACAAAACTAGCAGCCTTACTTATTACAATTAAGAATAGACCAATAAAAACCAGTTTACGTCTTGGCCAAATAATGGTTCTAAATGCTTTTAAAATGCTAACTTTTTTATCTGCCATAAAAATTGTTTCGAAAGTAAGTTGCAAGGTACTTGAAATTGTAGAAAAAAGGATACAGATATGTTGATGTAATGACTTCAATTTAACTTTTAAGCAACTAATGTATCTTTGAGATGTTGGTCTTTAATTGTTCTATGTTCAAAAAAGGTATTTTACTTCTTTTTTTATCAATTTCATTTTCTGTTTTCTCTCAAAGCAATTACCCCGAATTGCGTGAAATAGTTACCGACAGCGCTCGAATATTTACGACAAATCAGTTAGAAGAACTCAAAACAAAGCTTACCAGTTTTGAAGCCGAAACAACCAATCAATTGGTTGTGCTAACAATAAGAGAATTAGGTTATGAAACTATTGAAGGGTATGCGAACGGCACTTTTAATAAAAACAGACTAGGCCAAAAAGACAAAGACAATGGTATTTTAATACTCTTTTCTAGTAATGATAGAGAAGTTAGAATTGAAGTTGGCTATGGTTTAGAACCATTTATAACTGATGCAATTGCTTCCGGTATTATCAGGAATACAATGATTCCTAGGTTTAAAGAAGAACTCTATTTTGAAGGAATTAATGCTGCAACTGATGAAATAATCCTATATCTAAAAAACCCGGAAATCCTCGATGAACTCAAAGCTGAGATAGCAGCAAGTGAAAAAAAGAATAAAAACATAGGAATCATATTTATGGTTGGGTTTTTATCCCTTTTTGTAGGTGTTGGAGGGTTCTTTTTTGTTAAATCATATCGAAATTTAATCGAAGTTTTTAGGGGGATGTTTATTGGGAAGCTTGGATTTTTTCATGGGCTTTTCATGGTTCCGTTTGCAGGGTTAAGCGGCTCTTTTGGGTTGGTCTTCATTATTATTCCTTTAATTGCTGGTTCTGCTATTTTTGGTGCTGATTTAAAAAAATATGAATATTTATTAGATAAGCCCAAGCAATTTTTATGGCTTTTGGTGCCCTTTTTTGGGATTGCTTTGTTAATTGCATTAATAAAGATTCGTTTAAAAGGGAAAGAGGATTTAGATATTTCTTGGTTTAAAACCAATAAGAGTTATATGAGAAAAACCTTTTCTTCTTCTGGTTCGCACTCTTTTGGTTCTAGTTCATCTAGCGGTAGTTCAGGAGGATTCTCTGGAGGTGGTGGTAGTTCTGGTGGTGGTGGAGCTAGTGGTAGTTGGTAATTAGCAATTACCCTGTATTTCTTGTATTTTCATAATATTAAATATTAAAAATATGCGAGTCTTTAATTTCATTTTTATAATTCTCCTAGTAGTTGCATGTAAGACGGATAATAAACCTAATACGGAGCTCGAAGAATGGCAGCAACAAGCTGATAATGTTGAAATTATTCGCGATGATTATGGTGTACCCCATATTTATGGTAAAACGGATGCAGATGCCGTTTTTGGATTGCTTTATGCGCAATGTGAAGATGACTTTAATCGTGTAGAGCAGAATTATATTTGGGCAACTGGTAGATTGGCTGAAGTAGAAGGTGAAGAGGCCTTGTATAGTGATTTACGAGCTAAACTTTTTATGACCGAAGAAGAAGCAAAAGCGAACTATGAGAAAAGCCCCGAATGGCTAAAGGAGCTATGTGATGCATTTGCAGATGGGATAAACTATTATTTACATACGCATCCTCAAGTAAAACCAAAACTACTAACTCGTTTTGAGCCTTGGATGCCAATGTATTTTAGCGAAGGGTCTATTGGCGGTGATATTGAAAGAATAAGCACAAGAAAAATAAAAGCATTTTATGAAGGGAATATGGAGATTCCGGAAGCTGAATTAATTTCTCTTGAAAAAGAAAAAGAGATGGCTGAACCACAAGGTTCTAATGGTATAGCTATTTCGGGAAAATTAACACAATCTGGTAATGCCATGTTGTTGATTAATCCGCATACTTCATTTTATTTTAGGGGAGAGGTTCATGTTGTTTCGGAAGAAGGTTTAAATGCCTACGGAGCAGTTACATGGGGGCAATTTTTTGTTTACCAAGGTTTTAATGAGAAAACAGGTTGGATGCATACTTCTACCTATACAGATGTGATGGATGAGTTTAAGGAAAACATCACTTCACTAGATGGTAAGGTGATATATCAGTATGGAGAAGAAATGAGACCCGTTGAAGTTTCAGAGATTAACTTAAAATACAAAGTAGGTGATAGTCTGCAAACAAAAACGTATCCTGCATACCGAACTCATCATGGCCCCATAACTCATAAGGCAGAAGGTATGTGGACGGCATCTGCGATGATGTGGGAACCTGTAAAAGCTTTAGAACAATCTTTTATAAGAACAAAGCAAGACGGGTACAAAGGGTTTCGTGAGATGATGGATATTAGAACCAACTCCAGTAACAATACCGTCTATGCAGATGCTGGCGGGAATATTGCCTATTTCCATGGGAATTTTGTCCCTAAACGAGATGTTAGTTTTGACTACTCAAAACCTGTGGATGGTTTTAATCCAAAGACAGATTGGCAAGGCTTACATACTGTAGATGAAAATATATTGGTATTAAATCCTGAAAACGGATGGATTCAAAATTGCAATTCTACACCATACACTTCGGCAGCGGAATTTAGCCCTAAGAAAGAAGACTATCCCTATTATATGTCTCGTGACCAAGAAAATTTTCGTGGTGTTCACGCTATAGAATTATTAAAAGATAGGAGTGGTTATACCTTGGATAGTTTAATTGAAATTGCCCATGACCCCTATTTGCCGGCTTTTAAATCTTTGATACCAAGTTTAGTTAAAGCGTATTATCAACATCATGATAGGAACCCAAAACTGCAGGGAGCTATAGATGTATTGAAAGATTGGGATTTTAAAACCTCTAAAAAATCGGTTGCGATGACCCTAGCCAATTATTATGGTATTAATTTCTTGAAATGGAGCTTTGCTGGAAAAATGAAAACATATCCAACTCAGTTGGAGGTTCTTTCGAATCCTAAAAACCTATGTTCTGACAGTGATATGATTAAACTATTTGAATTAGTAATAGATAAATTAGATGAAGACTTTGGAACATGGCAGATGCCTTGGGGAGAGGTAAATCGTTATCAAAGATTGAACGGTGATATCCGTCAAAATTTTGATGATAGTAAACCAAGTATCCCAATTGGGTTTGCTTCTGGCAGATGGGGTGCTTTAGCAGCGTACGGAGCAAGGTATACCACCGACGGGGCAAAGAAAATTTATGGAACGCGTGGTAATAGTTTTGTCGCTGCAGTAGAATTTGGTGATATAGTAAAAGCAAAAACGATTCTAGCGGGTGGGCAAAGTGGCGACCCAAAATCACCTCATTTTAATGACCAGATTCAGAAATATGCCTATGTGGATTGGAAAGAGGTACCTTATTATAGGGAAGATGTTTTAAAAAGGGCCAAAAGAACATATAGACCAGGAGAGTAATTATTCTTTTCCTTCTTTAATTACGATCATACTAGCTTTAGAGCCCGTGGATAAGTTCCACTTGTTGTTATGTATGATTTTACCTAAATCGTCGGTAATTATGACTTGAGCGGTATTAGGGCCAGATGACCCCTGATTTAATGCTTCGAAATCTATTCGATTAAAGCCTTTTGTTAAGTCAATGTTTATGCCTTTATAAGAACCTGTGAGTAAAATATTGGGTTCTACCACTTCACCATTTAAATAAATCTTGACGCGATCACCATCTACATATTCATGGTCCCTACAGACGATACCTATAAATTTGGCTCCGGTTTTAACATCGCCTAAATATTGGTCTCCAAAATGTTCTTTAGACCCTTTTTTCTCTCTAACTCCAACCTTTGGGTCAATGACTAAATCGTGTCCTGCACGCACCAATTCTCTAGTAGGTAACATTTGAATTGTTGGCTTATTATTTTTAGAGGTGAGGTTTTCATCCAATACAGAGGGCATTCTTAATGATGTACCTTTATTACTGGCTTTAACATCGAGATTATTCTTGGCACCAACCTTTAAAGGTTTGGTGGTAGGAATATCTCCTTGAGCGATAGAGACATTGCAAAAGAAAATGAAAACCAGAAATAGAAAAACATGTTTCATGTAAAAACTAAGTCGAAATAGATTAATAAAGTTACAAATACCCTGCCATAGTCTTGATAAAGAGCTGTTAAAACTGCGCTACATTCGACAAAGGGTTCTTTTTTAGTCCGAATAATGGGTGTAAAAAAGGGATTCTTAAAATTATCAAATCATAAATCAACCAGCTTAGTCCAAATGTGCCAACAATCAATATAGAAGATTTTGCAATAAAGCTCCAATTCAAATCGATTAAATAATAAGCAATAGTTATTGTAATGGTTTGATGCAATATATAGAATGGATAAACTGCTCTGTTGGCATAAGCTATTTTCTTACTTGGTTTATTTAGATACTTTGCAGCAAAACCAAAAAGTACTAAAATCCAAGACCAAATATTGGTGACTTTTAGTAGGGCTTCCGTAAAATGAATTACGAAGCCGTCTTCAAAGAAAGACCAAATTACTGCTTGCCCTAAGAAGGCAAAACAACCTATGGCCAAGGCTTTTGTCTTAATCTTTTTTAAACTTTCCCAAAAAACTTGCCCTGTGGCAATTAAAATAAAGCCATAAAAAAATAAAACGATACTAAAACTAAAGTTAAACCAATCATCGATCAAAGCATGTGTAACATCAAAAAAAGGTTCCATAAAGGCTTCTAGCAAGTACAACGGAATTATGAAGAGGTATAGGTTTATAGGCTTTTGAATTAATTTTTTCACCCAACTAATCAATTTTGTTTCTCTTCTTTTTATGTAAATAAAGGCTGGGCTTAAAATAAGTGAGAAACATAGAAGATAAGGCAGAAACCACAAATGGTGCCAGCTAATATTTCCTTTAGGGTAGGTGCCGCCCCTAAATAAGACTTTTTGGTAAAACTCTAAATACGAACCAACGAATTCACTATTAACGATTCTTTCAATATAAATTTGTGGTGGTACAATTAGTAGCATTCCAATTAAAAGAGGGATGCCTAAACGTTTAATACGTTCTAAAGAAAATTGTCTCAAATTTCTCTTTGAAAGGGCATAATAGGTACCCATACCAGAGATTACAAACAGAATAGGCAATCGCCATTGGTTTAAGAATGCCATTGGCCAACGGATCCAATTATAGGTTTCGTTATTTTTAATATGCCAACCCCAGGGAACAAAAAACATTCCTACATGATAGAATATAAGAAGGGCAAATACAATAACTCGTAACCAATCTAAATCATATCTTCTAATAGTTTTTTCCATGACTAATTTGTTTTAGCCAAAGATGAAATCTATGGTTCGAATCTTGAAATTTTTTGGTTTTGAAAATGTACTGAATTACAATTCAGGAGAACTTAGGTTAGTTTTGGTGCTTTCTTCCTTTTACAAACATTAATGGAGAAGTGCCAACATGTTTTTTAAAAGCATTGTAAAAGGCAGATTTAGAATTAAAGCCTACAGAGTTACCAATTGCTTCAATGGTTAAATGGGAAAAATTTGAATCGAGAAGTCGTTCTTTAGTGACTTCAACACGCTTTTTATTGATATAATCGTTGAAGTTGATTCCTTCCTTAGTATTAATTGCTTTTGAAACGGAGTTGGGATTACTGTTCAGCTTTTCCGAAAGCTCTTTTAAGTTTGCTTTTTCTGAAAGAAAGTATTTCGTGGAATAGATATAGCCCTCTATTTTGTCAAAATCTACTGTTTGACTTTTTAAAGTTTCGTATTTGTCCGCGAACCATGATTTTTCAAAAAAACGAGATTCCATAAAAATCACATAGGACGTGGAAAAAGCAATTAGAGTTTGTACCATTCCAATATAATGGTCGCCACCATCATCGTCATAATTATATAAGACAAGAAATATAATTCCCAATAAGATACATAATAAAATTGCTGAGTTTCTGGTAAACAAGTATTTGTTTAAGTTGGCTTGGTGCGGTATTTCTTTTATTCGACTACGTTCTTTCCAAACCAATCTAAAAACCAATATTGAATAGAATGAAAAACTGAAAAGGATGAGCCAGTCAAATTCATCTTTGATCCAATGATAATTGTAGTTAAATGTATCGGGTACGCTTGCAGTTTCAAGCTGATCATAGTAGGCCCCTAAATATGCATTAAGCTTTACCGATTTTGGGGCAGTATAAAATGAAAATTGGGTTACTGCATAAAAAAGTGGAATTATAAAATGTGGCAATTGCTTTCTAAAGACTGGAAATTCCCTTTTTATGGCACAATAGATAAATAAATAAAAAGTAGGGGCAATCATAAGCACGAACGATTCGGTAGAGTCATTAAAAATCAATCCATATTTAATAAGGCCTGTATAACATAAATAAGTGTCAAGAAAAACAAGCGCTTGAAAGAATAAGGACCAACCTAAGAATAAGATTGCAGAATTATTTTTAGTACGGATAAATAACAATAAGCTGAGAAAAAAACCTTGAACCACACCCAAAAACATAAGCTGGGACGCAAGATTATGTCTTATGGGTATCTGGTCTATTATTTGCTGAATGCTGTCCAATTTTAGTTTTCTATATAATCAACCAACTTTTCAGGGCCTTCTAACACCAAACGCACAATTTGTAAAGTGCCATCTGGCTTGGTGGCAATTTGCCATTTAATTAAGGAAATTTGCCCGTTTTCAATCTCAATACCAGTTATACTTCTTGGATGGACACAGCTACCATCATTAAAAAACGGAATTTGCCCTGGCTCTGGAAAACGAGGTCTATGGGTATGCCCAGCGATGGTTATTTTTAAATCTTTCTTTAAGATCCAGCGTTTAATCCGCTTTTCGATTCTGATAAGTTCTTTATAATTTTTGGCAGGACTAGTCGGGTCTGCTATACCCACAACCTGTAAAGGTTTCCATAAAATACGAACTAAAAAACGTCCAATACGCCAACATCTATAGTTCCACCAATCTGCTTGATGTCCATGCATGCAAAAAATTTCCTGTCCGGTTTTTTCATGGGTAAGCAGCAATGCCTCGCTATAGGTTAAGCCTTCAAAAAGTTCTTTGTCTACCCCATCAATAGGCTCAAAATAGCTTGATAGATGTTTGTCTACGTAGGCCTGATCACGATAAACCATATCGTGATTGCCCCAAACCATGTGTAATCTATTTTCTAAGTGAAATTGACGTAAGAGCTTATAAACGTTTTTATGTGCTTCAAAAAGGGATTCAAAATTCAAGTTCTCCCAAAGTTCATCTCCATCACCAAGCTCACAGTACTGAAAACCTTGGTTGTAATAATGATTCAAGGCATGAAAATAAATGTTTCTATTGTTGGCAAAATCGTCCGCAAAACTATTGTCGCCTCGGTGACAATCACTAAAAAAAACCAACTTGGTAGCATCATTGAAAGAAATCCGCTTTGCGGCGGCGTAGGCATTGTTCAATCTTGAAAATGAAGACATGCTTTAAATTTCTTTAAATATCATAAAAAAGTACTCAAAACCATAAAGATTACGTTAACAATAACGTATTTCTTCTTTTTGTAATTTTACTAGAGAAACCGAGACCAATAGAGGTATGAAACAGGATTACAATGGTGAGGCACCTATGGTGCAGCTGGTTAGTTTTAATAAGCTCCTTAATCATTATGATGAGCAGCTGAAAAGCAAAGATAAATCGCTGGTGGCAAGGGCAAAGTATGTGCTTGAACAACAAGCACCGTATCCTGAACTAAGAGATGGCTTTGATGACCTTTCCGTTTTGGAGAAAAGAAAAGAGGTCATTAGCACTATTTTGGCAGATACCTTTTCGCCGGTTTTAACTCATAATGAGATTAAAACTGCCTCAATAGCATTTGAAAATTTGGTCTTTAATTCGTCAAAACGTTTTCAAAAAATTATTGAAGATGCAGGAGAGGGTTTTGAGCTTGAGATGAGAAATATGCCCGATCATTTGCATTACATCATGCAATGCACGGTTATTTTGGGTTTCTATTATGGCTATATGCTTGATTTTAAAAGACCGCTTTTTTATGATATTCCTGATAAAAATGGTGTTATGCGCCATTATCGCATTTTGTACAATGCCGATTTTATGGAGATTATTCCGACGGAAAAAGCAAAAAAACTAAATCAGAACGATGTTGATGAACTACTAGAGAATTTTGAAGACTTAGAGCTTTGGAAAGAGAAAATACCGCCTAATAGTTTTATATCAAAAGGTTTCGTTATTTCTAATATGTTCGATGTAACGGCCGAGCATTCCATCTCTGAAATAAAGTCGACTCTCATAGGGAGCAACAAGCGCGGGAGTGATAATTTCATGCTTGATTTTCAAAACACATTTAGTTCTCTCTTTAATTTGAACGGAATAAATGTAGGTTTTGCGGGCTATGACCCAAACACTAATAAATTTCTTAAAATACATGGTAAGGGAATAGAAAGTTATCTTTTAAAAGGGCAAGAAATGGAGTCATGTGACGCGATGTTATGTGATTATTCTTATGGAAAGCTATTGAAAGACAGCACATATTACGCTATTTCGAATGTGGAGAAATATTATAAGAAATCTAAGGGTAAGGTTCAACCCTATAAAAACCTATATGAACAAGGTATTAAAAGTGCTATTCTAGCCCCAATTGCGGATAAAGGAAATCTTTTGGGAGTGTTAGAATTGGTATCCACAAAGGTAAATGAGCTCAATAGTATAAACGCAAATAAGCTCGTTGATGTTATGCCGTACATTGTATCTGCGGTACTAAGATCTATTGAAGAAGAGCAGAATTTGATAGATGCAATCATACAGCATGAATGTACAACAGTACACTCGTCGGTTTATTGGAAATTTCAAGAAGAGGCCAAAAGATTTATGACGGATGAACTTAGTGGCAATCAACCGGCATTTAAAGAAATAGTTTTTAAAGATGTATATCCGCTATATGGTCAAATAGACATTAAAGATTCTTCAAGGGAACGTAATTTGGCTATTCAGCGAGATTTAATGATTCAACTTTCAGAGATTAATTCCATTTTATCAGAGGCATTAAAGAAATTTAAATTGCCGATTTATGAAGAGCTTCAATTTCGGGTAAATGATTACTTAGAAGAGATAAAAGAAACCTTATATACAAATAGCGAGCAGGCTATTTTCGACTTTGTACAGGAAGAAATCAACCCTGTATTTCATCATTTAAAGCGTGAAGACAAATACTTAAATGACTTAATCATAGCCTACGAGAGTGGTATTGATATGGGTACGGAATCGTATTACGATCATCGCCGTAATTACGATGAAAGTGTTATGGAAATAAACAAGAAATTGGCCGCTATGCTTGATAAAAAACAGATAGAGGCGCAAGAAATGTTCCCGCATTATTTTGAACGTTATAAGACTGATGGCGTAGAGCATAATATGTATATCGGGAAGGAAATTGCAAATGATAGAAATTTCGATTCTCTTTATCTCAATAATTTGAGATTGTGGCAGTTGCAGGTAATGGTTGAAATGGAAAATAAACATTATGAGTTAAAACCAAATCTTCCCTTACAATTAGATGTAGCCTCTTTAATGCTAGTGTATAGTACTCCGCTTGCCATTCGTTTTCGAATGGATGAGAAAAAATTTGATGTTGACGGCACCTATAATGCGCGCTATGAGATAATTAAAAAACGAATAGATAAGTCATATATCAAAGGAACCAATGAGCGTTTGACGCAAAAGGGTAAACTTGCTATTGTATATTCTCAAAAGAAAGATGAAAAAGAATATTTACGTTATGTGAAATTCTTAAAGTCAAAAGGCTATTTTACGAACAATATTGAAATTGTTGAATTAGAAGGTTTACAAGGTGTAACAGGGCTCAAAGCCATTAGAGCTGAGATTCTTTACAAAAAGGATGAAAAATCTGCCAAAACGTTTACCTATAATGATTTGATGGAGGAATTAAAGGCTTGATTATAAATAGTTTAGAAAACCATTCTATCCGGCCCAAAAAACCGAAATGATATTCCGAATGCCAGTACAGAAATTACGATACCTATTATAAAAATGGTATAAGTAAGTCGTAGTATTTTATATTTCCTATTGAGAACTAAACCAAGAAAATATAAGTCTTTAGTTAAAGATGAATAAATAAATTTATTGTCTTTAACTAGTTCTTGTATGGCCCATTCGTATTCAGACAAACTCATTTTATGAAAGTTTCCGAAGAATAAGAGATTTACTTTTTTCTTTTCTACATCTTCTTTTGTGAATTTTCCACTGGTAACGTTTGGTCTTGTTGCTAGAACCGCCAAAACCATAGAAATAACACTAAAGGTGATGAAAATTAATGTTGGATAAATTAAATAGCCATTTGAAGGATTATCCAATTTCGGGATAAGGTTAGATAGTGCTACAGAAATAATTATGGCATTTACCGATAATAAGATGTTGGCTTTGGTATCGGCAATATCACTAAGCGTCAAATGATTTTTTAAGGTAACCCTGAATAAGGTCTGAATACCCCTATCAGGACTTTCACTTTTATACTTTGCCTTAAGTTGCTCTTTTTTAGCTATTTCTTTCTCGGTTTTTTTATCTTTTAGAAGCTGTTTAAGATTTTTTTGTTTGGTACTTTCCCAATTTTCATTGGCATATGGGGTGTAAAACTGATGTTCGTTTCTGAACATTTTTATATTCTCATTTCGCCACTGCTTTTCGCTATAATTGGCAATACCCAACATTTTCAGTTCTTCTTTTAAAAAGTCTGTTGTTTCCCAATAGCTTTTCTGGGCAAAATGTGAAGAATCGGCGTCTCTAATTATTTTTTCACTAAGATTTTGCGGCATGTAGTGCCGTTTTGTGGCCATTATTAAACTTCCTACTTCTTTTATATCTTCTTCTGGATAGGCTTCTTTTTCTAAAAATTCAGTTGCTATTTTACAGCTGGCTTCTTCATGATTTTCAACCCCAGTGGTATAACCAGTATCATGAAACCAAGCTGCCACCAGTAACCTTTCATGGTCATCATTGTTTAAATCATGATTTTCAAGCAGCACTTTAGTGCTTTTGACAACACGTTGTGTGTGTTTTAAATTATGGTACAGAAATTTTTTATCAAGTTTATCTTTAAGAATTTCGGTAACAAATTCTTCAGCTTTTTGAACAATCTCTGACATAGTTGTATATTGAATAATCCAAAATACAAAATTTTGGAACGAAGCCCTGCGATATGAAAAAAATTTACCTGGCCACACTTTCATTGTTTATTTTAGGTTGCGCAACCAATAAGTCCAAATATGCGGAAGAATTTTCTGGGCAATCAGTAAATAGTAATAAAGAGGCAATACATACTTTTTATTTGATTGGCGATGCAGGATTGTCGCCAATAGGGGGAATGAACCCCGTTCTTACATCTTTTAAGTCTAAGTTAGATGGCGCGCCTTCAAATAGTACTGCGATATTTTTAGGTGATAATATCTACCCTGCAGGCTTCCCAAGTAAGAGAGATGATGCAACGGGTCATGCTAATGCAAAAAACCATATAGATGCCCAACTTAATACAGTTGCTGATTTTAAAGGAAAAACTGTTTTCATTCCTGGTAATCATGATTGGTATAGTAATGGTTTAAAAGGACTCAAGAGAGAGAGAGAATACGTTCAGAAAGCACTAGAAAGTAAAAAAGTGTTTTTACCTAAGAACGGATGTCCAATCGAAAAAATTGAAATTAATGATGACATTGTTGTAATTGCTATTGATACAGAATGGTATTTGGTTAACTGGGACAATCACCCCACAATAAATGACAATTGTGAAATTAAGGACCGTGGTAGATTTTTTGAAGAACTGGAAAGTTTGATTAAGAAAAATCTTGACAAAACTACGCTTATTGTGATGCATCATCCTATGTTTACTTACGGCTCACATGGGGGGCAGTTTTCCATTAAACAACATATTTTTCCCAGTGGTGGCGGATTGCCATTACCTTTTATCGGCTCTTTTATCAACGTTTTAAGAAGAACTTCAGGAGCTAGTATTGAAGATCAATCTAATAAACACTACAATCACCTGAAAAATCGAATAGTTACCCTAGCGCAGTATTCTAAAAAGGTAATTTTCGCCTCTGGCCATGAGCATAGTTTACAATATATTGTAGAGAATGGAATTCCTCAAATCGTAAGTGGTTCAGGAGCAAAAACCGGCGCGACCAGACTTTTAAATGGGAGCAAGTTTTCTACCGGACAGATGGGGTTCGCTATTTTAAAAATCTTTAAAGATGGTTCATCAAATGTCGATTTTTTTGGAGTTGAAAACGATAAGGAAAAATTGACCTACAGTACAAACGTATTAGAAGCTGATAAGAATAGAAAAGTAGTAGATTTTAAGGATAAGTTCCCATCCGAAATGCAGGCCTCAATATATTCTGATGAAGAGATTGATAAAAGTGGTTTTTATAAATGGCTTTGGGGTAATCGATATAGAGAACATTATGCCACTAAAGTAAAAGCCCCTACTGTGCTTTTAGACACTTTACTCGGAGGGCTAACGGTAATTAAGAAAGGTGGGGGAAACCAATCGAATTCCTTAAGGCTTCAACATAAAGATGGTAGGCAATTTGTAATGAGGGCTTTGCGAAAGAGCGCGGAACGCTATTTACAGGCAATTGCTTTTCAAAATCAATATGTCATTGGGGACTTTGAAGACTCGTTCACCGAAAAATTTCTTATGGATATTTATACGGGCGCGCATCCTTATGCACCATTTACTGTTGGGGTACTTTCAGATGCGGTCGGTATCTATCATACCAATCCTAAATTATATTACATACCAAAACAAAATGCTCTTGGAGATTACAATAATGACTTTGGTGATAGTTTGTATATGATTGAAGAGCATGTGTCAGAGGGACATACCAGTCTTGAAAGTTTTGGAAAAACTAAAAAGATTGAAAGTACTTATGACCTTATAAATAAGCTACGAAAAGATGAAGAATATAGCATTGATACAAAAGAATATGTAAAAGCACGTTTGTTCGATATGTTGATTGGTGATTGGGATAGGCATGTGGATCAATGGCGTTGGGCAGGATTTAAAGATGATAGCGGAAATACCGTTTTTAGGCCTATACCCCGTGATAGGGACCAAGCATATTCTATTTGGGGAGACGGTGCGCTATTGAATTTTGCCTCAAGAACGGTGCCTTCGCTACGAATTTTTGAGGGTTTCAATGAAGAAATACGAAGTGTAAAAGGATTTAATGCTTCACCAAGAACATTTGCCTTAGATATGGCTTTGTTGCCGGAAACTACTATTCACGATTGGGAAGACCAAGCAAAATTTATTCAAAAGAACATAACTGAAGAAATTATTGATAAAGCTTTAGGTGAATTCCCTGATGAAGTGAGGGATGAGACTGTTACCAAAATAAGGAAAACGCTTTTGGCCAGAAAATCAGACTTACTATCTACGGCAAAAGAATATTTTAGTATCATCAATAAATATAGCGTCGTTACAGGTACGGACAAGGATGATTATTTTGTAATCAATTCTCTTGAAAATGGAGGTGTTGCTGTCAAAGCATTTCGAATTAAAAATGGAACTAAAACCGATTTGTTCTTTGACAAAGTTTACAGTCCCGATACCACCAAAGAAATCTGGATTTATGGTTTGGACGATGATGATGTTTTTGATGTCAATAATACAGATGGAAAAATAAAGATTCGTTTAGTTGGTGGTCAGAATAATGATGTGTACAAAATCCATGAAAAAGCCCGCGGCGTACATGCCTATGATTTTAAAACTAAAAACAATACTTATGATGAGGCATTTGGCGGTAGAATTCATAAAATCAATGATTATGACGCCAATACGTATCAGTTTTTAAAAATTAAGGCAAGTAATAACCAATTGTTGCCGACCATTGGTTTTAACCCAGACGATGGTTTTCGAGTAGGTTTGACCAATACCTATACATTTAATGGATTTCGACAAAATCCTTTTACACAGCAACATACCATTAATGCTGCGTATTACTTTGCAACTAGTGGCTTTGATTTAGGTTATAAAGGGGAATTCGCTAATATTTTTGAAGGTATAAACCTTGAATTGGCAGCTAAGTTCACCAGTCCAAATTTTGCAATTAACTTTTTCGGATTTGGTAACGAAACGGTGAATACAGATGAGGAGAATCCGTTGGAGCTTGATTTTAATCGCGTAAAAATTGAAACGATTAAGTTTGCGCCATCATTAGTTTGGAGAGGTAATTTGGGATCAAAAGTAAGGTTAGGGGCCTCTTATGAAAATTATGACGTTGAAGAAACTGAAAATCGTTTTATAGAAGGGTTTTTTACCAATACAGGGAGAGATACTCAGCAAGACTTTTTCGGGGTTGATGCAGAATATAGCTACGCCAATTCAGACAATGAAGCTTTTCCCACAATGGGGATGGCTTTTTCATTGCATGGCGGCTACAAAACCAATTTGAGTGAATCTGGTCGTGCCTTCGGATTTTTTATACCCAGTTTGTCTTT
Organism: Croceitalea marina; assembly: GCF_042684265.1. Classification (NCBI taxonomy): domain Bacteria; kingdom Pseudomonadati; phylum Bacteroidota; class Flavobacteriia; order Flavobacteriales; family Flavobacteriaceae; genus Croceitalea; species Croceitalea marina. Next base: position 413,226 of record NZ_JBHULB010000007.1, on the reverse strand, counting down.
TGACTATAAATTAGTTCCCAATGGCAGTTTGGTATTGGCGACCAAGTTTAAAGGACATTTTAATATTGGAGATGATTTTGAGTTTTACCAAGGAGCTAGTATTGGAGCCAATAATGGGTTAAGAGGATTCCGTTTTCAACGTTTTACAGGTAAGTCTGCCTATTTTCAGAATACTGACTTGCGATTGAGTTTTAGAAAAAGAAATACAGGTCTATTACCTGTTACCCCTGGTATTTATGGCGGTTTTGATTATGGAAGGGTATGGCTTCCAGAAGAAGATTCTGATACTTGGCACAATTCGTATGGAGGAGGTTTTTTCTTAAATGGCTCCGATTTAATTTCGGCAAATTTTGGATTGTTCAACAGTACAGATGGATTGCGATTTGCTTTTGGAGTAGGGTTTGGGTTTTAGTAATTAATGGAAATGATTCCTAATTAATGAATTTACTTAATCGTATAGCTGTAAAGGTTTCTCCCCTTAGTCTTTGACTGTTCGTCTGCAATCAAAATTGTAGTATTATCTAAAAAACAAACCGATTCAATTTGAGTTTCATGTTTCAAATAAATGGAATCAAATTTGGTTTCTGAAATTATATCTATATTAAAGTCTTTTCCTAAATATAAATAGCCATATCCAATTAAGGCAATGGTTTTTCCGTCCTCTGAAATGTCGGCACCAGTTACGGAGCAATGGTCTTGGTCATTACACAGGTTTATAGTGCCTACCAATTTCGCTTTATGATTTCCTTTTTTATCAGGAATTCTATAGACCAAGGTTTTCCCTAAATATGGTCTGGAACGGTCTTTTGTGAAGATGTACAAATGGCCATCCCAATGAAAAAAAGCCTCGGCATCGTAAATCAGGCGACTTTTCTTCGGGGGGAATTTCTTCTGCTCAGGATAATGAAATGTGATTTTATCAGATGGAATCTTATTCCCTTTTTCTCGTTCAGGATTTGGTAGTTTATAAATAGAGAGATCTTTTCTGTAATTACCGTTATTACCAAAATCCCCAATGTAAAGATTACCTTCTTTGTCCGTAGTCAAATCTTCCCAGTCTTTGTTTTCAGCATCTTTAACATCAAGACTTTTGACCATTATCGCCTGATGGTTTACGGCATAAATATCATCTTTATTGCCATTATCTTCGATAACCCAAATAAGGTGATCATTGTATATGGCAATACCGGAGACTTCACTTAAATTGTTCGGAAATTTTCCTAAATGATTTAAATCACCGTGCCATGTTTTTTGGGCACAAGCCTGTAGTATAATGAAACTGCTTAGAATGACCAGTTTATTCATTTAAATCCACTTTGATAGGCATGTAAATTTCAGCTTTCCAATCCAGCTCATTACCGCCCATATTTGGGTTGTTATGAAACACTTCAATCGGAAGGCCGGTAATCTTGATATCATTTTCTTTTGCATAATCTATTAGGGCGTACCAAGCTCTATCCGAAGTGATGTAATTACCATTATATATAGCTTTTAGTGCTGGCCGACTATCATAATTTCTGTATTCCACTTCTGGGTGTTCAGGTAGAGTATCCATTTGCTGAATTGGAAAACAAAATTTGAATTGAATACTATCCTTTTCTTTATCCCAATTTATTACTTCTAAAAAGGGAGGTCCATTGGATTTAAGATTATTTTCACTAATAACAGCGGTTAGTAATGGAAAATCTCCCATCATTCCTTCAGCTTTACCAATTTGAGAGGTTTGTAATTCAGTGCAGGCACAATAAGTTGTTCTGGTAGATTCTTCTTCGGCAATTTCAACTTTGAATTTTTCTAAATGCTCATCTAGGGTTTTAATAAAATCCTCCAAAGTTTTTCGAGTATTTTTTTCAAAATCCGTGTCTAAAAAAGGAATCTGAAGTTTATTCTTTAAACTATAATCCTTATCTGAAGCAAAAACTTTTATCTGAGATAAAGAATCATTGATTTTTTTGATTTTCCAAGTATAAATATGTGTGGAATCTCCAAACTTTAAGCTTTGTGTAAGTCTAGTAATATCTTTTTGATCAAGAATTTCTGAACCTTCCATGGTAACCCCCCAAGCTTTGATAACTTGGTTGATAGCGCCTGGAAATGTTTTTGCCTTAAAGTTGACTTGGTAATCGTATGATTTAATAAAAAAATACCAAAAAGCGGTGACTACTATTATACCACCAATTGCTAGAATTACTTTTTTCATTTAAAGAATTAATTAGTTGGGGCTTGCTTCATTTTTAAATTGGCTATTACAAAATCACCCAGATCCCTACCCTGTTTAACCCCTATTTCTACGGCTTTTCTATAATGAATACCACCATACATTCTGCTTATAGCAGCTTCATCAGCAGCTTCGCGAAAAGAATTAAAACTACGGACCGGGAGCCCATAAGCAATTTCAGTATCATCATCAAAAGCGAAATCGGTACCAAAAATACTGGTAAGTGCTGTTGCGGCTGCACCAGAAACAACACTATGACCACTAGTGTATTCAGGAAAAGGAGGCGTCTGCAATACAGGTTCCCAACTATCATCAATATGTTCATTGATTAATGTCTCTGGACGAATTAAATTACTTCTATATTTTTCATCCCAACAACTGATAAATGCATCTGCAATGGCTATAGATGTTTTGGTATAGGCATGTACAGTCGCTGTCAAATTTGAGTTTGTTTTTCGAGTAGCAATTTTGGTAATGCCAATCCAATGAGCGCCAGGAGTAATTTTTTTGGTCGCGAACATCAAATGCCCTCTAGTAATGGAAACATAAGGATTACAATCCCAAAACTGTGCAATTGCTACTTCTTCTGAAGTATCACCTTTGGCTGTGATTTCGTTACTGATATCATAAACCTCTTTCAATTCTTTATAAAAATCGGATTCTTTTTCCATAGAAAATGTTGGCGGTGGTGTAGGTTTAAATTGACTTGCTGAATCAATAACAAAAGGCCTAATTTTATTCCAATGTGGTTCAATACCACTCATATATGCAGGTGGGGTAGGTTGCCATCTTGATGGGTCTTCCGAGTCAACCGAAAATTTTGGCATAGTACGGGTCTGCTTATAATTGTCTTTATCCATCCATATTGCAATGTGCTCTGCAACTTGAAGCCCATACGTTTTTGAAGCATTAAATTCTTTTTCATTTTGACTTTCCCAAATTGAATAAAGACTATCCCTAAAAACTTCGATTCTCTCTTCTGAAAAAATTAACCTCTTACTTAAGTCAATATGGGCAACTAAAGCGGCAAGGTCAAAATTAACTTCTGTACCATTATTGGGCTCTGGAATACCTTTAAAACCATGTAATTGGTTTGAAAGTGATGTATAAGAGTTCTCTTTATGAGTTAATATCTCATAGGCAGCGATATTAGGATAGGCATATATTCTACTAGCTACTGGAGGTGAGAAAATATCATGAATCATAATCTTCGTGACCTTGTCAACAGAACTATGATAATGTTCTGGGGTTATTACAATAGGTTCTGTGTTTTTTTGACAGCCAGTAAACACTAAAAGCGCTAATGCTGCTGCAAACAATCGTTCTTTCATAGTCTATTTATTATTTATGGTTGAATTCATATACCTGTGCTTTATCATCATTAAATGTAGCTAGTAAATATGGTTTGTCTTTAAATTTTACAATATTCAGGTGGCGGATGGATTTTTTTGTAAAATCTAGTCCCAATACATTTCCCAAAGTTACTTCATTTTCATTTTTAAGCAGTGCTCCAGAAAAGGAATCGAAACGACCTTGGTAAGGTTTTACCCCAAAGTAATTGCCGGCTATCAATACTTCTTTTTTGCCGTCGTCATCAAAATCATAGGATAGAAAATCCAGCAGGGGAGAAACTTGAAGTTCATTTGAAAAAGGAACAAATTCAAAATTTCCCGATTCATTTTTTAAATACCCTGATGCAAGTTGGGTTACCTTTAAAACTGTAGCTTTTTTTAAACTTTCTTCTCCTAAAATTTGTTCTACTGTTTCTCCAGCGAATGAACTGTAGCTACTAAATTTCTTGCGCAATGATACCATTTGTGAGCTAAGTTCATCAAGCCCTTCCAAGGTGTAATAGTTTCCATTCTTTTGAATTGCCGTAACGGTTTCTGTTTGTCCGTTTTTGTCAAAATCTCCAAAATATAGTTTTAAAGGTGCTTTTTCCGAAGCCTTGAATTTTGAATTTGTGCCCCAATTGCCCAAAAGATAGTCTTTGTCGCCATCATTGTCTATATCGAAAGGTAGAATGGTCTGCCAAAGTCCGCTCAAGTTGATGGAATTGGATTCTACCAGCGTTCCATTTGAGTTTTTAAAGAATGTGGGAGACATCCATTCGCCAACTACAATTAAATCTTTTATGCCATCACCATCAAAATCGTCCCAAATGGCATCAGTTATCATGCCGATTTCTTTAGCTGCAAAATTCTCAAGAATTGAAAAATTACCGTCGGTGTTTACCAATAATACCGACTCTGGAATTTTTCCAAAGCTCGAACTTACAGTATGCCCACCAACAAAAACATCCAAATCACCATCGTTATCAAAATCATGAGGTCGAATTACCGATGCATTTTGAAAGTATTCTGGTAAATCGCCTAGTAAGAAACCTGTATCACCTTGGATATAATAATTATCTAAAAGGGGTTTTGAGTTTCCAAAAAAATGTGCACCGGCAGAGCCCAAAACAATATCGTTCTTGCCATCTTGGTTGAAATCTGAAATGGCGACCGCAACATCTTCTTTAATGGAATCGTTGGCAAAAGTGTTTATTTTCTGCTTTACGAAACCTGAATCTTTTTGAACATATACCTGCGAAGGAATAAATCTGGATCCTCCGAAGAAAATATCTTCTTTGCCATCATTATTTAAATCACCCACGTCGACCGCAGGGCCTCTATCCGAAGCCTTGTAGGGTATTAATTTTTCTTTTAAAAAATCATTGAAGTTATCTTCTTTGTGATTGAAATCAATCCCTAAATTATGAGCTGTTTTTTTAAACAAAGGGAGCTCTTTCCTTCTTAAGGTATTATAATCGAACGTTTTAGTGTTTTTAGGAGTGATCGTCAAAGTTTGGTTTACGTCTACATTTGTTAGTAGTTGATAGGTCATATTTGGCCAAACGATTTTAATGGAATCAATTTTTTGTGCTGTTCCGTAACCAAAGTGAATTATAGGTTCAGAACTGGCTTGAAACCCTCGAGTAGGGAAGAGTTCTTTATATTGTAATTTGCCATTATGATAAGAATATACTTTAGTGCCTATACCTTGCGTATTTCTGGAGGTATAATCAAATCTTAGTTTTAAATGGTTGGCAGCATCATTTATTTTGTTGATATAAATTGATGGCGCCTTGTTAACGTTGTTAGTGACTAAGTCTAAATCTCCATCCCCATCTAAATCACCTATTGCAGTGGCCCCAGAGATAATGGTGTCTTTGTCCATCCATTGACCCGACATATCTTTGAAAGTCAAGTCATTACTCCCCTTAAAAATGTAATTATGGACATTACCCGAGGGCATCATATTGATGGCTTTTTGATCAACCAGTTTTGTGTTATCCATTTTCTTTTGTATTTGCTCACTTGAAACAAATTTCACAAAATCAAGGTCATTTGGACGCCTTGAGATTCCGTTGGCAACAAAAAGGTCTTGCTCACCGTCAAGGTCGTAATCGCCAAAAAGTGCACTCCAGCTCCAGTCTGTGGCAGCAACGCCGCTTAATAATGCAGTTTCCATATATTGACCAGAAGGTTGGTTGATATAAAGCATATTTCTGGTAAATTGATAATGGTAGCCATAGTCTTTAATTCTCAATTTTTGAACTTGAACATTATCATCACCTTCCGAGGATTTTAAAGGAATTTCGTCTTCGGGCAACATATCTAAAGAAATTAAATCAGGAAATCCATCATGGTTAATATCAGTGGCATCATTACCCATTGAAAACCTACTTGTATGGCCAAAGTAGTCTCTAAGACTTTCTTTAAAAGTGCCATCGCCATTATTTAAGTAATAGTAATCATCTTCATGAAAATCGTTTCCAATGTAAATGTCCGGGTAACCATCTTGGTTAAAATCTGCAATGGATATACCTAGTCCATATCCGTTAATTCCCCCATAAATGCCCGCTTGTTCACTTACTTCTACAAACTTACCCCCATCATTTCGCATTAATTTATCTCCGGTTTGATAATTTCTTTCATACCTCAAATCCATCTTCCCAAAAGATTTTTGGGTATGTACGGCATGATTTAATAAGTATAAATCTAAATCCCCATCAAGGTCATAGTCTAAAAAAGCCGCATTGCTGCTGTAAGAATCAAAATCTAGACCATATTTGCCTGCACTTTCTGTAAAAGTAATTTGTCCTGAACCTGGAGAAGGGCCATTATTTATATAAAGTTCGTTGTAACCATCAAAACCATTTAAACCTACAACTGCGCATACATAAATATCTAAGAGGCCATCCCCATTTACATCGCCCATTACGGCACCAGTATTCCATGTACTATTACCTTGAATCCCAGCAGAAACAGAAATATCTTCAAATTTTAGATTGCCTTCATTTAAATACAAAGCATTCTTAACTTGATTTCCAGAAAAGAAAATATCGGGTAAATTATCGTTATTGATATCGCCTACAGCTACTCCACCACCATTGTAATAATAGAGGTAATCTAATATGTTCAGGTCGTCATTACTATTAAGCGTATTTTTAAAAGTAATGCCAGTGTCAGTAGGATTGGCATTTGAAAAAAGCTCCCCTTCTTTGTTTTTGCAACCTAGTATGAATAATAGAGATAAAATATAAATACTGTTTTTCATAAAGTAGCGTTTCACTTTCTGTTTATTGTAAATAGAATAGGCTTCATGTTATTAATGCCAACTAGAAAATTGACTTCACCATCTATATCGATTTCTGTAATATTTCTTGCTGGACCAGAAATGTCTATTTGCCAATTTTTTGCATGCTCGAATCCATTTTTTTCATCAAATCTCAAAAATATGCCATGAGAAGCGTCCATTCTACCTAATTGCGTACTTATTTCATATGTATTCCCAACAAGCAACACATCCTTAAATCCATCGTAATCAAAATCCTTAACGAGTATATCTTGAACAGTAGTTATTTGTGCCATTAGGGGGAGTTCTTTTTTGATGAAACTTCCTTTTCCATCATTTTCAAAGTAACAACTTGCCAATTCAAATACATTTTCTTTATCTGATTCTTCAAGCTTTTTTGCCCCAAATAAGGTTTCTATAGAGGCTGAGGAAAAATCATTATAAGACAAGAACTCTTTGTTCAAAAAAGGCATTTGCTTGACCAATTCATCTTTTGATGTGAATGGGGTTTCTCGGTTCTTGTAAAAATAAGTCACCAAAGGCTCTATTGAGCCATTACTATCAAAGTCGTTATTATAAAGTGTAATGGGCTCTTTTTTTGAAGCTGCAAACTTGCTGTTTTTGCCCCAATTACCAGCAATTAAATCAATATCGCCATCATTGTCAAAATCTTCAGCTTTTATAGTATTCCACCAACCGTTCGTGTCTTTTAATCCGCCGAACTCCTTTTTTTGTAGTGTCTTTCCATCATTTAAAAATATAGATATGGGCATCCAGTGCCCAGCTGAAATAAGGTCTTGAAAACCATTGCCATCAACGTCTATCCAGTAAACATCTTTTACGTTTCCGATATTTTCAAAATCAGGTGCTTTAGTTTTTGTAATGGTAGTAAAGTATCCTTTTCCATCATTCTCAAAAAGATATTGTTTAGGGTTTTTTCCAAATTGTCTTGGCACTTGGTCGGACGCAATAGTAATATCACTATCACCATCATTATCAAAATCGGAAACACTTACTTTAGCGGCATTTAATTCTATCCCTTCAAATTGAACTGAATCTTTATAAAAAATACCGTTGTTATTGAAATAGATTCTAGGTCTAATATTATCTGAGGTCTTAAATTCATTGCCACCACTTACAACTAATAAATCTTTAAAACCATTGTTATTAGCATCAAAAAAAACGTGCGAAATGTCTTCACTCATGGCATCTATAGAAAATAACTCTTCTTGCGTCAATTGAAATGTTTTATCTGAAGTTTGAAGATATAATGCTGAAGGTTGTGCTTTGGCACCACTAATAAAAAAATCGTCTAACCCATCGTTATTTACATCTGCAACTGAAATTGATGGACCCTCATTGGAATTTACAAAAGGAACTAAAGGATCACGATCAAACTCTATTGTTGTGTTTTCTTTATGTACGAACTTAAAAGGAAGGTCTTTTTGGGAGGCTAAGATGTTTCCTTTAAGACTGTTTGACTCGAAATAGTCTCCAGAAGCATTAGCATAATCTAGAAGAAGTGGGACAGTACTATTTACTTTGTTCAATGTTTGATATCGATGGTTGGGCCAAATAACTTTTAAAGAATCTATGATGCTATCGTTGCCAATACCAATTAGTAATTCATTTGGTACCGCAGATAAATAAGATCTAGAGGGATAGTTCTCAATAGTCATTTGTATACTGTCATTATACGCAATAATTTTAGAGCCGATACCAAATCTATTTTTTTCATTTCCCTTTAAACTGATTTTCAGAGATCTGTTTTTATTATGCAAAGTATTCTTCAGAATATAAGCTTCTGTGTCGATATTGTTTACTATAATATCCAAATCACCGTCGTTGTCTAAATCTGCATAAACACAACCGTTACTAAAAGATTCTTCACTTTTAAACCAAGTATCGGTTACGTTATCAAATGTGACACCATCCTTATTTTTAAAAAAATAATTTGCCACTTTTTTTTCTGGAATTTCTTTAATGAAGATCATTTCTTTTTCTGTCATGCCCTTGTTTATTCTTTTCTGAATATTATCGTTGGCAATAAAACTGATAAAGTCCATATCGTTTGTAGCTCCCTTTATACCGTTTGAAATAAATATATCTTTAAGGCCGTCATTGTCTAAATCAGCTAATAATGCTCCCCAAGACCACTCAGTTGCAGAGATACCGCTTAAATTTCCAATTTCACTAAAATTGGTATTACCCAAGTTTAGGTGAAGCGTATTTTGCATATACTGTGGCGCATAACCATTTCTTAAATATTGCCGATAGGTAGAGAATGGAAATTCGAGCCCTGATGTTTTATAGGTTTTTAAATCCTCTGGTAGCATGTCTAACGAGACAATATCGGTCAGGCCATCGTTGTTTAAATCTGCAATGTCATTTCCCATGGAAAAGTGTGTCGTATGCCCTAAATGAGTATCACTCGTATTGATGATTTCCTTAAAAGTTCCATTTTTTTGGTTAATGTATAAGTAGTCATTTTCAAAGAAGTCATTACCAACATAGATATCAGGGTATCCATCATTGTTTAAATCACTGATTCCTAATCCTAATCCATATCCAATATTTCCTTGAAATATTCCAGCTTCGGCAGAAACATCTACAAATTTACCATCATCATTACGAAAAAGCTTATCACCAGATTTTTCGTCAATTTGTTTACGCTTAATTCCTTTGCCATATGTGCGTTTTGGGTGTAAGGAATGGTTTAATAAAAACATATCAAGATCACCATCAAGGTCATAGTCAAAAAAAGCAGACTTGGTTGAGAACCCTGAGAAATCCAATCCATATCTGCTAGCATCTTCCTTAAAAACCGGTATGCCGTCTTTATTTATTCCTTGATTAATATATAATAGATTACATCCTTTAAAATCTTTATAACCGCCAACTTTACAGACATAAATATCTAACAGCCCATCGTTATTTATATCTACATGTGTTACGCCGGTGGTCCAATTTCCAACACTAGAGATTTTTGATTGGACGGTAACATCTTCAAACCTAAAATCTCCTTTGTTCAGGTATAATTTATCATGTTTTTGATTAGAAGTGAAGTATAGATCGATTAGTTTATCATTGTTAAAATCACCGGCGGCCACCCCTGCACCGTTATAATAATATAGGTAATTGAGGATGTTAAGTTCTGGCGAACTTTTTAGTTCATTCTTAAATTTAATACCAGAAGTAGCGGAGGGTATTTTTATAAAAAGGCTAGTTTCTTTCTTTTGATTACATCCGCAAAAAAGAATACTAATACCAATAATAGTGAAGAGATGAGCTTTCATTTTATGAAAAGAGAAATATAAGGATTAACCATTATATGGGAAAAGTACTTTTAGTTAATGTTTTTGCTAAAATAAACCGTGTTGTCTATTTGAAGAATTGCGAATGTTGCTAGCCCTATTTTTTAATGGTAAGAGATTACCTTATTTTATGCGTTTTAATGAAAAATAATATGTAGTGCAATTAGGGATAATGCCATGCCAATACCTACTTTACCCAATAAAGGAGATGCGGGTTCGGGTTTTAATTTATCTTTTATAAAACTACTTTTTGACCCTAACCAAATAATGGTAAACCCAATTAACATTACCCACATGGCCCTAACAAGGTAATTCATATCTGGGAACAGGTAGATAAACAAAAACTGAAGTGGTATAGTCGCCACAAAACCAAACAATGCCACGCGATGTTTTGGAGCCATTAAGAAAGCGGCAGCACATATCAACACTACTATTCCGCAATTGATAAAATATCGCAACTCATTGAGTGTGTGGGTAAATGCGGCGCCGGAGTCTTTAAATTTGATATAGAGTAATACAATTCCAATGATTACCCCAGATATAAAAGATATTAAGATGGCTTTTTTACCCGATTTTACTATTTGTTGGTCCGTAGCATCTTTTTTGATATAGACTTTATAAATGTCTATTGACCATAGAGTTGCTAATGAATTAAAAGTAGAATCAACTGTACTCATCAGAGATGCAAATAAGGCACATAAAATAAGCCCTTTTAGACCCACAGGAAGATATGTATTCACCAAATATGGGAAAGCAGAATCTGGATCGGTCAACCCGTTCTCTCCAAGTATACCGACAAGTGCAATACCCGGGAGAATAATAATGGCAGCCATAAAGTATTTCATTAGACCACCTACCATAAGACCAATTTGAACATCTTTTAGACTTTTTGCCGCCAAAGAGCGTTGTACCACAGATTGATTGGCACACCAGTAGTTTATATTAAGTAAAAAAGCTCCAAAAACATGTATCCAAGGCAGCTTAGGATGATCAGCTGGTAAATGTAAGTGCATCAAATCGCCAGTTTTGGTATACAATTGTGACCACCCACCCAAATGGTGAATAGCGATGAGCATGACCACTATTCCTCCGGAAAGCAATATCGCAAACTGAATGACATCAGTACGTACAACCGCTGCTAAGCCTCCAAAATAGGTATATGTTGCTGAGAATAATCCTAAAAAAACAATCAAAATGGCGATACGTGTTAACCTATCTTGATGGATAAATGACAAGTAATCACCAAAAACCAAATCAACGGAATAAGCACCCCAAAATAGTGCTGCACCAAGGGTTATTGTAGAAAAGAGTAGGATATTAGATCCAGAATATAATAACGCAATGGTACTTCCCAGACGGGTTTTTATAAACTGGGTTATCGTAATAATCTTCTCCCGAAGATACATTGGAACAAATATGAAAGCTGCTAATAGTAAGCCTTGAATGGCATTGATTTCAAAATTTGCCTGTGCCAAACCATACAAGTAAGCAGAACCCATAAAACCTAAAAACTGATAACCTTGTACATTTGTAGCAATTGTTGAAAAAGCGATAGACGGCCAACGAAGGTTTCTAGAACTTAAAAAATATTCTTCTGTAGTGGCATCCTTAGAGGTTTTACCAGTAATCGCAGTTACAAAGACAATAATAAAATATGCACAAACAATCAGTAAGTCAATCATAAAATGTGGTACTTATTCGGTTGGTTTAATACTGTAATATAAGGCTTTTGTTGTTAAAAAAGGTATTTCAAACATTGTTATACACGTATACCAGCCGCTAATGGAGATAAGGATTCTTCATCAGTAACTTTTCCTTGCGCAATAGGCATTGAAAAGGTCTTAATTTTTGGTAGCACCAATTTTGCAAATCTTTCACATTCCTCTTTATGGGGATAACCAGAAAAGATAAATGACCTTATTCCCATATCCATATAACGATTAAGTTTTGCTACAATCTGATCAGGAGTTCCAACCAATGCCGCTCCACAGCCCGAACGTCCTTTACCTATACCGGTCCATAAATTATCCTCTACGTAACCATCATCTTTAGAAATTTCTCGCATTTCAGCTTGCCTACTAACCCCGTAAGATTTGGCATCCAATGCACGTTCACGCATTTCTATACCTTGTTCTACACCTAATTTAGAGATAATACTGTCAGCATATGCTCTTGCTTCTTCTTCAGTTTCTCTAACTACAACATGTACCCTAAGTCCAAAATCTACTTTTCTACCATATTTGCCTGCCTTTTCACTCATGTTTTCCATTAAGGTCCTCAGGTTTTCCTCGGTTTCTGGCCACATAAGATACACATCGCAATGCTCAGCACATAAATCTACTGCGGCAGGGGAGTATCCTCCAAAATAAAGTAATGGGCCATTTTTTTGGTATGATTTAGCCGGACTAGAAGGTAATTTCATATTATAAAACTTTCCTTTAAAGTCAATCTCGTCTTTTGTCCAAGCTTGTTTTAAGATTTCGATGACTTCTCTTGATCTTTGATACCTATCTTCTGATGATAAATCTTCTCCCGGAAGATTGGAAGAAATAATATTTATAGTAAATCTTCCTTTTAGGATATGGTCGATTGTTGTTAATGTTCTGGCAAGCATGGGCGGATGAATTTCACCACATCGTACAGCGGCCAAAATGTTTATCTGTTCAGTCATTGGAGCGACTGCAGCGGCAAACGGTAATGTATCTTGCCCTACCTGATATGATGAAGGGCATAAAATATTTCGATACCCATTTCTATCGGCAGTTAAGAGAATTTGCGAAGCATTCTCAAATGTGCTTTTATATTCCATGTTTCGCTCGCCCAAGTATCTATCGTCTCCATTACATATTGGCGCAAACCAAGAAACTTCTGCGCCTTCTAAATGTGGAGATCTAATCTGTATCTTATTATTTTTCATTGTGTTTATTTATGTTTAATCAACTTCTCTTCCCAAAGCGGACTCCCATAGCATATACCATTCTTCATGTGAAAGGCTTGTATTTAATGACTTTTGTGCTGTTATAATGCGTTCTAATTTTGAGGTGCCAAGAACGGGTATAATTCCCGCTGGGTGTTTTCTCAACCAGACATATAGTAACTGGTCTTCTGTTAAATTATATTTTTTGGATAGTTTTTTTAAGGTCTTTTGTATTCTTAAAATAGATTTATCAGTTGTTTCTTTGAATAACTCACCACCACCTAAAGGCGACCATGCGCAAGGTATTATACCCAATTTTTGGCATTGGTCCAGGGTACCATCTTCAAATGAATTTCTATGTAGCAATGATATTTGAACTTGGTTTGTTATCAATGGAGTGTAGGCATTCAAAAGATCAAATTGTGAGGGTGAAAAATTTGAAACACCAAAAGAAAGTACTTTACCCTCTTTTTTTAAATCGGAAAAAACTTCCGCAATTTCGTTTGGGTCAAAAAGGTAATCTGGTCTATGCAACAATAGTACATCGAGATAATCGGTACTGAGTTCTTTCAATGAAATTTCTACGGAATCTCTTATATGTTTAGCTGATAAGTCATAAGATTTTATGTTATGTTGAGGTCTATTTTCAGAAGTCAATTTAATACCACACTTTGTGGTTATCCTCATTTTTTTACGAAGATCTGACCTATCTTTTAAAACTGTACCGAATTCGGTTTCTGTAGTGTAATGGCCATAAATGTCGGCATGATCAAAATCAATTAAACCTAAATCAAGACATCCCTCGATAAATCGTTCGTACTCTTTGGTAGATAAATTGCTGCCCCACTTGCCCAAACGCATAGTGCCTATAATGAACGGGGATATATTTTCTTTTGAAAGCATATAGAGAAATGATTTAATCAAATGTAACCAAATTATTCAAAATGTAAACGTTTACATTAAAAAATAACCTAATTTTACTACTTGATTTATGAATGATTAAACCGTAATTAATGATTACAATTATTTCAGGTTCTAATAGGAGTAACAATAAGACACTACACTTTGCCAAATTTGCTTTTGAACTGCTCCAAAAAACAACCGATGAGAAGGTTTTATTCTTAGATTTATCCACTTTAGATGGAAGTGTAGTTAGCCAAACTATGTATAAAGATTCCAATCAACCAGAAATTATACAGCACATTCAAAACACTTACTTTATACCTGCTACTAAATTTTGGTTTTTTATTCCTGAATATAATGGCAGTTATCCAGGAATAGTAAAGTTGATTTTAGATTCAATGTCTGTTAGGGAATACAAGAATAGCTTTAACGATAAAAAAGCCTGTATTACGGGTATAGCTTCAGGCAGGGCAGGAAATTTAAGGGGGATGGATCATTTAGCTGATGTATTGAATCACTTGGGTATAAATGTTCATTCTAACAAGAACCCTATTTCGTCAATATATAAATTACTTGATGCAGAATCTAATAAAGTAAATGATGAAACTGCAAAAACATTGCAGATACAGATTTCGCAACTTTTAAAGTTTTAAAAAGAAGAAGACGCTCTAATTATAAGTTTAGGAGAAAGAATCGTAGTTTCTGGGTTCATACGATTTTTAGATTTCAGTAACTCTAAAAGCCTTGAAGTAGCCAGTTCGCCCATTTCAAGACATCTTTGATCTATAGTACTGAGTTTAGGTTGTATTAGTTCGCTGAACTTATTATTGCCAAAGCCAATCAATTTCACATTTTTGGGAACACTAACTCCAATAGTTTTCAAGACATTTAAAAGATAAAGACAACTTTCATCACCATGGGCAAAAACCCCATCAAATGATATTTTATTTTTTAATAGTTTTTGAATTGTTTTTATATCTTCAGATTCATCCATGGTTAGGTGAATAATATCAGATTCAATAAAGGGATAATTATTCTTTTTGAGCGCATCAATAAATCCATTTTGTCTTTTTTTATGAATTGATATTTTAGGATTTCCGGCAATATGTATTATCCTATTACATCGCTGTTCAATTAAGTGTTTAGTGGCTATATAGGCACCTTCATAATCATCAAAAACTACTTGGTTTACGTTTTCTAACGGAGGGATTCTGTCAAAAAAAACAATTGGGGTGCCGTTTGAGTCTAACCGATTAATGATATCAAAATCATCAGTTTCTTTTGAAATTGATATTAATATCCCATCTACTTTTGACTGAATTAAAGATTGAATAGCTTTAGTTTCCCTTTCTTTAGATTCATGGGATTGAGCTATGATAATGGTATATTTATGGGCGTTGGCCTTTTGTTCAATACCGTTTATAATTTTGCTAAAAAAAGAGTTATTTATTTCTGGGACAACTACTCCAATAATTTTGCTTTTGCCACTTCTTAAGGCAGCTGCCATGAGGTTGGGCTGATAGTCAAGCTTTTTGGCAGCCTTTAACACTTTATCCTTGGTTTTTTTTGATACCAAAGGGCTATCGTTAAAAACCCTAGAAATTGTTGCGAGAGAAAGTCCCGTTAGTTTTGCAATGTCCTTTATTCCTGCCATAGCTTATTGCAGCGATATGGATTAATTTATAAATAGTTAATGATATATGCCAAAGAGATGATTGCTAAGATAAGCCAAGTAAGAACACCTACTATTAAAATATTAAAACCAAGTTTTTTTAATTGTGAAATATTGATTTGAAGTCCAATTAGAAACAATGTAAGAATTAATAATTTTCTGGCTCCCCATACTATATATTCATTTATGGTTTGTATTTGAGAAATGTAAGAGGCCAATACCATAGCACCCAAAAAACCTAGAATAAACCAAGGAAACGTGAAACCTTTTTTAGAGTCGGTTCCAAAAGATATAATCAATACCAAAGGAATAATCCATAATGTCCTCACTAATTTCGTAGTAGTTGCAATATTCAATGCTTCTTCACCAAATAATTCTGCGGCACCTACCACTGAACTTGTATCATGTATTGCTATCGCTGACCATAAGCCAAATTGCTCCTGACTAAGGTTAAAATAATTCCCTATTGAAGGAAAAATGAATAACGCCACAGCATTAAGCAAAAATACAATGGCCAATGAGATAGATGTTTGGTTAGAATTTGCTTTGATACTTGGACTAACAGCGGCTATTGCACTACCTCCACAAATTGCAGTGCCAGAGGCAACCAATATTGTTGTTACTCTGTCTGATTTGAGTAATTTACCAATTGCAAAGGCTATTATAAATACACAAACTATTGTAATGAGTGTTATAAAAAAGCTACTTGAGCCTATCGCAATGGCCTGCTTAATATGAATGCCGAACCCTAAACCTACTACCGATGCTTGAAGAAGGTATTTCTGAAAAGGCTTACTTATTGACACCAAATCTTCGTTTGCCAGTTTAAAAATACCACTTAACATACCAAGACCCAATGCCAAAGCGGGTGAAATAAAACTGAAAAGCACTCCTATAAAAACAAGGCATACAATACCGTATGTAGCTAATTTATTTAGCATAATAAATTTTGATAAACATACGAATAAAATGTAAACGTTTACATTTTATTTTATACCGACGAAAACTCTAGATATGAAAGCAACTAATTGAATTTGTAGGTTATAGGTGTGTCATTATTTCTTGCTACAAATAAGAAACTATTATTATTGACATCTTTAAAGGAGGCGATATGTTTTATTTCTCCTTTTTGAAAAAAACCCGACTTAGCATGAGAAAGCCATTCATAATTGCCATTATCTGAACCTAAAACTATATCACCGTAACTTGAATCTTGCCTGGAGTATTGTGGTTTAAGGTCATGATTGTTGCCTCCTAAAATAATATCCATATAACCGTCTTTGTTAATGTCTGTGCAGTTTATGGCACAAACACAGGAATATTGTACTTGTTGAGGAAGCTCTTGAATATTAAAATCGCCATTTCCATCGTTTATGGCGATAACACTTGCCATTGTGTTAGCGGTCTTTACAATAGCATTATTAAGAACATCTTTAGGGAATAGTTGATCAATACTTTTTTGGGCGTAATCTGAAAATTTTAGATTCTCTTTTTTTAAAGAAACAATTTGGTTTGTTAGCTCTCGCTTTAAAATTATTGGATAGTCTTTACCATTTATACTTTGTGTCATGATTTGCTCAATGGTACCATTTTCGTCAAAATCATTGATGTAGATTCTAGCAGGATTTTTGTTAGAAGCCTTGTAGGTGATGTTGCTACCGCTATTCCCTAAAATTAGATCTATGTCTCCATCCTTGTCAATATCTATTGGTTTAACAACGTTCCACCAACCGTTTAAGCTATCTAAATTTGTTTTTAGTTGGCTTAAACGCCTGCCATTATTCTTAAATATTTTTGGCGCTCCCCAATCGGTAACAACAACAAGATCTTTCTTTGAGTCTTGATCAATATCAGCCCATTCTGCTGAAGTTACCATTCCAATATCTTTTAAGGCAAACGCCCTGTTTTCAGTTGCATCAGAAAAAATGTTCCCTCCCAAGTTTTCTAGAAACAGGTGTTTTGGATTAACACCGTATATACCAGGCACACTTCTGCTGGTTATGATAATGTCAATATCCCCATCATTATCAAAGTCATAAGGTAAAATATCGGAAACATTTTGTTTGAAACTTGGTAGAGGATTTGGACTTTTACTAAAATTTCCTTTTCCATCATTTAAGTACAACCGGTTTAAATATTCGTCTACCTCATTCGGATTATTACCCCCAGAGCCTACAATTAAATCGTTATCACCATCGTTATCAGCATCGAAAAAATTAGCCTCAATGTCTTCAAAAGAGCGATCTTCACGAAAGATATCTAAAGTCTTTTTAGGAACTAGTTTTCCACCACCTTTATGCAAATAAAATTTTGCAGTTTGTCCTTTGGATCCTCCGATAAAAACATCTTCATTTCCATCATTGTCAATATCCGCTATTGCAACAGCCGGACCTTCTTGTGAAAGCATTTGTGATATTAAGCCCTCATAGTCAAAATCACTATGTTTGTTTTCAATATGCTTAGAAAAATTATTTTCAATTTCCTTGAGTAGGGGTTTAGTTTCTGGTTCTACCAAACTATAATTTAAATCTGCCTCTTCTTGATTAAAAGTTAAAACCGTATTTAGATTGGTTTTTTTTAATAGTTGCACTTTATCATTGGGCCAAATTATTCTTAGCGAATCTATTTCGGTACTTTTGCCTAGTCCTAAAGTAATTGTATAATCAATAGATGATTGAAAACCACGTGAAGGGATTAACTCATGTCTAATTATATTATTATCCTTATATAGCTCTACTATACTACCAATTGCAAATGTATTTTTGTCTTGACCTTTTAATTTTAACTTGATATAACTGTTACCCAATTTTTCACTATTGTTTCTATAGACAAACACTTCTTGATTTACATTGTTTACAACCAAATCAAGGTCACCATCATTATCGAGGTCTCCATAAGCAGAACCATTAGAAAAGCTTGGCGTATCTAAACCCCAATCGCTTGCTTTATTTGTAAAAGATAGATTTTTATTATTTCTGAAAGCATAGTTGGCAATTGGTACTGAAGGCATAGCATCAATTACCTTTTGTTTTTCATCTTTACTACCACTTATTGCTGTTTGCTGTCTAGTTACATCTTCAAAAAAATCAATAAAATCTTGATTGGTTAAATCATGATAGATGCCGTTACTGACAAATATATCACGAAAACCATCATTGTCCATATCAAAAAGTAGTGCTCCCCAGCTCCAATCTGTGTTAGAAACACCACCATAGTTTGCAATTTCTGCGAAGGTATTACCCTGATTCAACTGCAAAGTGTTTTGCATATATTGATGGTAATAATCGTTTCTTAATTTAAGCTGATAGGTGTCATAAGTTTCAAAATTAGTTGTGGTTTTAAGTCTTTCATCGCCTTCTGGTAACATATCTGTAACGAAAATATCTGACTTACCATCGTTATTGATATCTGCCATGTCGGCTCCCATAGAAAATAGGCTTAAATGACTCACCCAGTTTTTAATATCCTCTTTAAAAGTTCCATCTTGATTGTTTATATAGAGATAGTCATGTTCAAAGAAGTCATTAGAGACATAAATATCAGGGTATAAATCGTTATTTATGTCACCGACGGTCACACCTAAACCAAAACCAATCAGACTTCCATATATTTTAGCTTCTTCACTCACGTCTATAAAAACACCATTATCATTTCTCAACAACTTATCGCCACCGCCTTTCAATTTTTCAGGCACATTCCAATCTTTGGCCCTAACATTTCGTTTATTTTCGTATCCTAAACTAGCAACTGGTATAAAACTGTTGTTCAATAGATACACATCTAAATCACCATCTTTATCGTAGTCAAAAAAAGCGGCATGTGTGGTAAGGCCGCTGTCTGCTAGATTATATGCCTCAGCCTCTTCGGTAAAAGTTACTTGTCCTGAGCCTGCCGAAGGGCCATTATTAATGAAGAGTTCATTTTTTTGATCATCGCCTTCAATATTTCCTGCATTGCAGACATATATATCTAAAAGTCCATCTGCATTGATATCTACAAATATCACACCGGTAGACCAAGCTTTGGTGCCTGAAACCCCTGCGTTTTCAGTAATATCCTCAAAATTAAAATTCCCTTTGTTCAGGTATAGCTTGTTTTGCTTTCTATTTGAAGTAAGGTATATATCTGGCAAGCCATCATTGTTAATATCTCCAATACCTATACCACCACCATTATAAAAATTACGATAGAGAAAAATATTAAAGTCTTCCTCATTTTCAATCGTATTAATGAAATCTATACCGGTAGTTTGGGTTTCTAATTTTGTAAATAGTTTATTCTCTGCTCTTTGAGTCTTATTTTTTTCTAAATCATTTGTGCAATTAGTTAGACATAAGAACATAAGCAAGAAATAATAAATTTTATTAAGTTCACTCATTTATTTTTTATAAAATAGGTTTTACTAATTATTTCTTTAGATTAAGAAATGACTGATAACAATTCCTTTAAGTTCAATCTAATTAATTATGTATGAATTTCATAACTGTATCTTGAATATTTACAGAAACATTGTACATTAAGTATATTTATTAGGTCAAATCAAAAAATAAAAAGAGGGCTTTATTAAGCCCTCTTTTTTGAAAATATCAAATAAAAATTTTATTAATATCCTTCGTTTTGAACTAGATTTGGGTTGGTTGCCAAAGCAGCCGCAGGAATAGGAAATTTAACCCTGAAATCTTCATTAACTGTCTTCATTTCCCAAGTGCCCGAGGCAAAATTTCCAAATCGCAATTGTACAGCTCTTCTACCTCCCATTACTCCTTCGGAGTTCAATTCCCTTGCAATAATGTCTGGCATATCATCCAATGATACACTACCAAGTGGAGCAGCACCTGCTCTTTCACGTATGGCATTTACATCTTCCAAAGCCGTGGGTCCACCGCCACCGCCACGTAAAGTAGCTTCAGCACGCATTAGCATGGCATCTGCAAAGCGAATCCAAGTGAAGTCTCTAGCGGTATCTCCCGGCAGATTGCCATCATCATTCCTTTGGGGGTTTTTAACAATACGAATGCCATTGCGTTCGTTGTTGACTTCTAAATTTGTAAGAATAACATCTTCATAAACCAAAGGATTCTCTTGTCTATCGGTCAGATTGGTTCCGGCCGGACTTCTTTGTTGACCCCTAATGTAACCGGTAGATACACCATCAACTTCCTCTCCTGGCAAGCCGAGTCTCGCATCCTGATTGATATCATCGGTACCGAACAGCCTAAAAGTTTCCGTGAGCGTAACAAAACCATTCCAACCACCTTGGTTGGGGTGTAGTTGGTTATACATACGGGTCCGTACATCACCATCCAACATAAAAATCACTTCTAGATTGGTGTTGTTAGCTGGATCCCAAATATCAAAGTAGCTATCATCCCCATCAGGATCCTCTGCTCCAACAGGGTCCAATTGAAAACCTAGTGCTTCTATAGCATTGACATCTGCAATGACTTGATTCATATCTCCTGCAGTCCCAACAAGGTGAATGGCATTTAATTGAACCCTTGCTCTTAAAAAACGCGCAAATGCCTCTCCTATACCAGTTAAGGTTCCAGCCCTATCTCCTCCTGATTCTGCGGGTCTCAAAGCTACACCGGGACCATTATCCGAAAGGTTTCCACTAGAAATTGCAGCATTCAAATCGTCCAAGATAAGGGTAAGTGCCTCTTGAGCGGAGATTACAGTCGGGTCAACATCGGGGCCATCATCTACTCCCCTAATGGGCACTTGACCAAAGAAATCCAGTACGGAATATATATTAAACGCACGAATCACCTGGGCTTGGGCAGTTTCGCTAGGGCTTGCATTGGATCTGGAGTCCAACAACTGACTAGCACGGAAAGATGCAGCATTGTGTCTGTTCCATGCTTGCAGTACATAAACGTGATTGGCATCCCAGGTATGGTTATGCATGGTACGCCAAACCCCATTATCACCCCAGTCAGCACCTCTTGTCAGCACCGCGATATTGTCTGCGGATACCTCCATAAGCGCATATGAGTTTTCTTGGGTATCTTGGCGGTAAAGTCCTAAATTGTCACTATCCCCGCTGGTATAGAGTGCTTCAAGACTTGCAGAGGTGTTTGATACTCCATTAAAGCTACCCCCAATCGATTCAACGGAAATTGAATCCCCAAAATTGGGTTCTAGATCTGTGCATGCTTGGAAAGTGACTATCAGTGCACTTAATCCGAGCATCTTTGCTAATCTGTTACTTAATAAATCTTTTTTCATCATTTCTTTTTTTTTTTAAAAACTTGCATTAACACCTAGCGAAAAAGTAGTAGGTCTTGGATAAGAGGTCAAATCAATACCTAAAGAGGGTAAATTATTTAACGTTCTGTCTGTTGAGATTTCAGGATCTTGTCCAGTGTAATCTGTAATAACAAATAAATTCTGCGCATTTAAGAACAATCTCAAACTACTGAACACACTATCGTCTCCCACGGTAAAATTATGCCCCAAAGTTAGGTTCTGTAACCTCAAAAAGGATCCATCCTCTATAAATCTCGAAGAAACTGATTGGGGATTAAAAGGGTTTTCAACGCCAACCAGTGGTAAGGTATCAGCAAACACGTTTCTACCTTGGGATAGGTTAGGGATGGTGGAGAAGGCATTTCTAGTATTGTTATAGATAGACTGTCCAAACTGTCCGTTAAAGAACAAACTCAAATCCCAATTTTTATAACTGAAATTGTTGGTAAAACCAAGGGAGAAGTCCGGCAGGGCACTTTCACCTATAAAAACCTGTGCTCCGTTGTTTGCAAAGATGTTACCTCCATCTTCATCCAAACCTTGCCAATCCCTTGTAAAAAAGCTGAACAAAGGCTGATTGTTGGCTAATCTTTGCGCAAAAGCCCTGGACAATCCAGGTCCATTAATTTGGCCCGCATCAATAGCTGGGCCTTCATAGTTCTCCAAGATATTATCCGTGTACGTAATGTTAAAGTTCAAATCCCATGAAAAATCTTCAGTCTGAACAGGAATGGCATTAATTGTAAATTCCAAACCTTCATTGACAATATCACCATCCACATTGGCAAAAACGAAAGGTTGTGGTGCAGGTTGTGCACTGTTCACTTCTAATAAGAATTGTGACGTAGTCCTTTTAAAGTAGTTCACAGATCCTGAAACCCGATTGTTCAAAAACCCGTAGTCCACACCAATACTTAATTGCTCATTTTCTTCCCACTGTAAATCAGGATTATTAAAGGCGACCGTTCCTAAAGCACCAGGATCGTTTTGGTTTCCAATGCCAAAACGTTGTCGTTCTATGAACCGATTGGATCCCAAACCTTCTTGATTACCGGTTACCCCCCAGTTGGCCCTAAGTTTGAACGTGTCAAAAAATTCTGGAAACCAGCTTTCCTGATCTAATGACCAAGAAGCACCCACCGCACCAAAGGTTCCATATTGGTTGTTTCCACCAAATCTTGAAGAACCATCAATACGTATTGTACCAGAAAAATTGAATTTGTTGTTTAAAGAATAATTGGTTCTTAGGAAGAATGATTGTAATTCATCTCTTTCAAGGGAGGAGTTTGCAGCAAAGTCTTGTGCTCCAGCAATATTGTTTACCATTTGAAACAAATCAGCGGTATCAAAATCAAAGCCTCTTAAATTAATGGTTTCCGTTACAAATTCTTGATAAGAATGTCCTAGCACCATATCCAATACATCATCACCAAATTCTTTATTATAATTTAAATAGGATTCCCATGTAGTATTAGTCAAATCAATTTCGTCTAAGTCGGCTCTACCGTTATCTAGAATACCATTACCGGCGAAATTCCTTGAATTCGCAGAACTGGCAGAAGATGCAGATTTATCGAGCCCTACCAAAGTATTAAAATTCAAATTATCAGTTATCTTGTATTGTGCTGACACATTTATAAGAGCCCGTACTGTGCTAGAGGTTGCGCGAGTCAGCTCTAAAAGTGCCAATGGATTCCTTCTTTCGTTGGAAGGCTGGTTAAATCCAGCTATAAAACCTTGGTCTCTCGTGCCATCTCCTGTTAAAGGTTGGGTTGGATCCCAACCAATGGAAGCGGAGAGTAAATCACCCCTTGCATTGGGGTTGTTGGTTATTGGAGGTCTTTGGGACTCAACATTGGAAATAGTTGCTTGGGTACTCAATTTCAATTTGTTGTCAAAGAAGCGTTGTGAAGCATTGAATCGAGCGGTCAACCTGTCAAATGTACTGTCATCTACTTCACCTTCTTGATCTTGATACCCCATAGAAATCCTGTAGTTCCCATTCTCGCCTCCTCCTCCATAGGCCAGATTGTAGTTCTGGGTAAAAGATGTACGGTATATTACATCATACGTATCAGTATTGGCCCCTCCATCAATAAAAGTACCACCGGTGATGGTGTTTTGGGCAGCCAAGAATTGTTCTCTGGAAGCTATTTCTGGGCGATTGCCTATGTAACCAACAGAAAATGTGGAAGAAAATTCTAAAACGTCCCTTCCCGAAGTCCCTGACTTGGTCGTGATCAAAACGACCCCATTGGCACCCCTGGAACCATAGATAGCTGTGGAAGCAGCATCTTGTAGGATGTCGATACTGGCAATATCATTAGGATTCAAGAAACTTAAGGGATCTAAAGAACCAGAACTACCAATATCGTTACCCCCGTCGGCACCTCCACTTGTGGCCGGAGTAGTATTGGCCCCACTTAAAGGAACCCCGTCAACCACGAATAAAGGATTGTTCTGCGAACGTACAGAGGCGGTGCCCCTTACCCTTACATTGACCGCGGCTCCAGGCTCTCCACTGGTTGTGGCAATCTGTACCCCAGCTGTCTTACCTTGAATCAACTGTTGTGGATTAACGATAACACCTTTGTTGAATTCTTCGGCTTTTACACTTTCTACAGCACCTGTGGTACTTCTTTTGGTAGTTGTACCGTAACCAATAACTACAACCTCATCTAATTCGCTTGCATTTTCTTGCAAGATTGCGTCGATTGTTGATTGACCGTTTACTGGTATTTCTTGTGCAGAAAAACCGATGTAACTGAATACAATCACCGCGTCAGCAGCTACATCATTGAGGGTATAATTACCATCAAAATCTGTTTGTGTACCATTGGTAGTCCCTTTGACAACAACACTGGCACCCGGCAGGGGACCGCTTGCATCGGAAACAGTACCTGATACCGTCTGGGCTTTTACCGCATTAAAGCAAACAAATGCTCCAAGTAGCAGTAAACCTTTAAGTAGCGTAATCTTCATAAATAATTAATTTTAAGTTTAGTTAATTTAAATTCAAGAGTTAAACATATATAAAAATTATGTTAAATCCCCTTTATTTAAGAACTCCAGCTTTCGAAAACGATTTCGTGTTGATAACTTCTCGTGATTGTGGGCTAGATAATTCAACAAGGAAGAAAATACATAATTCATAATTAATGAGCGAAATATATGCAAATTCGGTGGAAATACCTTGGAATATGTTTTTTTTGTTCTTTATTGTATTTACTTTGAACGGTGATAAAATTGTGATCTAAGCGTTAACTAAAGGTTAATATGTTAGAGATATTTTACCCAAAAAGTATGCTATTTTTATGAAGTTTTTAAAATCGGAAAATGCTCAAAAAAAAAATAACACTTAAACATATAGCTAGAGAACTTGAGGTCTCTATATCCACAGTCTCCAAAGCCCTAAAAAATAGTGAGGAAATCAGCAGAGAAACCAAAGAAAAGATACAGGCATTTGCAAAACTTTATAATTACAAGCCCAATAACATTGCGATTAGCTTAAAAAACAAGCGTACAAAAAATATTGGGGTCGTTATTCCTGACATTGTACATCACTTTTTCACCACTGTGGTTCGGGGTGTTGAAAAATATGCCAATACTAAAGGTTATAATGTAATTGTATGTCTATCTGATGAGTCTTTTGATAAGGAAGTCATAAATATGGAACTGCTTGCAAATGGCAGTATCGATGGTTTTATCATGTCCTTATCTTCGGGAACCCAAAAAGAAAATGACTACAATCATTTAAAAGAGGTAACAGAGCAAGGCATACCTTTAGTTTTATTTGATAGAATTACAAATGAAGTTGAATGTGATAAGGTTATTATTGACGATGCTATGGGAGCTTACTTGGCTACCAAGAAACTTATTGAACAAGGAAGAAAACGTATCGGACTCATTACCACACACGATTATTTAAGTGTGAGTAAGGCTAGAACAACTGGGTATCAAAAAGCCCTAAAAGAGTTTGGGGTTAGCGAACAACAAGATTTGATATTAAAAATGCCTTCTATGGAAATGGATGGTCAATTGATAGAGAATTTCATTAAAAATTCTAAGGTTGACGCTATTCTAACCGTAAACGAGATTTTCTCTATTTATGGTATGCAAGTAGCGCAGGATCTGGGTTTGAAAATTCCGGATGATATTTCGTTTATCGGTTTTACCGATGGCTTATTATCGAAGTATGCAAACCCGAGTTTAACATCTATTGCCCAGCATGGCGAAAGAATGGGCGAAATATCAGCAGAAATGTTGATTCAGAAAATAGAAAGTGAAGAAGAGGAAGAGACCTATCAAACGAAAATTTTAGAGCCTACTTTGATAGAACGTAATTCTACAATTAATTAAGTTTGCCCAAACATTTAGAGCATGCATAAAGTCGGATTTATTTTTGACCTAGACGGGGTAATTGTCGATACCGCTAAATACCACTATTTAGCATGGAAAAAGTTGGCAGAAGAGTTGAATTTTGATTTTACCAAAGAGCACAACGAACTTTTCAAAGGTGTAAGTAGAAAAAGATGTTTGGATATACTTTTGAATCTAGCAGATGCAACAGCAACAGAAGAACAGTTTGATATATGGATGGTCGAAAAGAATAGAGATTATTTGGCTTATATTGAGAAGATGGATGCTTCCGAAATTTTGCCAGATGTACCCAAAGTGTTAGATTTTTTAAAAAAGAACAACATACCGATTGCATTGGGTTCGGCAAGTAAAAATGCGCAACCCATACTTGAGAAAGTAAATCTGTTATCTTATTTTGATACCATTATAGATGGAAACTCAGTATCAAAGGCGAAGCCAGACCCAGAAGTTTTTCTTATCGCTGCTGAAAAGTTAGATGTTCCTCCAAAGAATTGTATCGTTTTTGAAGATGCCGTTGCAGGTATTGAAGCTGCTAATGCCGGAAATATGACAAGCATTGGAATAGGAGATGCAAAAATTTTACAGGAAGCAGATTATAATTTTAGCGATTTCACGGAAATAGATTTAGATTTTTTAAAAAAATTAGCAAAAGTTTAGATGAACCAAGATTATATACAACCTAATGAATGGTCAATTATAGAAAAAGACTTTGATTATGAACGAGTTAAATCTTCAGAAAGCCTTTTTAGTATTGGAAATGGGGCCATGGGGCAGCGAGCCAATTTTGAGGAGCATTACTCCGGCGAAAAGTTTCAAGGAAGTTATATTGCAGGCGTTTATTATCCTGATAAGACCCGTGTAGGTTGGTGGAAAAATGGATATCCAGAGTATTTTGCTAAGGTTTTAAATGCACCAAACTGGATAGGTATCAATGTCTTTGTTAATAAGGAAGCACTAGATTTGAATACCTGTAAAATGGTTAAAGACTTCGAAAGGGAGCTTAACATGAAAGAAGGTTGGTATAAACGTAGTTTTATTGCCGAAATGCCTAATGGAGTAGAAGTTTCAGTCTCTACCACCCGATTTTTGAGCTTGACCATAGACGAACTTGGTGCCATCGAGTATACGCTCGAAGTATTGAACTCTGATGCGGATGTAAAACTAATTCCTTATTTGGATTCTGGAATTAAGAATGAGGACAGTAACTGGGATGATAAGTTCTGGAACACCACTAATGTCTCTTATAAAGATGATAGAGCTTTTATAGAAGCGTATACTATGAAGACTAACTTCGCCACCTGCACTTTTATGCAGGCGGAGGCTTTTTTAGAAGGAAACAGAGTAGCCGCAACAAAATCTGAAAAGTCTGAAAATCTTGTTTCTATCGAATTTCAACAAGCCCTAAAGAAGAATCAGAAAGTAAGCCTGGTGAAATACGGGGGGTATACTGTTTCTAGAAATCATAAAACGGATAATCTGGTAAAAGCTGCCAATACAACTTTAGACCAAGCTTCAAAACTTGGTTATGAGACTCTTCTTAAAAAACAGAAAGAGGCTTGGGCTGAAATATGGGAAATGAGCGATATTACTATTTCCGGTGATGTTAAAGCGCAACAAGGAATTCGATTCAATATTTTTCAGTTGAATCAGACTTATTTAGGTACAGATTCTAGATTAAATATTGGTCCAAAAGGCTTTACCGGAGAAAAGTATGGTGGGAGTACGTATTGGGACACTGAAGCATACTGTCTACCATTTTATATGGCTACAAAAAACCAGACCGTAGCCTGGAATTTATTGGAATACCGTTATAATCACTTAGAGAAAGCAATAGAAAATGCCGAAAAACTTGGCTTTTCTAATGGAGCAGCTTTGTATCCCATGGTAACCATGAATGGCGAAGAGTGTCACAATGAATGGGAAATCACTTTTGAAGAAATTCACAGAAATGGGGCTATAGCTTTTGCGATTTACAATTACTACCGTTTCACAGGTGACTACAGCTATATTCCCGAAATGGGACTAGAGGTTTTAATAGGAATTTCTAGATTCTGGCATCAACGAGCCAATTATTCCAAAAAGAAGAAAAAGTATGTGATTTTAGGAGTAACAGGCCCCAATGAATATGAAAATAATGTCAACAACAATTGGTATACCAATTATTTAGCAAAATGGTGTATTCAATATACTTTAGAACAGCTTGAAAAGGTAAAAGATGGGTATTTAGTAGATTATGATAGAATAGTGGCTCAGACAAAACTTACCAAAGCCGAAACCGATTTATGGTCAGAGGTCGCTGAAAATATGTTCTTCCCCTATTCTAAAAAGCATGAGGTCTTTTTACAACAAGATGGTTTTTTAGATAAAGAACTGGTCAAAGTAGATGATTTGGCTTTATCGGAACGACCCATAAACCAAAAGTGGAGTTGGGATCGTATTTTGCGTTCTCCTTACATAAAACAGGCAGACATTTTACAAGGTTTTTATCTTTTTGAAGATCACTTTTCCAATGAAGAATTAGAAAGGCATTTCGATTTTTATGAGCCTTTCACGGTTCACGAGTCTTCGTTGTCGCCTTGTGTCCATAGCATACAGGCTGCAAAATTAGGCCGAATGGACCAAGCATATGCATTTTATTTAAGAACCTCTCGTTTAGACCTTGATGACTACAATAAAGAAGTCGAAGAAGGACTTCATATAACTTCTATGGCCGGTACTTGGATGAGCGTAGTAGAAGGTTTTGGAGGTATGCGCGTGTTAGATGATAAATTACATTTTACCCCAAGAATTCCTGAACAATGGAAATCTTATTCCTTTAAAATCAACTTTAGAAATAGAATTATTAAGGTAACGGTATCGGCTAAAGAATCAAGCTTTGAGCTGACCGGCAAAGAAGAAATGTCAATTCGGGTTAATGGCCAAAGAGTAGTTCTTATTCCTGGTAAGATAGTAAAGGTATGAAGAAGACTATTTGGACTTCATTAAGCTTGATCATTCTTTTAATTGCAGCATGCGCCAATGAAGATTCAAATAAAAATGAAGTTAAAATCATGAAGAAGAAAAAGGCAGTTGTTTATCAAGTGTTCACAAGACTTTTTGGAAATACAAACACTACAAACAAACCTTGGGGAACTATTGAAGAAAATGGCGTAGGTAAGTTCAAAGATTTTGATAGTAATGCGCTTACCGAGATTAAAAATTTAGGTATCACCCATATTTGGTATACAGGGGTGCCACACCACGCCGTAATCACTGATTATACAGAATTCGGAATTTCAAATGATGATCCCGATGTCGTAAAAGGTAGGGCAGGGTCGCCATACGCTGTTAAGGATTATTACAATGTAAATCCTGATTTGGCTGTAGACCCAGATAAGAGACTTGAAGAGTTTAAGGCGCTTATTGATAGAACGCATCGCCACAGTATGAAGGTTCTTATTGATATCGTACCTAATCATGTTGCTAGAAATTACGAGGGACTCACTAACCCTAAGGGTATTGTTGATTTCGGGGTGGATGACGATACTTCTTTAGAGTATAAAAGGGATAACAATTTTTATTACATCCCGGGATCAGAATTCAAAGTGCCAAATTGGGAAAACGGCTACTCTCCTTTAGGAGATAATACGAATACGTTAGAGGATAATATGTTTATCGAAGTTCCTGCGAAATGGACAGGTAATGGATCGAGACTACCTCAACCCAATTTTAATGATTGGTACGAAACCGTAAAAATCAATTATGGCGTTCGACCAGATGGAAGCAAAGAATTTGAAGAACTTCCAGACTCTTATGCCGAAAAAGACTTCAAAGAACATTTTGAGTTTTGGGAAGCTAAGGATGTACCAGATTCATGGAAAAAGTTTCGCGATATAGCACTCTACTGGTTAGATTTTGGTGTCGATGGTTTCCGTTTTGATATGGCTGAAATGGTTCCTGTTGAGTTTTGGAGTTTTATGAACTCAGCTATCAAAATGAAGAATTCTGAGGCTTTTCTTTTGGCCGAAGTCTACAATCCGCAATTGTATCGAGATTACATCCAAAAAGGAAAAATGGATTATCTCTATGATAAAGTTGAACTGTATGATAGTATAAAACATATTATGCAGGGCCACGGTTGGACAGATCACATCCCCGTTGTGCAAAAAGGGATGCAAGATATTGAGCATCATATGTTACATTTTCTTGAAAACCATGATGAGCAACGAATTGCAAGCCCAGACTTTGTGGGCAAAGCGGAGATTGCAAAACCTGCAATGGTTGTTTCTGCAACCTTAAGTACCTCACCGACCATGATATATTTTGGGCAAGAGGTAGGAGAACCGGCTCAAGAAAACGCAGGTTTTGGTAGCCCGACAAGAACCTCGATTTTCGATTATTTAGGGGTTCCAAACCATCAAAGATGGGTAAACAATAAAAAGTTTGATGGAGGTCAACTTACTGATGATGAAAAGGACCTTAGAGATTTTTACAAACGGCTTTTGAATTTTACAATAACAAGTGACGCTTTAATGGGCGAATATCAAGAGATTCACTTTTATAACAAAGAACATACAGAAGGCTATGACCATAGGATTCTATCTTATGTTCGATGGGTCGATGATGAAAAATTGG
Source organism: Croceitalea marina (assembly GCF_042684265.1). Taxonomy (NCBI): domain Bacteria; kingdom Pseudomonadati; phylum Bacteroidota; class Flavobacteriia; order Flavobacteriales; family Flavobacteriaceae; genus Croceitalea; species Croceitalea marina. The sequence goes on along the minus strand of NZ_JBHULB010000007.1, from coordinate 382,339 downwards.
TAGTGATTTCCAATTTTGATGCTGAAAAATCGTATGATATTGAATTTAAGCTTCCAACTGAAATTATTAAAAAATGGAGGTTATGTAGAAATACATATAAATTGCAGGAGCAACTTTATGACGGTACTGACTATGAATTAAATATTGAAAATGAGGTAGGCCTGATTAATCTACGACTAAGACCACTAGAATCTTTTATTTTGCAGGTTATGGAATAAAAAAAGCGGACTTGAAGTCCGCCTAGTTTTCAATTTTTATGCACCATCAGGAATCTGCTTTTTTGCTAGTTGATTTGTAAATAAGAGCAATTATAATACCGATTAACAGGTAGTAAATAATGTTTAAGACGGCGTCGATTAAGTGCCCGGTTAAATTCATCATTGTAGAGGTTGCGTACCAAATTAGTCCCATCCCCAGTCCTACGAAGATTCCAATCCAAATACCAAATTCAGCCCCTTCTTTAGCGCTGTGATGACCACGTGCCCATTTTCCATAAAGTGTACTCATGGCAAAAGCACTCAACAGGCAGCCTAAAAATAAATGAATGAAATCTGGCTCGGTCTTCATAACATTGGTCAAGACATTGTCCCCATTTAAGCTCTCGCCTAGCATACCCCATAAAACATACCCTAATACAAACATAGCGATACCCCCTATCAGGGTAGCTAATAAATTAGATTTTGAAAACATAATAATTTATTTAGTTGGTTAATAATCAATACAATATATAAAATAATTGATTAGATTTCACTTTAAAAACCCCCTAAGAAGATATTTTAATTGCTAAAAGCAAGTAGTACGTTTTTCATTTTCAAATTGTATTTTTAGATTCTAAAATGGGACGCATGAATAAACTTACTATACTCGCACTTGTTTTATTTTTTTTTCTGAATAGTTGTAAAATGGAAGAAGATAATTTTTTAGTTATTGGTCATAGAGGAGCTATGGGCTATGAAACTGAAAACACCTTAGCTTCGATCCAAAAGGCAATGGATATTGGAGTTGATATGATTGAAATTGATGTGTTTAATATTAAAAGTGGCGAAACCGTCGTTTTCCACGATGAGAGTTTGGAAAGACTTTCCAATGCAGCTGGAAATATTGAAGAATATAATATTGGGGATTTAAAAAAGGTCATTCTTGATGGTAATCATCAAATTCCCTTGCTTCAAGATGTTTTAAAACTGATCGATAATAAGGTTGCCCTTAATATCGAATTGAAAGGTGCTGGTACTGCGAATAGGGTTAACTTTATTACCGATTTCTATATAAAAAAAAGAGGCTGGTCAGCAGAAAATTTTATCATATCAAGTTTTAATTGGGATGAGCTTCGCGAGATGCGAAGAATTAATTCGGATATTGCTATCGCTATATTGACAGAAGAAAATCCTATTGCCGCTGTTCCAGTAGCAAAAGAACTAAATGCAATTGCCATAAATCCTTGGTTCGAAAAATTGACAGCTGAACAAACTGAAGCCATACAAAAAGAAGGTCTTAAAGTATATACTTATACAGTAAATGAAATTGAAGATATCGCCAAAATGCGAGAGTTCGGTGTAGACGGGATCTTTACCAACTATCCAGATAGGGCAAATTAATGTACGATATCATAATTATCGGTGGTGGAGCTGCGGGTTTTTATGCAGCAATTCAAACGGCTATCGAAAACCCTAGTTTAGATATTGCAATTTTTGAACGTGGAAAAACCGTATTGGGTAAGGTGAAAGTTTCCGGGGGCGGGCGATGTAACGTGACGCATGCAGAATTTGATCCTAAAGAACTTGTGAGTAATTATCCGCGAGGCAAGAAAGAACTTTTAGGTCCTTTCCATGCCCATTCTACGGGTGATGTTATGGCTTTTTTTGAGGAACGGGGAGTGCCTTTAAAGATTGAGGATGATGGTCGTATTTTTCCAAAGAGCGATTCTTCACAAAGTATAATCGACTGTTTTTTAAAAGAGACCGAGCGTTTGGGAATAAGCATTCTTAAAAACAGCTCGGTAAAATCTTTTTTGCCATTAAAAGAAAATGACGGTTGGCAGATTACCACAATGAACAAGCATTATAAGTGTAAAACCCTTTTAATCGCATCTGGTAGTAACCCTAAGATATGGCAGCAATTAGATGATTTAGGTCACACTATAGTACCTGCTGTTCCCTCACTTTTCACATTTAATATTAAGGACGAAAGAATAGCTAATATACCTGGTTTAAGCACAAATGTTGAGGTTAAAATTCCTGCTAAAAAACAATACAACTCGAAAATTGTAGTACAACTTAAAAGTCAGGTGAACGAACAGCCCATTTTAGAAAGTGACGGTCCTCTTCTGATAACACATTGGGGTATGAGCGGCCCCGCAATCTTAAAACTTTCTGCTTGGGGGGCGAACATTCTTAATGAATACAACTACAATTTTAAAATCAACGTAAATTGGATACCTGAATATTCTACCGAAATGCTAGAACAGGTGTTATTTGAAATTAAAGAATTAGAGGGTAAAAAAACAATCGCTCGCACAAATGCATTTGATATACCCAGACGTTTATGGATAAATTTAGTCGCCGCGGCCAAAATTGACAAGGGATTAAAATGGGCCGATGCGACAAAAGATATTCTTAAAGACTTGGCACAACAACTTACTCAAAGCTCGTTTAAAGTTGAAGGAAAAAGCACCTTTAAAGAAGAGTTTGTTACGGCTGGCGGAGTAAGTTTAAAAGAGATTGACTTTAAAAGCTTTAAAAGTAAAAAATTGCCGAATCTGTTTTTTGCCGGAGAAGTTATTAATGTTGATGCCGTTACTGGTGGGTTTAACTTTCAAAATGCCTGGACGGGAGCCTATGTTGCTGCTAAAGCAATGGCAAGAACATAGCCTATTGCAAGACCAGAAATAATCCTGCCGCCAGTAATCCGCCTAAAATTGGGCCAACTACAGGAATCCAAGAATATGCCCAACCATTCGAACCTTTATCTTTAATAGGGGCCAATGCATGTACTATTCGTGGGCCTAAGTCTCTTGCGGGGTTTATGGCATATCCGGTAGTACCTCCTAGGGATAAGCCAATTCCCCAGACCAATAGTGCTACAGGAAGAGCACCCAAAGAACCTAAGCCAATAGTGGTATCCTTAATTGTAGCATCCGAAAAATAGAGTACAGTAAATACCAGAACAAAAGTGCCGACAATCTCATTAAGAATGTTAATTGGCACATTCGGTATGGCCGGTGTGTTACAAAAAACCCCTCTTTTCGTATTTCCGTCCGAGGTTGCATCAAAATGATCTTTATTAATTAGCCAAACTAGAAAGGCGCCTAAAATAGCACCTATAAACTGAGCTAAAATGTACAAGGGAACATCACTCCATGAAAATTTACCTGCCATAGCCAGCCCTGCAGTCACTGCCGGGTTTAAATGTGCCCCACTGTAAGGCGCCGAAACGACAACACCTACGTAAACCGCAATAGCCCAGCCAGTAGTGATTACAATCCAACCTGAACCGCTACCATAGGTTTTGGCAAGGGAAACATTGGCGTTTACACCACAACCCAACAATATTAAAAGAAAGGTCCCTATAATTTCTGCGATAAAAGGAGTCATGTTAATCTTAGTTCAGGGTTAATGCTGATTTTGTTGTTTCGACAACTGCCTACTGTTTTGTCCAATGTTCCAAAGCTTCAATCGCTCTATACCAGCCTTTGATACCGCTATCGATTACCTCTCGTTCTTCAGTCGGTTTAAAGTGGACATCAGATTGCCAAATATCTTGAATTTCTTCGGGGCTTTTCCAAAAACCGACCGCTAGGCCTGCCAAATAAGCCGCGCCCATCACAGTAGTTTCTATTATTTTAGGTCTAACAGTAACCGTATTCAAAACATCTGCCTGAAACTGCATTAGCATATTATTTACCGTTGCACCGCCATCTACGCGAAGTTCTTTGATGGTGATTCCAGAATCCGCCTCCATAGCTTTCAAAACATCCATGGTTTGATAGGCAATTGATTCTAAGGCCGCTTTAGCAATATGGGCATCGGTGCTACCTCGGGTTAATCCGAATATGGTTCCTTGTGCCTGTTGATTCCAATGCGGAGCACCAAGACCAGCAAAGGCGGGAACAAAATATACCCCTTCAGAACTTTCTACAGCACCAGCTAGCTGCTCCACATCTGAAGACTTTTTTATAATTTTTAAACTATCGCGAAGCCATTGAACAACGGCACCCGCAATAAAAATACTTCCTTCGAGGGCATAGGTGGTTTTTCCGTTAATCTTCCATGCAACGGTTGTCAAGAGATTGTTTTTTGATGGAACCGGTTTGTCACCAACATTCATCAACATAAAACAACCAGTGCCATAGGTGTTTTTTACCATGCCCTTCTGCGTGCACATTTGGCCAAATAGCGCAGCCTGTTGATCACCTGCAATGCCTGCAATTGGTATTTCACTTGCAAAGAAATTAGGGGCTGTATGCCCATATACTTCACTTGATTGTCTTACCTCGGGGAGTATACTTTTTGGAATGGTAAAAAGCTCAAGAAGCTCATTATCCCAAGCCATGGTATTGATATTGAAAATCAATGAACGGCAGGCATTTGTCACGTCGGTCACATGAAGATTGCCTTGGGTCATTTTCCAGATTAACCAAGAATCTATGGTTCCCCAGGCTAATTCTCCAGCTTCAGCTCGTGCTCGTGCGCCATCCACATTGTCCAATATCCATTTTACCTTGGTTGCAGAAAAGTAAGAGTCGATTACCAAACCTGTTTTTTCTCGGATCAAAGCCGATTTGCCAGCTTTTTTTAATTCATCACAAAAATCCGACGTTCTTTTATCTTGCCAGACTATGGCATTGTAGATAGGTTCGCCCGTTTTCCTGTCCCAGACAACCGCGGTTTCCCTTTGGTTAGTGATTCCGATAGCTGCAATTTGATTTCCTTGAATACCTTTTTTGGCCACTGCTTCTGCGGCCATACCAGCTTGAGTAGACCAAATTTCTGTAGCATCGTGTTCCACCCATCCCGGTTTCGGAAAAATCTGTGTAAACTCCTTTTGGGCAGTAGAGACTATGGCGCCCTTTTTATCAAAAACAACTGCTCTAGAACTTGTAGTGCCTTGATCTAAGGCTAAAATGTATTGACTCATTGCGGTATTTTAATTCACGGAAATTACTAAAAATAATTATAGTAGATTTAAGTATGTCAAAGTAAAAATTACATTAGAATGAAGACTTTTATTGCTTTTTTGAGAGGAATCAATGTAAGTGGTCAAAAAAAAATTAAAATGATAGAATTGAAGGCCAGTCTTGAAAAAGAAGGCTATAAAAAAGTTCAAACTTATATTCAAAGTGGAAATATTATTTTAAATAGTGAAGAAGATATCTGTTCTATCAAAGAGGGTATCAGAAAAGTTATTTTAAAAGATTTTGGTTTAGAAGTGCCAGTTTTAGTAACAACAAAAGAGGTGTTGGGTGTTATTCTAGAGAAATATCCATTTAAAGATGCCGATGATAAGAATCAATATTACACCTTGTTGTTCGATAAGCCCGATGCAAACTTAGTAGACGGGTTCAATACCCTTAAATTTAATACGGAGGACTTCTTAATTGCAGAAGACTGCGTCTACTTAAATTGTAAGGGGGGTGCCGGAAAGGCAAAATTGAACAACAATTTGATAGAGAAAAAATTGAAGGTAACGGCCACAACCCGAAACTTAAGAACAATGCAAAAAATGCTCTTACTTGCTTCTTAGTTAAGTTCCCAAATTTTATAATTAAGTATGGTAGCGAAGCATACCCAAAGTAAATAGGGAACCATGAGCAACGCGGCCTTTTTGCTCACGACATTGAACCATTTTATAGTAAGAATTATAGCTACGACTAAGGCAATGATTATGAAAAGCGCGGCCAGAACATTTTTCAATCCAAAGAATACCATACTCCAAAGTGAGTTTAAAAGCAGTTGAAAGCCAAAATGATATAATGCAGTTTTAACCCAGATATGGTGAAAGCCTTTTCCCCAAACTACCCCGGCAGCAACACCCATCATTAAATAAAGAACGCTCCAAACACGGGCAAAAATACTGTTGGGTGGATTAAAACTGGGCTTATTGAGGGTAAGGTACCAGTCATTCACCGAGCTTTGGGTCGCAAAACTTGAAAGAAACCCAATAATCAGGCAAATGGCAACAGTGATAGTTATCTTAAGAATTTTTCTTTTCATAAGGGGCACTATTTGCACTAAAATAGCAATTTATTTTTAGCAAATGATGTAGTCAAAAACGCATTGTTATCTTTGCCAAAATTTGTTTGCATGACAGAGAGCGAGTTTATTTTAAAAGATGGTTTTGAATACCCTAACGAAGGTAAAGTTGCCTGGAAAGCACCAAGTAATATAGCCTTAGTAAAATATTGGGGAAAGAAACCAAATCAAATACCTGCAAATCCCTCAATTAGCTTTACCTTAAATGCTTGTGCAACGACAACTAGCTTGGCTTTTCAAAAGCTGGATAAAAAGTCAGATACATTCTCCTTTGATCTTTTCTTTGAAGGAAAACCTAAGGAAGATTTTACCCCTAAAATCATCACATTCTTTGAAAGAATTGAAAGATATGTCCCTTTTTTAAAAGGGTATCACTTTATCATAGAGACTTCCAATTCCTTTCCGCATAGCAGTGGAATTGCTTCTTCCGCCAGCGGAATGGCCGCTTTGGCCCTTTGTTTGTTATCAATTGAAAAATTAGCTAATCCTACTTTAGGAGAAGATTATTTAAAGATGAAAGCTTCTTTTTTGGCAAGATTAGGTTCTGGTAGTGCCTGCAGAAGTATAGAAGGAGACTTGATTCAATGGGGCGCTTATGAACCCATCTCGAAAAGCTCTGATTTATATGGAATACGGTATCCTTTCAGAGTAGATTCCGTTTTTAAAAACTATCACGATACTATTTTACTGGTGCATAAAGGCCAAAAAACTGTAAGTAGTACAGTTGGGCATGACTTAATGCATGACCATCCTTTTGCGCAACAACGCTTTCAACAGGCACACCATAATTTAGATAAATTGAAAGAAGTGTTCGAAAAAGGTAATCTCAATGAATTTATTAAAATTGTGGAAAGCGAGGCCTTAACGCTACATGCAATGATGATGACCAGCTTACCTAATTTTGTATTGATGAAACCGAATACACTTGAAATTATCAATAGAATTTGGGCGTTTCGTAAAAAATCAAAAACCCATGTCTGTTTTACATTGGATGCAGGGGCCAATGTTCATGTTTTATATCCTGAGTCCGAAAAGAAAGAGGTATTTCAATTTATTCAGGATGAACTAGTTGCGTTCTGTGAAAATGGACATTATATTTGTGATCGAATTGGTCATGGCGCCAAGCAATTGAAAGGATAAACAGGAATTAGAACGAAGCAATTTGATATCACTACCAATAATGTTTACCTTTAACGTACTAAAGTCTAGACAATAGCTATGAAAGGACCCTTATTCTATTCTAAAATACTTCTCTTCGGGGAGTATGGAATTATTAAAAATTCTAAAGGACTTTCGATACCATATAACTTTTTTAAAGGAGCCTTAAAAACAGATGACAATACTTCTAAAGAGGCAAAAGAATCTAACAGAAGTTTAGAGCAATTCTGTGAGTATTTATCGGAAATTCAAAGTGAGGATTTGGTGCAGTTTGATATTGATTCGTTCCGTAAAGATGTTCAAGATGGAATGTATTTTGAGAGCTCCATACCTCAAGGGTACGGTATTGGTAGCAGTGGGGCATTGGTCGCCGCTATTTATGACAAATACGCATCAGATAAGATTACCGTCTTAGAAAATCTAACTAGAGAAAAGCTATTAAAGCTTAAAACTATTTTTGGCAACATGGAATCTTTTTTCCACGGAAAGAGCTCTGGTCTAGATCCCTTAAATAGTTATTTAAGTTTACCGATTCTAATAAATTCTCAAGATAATATCGAATCTACTAGCCTTCCTACCCAAAACAAAGAGGGTAAAGGCGCAGTATTTTTATTAGATAGCGGAATCACCGGTGAAACTGCTCCAATGGTACAAATCTTTATGGAGCAAATGAAGCAAGAAGGCTTCCGTAGCATGCTAAAAGATAAATTTATCAAACATACGGATGCTTGCGTTGAACACTTTTTAAATGGTGATATTAAATCGCTTTTCGGTCATGTAAAGCAATTGTCAAATGTGGTTTTTGATAATTTTAAGCCTATGATTCCAAAAGAGTTTCATAATCTTTGGAAAAAGGGTATCGAAACCAATGATTATTACCTAAAACTCTGCGGCTCGGGCGGTGGTGGTTATATTTTGGGCTTTACAGAAGATATCGATAAGGCTAGAAAAGCACTTCAAGACCACAAATTGGAAGTGGTTTACAATTTCTAGAAAAATTCTAATGCTTAATAGAAAAAATAGGCTGTTACTCTACAAGTTGTTGAGCCTATTTTCGGTGGTTAGAGGTTATAATATCTTAATGATAACCCTTGCCCAGTACTTGGCCTCTATTTTTATTCTTTCACCCGATTTGCCGCTAAGTCAAGTTGTTTTTGACATAAACCTTTTCATTATTGTAACAGCGTCGGCATTGGTCATCGCAGGGGGCTATATCATCAATAATTTTTACGATGCAGAAAAAGATCTGATCAATAAACCAACCAAAAGTATGTTAGATCGTTTGGTAAGCCAACGTTTTAAGCTAACCACATATTTTATATTGAACTTTGCCGCTGCTTTTTTGGCAAGTTATATTTCATTTAGGGCAGTACTGTTCTTTTCGGCCTATATTTTTGGAATCTGGTTGTATTCCCATAAACTTAAACGCATTCCGTTTTTAGGTAATATAGTATCGGCGATATTGGCCATAGCACCTTTCTTTGTGGTTTTTGTGTACTATAGAAATTTTGAAACCGTCATCTTTTTTCATGCTCTTTTTCTATTCTTATTGATTTTGGCTCGTGAACTTATTAAAGATTTAGAGAGTATGGCCGGTGATTTAGCCCAAAACTATAAGACTTTGCCAATACTGTATGGCCCAAGAATGTCTAAACTTATCATAGGTATTCTTATTGTATTGACACTTGTTCCTGCTTGGTTGTTAACTAACCAATTTGATGTTGGTTATATGTATTTCTATTTTGGGGCCAGTAGCCTATTACTTGTAATTTTTATCTTTTTATTATGGAAAGCAAAGAGTAAAAAAGACTATGTTTGGTTACATAATATTCTTAAGCTTATAATCATATCAGGAGTGTTCAGTATTCTTTTGATTGATGTGGATTTGGTTCTAAATCGAATTTTATAATGGAAAACTTACTTAATGTCGCCCTTGCTCAAATAGCACCGGTTTGGTTAGATAAAAAAGCAACACTGGAAAAAATTGAGACAACAATTATTGAAGCCGCCAAGAACGGCAGTGAATTAATTGTTTTTGGAGAAGCCCTGTTGCCAGGCTATCCGTTTTGGTTGGCGTATACTGAAGGTGCTGCATGGGATTTAAAAGTGAACAAAGAATTACATGCACATTATGCCAGAAATTCAATTCAGATTGAAGCAGGGGAGCTTGACGGCATTCGTAAATTGGCAAAAGAGCATCATATTTCTATATACTTGGGCATTATGGAGCGAGCTAAAGATCGCGGAGGTCATAGTTTGTACTGTTCTTTGGTCTATATTGATCAACAAGGAGAAATTAAATCGGTGCATCGTAAATTACAACCCACTTATGATGAACGTTTGACTTGGGCCCCTGGCGATGGTAATGGTCTTCAAGTACACCCATTAAAACAGTTTACTGTAGGAGGCCTTAATTGTTGGGAAAATTGGATGCCTTTACCACGAACCGCCCTATATGGTCAAGGTGAAAATTTACACATAGCGGTTTGGCCCGGAAATTTGAATAATACCAAGGATATTACCCGTTTTATTGCCCGCGAATCGCGCAGCTATGTGATTTCTGTTTCGTCGTTAATGCAAAAGAAAGACTTTCCCAAGAATACCCCGCATTTAGATAAGATTTTGGATAAAGCCCCCGAAGTTTTAGGTAACGGAGGCTCTTGTATCGCAGGCCCCGATGGCGAATGGCTTGTAGAACCGGTTGTGAACAAAGAAGGATTGATTTATCATACCTTGGACTTCAATCGTATATATGAAGAGCGTCAAAACTTTGATGCCGTTGGGCATTATTCAAGACCGGATGTCACCAAACTTACTGTAAATAGGGAAAGGCAAAGTACAGTGGTCATAGAAGATTGAGTTTTTAGTAGGATAACTAAATAATTTAAGTTTTTTCTTGCAAAAAATTAATTTAACGTTATTTATCTGGTTAATAAAAAGTTAAATAACATAGAATAGAGAAAACCCTCAAAATTTCTAAGGTTTTTACATAACTGTTCTTTTTTATTTTTTTTGAGATTTATCAAGTCTTATATTTTTCGCGAAAACCAACTATAAGAGAAATTTAGTTTAATTTAAAATTTTAAATGAATGACTAAATGAGATTCTTTTTTAATTTATTTTCCTTAATTTTTTCAATTATAAATATTTACGCTTTTCAAGATTCTACAAATGTTTATCAAATCGAATATGAAAGAACATTAACACTTGAGAAAAATCCTAAACCCTTGGTTGCTAATTATGAATACACAAAATTTATAGAGATTAATAAATCACTATACGGTAAGAAAAACAAAATTAAAACTACCTCAGTTTTAAGTGAAGACGAAGATGATGATAGTATCTTATATTTTACACCATCTGGTAAAAATGTAACTGCTGTTTACAAAGACTATAATGACGCTGTTTTTTATTCTAAACATGAAGTTGCTTACAAATACTTTGTTGTTCAAGACAGTCTCGATATTTTTAATTGGAATATCGAAGAACAAACAAAAGAAATTTTAGGGTTTAAGTGCCAATTTGCTACCATGGATTTTAGAGGTAGAACTTATGAAGCATGGTTTGCTCCTAAACTTCCTGTTGGCGGTCCTTGGAAGTACGATGGACTTCCGGGTATGATTTTAGAGCTGAAATCGATAGACAATTTTATTGCTTTTAAAACTATAGCTATAAAAAACGGAAAGCTAAGCCAAGAAAAATTAATTGATAATCCTTTTGACGGTAAAGAAACTCTTACTTGGAACGAGTTCAAGGCACTTTACAAGAAAAAAGCATTGGAACTTATTAGTTATAGACCAAATAAATATTCTGCGGGTATCATCTCCTCTAGAGGAGGTATTGAGAACTATATTGCCAAAGATGACGAAGAATATAATAAAGCATTAAAAGAAGCCTCTAAAAATTAATTTTGACCAAAAAAAGTATTAAAAAAATTAATCTCTATATTTTTTTATTTGTTGGTTTTGGTATTGGTCATGCACAATTGTTAAAAGGTACTGTTTTAGATACATTAGGCGACCCAATACCTTCAAAAATCCTTATAAAAACTAGCAAAGACTCAAAAGTTATAAGGGAGTTTATTTTGTCTCCTAAAGGAAAGTTTAGCTATACTTTAAAAAAATCATATGATTTAAAGGGTCTTTTTCTAGAGGTAGTAGCGACAGGATATACAAGTTACGAAGCGTATACTAAACCGACCGATTTAAAAGATGAGCTACAGTTCAATTTTACTTTAATAAAAGAAAAAATACATCAGCTTAATGAAGTGATTGTAGAAAGTAAAAAACCCTTTACCATAAAAAAAGACACCGTGGTTTATAATGTTGATTCTTATGCCGATGGTACTGAAAAAAAAGTGGAAGATTTATTAAAAAAATTACCTGGTATTGAGATTAACGATGCCAACGGTGTTATAAAATATAGAGGTAAATCCATTGAAACGGTAACACTAGAAGGGGATAATTTATTTGACTACAATTACAGTATTGGCACTAAAAATATAAATATAGATTTGGTCAAAGAGATTGAAGCCATTGAAAATTATTCTGAAAACAAATTGCTTAAAGGGATAGAGAGTAGTGATAAGGTTATTTTAAATCTTAAGCTAAAAGATAATAAAAGCGATATATCTGGTACCGCAAATTTAGGACTTGGTTATGCTGATGATGACACAGTACCTGTAGATTCCTCTTTAGATATTTTGGGCATTAATAAAAAATATAAATCTTTTGCAGTGGCTGCTTTTAATACAATTGGTGAAAATGTATCGCCATTTGATTATTACAGTAATTCCATTACGATTGAGGGAATTAAAGATAGGGACTATTATACTGAAGTAATAATTCCAGAATTTGCAGTATCTCAACTAACTAACAATAATCTATCTAATATTAACAATCAGTTTTTTGGTAATCTTAATACTATTTTTCAGCTATCAAAAAAAATGAAAGCAAAAGTGAATTTTTACTATTTGGACGACGATTTAAATAGCAATCAATTTTTAGAAAGTAGAATAAATACCTTAGAAAACCAGTTTACAACGTTCGATAATAATTTTATTACAAAAAAACCCACCCAATATCGTGGTGATGCAGAATTAAAGTATAATCTGTCTAAATCTTCTTTACTAGAATATGATATAAGTTACCGAGACGAAACAATAAATACAAGTCGAATAATTCTATCTAACCAAGAGAACGATTTTAAATCGAATTTATCTTCTCGCAATCAATTGTTAAAACAGAATTTACAATACACAAAAAAGGTTTCTTCAACTAAAGCAGTGCAAGTAAATATTCTTAATACGGTGAATAATCTTAATCAAGATTTTGACATTGATCCTTCTGTTTTTAATGATGCAGATAATGTTCTTGATGAACAGAATATTACTTCGAACAAGTACAATAGTAATTTGAATGCTATATTGTTGGGTAAAAGACCAAGCAACGATAATTATAGCGTATTATTTGGGGTAAATAGAACTAAGGATGGTTTTAATTCTTTTTTAAGTAATCAAAATAATGCTCAAGAGCTGATCGCAGCTATTAGCAATAATAATTTTGAGTTTATTAAAAATGAAATCTATAACCAGGGAACCTACAATTGGAGATTAGGTAAACTTGTGATAGCACCAAAATATTCGCTCACCTATCTTAGTCAAGATTTAGAACAAAATACTACAAACCTTACTTCTAAAAATTTAATTTTTGAGCCCTCGTTAAGTCTTAGTTATAAAGTTGATAAAACTTCTTTGCTAACTGTTTATGGTGGCTTCAATAGAAATACACAAGCTACAAACAGATTTTTTTCAAATCAGATATTAATCAATAACCGCATTGTTACAAACAACACTCCTGATATAACTTTACAGCGAAGTCAAAACTACGGTCTTTCTTTTTCTAAAAACGATTTGTACAACCAATTTGAACTGTCTTTCGGTGGCCAGTATTTAGCTCAAAAAGGTAATTTTTTTACAAACGCAGTGATTACCGAAAACACTACTAGATTAACAAGTTTTTTTTTGCCAGAGCGAACAGAGAATATAGATTTCTATCTAGTCTTAAGTAAACTAGTACCATTTATTAAAACTAACGTTAAGGTAACTTCAAATTATGGAATTTTTAATTTTAAAAATATTATCAATAATTCAAGTTTAGTAGATAATAAGAGCACTTTTATGAGTAATAGCTTGTTGGTTAAAACTGCTTTTAATTCAATGTTTAATTTTAATAATACCACTAAATTGGTTATTCAAAAAAATAAAGGCCAGAGTGTTTTTTCAAACAATTTGTTACAAAATAAATTTGAGCTTACAATTACACCATCAAAACAATTGTCGGGTGCTGTAACTTACGATTATTTTATACCAAGCATAGAAGATAATACGAACAACTACTCCTTCTTAAGTACAAAACTTGTTTTTAAACCAAAAAATAAAAATTGGGAAGTTGGTTTTTCAGGGGTTAATTTATTGAATGAAAATTTCTTTTTTGAAAGAAATATAGGTGAAATTTCTGCAAATACTTTTCAAGTAAACCTTTTAGATAGATACTATTTGTTCAACTTTTCATTTACTTTTTAGTATAGAATTCTATTATCTTGAGAAATTTAAGATGGAGTAATATTAAAGTGATATGCTAGTTTAGTTATTATTGGCCTACCTTTGCAAAAATTAAATGACTGATGGCGAAATCAGACTATAAGGGTAATCGAAAACCCAATAGCGATAGCAGTAAGAAGCGACCCGCGGGTGGCGGATTCAAAAAGAAAAGCTTTTCAAAAAGCATACCTCATAACAAAAGAAAAGCACCTCCAAAAACAAATACAAATCCTGATGAGATTCGGTTAAACAAGTTTATCGCCAACGCCGGCGTTTGTTCGCGTAGAGAAGCGGATACCTATATCGCTGCAGGGAGTGTAACCGTAAACGGAAAAGTAGTGTCCGAAATGGGGTATAAAGTAAAACGTACCGATGATGTTCGTTACGACGGAAGGCGTTTGAATCCTGAAAAAAAGGAATATATTCTGCTAAATAAGCCCAAGGGTTTTATTACTACCACGAATGATGAAAAGGGCAGAAGAACTGTAATGGAACTTATTTCAAGTTCTTCCAATAACCGTCTTTTTCCGGTAGGGCGTTTAGACCGAAACACAACAGGATTACTTTTATTCACCAATGATGGTGATATGACCAAAAAGCTAACGCACCCCAAATTTGGAGTTCGAAAGATTTATCATGTGGTTTTAGATAAAAATGTAACTGCCGCCGACCTCAAGAAAATTCAAAATGGTTTGGAACTTGAAGACGGACCCGTACAAGTAGATGAAGCCGCTTACATTCAGGGAAGTACCAAAAAAGAGGTGGGTATTGAGATTCATTCTGGGCGAAACAGAATCGTGCGCCGAATATTTGAACATTTAGAATATAAAGTAACCAAACTAGACCGTGTAGTTTTCGCAGGACTTACCAAAAAAGATTTACCGCGAGGGCATTGGCGGAATTTAACCCCACAAGAGGTGATTAATTTAGGGATGATAAAGTGAAAAGGAGAGACCTAATTTGGCTTAGTATTACTTTCTTAATTGCTATTGCTACATGCTTAGTTATATATACCCCAGATGGTGTAATCGATATTAATATTCATGATACATACTTTGTAATAGCCAATTTATATTTGTGGTTTTCATGTATTCCGTTAATCTTCTTTTTTAGTTATTTAATTAGAAGTGCCATTTTTGGTTATAAAAGCAAAACCTCAAACATAATACTTATTACTTCTAATATGCTTGTATTGTTATCTATGGTATTAAAAATTCAATTTATGTTTAACCGAGTTATTTTTAATAATACAAAGGATGCTACCCCTATAGATGAACCCTGGAGATTGGCATACTATATTTCCTTAGGAATATTTCTTATTTTTCAATTTACACTAGCTTACTCTTCCTATAAATTAGGTAAAAATTTCAAGGGTTTTAATAAGTAATTAAATTCTAGCTAGCAGAGATTTATCATCTTGATGCAAACCCATTCCCAGCTCGATAACTAAGTATAATACCATGCGTATTTCCAATAGGGGCATCACCACCTCTTTGGGTATAGTTGTACATGGCCCTAAAATTTTTAAGTAGATAGAAACCAGCAGCAAAGTTTATAGAACTGCTCGTTCGATACCCCAAGCCTAGTTCAAAACTGTTTTTGTAACTAATGCCCATATTTACATCTATTTGAAAGGGAGCCCCATTCTCGTATTTAAATAGCATACTGGGCTTTAAAATAAAATCATCATTAAACCTGCTCGTAGAAAAATAATATCCTGTATAGCCATAAACAGGCCTTGAAAGTTTTAGATTGTCTTGATTCGAAAAAGCATCTCCAATAACATTTGGCATAGATGCTCCAATAAAAAAGTTTGAATGCCCGAAAAGAATTCCAACACCTGCTGATGGTAGGGTAGCGTCTATATTTTCAGCAAAATTAGGGTCGTCTTGAATGCCTAGTTGTAGCAAATCTTCGTTGTAAAGTAGAGCTCCAGCAGTAACACCAAAAGAAAGTACCGTACGCTCGTATAGCTGCCAATAAGGTCTATTCTGTTTAAAATCAAAAAACAACTTATACGAATATGCGGCAAACACTTGGGTAGATGAGGTTACCCCGATTTCATCATTAATGACTCCGGCTCCCAGGCCCATTTTACCATCGTTTAGAGCAGTGCTAAATGTAAAGGCAAAGTTTTTAGGCGTACCGGGAAACTGATTGTTAAAACCTGAATTGCTTAGGGTCGCTTCTGCATCAAGGTTAGTACCCGCGTAGGCAGAATTGATCAAAAACGGATTGTAATTGTATTCGGTAAATACTGGGGTCTGTTGAGCCTGAAGGCTTAACGTGCTCCCTAATACCGTGAGTATCAAGAAATATATGGGGTAATTTTTCTTCATAATTATCTTTTTAGCACCAAATAGCCTTTGGTCTGCTTTAAATTGTTTGTTTCGGGGATGATAATATTAAAGAAGTAGGTGCCTTCCGGTAATTGTGAAGCTCCTAAACCATTTAACTGGTTGGCTTCACCGTTGAAAGTATTGGTCGTGTTATTATAACCTTCAACTTTATAGACCATATCGCCCCATCTGTTGTAGATAACAACGGTATTGTTGGGGTATTCTTCTATTCCTTCAATTCTCCAGAACTCGTTGATACCATCACCATCAGGAGATATGCCGTTAAGTGATTCAATTTCAGGAGAAACTTCTGCAATGGTCGTAAAAGACTGTTCTTCACAATTCTCGGCATCTCCGTCAGCGTTATAGGGTATAATAGTAACAAATATTTGCTGCTCAAAAGGGAGGTTATTTGGTAATTGATATAAGGTAAGAATACCCACATCTTCATTATCCAAAATATCATTTCCTCCAGCAGTTGTGCCCACGCTTAAACGGTAACCGTTAGCATTTAGAACTTCGTTCCAAGCAATATTTGTATCTTCGATAACATCGGTAGCCCCATTCAATGGTGTGGTCAATACGGTACATGAAAGTACATCTGCCATTGGAGAAGCGATGGTAAAACTTTCCTCGGCGCAATTAAGGGCATCACCATCCATATTATAAGGTGTTATAGTGATATATACAGTTATTCCTTCAGCAAAAGGACCGGAAAAATCGAATGTCAGGGTATCTCCTGCGTCAAAATTGTCAATGATATCATTTCCTCCAGGCGAGCTTCCTACTGTCAATCGGTATCCATCGGCATTGGCCACGGCATTCCATGAAATGTCGGTATCTGCCGAAACATTGCTATCTCCGTTTAATGGACTTGATAAGGCGGTACAATCTGGTAAGACAGCGGTTCTATCTCCAGTGGTGAATTGGTCATCACCACAAACAATGGATTCGTCAGCGGCATTAAACGAAGTTATAGTTACAAATACCCTTGTATTTGCCGGCAGGTCTGCAGGTGGGTCAAAAGTGGTATTGTTGCCTACATCAGTTGTAGCGAGTATATCATCCAATCCTGTGGACGTACCAATAGCAATAGAATAGCGAACTGCATTAGTGGCCGTATTCCATGTTAAATTGGTGTCTATGGGTACATCTGTTGCATCAAATGTAGGTATAATCAAATTGGCACAACCAGGTTGGGCAACTTCTGTAGTAAAGCTTTCTTCCGCACACCCAGTAGCATTCTCCGTTCCTATATAAGGAACAATAGTTACGAATATTTCGGTGTTGCCAGGGAGGTCATTCGGTGGATTATAGGTAAGTAGGTTACCTACATCTTCGTTGTCTAGAATATCGTTCCCCCCTGCTGAAGTTCCTATAGTCAATCGGTAGCCGTTTGCGTCGGTGACCGCGTTCCAAGTAAGGTCTGTGGCAACTGAAACATCGGTGTCTTCATTGGCTGGTGCTATAAGAGATGTACAAGCAGGGGTCGTTCCTGTATTTGTGATGTTGAGTGCAAAACTTTCCTCGTCAAAACAAGTTCCAGAACTATCATAGATGTATATCGTGACAGGATAACTTGGGAAATCTACAAAATTAATGACATCACCTGTATCGAATCGAGTTCCTCCACCATTGGGTTCGGTATAATAGGCTTCACCACCTGTAAGTTGTGTTCCTGTAATTGCAGGAAATGTAAAATTATCTACGCTGTTCTGGTCAATTATACTTTCAATTTCAGGACCTGTAGTGCCCCCGTCAGTGATAGTCCAGTTATCATTTCTGGTCATTGCACTTCTGGCTGCAGCACCATTACAATAAAGGCTATTGCCACCATCAAAGACAACGTCTGCGATTAAGACTCTTGTGTTCCAGCCAATAAGAAGTGCATCATAATTAGCTGTAGAGAGCTGTACACCACTGAACATAGATGAAGCATTATTTAGACTACTAACATCCCAATTTCCAAGATTTTGGTCAAAATTTGTTGCATTTACAAACATATCTTGCATTGTTGTTACATTCCCTACATCCCAACCGCTAATGTCTTGGTTAAATGGTGTTGCTCTAAACATGGCGCGCATTTCAGTTACATTACCTACATTCCAACCACTAATATCTTGGTTAAAAGCCAAAGCATTATCAAACATGCTTCTCATAGTAGTCACTTTATCCACGTTCCAAGCACTTAGGTCTTGGTTAAATGAGCTAGCTTCGCTAAATGTTCCAAACATTATGGTAACGTTTTCTGTATTCCAATTATCCATAGGTTGGTTATATGCACTAGCTCTACTGAACATGCCTCGCAAATCTACGAGACTATCTGTTTGCCAGTTGTTTAAGCTTTGGTTAAAACTAGCTTGAGAAAACATAAAAGACATGTTTTCCACTTGTCTTACATCCCAATTGCTAATATCTTGGTTAAATAAGAAACTATTTCCAAACATATACCTAAGTGTGGTAACGTTTTCGGTATTCCAATTGTTGACCATTCCATTAAACTGCCAGGTATCACGGAATGTATTCTCTAGAGATGTTACTCTTGATAAATCTGGAGCATCAATAGAAGGATTGGTAATATTTAGATTAGTACAGCCATAAAAAGCACTTTCCATAGAGGTCCATTCAATACTGCCCCATTGCTCAATTGTTAAGATTTTTTCTCTATCGCCTGAGTTGTCAAAGTAAATTCTTGGAAAAAGCCCAGTGATCGAAACCGTATGAATGCCTGGAGTTGTGTAGGTATGGGTAGCATCTCCATTTACGTTTGTATCAATATTTCCATCTCCCCAATCGACATCATAATCATAAGTTTCTGTATTAAATGTTGGTACGGTTATGGTTTCGTTGGCCACAGTGGTTTCCCAAGTAGTAATGAATGCGTTGTTCGAAGGAGCGGAATCAACGATGGTAAAAGTTTCTGTATTGCATGTTGATGTAGGCTCGACTGTTCCGTTTAGGGGAACGATGGTAACCGTAACGTTCTCACCGTTATCAAAATTATTGGCAAATGAGTGTGTGGTGCCATTCACGACCAAGTCGGTTACATCGTTGGCATTACTGGTGCTTCCGTTGATGGTAATCCGATACTGTGTTGCCCCTGGCGTACTATTCCATGTAATAGACACTAGGTCAATTGCAATGTCTGTATCTCCATTGGCCGGTATTATAAGCTCAGTACATGATGGCGGTGGGAT
The DNA here is from genome assembly GCF_042684265.1 of Croceitalea marina. NCBI lineage: Bacteria > Pseudomonadati > Bacteroidota > Flavobacteriia > Flavobacteriales > Flavobacteriaceae > Croceitalea > Croceitalea marina. The sequence continues at coordinate 362,793 of NZ_JBHULB010000007.1, read as the reverse complement.
AGCTGAATCTATTGTTCTAAAAGTTTCTTCCGTGCAACCAGTCGCATCACCTTCATCGTTGTAAGGAATGATGGTTACGTAATGTAATCTGTCTCCTTGAAGGTCATCAGTGATGTCATAGGTTGTATTAGGGCCGACGTCAATATTGTTGGCTACTTCTATTCCGCCAGAGGTTGTTCCTATACTTACTAGGTATCCTGTAGCATTGGCGACGGGTGCCCAACTTAAGTTTGTGTCTACAGGTACGTTTGTGTCATTATTTGCCGGACTTGTCAAATTAGTACATATGGGAGGAACGGGAATCAACTCGGTATCAAAACTTTCCTCAAGGCAGCTTGTTGCATCTCCTTCATCATTGTAAGGCGTAATGGTTACAAAAATGTCTGTGTCTTCAGGTAGGTCTGTACCAAACTCATAGGTTGTAGTATTGCCGACATCTTCATCGTTTACAAGGTCTTTGCCTCCTGAGGTCGTTCCTACGGTTAACCTATACCCATCAGCGTTTGAAATCGGATTCCAACCTAAATCCGTTGTCACTACAACGTCATTTGTACCGTCTAAAGGTTGGTTTAAATTGGTGCAATCCGGTATTGTAGCCGGGTCACTTGAAATCGTAAAACTCTCCTCAACACATGGTCCTACGGCATCGCCTTCGTCATTGAAAGGAATTAAAGTTACATATACAACATCACTTGTATTGAAATCAGTTGCAAATTCATATGAGGTCTCGTTAGTGATTGTTAGATTGTTCACAACATCGTTTCCGCCCGGAGATGTGCCAACTGTCAATCGGTAACCTTGTGCGAAAAGAGTGGCGTCCCATGTTATGTTTGTGTTTACGGGGACATCGGTATCACCATTAAGCGGAGAAGCTAATTGCGTACATTCAGGAATAGGACAATCACGTACATCTAGACTAAAAGACCAGCCAAAATTATCTATCATTGATTGTCGTTCTTCTTGTGCATCGCAATAAGGTAGACCTTCCGCCCCAAGGGTAATACCACTTGTTAAGGTCTGTTCAGACCAGGCGATTAGGGTGTTGTCATAATTTTCGCGAGTCAGTGCAGTGTTGTCAAGCATATCTTGCATATCACTTACTCCACTTACGTCCCAATCGGCTAAATTCTGATTTAAGGATGTAGCATTGAAGAAAGTTGATCGCATACTGACGTTTCCTAAATTCCATAAATCCATGGCTTGGTTGTATGAGGATGCTTCATTAAACATTTCGTTCATGTTGTTCACACCTGATACGCGCCAGTTATTGATACTTTGGTTAAAAGCAGATGCACCACTAAACATTTCTTCCATTGTTTCTACGCCCCTAACATTCCAAGCACCTATATCTGAATTGAATGCTATTGCCCCTTTGAACATTTTCTCTGTAGTTAGCACTGAGGCTACATTCCAAGAATTCATAGTTTGATTGTAAGAAGTAGCATCTTCAAACATGCCTTCCATTGTTCTTACAAAAGAGGTGTTCCATGAATCAATAGACTCATTAAATGAAGATGCGCCATGGAACATTTCTTCCATTGTTAGTACTTCTCCAGTATCCCAGTTTTGAATCACTTGATTGAAAGCAATAGCATCTTTGAACATGGCTTCCATATTAGTTACTGAACCAACGTTCCAATTTTCGATTTGGTTATTAAATGCTGAAGCTTCTTGAAACATAGAATTCATCAGTGTTACTGAGGAAACATTCCATGAATTTAAAGGCTGGTCAAATAATGATGCTCTTTCGAACATGGAGGCCATTGTAGCCACCGCACTTACATCCCAACTGTTCAAAGGTTGATTAAAGGCTGATGCACCCCGGAACATTGATGACATATTAACAACAGAATTTACGTCCCAATTGTTCAAAGGTTGGTTAAATGCTACTGCACCATTGAACATCGAACTCATTGTAGTAACATTGGTAACGTTCCAAACGTTAATATTTTGATTGAAAACTCCGGCACCTGAAAACATTGACTGCATATTGGTGACTGATGAAACATTCCAATTGTTTAAAGGTTGATCGAAGAGATCTGTATCTTGGAACATACCAGCCATGCTGGTAACGTTTGATGTATTCCAAACATTTAATGGCCGATTAAAAGTGATATTTCTGCGAAACATGAAGCTCATATCAGTCACATTGCTAACATTCCAATTATCAAGAGGTTGATCAAAAACCATATCGAAAACGAAGCCATCGAACATTTTGCTCATGTTCGTTACATTGCTTACATTCCAACCATTCAAAGGCTGATTATAGGCTATGGCCCTTTCGAACATCGCTGACATATCTGTCACATTACTGACATTCCAACCGTTGATGTTTTGATTGAATACTTCCGCTTGCTCGAACATTCTTGACATGGTAATGACATTGCCCGTATTCCAATTATTAAGTGGTTGATTAAAACTAGTTGCCGCCAAGAACATAGCCCACATCGATGTAACATTTTCAACATTCCAATTGTTCAATGGTTGATTGAAACTTCGTGCGCCAATGAACAATGAACTCATATCGGTGACATTGCTTACATCCCAAGAATTGATATTTCCATCAAATAAATTACAACCTGAGAACATGCTGTTCATACTAGTAACATTCGATAAATCTGGAATATCTGTTGCATTGTACTCCATATTTTCACAATAGTAAAATGCCCTTTCCATAGATTGCCATACTTGCGTACCCCATTGATCTATTGAAATAAGTTTGTAACTGTCCGTTCCGGAGTAGTCATGAAAGGGCGCAGGAAAATCTCCAATAATAGAAACAGTATAAATACCTGGAGTTAAATAGGTATGTACAATGTCTCCTGTAACATTATTGTCAAATTGATCATCACCCCAGTCTATTGAGTAATCATAATCCAGATATGCAGGATAACCGGTAAGTGTCTCGATTCTAAGCTGATTTGCGGGGGTAGTACCCGTATCTATCAAGCTTGTATCATAAGTTAATTTAAATGCGGCAGGACTGTTTACCCAAGAAGGGACTACCGTAAAACTTTCTTCTGTACACCCTGTAGCTGGTCCATCAGTGTCGTTGTATGGCACTATCGTTACGAAAACTTCATCTCCTGGTTCCAATAAATCAGCACCTCCGCCTGTTTCAAGGTTAAGGCCAACGGTGTTTCCCCCGGGAACATCATGGTCATTAAATGGTATGGACTCTACACCACCTCTTATAATTCTTACGGTAACACGATACCCTGTGGCATTGGGGGTCTGTGCCCACGTAAGGTTCGCACTGGCAGGTACGTTGGTATCTCCATTTACTGGTGAGACCAAATTGGTACAAAGTACAAAAGAACAATTGACTATATCTCCTGAAATGTTCCATCCGGAATTATCAATTAGATTTTGTCTTTCGTCTAAAGCGTCACAATAGTTCAAATTTGTGGCTCCTAAACTGACATTTGATTGTACAGTTTGTCCTTCCCAACCTATTAAAGTAGCATCATAATTTGCTTGTGAAAGTCCTGAATCGGACAACATCGACACCATATTCGTTACCAAACCGATGTTCCACGAAGCAAGGCTTTGGTTGAACGCGCTCGCATTTTCAAACATTTGACGCATATTCGTGACGCTAGAGGTGTTCCAACTGTCTAAGTTTTGATTGAATGCTAGATTTTGGCCAAACATATAAGACATATTTCTGGTATTACTAACATCCCAACTGCCTATAGGTTGATTAAAAACCTCAGCACTGTAAAACATATAGCTCATATCAGTAACGCCAGCCGTATTCCAACTGCTGATATCTTGATTAAATAGGATTGCTTGTCGAAACATGGAACCCATATCGGTAACTGAAGCGACATTCCAGCCACTTATATCCTGATTGAAAGCCAAAGCTCTATCAAACATATGTTCCATATCGGTTACATTATCGACAACCCAATTATTCAAGGGTTGGTTGAAATCCCCAGTATATCGAAACATATAGCTCATATCCGTTACATTCGATACATCCCATCCGTTTAAAGGTTGATCGAATGGGGTGTTTAGTGATGGCCATCCATCAAACATATTAGCCATGTTGGTTACATTTGATACATTCCACCCATTTAAAGGTTGGTTAAACTGTGGCATTCTTGCGAACATACTGTTCATATCAGTAACATTGGATACGTCCCAACCTTGAATAGGTTGGTTAAATTGAGAAGCTTGGTAAAACATACCCGACATGTCGGTTACATTACTTACGTTCCAATTTTCTATTGGATAATCGAAGGCGGAACCCGCAAGCATGTATGACATATTGGTAACATTATCTACAACCCAATTGTTCAAAGGCCGATTATAACTGCTTGCATATCTGAAAGTACCTGACATGTTCGTTACTTGGGCCACATTCCAGTTATTTATATTTTGGTCGAATCTAGATGCTTCCGAAAATAGATATTCCATGTTGGTCACGGCACCTGTATTCCAATTGTCAAGTGGCTCATTGAATTGTCTTGCTCTATAAAAAGCATATGACATATCCGTGATATTGGCGGTAGTCCAATTATCTAATGGTCTATTGAAGATTTCAGTTTCAGCAAAAATCCCGGATATATCCGTGATTGTGCTGACATCCCAATTATTCACGATACCATTGAAAGATGTTGCTCCTCTGAACATATTCTTCAAAGAGCTGACTTGAGATAAGTCAGGGGAGTCTATGGCATCAAAATTTATATTTTGACAACCGTAGAATGCATTCTCCATGGTTTTCCATTGAATGGTGCCCCATTGTAAAATTTCTTCAATTTTTAACCTATCACTTGCTGTTTCATTGTTAAAATAAATCGCTGGAAAATCACCGCTTATCGAAATTGTATAAGTTCCAGCACCTGATAGATAGGTATGCGTAATGTTTCCGGTGACCCCGGTATCAGAGGTTCCGTCGCCCCAGTCGATATCATAGTTGTATGTTGTGTAAGCTGGATTGGTAGGAATGGTCACCTGATCCGTTGCTGATGAACCTGGTTCAATATTAGCGGTATTCCAAATGGCTCTAAATTCTTGAGCAAATATATTTATGCTAAAGAATAGTAAAAGAAGGGGTAGTTTTCTAAGCATTTGTTTTTGTTTGGTGTTCTTTTTCAACGGCTGATAAGTTATATTCTTATTTGATAAGAACTTATTTCAATTTTTGTTGTAAAACTATCTGTAACCAAGGTTAGATGCTACACTGAAAACAGTGAAAGCTTTTGAAAATGCATGCTTTGGGGCAAAGAATAGATTTTACATTGATCAAATATTCGAATATCTAACGCAATGACAAGACCGAAAGTATGCTAGAAAGTACCACTCAAGGGAGTGAGACCAGTTTATTGGTAAATTCCACTGTTTACGGGCACTAAGAGGTAAGATTTTTCTTATATTCTGATGGCGTGGTACCCGTATGCGCTTTAAAAACCCTGTTGAAAGAAGTCTTGCTTTTAAAACCGGAATCAAAAGCAATTGCTAAAATTTTACTGTTCTTAAACTCATCTTTTTCCATAAGTCTTTGTGCTTCTAGAACCCGATAAGAGTTAATAAAATTGTAGAAGTTTTGATCAAAACCAGTATTCAAAACCTCCGATAAATGATGGCTACTAATGTTTAATTGCGAAGCTAAATTAGACTGCGATAATTCGTTATTAAGATACGGTTTTTGTTCTGCCATATAACTTAACAATTGCGCTTTATACTTGGTAAAATCTTCCTCGGTCAGCGAAGAGTTCTTATAAACCGCCATTCTTGTCTTTGTAGATTCGGGATAATCTGAATAAGAATCTTCAGGCTGATTTTGATAACTATCCCTAAGAGATATAAATTGCTCTTGAAGCAATGCTTGCTCTTTCTTAAACCTTTTGTGGTTTACAAAAAACAATAGGGAAACGATGGCTAAGATACTGGCAAATGCCCCACTCCAAAGAAGAAGCCTATTCTTGTTTTTTAATAAACCTGAAATAACCGACTCTTTGGACTTTATAATCTCATTTTTAGCTGAGATGTCCTCTTCAAAGTCCATTTTGGTAGCACTTTGGCGATTTGCTAAAATCTTGTTCTGTAAAGCCAAGAATTTTTCATTGGCAAGACTCATGCTTTTAAAATCATTATTTTCTTTATAGGAATCGACCATATGTTTGTAAGCTTCCATTTCAATCTTTGGCAGGCCTTTGCTTGCGGCCAATTCTTGCGTTTTCTTAAAAACTTCAATAGATTTCGTATTGTTTCCTAATCCATGTTCTGCTATACCTAAGTTCAACAGCAACCAAGCCCTTTGTTTTGTCGGTTTTTGAGCATGTTCAAACAATAGTGCGGTATTTATATGTTCTATGGCCTCTTTATAATTTTCACGTTTAATATAGGCATCACTGATATTGCTTAAAGCAGTTACCACAATAGATTCATTTTCTATATCTTCTCCTAACTTTTTTGATTTAAAATGATAGCCTAAAGACTTTTCTATTTCACCTAAACCTTCATGGTTATTGGCAAGACCATTGTAGGCCGATGCCCTTATTTTCGGATTGTCTTCATATTTATCTAGCATATCAAGAACATCGTGCATTGTGGCGATAGCCTTTTTATGAGAATCGATATTCGTATAAACATTGCCTAAATTGACCAAGACAATGATTTTGGTTCTATAATCTTCAGGAATGCTATCTGCAAGAACCAGGGCATCTCTATATAGTCGAATCGATTTATCGTGCTCGGCTCGATTATTATAGTAAACCGCTTGATTTACCATACCTAAAATCTGAAATTTCGGTAACCCCTTTTCTTTGGATAACCTATAAAGCGAATCGCTATATAGTTTATGCGATTGGTAATCTCCATTTTTATATTCTGTTCGAAGCTTTTTTAGATAAAAGTTAGCCTTTGAAACCGCTACGGAATCTTTTTGCCCTGAAGATTTTGGTAACTGGCCAATTGCAATAAAACCGAAAAAGAGAAAATACAATGGTAAAAATCTGTGCATTTTTGGGGAAACAATGATTTGCTATATTTAAAGATATTAGGATGAAGTATGAATTCCAAACTTTTAGGGACTTATCCCAAATTACTACAAGACTGAGATTTTATTGGTGCTTTCATGTTTTAATTCTAATAGATCACTTTAAAACTAGGGCGAATTACTTACCTATTACTCCCTGGTAACAGAGAAATAACTATGGTAGAAGTTTCTTAGGTTTGTTTTATAATACAAATGAACCCGTTAGAATGAAAAAATCAGCTCTAGTCTTTGCCGTATTAACATGGGTTTTTACGATTCTGTGCTATTACTTTATGTTTTATGCGGATGCAGGCCCAGACGGACTTGGAACTTTTTTCACAATCATTATTATTGGAGTATTCGGTTTGGTCTGTTTTGTCATTTTTTGCCTTCTCATATGGTTTAAAAATGACCAAGCTACTTTTTACAAGTTGTTATTTACGACCATTATAGCATTGCCCATTATTATCATCTTAATTAGGGTTTTTAATCCACAAACCATCGATGCACAAGAAATAGAGACTATTGAAGTTTTGGAATAAAGCATTTTCCCTAAGGTAGATTGTCCATTTTAGCCCTTATCTCCTTCAAACACAAATTGCCCAAACTGCCTTCGTGAGTATGTGAAATATCTCTTTTTGGTTTAAAGTTTCCATTTTCGATGGCCTTTCCCATTGTTTTATAAGCATCACGAAACGGCATGCCGTTTTTGACCATTTCATTTAGCGTATCTACACTGAACAAATAATCATACTTATGGTCTTCTAAAATACCTCCGTTGACCCTGATTTCTTTAAGACTAAAGGTCAGAATTTCAAGGCACGCTTTCATATCTTGAACGGCAGGTACTATAATTTCTTTTACCAACTGCAAATCACGATGATAGCCACTAGGGAGGTTGTTTGTGACTAATGTAAGTTGATTGGGGATTGCCTGAATTTTATTGCATTTGGCTCTTATTAATTCAAATACATCGGGGTTCTTTTTGTGGGGCATGATACTAGAGCCAGTAGTCAATTCATCTGGGAAAGAAATAAAATCAAAATTCTGACTCATATATAGGCAAATATCCATGGCCATTTTTGATAGCGTAGCGGCGATATTGGCCATTCCGAAAGCTGCTGCTTTCTCCACTTTTCCTCGGCTCATTTGCGCGGCAACCACATTATATTTCATAGTTTCAAAACCCATTTCCTGGGTCGTAAAACTTCGGTCGATAGGGAAGGAACTTCCATAACCTGCCGCGCTCCCTAAAGGGTTTTGATCGGCAACTTTGTAAGCAGCATTTACAAAATATAGATCATCAATAAGACTTTCCGCATAGGCTGAAAACCAAAGCCCAAAGGAGGAAGGCATTGCAATTTGCAGATGGGTATACCCTGGGAGTAATATTTTTTGATGTTTCTCTGCCAATTGTAAGAGTAAATCGAAAAGGCTTTTTACCATTGCTTTTATTTCGGTAAGCTCATCTTTTAAATACAAATGCATGGCCACCAAAACCTGATCGTTTCTAGAACGTGCAGAATGGATTTTTTTTCCGGTGTCACCTAGTTTTTCGGTTAGTAGAAACTCAATTTTTGAATGCATGTCTTCAAAAGAGTCCTCAATGGTAAAAGTTCCTTTTTCTATAGATTTTGCTATAATGTCCAGCTCCTTGACAAGTAGTTTTGCTTCCTCATCTTTGATTAGACCAACCTTGCCTAGCATCTTCGCATGTGCCTTAGATGCGATAACATCATATTTAGCCAAAAGCAAATCGAGTTCACGGTCATTACCGACAGTGAAGTGGTCTATTTTTTCATCGGTACTAAAACCTTTATCCCAGAGTTTCATAGTGTTATAGATGTTAGAAGCCAGATGCTAGATGTTAGATGTTAGATGTTAGAATTTTAGTGAAAAGCATCTTCTGTGTCTAGTATTCTGACTTTTCTTTTAGAATAATATCTGCTAAATGTTTAAGGTTTTCTTGAAGTTGCCACGCCCACTCAGTAAATATCAAGACATCGGAGTCTAATAAATTATTCCTTTCAACTATAGTTTCATTAATAGAATAAGAAAAAAGTTGATAAAGTTTATGAGTTAAATAATTTCTTTGGGTTTTGAGAGATTTTAGAGCTAGAATAGTGTTTTCACCAAGGAGTTGACTTTGTTGAGCAAGGTCTATTAATTTGCCTAAAGGAGCTTCTTGATAATTTCCCTTTACTTTATTGTTGATTAACAGCATAATTAATTTCGCTTCGAGATTGCTTGCTGCCAATGCCATTTTTCCTAGTTCTGATGTAAATTGTTCAGATTCAAAAAGTAACTGGTAAAACTTTAATCCTTTAATAGGTATTCCTTTATACTTCTTTTCTAATTCTAACATCTCAAATCTACTTTTTTAAAAATCTTTCTAAAATTGCGATATAAAGCTTAACCCCTTCTTCTACCTCTTTTACATAAATAAATTCATCGGCCGAATGCGAACGTGTACTATCGCCAGGGCCTAACTTTAAAGACTGGCAACTTAGTTCGGTTTGGTCAGAAAGGGTAGGTGAACCGTAAGTCTCTCTTCCGAGCGCAATGCCCGATTTTACCAAAGGGTGGTCTATCGAGATAGCTGAACTGCTTTTATCAAGGGAGCGCGGTATGAGCTCACAAGGTGCTTCTTGTTGTAGTATCTCATTTATTTGTTCGTTCGTATAACAATCATTTACACGTACATCGATCACCAAATCTACATGAGCAGGAACTACGTTATGTTGCGAACCTGCCTTAATTTGGGTAACGGTCATCTTTACAGGGCCAAGCACATCGGAAACTTTTGGAAAACGATAGTTTTTAAACCATTCTAAAACCTCAATGGTATTGTAAATAGAATTGTTGTCATTTGGATGTGCCGCATGAGAAGGAGTACCACTTACTTTACCATCATACACGATTAGTCCTTTTTCAGCAATTGCCAGTTGCATTAAAGTAGGTTCACCAACTATGGCAAGTTCAATTTCTGGTAAAATCGGTAATAGGGCCGAAATACTTAGTTCACCAGCATCTTCCTCTTCTGCGGTTGCCGACATTATAATGTTATGGCTTAAATTGTTTCGCTCATAAAAATGAACGAAAGTCGCCAATAACGAACACAGACAGCCCCCGGCATCGTTGCTTCCTAAACCATACAGTTTTCCATCTTCCACATGCGGATTGAATGGGTCTTTGGTGTATGCAGAATTAGGTTTAACCGTATCATGGTGCGAGTTAAGTAATAAATTGGGTTTGTTTTCATTATAATACTTGTTGAACGCATAAATATTATTGTATTGGCGTTTGGTTTCCACACCAAATTTTTTGAGCCAAACATCAATAGCTTCAGCAGTTTCATCTTCTTCTTGCGAAAATGAAGGAATGGAAATCAATTGCTTTAACAGAGTAATGGCCTCTTGGGCCAAAGTATCTTTATCGATAATCATAAAACTAATCTTGTATAGTTTGTATTTTCTTTTTCGAATAGGGCTAAATTACCCATTCTAACTTCTTTGACACCATTATTTAGGGCATGAAAACAGTTATGCATCTTCGGAAGCATTCCATCTGCAATAATTCCATCAGAAATTAAATTTGCATAAGAAGCAGAATCAATTTTTTTAATAACCGAAGTTTTATCTTCAAAATCTCTCAGAACACCGTTTAACTCAAAGCAGTAATAAAGTGTCGTTTCAAAGTTTTTGCTCATACCAATCGCCAATTCAGATGCAATAGTATCGGCATTGGTATTCAATAATTGTCCTTTTTGGTCATGGGTCAATGCACAAAAAACAGGTGTAAGGCCCAATTCTAAAATGGAATTCAACGTATTGTTTGAAACCCCATCTATATCACCAGCAAAGCCATAGTCAATCTCCTTTACAGATCTTTTATGGGCTTGAATTGCATTTGCATCTGCGCCACTCATTCCGATTGCGTTACAATTTAAGGCCTGAAGTTGGGCTACTATTTTCTTGTTTGTCAACCCGCCGTAAACCATAATGGCCACATCTAGGCTTTCTAGATCGGTAATTCTTCTCCCATTCACCATTTTAGGGCTTATCCCCATTTTTTCTAAAATGTGATTTGCCTTTTTGCCCCCCCCATGAACTAGAATTTTAGAACCCTCTAGCTTTGAAAACAAAGTCAAGAACTTTAAGAGTTCTACCTCATTCTCAATGATGTTACCACCAATTTTTACTATGGATAATTGCTGATTCACAGTTTTTCTAAAATTCTTTTTAAGGCCAATTGTGCCGAATAAGTTCTATTATTTGCCTGTTCGATAACCAAACTTTGGTTACTGTCTAAAACAGCATCTTCTACCACCACATTTCTCCTCACAGGAAGGCAATGCATGAATTTGGCATCACCCAATTTTTTCTTGGTCATCATCCAATTCTTGTCTTCAGATAAAACCTTTCCGTAATTCGAATAACTACTCCAATTTTTAACATATACAAAGTTCGCATTTTCCAAGGCTTTTTCTTGGTCATACACAATTTTACAGTCCTTTGTGATTTCTGGATTTAGTTCATACCCTTCAGGATGCGTTATTACAAACTCGGCATCTTGCAGCTTCATCATTTCAATAAAGGAATTTGCCACGGCATGGGGTAGGGACTTCGGATGGGGTGCCCAAGACAAGACAATTTTTGGTTTCTTTACGGTTTTATGTTCTTCTAAGGTAATGGCATCGGCTAGGGCTTGTAGTGGATGGCCCACTGAACTTTCCATGTTCACAACAGGAATGCTAGCATATTTTTCAAAACCTTTGAGAACTATTTCTGCTTCGTCTTTTTCCTTATCAATTAAACCTGCAAATGCCCTTATGGCGACAATATCTGCATATTGTGAAACTACCTGTGCCGCTTCTTTAATATGTTCCGATTTTCCTTGATTCATTACAGTTCCATCTTCATATTCTAGCTGCCACCCCTCGCTTCCAAAATTCATGACCATGACATCAAGCCCCAAATTCATACCTGCTTTTTGCGTGCTCAAACGGGTACGAAGGCTATTATTGAAGAATAATAGACAAATGGTTTTTTGTTTGCCCAATTCTTTAAACTGATACGGATTTTGCTTTAGTGCAATAGCTTCTTTAACGGCATCTTGCAGGTTTCCTAAATCGCTGATATGAAGGTAATTTTTCATTATAATTCTGCTTTAAGCGCATTAAAGAAACTAGTGATTTGCTCTTTTGTAATATTTAGGGCAGGTAGAAATCGGAGGAGTTTTTTATTGGCCGAACCACCTGTGAACACATGTTGATTATGGATTAATTTTTTTCTTAAATCGGAAACTTCAAAATCAAACTCAAGCCCTAACATTAAACCTCTTCCCTTTACTCTTTTTACCTCAGGAATGGTACTGGCAATTTCTTTAAAATAAGAGTCAAGTGTTGATGCGTTTTCAATTAAGTTCTCACGTTCTAAAACTTCTAAAACTGCCAGTGTTGCAACACAGGCTAAATGATTGCCGCCAAAAGTGGTTCCTAAAAGTCCGTAAGATGCTTTAATGGATTCGTGAATCAGTATTCCACCTACCGGAAAGCCATTGCCCATGCCTTTCGCAATTGATATGATATCTGGCTGAATACCATGATGTTGAAAACCGAAGAATTTACCGCTGCGACCAAAACCTGATTGTACTTCATCTGCAATGACCAAAACATTGTTTTCTTTGCACTTTTCTTGTATAAATTGATAGAATTCTGAGCTTGGTTCATCAAGGCCGCCTACACCTTGTATGGCCTCTAAAATTACAGCGCAGTAATTACCAGTTTTTAGTTCGCCTTCTAAACCCGTAAAATCTTCAAAATCAAGAAATGTAACCTTTTGTTGCTGGTTTAAGGGGGCATTTATTTTTTGGTTATCCGTAGTCGCGACCGCTGCCGAAGTTCTACCATGAAAAGCATTCTTAAACGCGATAACTTTAGACTTTTTTGTATGAAAAGAGGCCATTTTAAGTGCATTTTCATTGGCCTCGGCTCCAGAATTGCACAAAAACAGGTTGTAGTCTTCACATTTTGAAAGTGTACCTAATTTTTGAGCAAGCTCAGCCTGCAATGGGTTTTGAACAGAATTACTGTAAAATCCAATTTTATCTAGCTGATTTTTTAAGCGTTTAACATAATGCGGGTGCGAGTGCCCAATTGAAATAACAGCGTGTCCGCCATAAAAATCCAAATATTTTTGCCCCTTATCATCTATAACTTCGATTCCTTTTGCGGAAACCGGAGTTACATTATAAAGGGGGTATACATCAAATAGTTCCATAATTACTTTTTTGTTATTCCTGCGTAGACGGGAATCTCATTATTTAGGTCTCGACTCCGCTCGACCTGACAGTGTTAACCTTTTCTAATATCACTTATTTTTTCAAAGGAGGTTACAATACCTCGTATCAGTGAAGAACTTAAACCTTGATGCTCCATTTCATTAAGCCCTGAAATGGTACACCCTTGTGGTGTGGTTACTCTATCAATTTCTTCTTCAGGATGACTGCCGGATTCAATCAATAGACTGGCGGCCCCATTACAAGTATGCATTGCCAATTCTTGGGCTTCTTTGGCATCAAAACCCAGTTGAATAGCACCTTGGGTAGTCGCACGGATTAGTCGCATCCAGAAAGCAATTCCGCTTGCGCAAATAACCGTTGCCGCTTGCATCTGTTCTTCCGGTATTTCTAAAGAATGTCCCATTCTGTTGAAAATAGCTTTGGCCAATTCAATTCGTTTTTGGCCCAAGCCATTACTACAAATACATGTCATTGATTTACCGACCGAAATAGCCGTATTGGGCATTGTTCGAATAATGTAATTATCGGAACCGATTATAGATTCTATCTTATCAATACCAAAACCGGTAATAGTACTCATTATTACGTGCTTTTCGCCCAATTCATTTTTAATGTCATGCAAAATGCCCTCAAAATGCCCTGGTTGAACGGCAAAAATTAAAATATCCGAATTTTTTACGGCCTCTTTGTTGTCATTAGTTACCGTTACATTGCCATACTTTTCAAAATCTTCGATATCAGCGGTATTTCTTTTCGTAAGGTACATTGTTGTAGCACCGTTACTATGCAAAATTCCTTTGGCAATGGCTAGCCCTAAGTTACCTGTTCCTATAATTGCTATTTTCATTGTTTTTATTTTAAAATACGCCTGCTTTTAATTGTAAGCCCTTTGCTTCTTCAAAACCGAACATAAGGTTCATATTTTGTACGGCCTGCCCGGATGCGCCTTTTAGTAAATTATCGATAGCTGAGGTTACCAATAAAACGTCATCATCTTTATGCAAATGAATATGGCAATTGTTGGTGTTTACAACTTGTTTTAGATGTATAGGCTCTTCTGAGATTTGTGTGAATAATGCTTCGGAATAAAAACTCCTATACAATTTAATAGCATCCTCTAAAGAACCATCAAATTTGGTATAGGCTGTTGCCAATATCCCCCTGGTGAAATTACCTCTATTAGGAAGAAAACGTAGTTTTCCCGTAGCATGCCCAAATGAGCTTAAACTTTCACCAATTTCACCTAAGTGTTGATGGGTAAAAGGTTTATACCAGCTTACATTATTGTTGCGCCAGCTGAAATGGGAGGTTTCTGAAGGTTTTATACCTGCTCCGGTACTACCTGTAATTGCATTGATATGAACTTCATTGGCTAATAGTTCTGCTTTTGCCAATGGTAGTAATGCCAATTGAATTGCTGTCGCAAAACATCCAGGATTTGCAATACATTGTGTCTGTTCAATTTTTGATTTGAACAGTTCTGGCAATCCGTAAACAAATGTTTTTCCATCAAAAGTTGCATCTGCCCGTAGTCTAAAGTCATTGCTGAGGTCTATGATTTTTGTTTGATTTGCGAAGGTATATTCTTTCAAAAATTTAGAAGAATTACCATGCCCAAGGCATAAAAACAAAACATCGATGCGCTCATTTACGGTGCTAGAAAACCTTAAATCGGTTTGACCAAGTAAATCTTGATGCGCCGATGAGATTTTTGTCCCCGCTTTTGTTGTACTGTAGACAAAATCAATTTCAACTTCAGGATGATTCAATAACAATCGGATCAGTTCACCACCGGTATAACCAGAACCCCCTATAATGCCTGCCTTAATCATGATGTTGATTTACATGGTTTGCAATTTTCCCAGCGTTGGATGCTATTTTTATAAAACCTTTAGCTTCATCTGCTGTCCAGCCTTTATTCATTTCGCCATAGCTTCCAAAGGAGGCGTTCATTAGATCATGTTCAGAGAAGATACCGTTTAATCTGAATTGAAAAGGATAAAGGCCTACAAATACAACACCAGAAACATACTTTTGAGTATCCGATAAAAAGGCTTCGGTATTTCGCATTACTTCATCCAAATAATTACCCTCATGCAAGAGCATACCATAAAAATTTCCCAGTTGCTCTTTTTGATATTGCTGCCATTTACTTAGCGTATGTTTCTCCAATAAATGATGGGCCTTAATAATAATCAGTGGCGCTGCAGCTTCAAAACCTACCCGGCCTTTAATACCGATAATGGTGTCTCCCACATGAATATCTCGGCCTATAGCGTACTTTGAAGCCATAGCTTCAAGTTTTTCGATGTTCTTTACAGGAGTATTTTTTTCATCATTTATAGCTGTTAATTCCCCTTTTTTGAAGGTTAATTTTACTTCTGAAGGCTCTTTTTGTTGCAGTTGACTTGGGTAGGCACTATCAGGCAGTGGCAGGTTAGATGTCAATGTCTCTGAACCACCAACAGAAGTTCCCCATAGCCCTTTATTGATTGAATACTTCGCTTTTTCCCAAGAATAGTCTACCCCATTAGCTTTTAAATATTCAATTTCTTCCTCTCTGGCCAATCTATTATCTCTGATTGGGGTAATTATTTCAATCTCTGGAGCCAAGGTTTGAAAAATCATATCGAACCGTACTTGGTCATTACCGGCACCGGTACTACCATGCGCGATGTATTTAGCACCTACCTTTTTAGCGTGATTTACAATTTCAACGGCCTGCACGATTCGTTCTGCACTAACCGAAAGCGGGTAGGTATTGTTTCGTAAAACATTACCGAAGATCAGGTACTTTACTACATTATCATAAAAGTTCTGCACGGCATCGATAGAAGTATAGCTGGTTGCGCCCAAGGCAAGAGCCTTTTCTTTTATGGTCACAATTTCTTCAGACGAAAATCCGCCGGTGTTTACGCTTACGGCGTGAACTTCATATCCCTTTTCTTTTGAAAGGTATTTGGCGCAATACGAAGTATCTAATCCACCACTGTATGCGAGTATTAATTTTTTCATTGTCTTATATAGCTAAATGTCAGCTTAAACGTAGTCGAGAACGAGTTTTTGTACTATACATCTCGACTGCGCTCGATGTGACAGGGTTATTTCGATTTTTTCTTTAAAAACAGGTTTTCTTTAATTCCTTTTAGTCTTTGAAAGGCCTTACTGTTTAGTTTCTCTTTATCTTTTGATTTGGTTACGGGGTCGTATAACATACCGGTACATAGGCACATTTTTCTTTCTGTCCGGGTAAGAATATCAAAGTTCTTGCAGGTCTGACAGCCCTTCCAGAAATCAGGGTCATCCGTTAATTCCGAAAAGGTAACAGGCTTGTAACCTAACTCGTAATTCATTTTCATTACGGGAAGCCCGGTAGTGATTCCAAAAATTTTGGCATCAGGAAACTTTTCTCGTGACAATTCAAAGATTCGCTTTTTGATTTTTTTGGCAAGGCCCTGATTACGAAAATCAGGATGAACAATTAATCCAGAATTGGCTACAAATCCTTTATTTCCCCAAACTTCTATATAGCAAAAGCCAGCGAATTTATCGTCCTCTAATGCTATTACCGCATTGCCATTTTCGAGCCTTTTCAGAATATATTCTGGTGTACGCTGCGCAATACCGGTACCCCTAACCTTTGCAGATTCGGTTATGGTATCGCTTATAATTTGAGCGTATTTAAAATGTGATTCGTTAGCAACAATGATTTCCATTGCTAAATGTTTTAGAATAAATAATAAAATTGTTTTTGAGACTTGCGGGAATGGACTCACCTATTCCCATAGATATAATGCACCCTTACGGGCGACGGCGACGAGCGAACGGACGTACTGGAGCTGAGTAGCTCTCAAGTGTGGATATGTAGTTTTGTTCGTTCATTATGGTTCAAAAGTACAAATTAATTTTAAAGCACCTAACCAAGGTTGATTTTTTTACTAAACCTTGCTTTTATGTTATGATTTTTGAAAATTTCATAAATGAAGTACCCAAATACCAAACAATATTCAAGGGTAATTAACCATAAGTTCTCTTTAAAATCAGGATTTGCATAGGTAAAATAGCTAAGAACAACAGTGGCAGACCACACCATAGCAAAACGGTAATCAGAGAAAATTGCCAGCACCAAGAGGAATACGATATACCAAGGATGCACCGTACTAGAAAGAAAATAATAACTAGAAAGCAATAAAAGCATAGAACCAAGTAATTTTTTTAGGTCTTGGTTTTTTCTTAGAAAAGTGAGAAGCAAAGCAATGCTAATGACCAATTTTGGAACTAGACTTCCGTAAGCTTTAACAAGCTCCCACGGTTTGGCTTCAAAATAGACAACGCCTACTTTTTTAACTAAATTATAGACGGAAGCATTAAACTCAAAATTAGAAAACCATAGCCCTACAGTTTGTGCATAGTTAGTAATGAACTCTGACGAATAAAACGGGAGGAGAAATATGATACAGGTAAAACCTACCAAACTATAGAATAGGGTACTTTTTTTAAGCCCTAAATGTTTTAAAAATAAGGGTAAAAATAAAATGGGAACAAGTTTTACCAGAATTGAAAGCGCATAGACGGGAGCTGCCAATTTCCATTTTTGAACTGAAATTAAGTACATCGCCCAAACAAAGAAAAAGAGCATAACCCCCTCAAAATGCAAGTTTCCCGAAAGCTCTATTATAACTAGGGGGTTTAGAAAATACCAGAAAGCAAGATGATTTGAACGCCCTAAATGCAATAGCAGCTTTCTTCCAAAAATTAGGATGCCAATATCTGCTAAAATAATGACGAGACGCATCACAACTAATGACCCTAATATGGTTCCACCTCCTATAAAGGTAGAAATGGTGAAAATAAGTTGGTTTAACGGAGGGTAGTTGCTAAAATGCCTAGCGCTTAAAGAACCCATTCCTTCGTAGAGCTGTTGCGGGTTCGCTACAGCTAAATCAGATTGTTCTATTAAAGTATTAGGTGTATATAAATAGGGATTAATGCCATTCTTGATGAGTTCCCCATCCCATATAAAACGGTAAAAATCTTGAGAAAGATTAGGGTCTGAAAAAAGAAAAATAAGCCTAAAAAGTATACCGGTAACTAAAAGAAATTTAAAGTTCCATTTTTCAAACTGAATAAGCTTGTAATAAAAGAAGAAAAGCACAGAATATAGGCTAAGTAGTTTTACGAAGTCTTCACGAATTAAATGATAGGCAAATGTGTAATAGAAAAAAACACAACCCAGTGCAATGATTATGGGGTATTTGTGTAATTTCCAGTAAGAATACATTCGTTAGGCTTTTGCCGTCAAGGACTTAAAGAAAACAAAACCAAAACCTAAGAATAACATTAAATGAAAAGGAAAAAGCCCATAATCATTTAAAGGAACGGCACTATACATTCCAAACAAGAAGTAAAGCATTAGGGCAAACTCAATAATCATATTTGGAGAAAGCTTGGTTGCTAAATAGCGATTACCTTTCCAACTATCCGTTAGATTATTGATATTAAATTTTGGTGTGCGAACAAATTCACTTCGCTTACCTAAATGACCTTCCATAACTGCGATAGAGTTGTGCAAGGAAAGGCCTAAGGCTACCGAGAAAAAGGTAAAAAATAACTTGATATAATCAATAAACTTATCAAAGCCACTGCCTTGAATACTCTTATAGGTATACCAATAACAAAAGAATAAAATTATAGTACTAACAATGAAAAAACTTGTTACCTCAAAAACCCATGCTAGATGACCATATGTATTTTTGATGTAAAGCATCGGTATGCTCAACAAGGCAACAATGAATACACAAAGGAACATTGAACTGTTCAGTAAGTGCATCACCCCATGAAATTTGGTTTTAAAATCAATATTCTTCGACTTTACTACACTTAACACTGTTTTTCTGAAGTTTTCAGCACCACCTTTATTCCAACGGAATTGTTGCGAACGCGCTGCACTCATTACAACAGGTAGCTCTGCAGGAGTTTCTACATCTTCTAAGTATTTGAACTTCCAGTTTTTAAGTTGTGCGCGATAGCTCAAATCTAAATCTTCCGTCAGCGTATCACCTTCCCAATTACCGGCATCGAGGATACATTCTTTTCTCCAAATGCCTGCAGTACCGTTAAAATTGATAAAATGCCCTTTTGAATTACGACCGACCTGTTCTAAAGTAAAATGGGCATCTAAAGCAAAAGCCTGAATTCTTGTTAAAGTGGAATAGTCTCTATTGATGTGCCCCCATCTTGTTTGAACAACACCAATCTCACTATCCTTGAAGTAAGGTACGGTCTTTTTTAACCAATCGCGCTCAGGTAGAAAATCAGCGTCGAAAATGGCAATGAACTCCCCTTTTGCAATCTCAAGTCCTTCTTTCAAAGCTCCGGCCTTAAAGCCTTGGCGGTTAGTTCTGCATATATGTTTAATATCCAATCCAGCTTCTTGAAGAGCCTCAATACGTTTTGCGGTATCTATTACGGTATCGTCGGTGGAGTCGTCTAGAACTTGGATCTCTAACTTACTTTTTGGGTATTCTATTTCGGATATATTTTCAAGTAATCGTTCCATCACATA
Source organism: Croceitalea marina (assembly GCF_042684265.1). Taxonomy (NCBI): domain Bacteria; kingdom Pseudomonadati; phylum Bacteroidota; class Flavobacteriia; order Flavobacteriales; family Flavobacteriaceae; genus Croceitalea; species Croceitalea marina. The sequence continues at coordinate 342,937 of NZ_JBHULB010000007.1, read as the reverse complement.
CTCCTCATTATACACAGGGAGTTGTATGGTAACATGAGGAATTTCCCTAGGGTCTAAAAGATTGAATTTGGGTGCCTCATCGTTTTGCTTTTTATTACTCAAATAATTGACCAATAAATTCAATTGCGCCAGACTGTAGAAAAAAATCAGAATTAAGGCTAAACTGTAAACCGCAATTATAATATAAGCTATTGTGAGTCCCATAGTTATTTAATGCTGTATTTGAATATCCAACCTAAAATTTTTACGCCTGCAAATATAGCACCTTTTACGGTACCAGAAACTTTTGAGACACCAATTCTTTTTTTGTAACGCACTGGTACTTCGGTATATGCTAGTTTTTTACGTAAGGCTTTTAACTGCATTTCTACCGTCCATCCATAAGTTTTGTCTTCCATCTGCAATTCTTTGAGTTTTTCATATCGAATTGCACGAAAAGGTCCTAAATCCGTAAATTTTGCACTAAAAAATATACGCATTAAAAAAGTGGCCAATTCGTTGCCGAAGATTTGAGGAAAAGTCATTGAGCCTGCTTCCCTAAGTTCTTTTTTTCGAGCTCCTATTACAAAATCCATTTTCTGATTTAAGATAGGAGCTACAATTTTATCCAATTCTTCTGGATAATCAGAATAGTCTCCGTCAATAAATACGATAATATCAGGTTGTTTGGACTGTTTGCCTATGTAATCCATTCCTTTTAGACAGGCATAACCATAGCCTCTTTTGTTCTCGGTTAATACAGTAGCCCCTGCCTTTTGTGCATTTGTAACCGTATCGTCAGTAGAATTGTTATTGACCACAATAATTTCAGAAACCGATTTCGGAATCTCGGATACCACATGGCCTATAGAATCACCTTCGTTGTAAGCAGGAATAATAACTTTAATATCAGCCATTACTTGAGGTCAGAAAGTTTGTTTTCTTTTTTAAAACTACTAAAGCTAAACCACTCCTTTATTTTTTTTCCATTTCTATATTTCTCGGCCGACGTTAATTCTTCATCCATGTATTTAAGGCAATAGCCATTTTTAATACCATCTTTTAATTGGCATTTGTGGTTAACTTTACCATTTTCGTCGTAAAAAAGCCACCACTTTACTTTTTGTCCATTTTTAAAATGGCCTTCCATCTCTAATGTCCCGTTCTTATTGTAGAAATACCAATAGTCTATTTCACGATTTTGGCTATAGTGCCCCTGAGCTTTTATGCCACCATTTTGGTGATAATATTTCCAGAAGTCTTCTTTAGATTCTCCTTCTTTCCAACCTTGCGCTTTTAGATTTCCGTTCTCATAATAGTCGCGATGATAGGTTTTTGCAGATGAAACAACCAAAAATAAAATAACAAAACTAAAACGTAGCATGTTTATTTTTTGTTTACCAAAGACATTAGATCTACATCATTACCCAATAAAACCTGATTGCTATCTATGCGACCTTCTAAAGGGCCATTCTCTAATTTTAGAACCCCTCTTGGGCATACGGCTGAGCAGATACCGCAACCAACACAACTAGAACGAACAATATTTTCGCCTTTCTGGGCATACGCACGTACATCTATACCCATTTCGCAATAAGTGGAGCAGTTACCACAAGAAATACATTGCCCTCCATTCGTTGTTATCCTAAATTTTGAGAATAGGCGTTGTTGAAAACCTAAAATGGCCGCCATAGGGCATCCAAAGCGACACCAAACACGGTTTCCAAAGATTGGATAGAATCCAGTTCCGATTACCCCTGAGAAAATACTGCCAATTAAAAAAGAATACGACTTACGCAGCGTTTCTGATTTGAATAAAAACACATTGCCTTCTCCACTAAAAAAATGGATACCTATTAAAGCAAGTATTATGACCAAGTAACCTATCGCGCCATATTTAGCATCTTGTTGAAGTTGCTCCCTTTTAAAAATCATTACCAAGGTAAAAACGGTGGTAAGTAATGCTGCAACGCCAATCAAGAAGGTGCTTTTGGTGAGCCAATATTTACTGGTGTCCGTTCCTAAATACGAGTAAACAACAGCAGTCGTCATTAAGGTTACAAAAACTACAACGCTATGCACAACCCAGCGCTCAACTTTCCAAGCTTTTACGGTTTTGTCACTAAGTTGGCGAAAAGAATCTCCCGCAGTTTCTGCCAAACCGCCACAGCCGCAAACCCATGAACAATACCAACGTTTACCGTATTTGTAGGTTAGTATCGGGCTTATAATGAATACGGTTGCAACACCAAAAATCAAGAGCGCAAAACCGATATCTCCTGAACTCAAGAAGCCTTTTATTCGATAGCCTTCAAAATTATAGTAGTTCAAAGGCCACATATTTTTTAGATCATAGTAGGGCAGACTACCACCATTTAAGACCGAACTTCCATTTAAACGAGCCATTAACTCAGGTATGATGAATGCAAAACCCGTTTGAAAGAACATAACGCTCATCGTACGAATTCGCTCATACCTGTTATGGCGATATTTCCACATGAATTTTATGCCAAATGCCAAAATAGCAACAGTATATAGGGTTCCGTAAACAAACCATTGGCTGGCGGGGTTGCCACTTAAAAGTCTACTTAAAGGATCAAAAAGGCCAATAACCCCTTTGTTGTCACCTTTGGCGACCAATCCTAAATACTCTGGATAGAAATAAAGAATAATATAGAAACTCGTTAGGGCGATACCAGCTATCCAACCCCAAAATCCTTTACTCGAAATGGATTTGAACCAAACGCCATCGTTTTTAATCCCTGGTTCTTTGTTGGAATAAGCATCCCAAGAAAACCAGATAATACCTGTAGAAATGGCGGCCAAAGAAATACTTAACCATAATCCCTTATTTGGAAAGCTAATATTAAAAGCCGCAAGCAGAATTACAGCTAGGCCTGCAAGGCCAATTAGTGTTGCAATTTTTTGGTTTCTGCTTAAAGTTGTAGGTGGTTGACCCGTTAAGGCCATACTTCTATCGTAGTTACTCATTGTACGCTATTTGAGTTGAAATATTCGTTTTAAACTTTTCTTTTTTGTTTGTATCGATTTGTTGAAATCAGAATTGAACTTAGAAACAATTTCTTTTTCGTATTGTTTGTAAAATTCAGGGTCGAAATTGGCATCTGTTAAATGTTCCATTACATAATCAACATCACGTTCTTCGGTCAACCATCTATTAAAAATTTCGTGACGCATACGGATGCCGAATGTGTTGATGCCCAAAAACAGATTTGTCTCTTTATGAAAGGATACTGTAACACAAACTTTTTCGCTGGAATGTCTCCAATGAAATTGCTCTTCGTAATCTTTTTGACCTCTGGCACCAAAAACCCAACCATAGGTCTGGTATTCAATATCTAAGAATTTGGCAGAATTAAACCAATGTCCGGGCTTGTATTCCAACTTATTACCGCAAATCGTTTGAGCTACTGTCTCGCCCATCATACGCCCTGTATACCATACCGCCTCTATGGGTCGTCTATTGCCAATTGCCTCCTGCTGTTCGGCACAATCACCTATGGCATACACGTCACTCACATTTGTTTCTAAAAACCGATTTACTTTCACCCCTCTACCTAGTTCAACGCCCGAACCTTTAAGAAAATCAATATTTGGGGTTACGCCAGCTGTTAGACCGACCATATCGCAGGCCAATTCTTCACCGGTTTCATCCATGATTACCGATTTTACCTTGCCGTTGTCATCAGAAACAATTTCTTTAAGATTAGTTGAAAGGCGCAAATCGATATGATGTTCTTTAATATGTTCATTGATCAATTGTGATTCGCCTTCTGGCAAGACCCCATTCCAGAAGCTGCTTTCCCTTACAAGAAACGTGACAGGGATATCTCTACTTCGCAGCATTTCGGCAAGTTCTATTCCTATTAGGCCACCGCCAACGATTACTGCCCTTTTACAAACATCTTTATTGGGGGCATTTACTTCTAATAAATCAAGGTCTTGTTTAGAATAAAGACCTTGAACCCCGTGTAAGTCTTGGCCTGGCCATCCGAATTTATTAGGCTTCGAACCTGTGGCGATAATCAGTTTGTCATAATTCAAAGCTCTTGAACCATCCAATAATAGCTGTTTTTTATTGGTATCCACTTTATTTACATAAGCCCTGACCAGTTCTATGCGGTTTTTCTCCCAAAACCAATTCTCATATGGTTGTATGTGGTCGAATTTCATATGACCCATATAAACATACATGAGTGCGGTTCTGGAAAAAAAGTAATCTGTTTCGGCAGAAACTATTATGATTCTTTTATCTGAGAGTTTTCGAATATGTCTTGCAGCGGAAACTCCTGCAATGCCATTTCCTATAATAACAATGTTCTCCATTGAATATTTATTGGTTGTTTACTAAATGTCGTTTTTAAAGATAGGAACTTAAAACAAAACCTTAATTTAGAAAGAATATAAATATATCTGGGTTTCGTAAGGTAATTATGGTAATTACGAACGTGTAACCCTTTGATTTGTAAAATCTTAAATAATTCATAAAATTTAAATTCTTTGTAGGTAGTTTTAGTTATGTACGACTTAAGCACAAGATTTTAATCAACTAAATTTTTTAAAATGATAAATAGAACAACACTAACCGGTATTTTTCTCGTGCTTGTTTTTCAGTTTAGTATAGGACAAAGCACTTCTGATTTCTTTTCAAAATCAGATACTTTCTTTAAGACCTATGTAAAAAACGGTAGGGTAGACTACAAGCGTATTAAGGAAAATCCATCTTCTTTAAACGAATTGGTAGATATAGCTGAGAATATTTCAGTTTCTAAAAGTGACAAAACCACTTATCAAGCTTTTTGGATTAATGGGTATAACCTTTCTGTTATAAAGGGCATTGTCGATAACTATCCTATAAAATCTCCCTTGGACAAGGCAGGCTTCTTTGATAAAACCAAATATAACATAGGTGGAAAGGCCATCACTTTAAATGATATAGAGAACAAATTACTGAGAGGTAACTTTCCTGAAGAGGCACGTTTTCATTTCGTGCTGGTTTGTGCTGGTTTGGGCTGCCCTCCTATTGTCAGTAATGCTTATTTACCATCAACGCTAGAAACGCAATTGCAAAAGCAGACGAAAAAGGCTTTGAACAACCCTAATTTTATCAAAGTCAAGGGTAATAAAGTGCAGCTTTCGCAACTTTTTGAATGGTACAAAGGTGACTTTACGCAAGACGGAAAAAGCCAAGTCGATTTTGTAAACCAATATAGAAACGAAAAAATAGATTCAGGGGCTAAAGTAAGTTACTACAATTATGACTGGACTTTGAACGAGATTAAATAATTAAAACAACAATCCTTTAAAAACAACTGAAATGAAAATTTTAAAAAACCATATTCTTATGGCTGGGCTTTTATTGTCCACAATTAGCCTAATTGCACAAGATGACAGTGATGATGGCGGAAGTGTTATTCAAAACCTTACCCCTTCTAAATTGATAGGCCAAGGCCAATGGGATCTTAAACTGTTCAATAATCTTTACACCCAAACAGAGAGTACTTTTGCTTCTGAGGATGGAATTCGACAAAACTTTTTTACTTCTACTCTAGAAGCTTTTACAGGGGTTTCAGAAAACAAAAGAGTAAATATTGGGGCCATTGTTGAATATAGGGCCAATGGAAGGGATTTTGTTTTAGGAGATGGGAGTACCGAGCGTAGGACTACCTCAGGGATTACATCTATTGCTCCGGCTATTAAGTTTGTACCTTTTAAAAATGTAGGTAATTTCTCGATTTTAAGTGCATTTTCAATTCCTTTGATAAGTCAAGAAGAAGATGATAACGGAGTCTTTTTGGATCAAGATGGGTTTACCTGGCAGAACAGATTCTTCTATGACTATACCTTTCCAGGAAAGAAATGGCAATTGTTCACAGAGATTAATTCTGAATATAATTTTGGTAAAGACGCAGTTGAAAATGTCAACGGTATTACTGTAGAGGGTAGTTTTGCTAACAACAGCCTTCGAGTTACTCCTGGGTTATTCTTAAGCTATTTTCCAAGTTCTAAATTTACTGTTCTTGTTTTGGGACAACATACAGAGCTGATAGATTTGGGCAATAATTTTAGCCAAAACTTCACGGCTTTAGGCGGTGGTGCCAAGTATCAATTAACGGATGAACTGAACGTTGAGGTACTATATACTAATTTTGTAAAGGGCAGGGATACCGGTCTTGGAGAAACATTTAACATAGGTTTGCGGGCAGTTTTTTAGTCTCTAGCAAACAATGATGTATTTTAGAAGTCTTAATTTTTTAACTATGAAAAGATTAGGGCTTCTTTTTTTATGCCTACTCCAGTTTTCTTGTGTCAGTCAAATTGATGAAAAGATAAACGGAGTAAGTTTTGTTGGTTCAAGAAACAAGGTCACGCAGTCAAATGTAGACCCGGTCGTAAAGGTAAATGCGAACTATGCGGCCATTATGCCTTTTGGCTTCATAAGAAGCCTGAGCACGCCGAATGTCGTTTTTAATACGGATAGGCAATGGTTTGGCGAGACTAGAGCTGGTGCCAAACAGTATATTCAACTACTTCAAAAGAACAAAGTGAAAATAATGCTTAAACCTCAAATATGGGTTTGGCATGGTGAGTTTACCGGAGATATGCTTATGGAGTCTGAAGAAGACTGGAAGACTTTAGAAAAGACCTACACAGATTTTATAGTGACCTATGCGGAGCTAGCGCAAGAAACCAAGGCAGATATCTACTGTATTGGAACGGAATTGGAAGAGTTTGTAAAGAATAGGCCCGACTATTGGCAAGGGCTCATTAAAAAAGTAAGAAAAGTTTACACAGGAAAACTGACCTATGCCGCAAATTGGGATGAATATACCAGAACACCTTTTTGGGGCCAACTTGATTTTATAGGGGTAGACGCCTATTTTCCCCTCAATGAAGCACAGTTTCCATCTCAAGAGCAAATGCAAGAAGGTTGGCAAAAATGGAAGACAAAGTTAAAAGCGGTTTCTACCGAAAAAGACAAGCCGATTTTATTTACCGAATTTGGTTATCGCAGTATGGATTATACAGCAAAAAAGCCATGGTTAGTAGATAGAAATGAAATGGCGGTAAATCTTCAAGCGCAGGTAGATGCCACAAAAGCTATTTTTGAAGAATTTTGGAAGGAAGATTGGTTCGCTGGAGGATTTGTATGGAAATGGTTTATAAATCACGAAAAATCGGGCGGAATTGAGGATAATCGTTTTACCCCCCAAAATAAACCAGTTGAAAATGTAATTAGAGCGTATTACGGCGACTATTAAAGAAAAATATGCCGATGAAAAGGGAAGCTTCTTTTTTCTTTTTAGTATTCATATTCTTCTATTCCTGTTCTTCTGATGACAGTTCTGCAGATTCTAAAATTTCTTTAGAAGAGGCATTGCGAAACAAAGAATTTAGTATTGATAATGTAATTGCCTGCGCAGCCAGCAATATAGATTCGAACGTGGTTAGCGTTTTTTTATACCCTCGATCAGGGGTAAGCAACATAAATTTTTATCAAACCAAAACCGTAGATGTTGATAAGAATAATTTTGCGGAATACACTAAAGGAGAAGGTGATTTAATTGATGTTTTTAACGGTCATCTTTTAAAATATGAAATAGTGCCAGAAGAAGAGAAATGGATAATCGTATCTTTTGAAGAGCGCGGAGAAATTCACCTTTCAAACCCAATTAGATTAAAGCAAACTTCTAAGCCGACCGAGTATTTGTCTGAAAATGTTATGGTTCAATCATCCAACATGCCGGTATTTACTTGGCAAGATGGAGTTTTTGATGATACGAAAATATATTTTCATGTGGTTTCAAGCGCTAATAACGATTTGTTATCGGGCACCTATACGTTTGAGAAGAGGTTTCAATATTACAAATTGGATAATGTTGTATTAAACATCACGGAAGAGATACCTCCAATATTGGAAACAGGTGAAGGCTATGATTTTACACTTTTGGCCGTAAGTGAAGATAACTGGGTAAATCTGTTTTCTACTGTTCCATTTAATATTCCTTAGTATGTTTTCAACTATATTTAAAGAAAAAAATTGAAACCCATTTTAAAATATTCTGGTATTTTAATACTGCTGTTTTCCACAGGGATTTTTGCACAAAGTACTGTGGTAGAATTGAAAATACATGGAAATAAAAGAACCAAAACTTCTTTTGTAAAAAAAGTCACAAGACTAGAACCGGGTATGTTGTTAGATTCCGTTCTCCTTGAAGATGACATTGCCCGATTAAAGCGATTGCCATCAGTATCGCATGCCTATTATCAGGTTTTCTATAACGACAAGCAAGAAAAAGCAGATGTCGTCTATGGTATTGAAGAAAACTTCACCTTGATACCTTTTGCGAATATTTTCACATCGAACAACGATGAGTTTGCATTTAGGGTAGGCCTACAAGAATTTAATTTTTTAGGACAAAATGTTACCCTTGGGGGATTTTATCAATACGATATCTTTAATTCATTTGGTATTAATGTGAGAGCACCTTATTTGTTTTCAAAACATTTAGGCTTAGCAATTAATTACCAAGATTTGACTACACAAGAACCTGTTTTTCTTGAAAATGGTAATGCAGATTATAGGTACAACAATGAATCTATTGAACTGTTGGTACTTTACGAGTTCAATTATAAACATAGAATTGAGTTTGGAGTAAACTTCTTTACGGAAGATTACCAATATATTTCGGGTGCTACCGACCCAAACGTACCGCAAAGTCTTAACGTAGATAAGTATTTATATAAGTTCATCTATAATTATGATGGCATTGAATACTATTACCAATACCTATCAGGCTTTAGAAGTACCTTGAATTTTCAGTATGTAAACAGCGCCAATACGACGTTGCCAGAATTTGCAATAGGGTTTAATGACTTCTCTTATTTTACAAGAGTGGGCAAGCGAGGTAATTGGGCCAATAGATTAAGATTGGGCCTGGCAAGTAATTTAAATACGCCTTTTGCCCCTTTCGCAGTAGATAATAATCTAAATATTAGAGGCGTTGGTAATACGATTGATCGCGGTACCGGGGCCATTGTATTGAATACCGAGTATCGACATACGTTAGTAGACAAAGATTGGTTCGTACTGCAAGGAAATCTATTTGTTGATGGAGGTAGTTGGCGTAATCCTGGAGGAGATTTCGGAGATTTTGCCGACAACCAAAATCTGAGGATATATCCGGGAATCGGTATTCGATTTATCCATAAACGTATTTTTAATGCCATTTTCAGAATTGACTACGGCCATGGCATTACTAAGGATGCTACTAGGGGCGTAGTTTTTGGAATTGGACAGTATTTTTGACACTGGCTTGTAATATTTTTCTTTATGAAATAAATATTTTAATACATTTCATCGTATTTTTTTGCATTTCATCGATATTTATGCATATTTGCAGGGCATCCCACTGCATAAATAATTTATCATGAAAGTAGTATTTTCTGTCCTTTGGATTTTATGTCCGTTATTAATGCTTGGGCAAAACAGCAATTATATTGCTGTTGCAGAAAGTGGTGATGGCATTTTCTCAATCCTCAGAAAGCAAGGCTTAAATCCGACAAAGTATTATGCGGAGTTTGTAGCGTTAAATGAGAAGAACCTAAGAAATGGAAGTGAACTTCATTTAGGTAGAGCATACCTTATACCCTATGCAGCGGATTCTTTTAAGAAAACTGCAGTTCAAGTTCGAACTGATAATAAAATGGAAGAATCGATTTTTAAATCGGAGTTGGCGGAAATTTCACCAAAGAGTACGAAGCTTAAGAATGCTGTGATTTACCTTATTTCAGGCAATAGTGTTGACGGAACATCTGCATCTGTAAATAAACTAACGGATGAAATCACGCTAAATTTAGCTCAAGAATTAATGGTGCACGGTGCCCAGGTATACTTAATAGAAAGTGAGGCAGAAAATAAACATGCACTAGTGCAAAAATCACCATATAAAAAGACAGAAGGTGCTATGGCTCCCTTAAGTCAGATGCAAGAGTACGTTGAAATTATTAATAAGAAGTATTTAAAACATCAAGGTAAATACCAGCGCTTACTGATTACAAGGGTAAACGACGATATCACTGACGAACATTGTGAGGTTTCTGTTTACCATCACAACTCTAGCGAAAATGGACGACGTATTGCTGCCAATATACAGCGCACTTTTAATGAAAACAGTATAGAAAGTAAACCCTTTAGAGAATATACAGAGATTTTTATTGATAAGAATAATCTGTACCTGGCAAAGAATGCCCTTCCGGCAATCACCTTGATCGAGATTGGGAATGGAAAAAAACCTACCATTGAAGACACGATTCTTGTAAATGCGAATCAAGAGTTACTGTCAAATATTATCACAAGCGGGGTTTTAAATGATTATGCCGATTTAGAAATTGAAAAATAGCTGTTAGATTTGCTTAAAAAAATTGGGCAAATCATTCTTACTCTTTTTTCTTTTTATGTGCGCAGGTATAACTGCGCAAGATTCCTTAAAAACCGTGACTGCGGAAAAAGGTGATGGTATCTATTCCCTTCTCCGAAAAAATGGGGTGAATCCCAGCAAGTTTTACAATGCTTTCGTTGAGGTAAATAAAGCCAAACTTTCGGAAGAAGAGTTTTTAAAAATCGGCGAAACTTATTTTATTCCAGATACAACGGTATTAAGTAAGGTTAAAAATGTGAATTTATCAGCTTTTAGAGAGTATCCAATTTTTGGAGAAGATTTTGCACGAATAGATTCACTCAGCAATCGCCTAAAAGGCAATATCTATTATCTGGTTTCTGGTCACGGAGGTCCTGACCCTGGAGCAGTGGAGAATTATAACGGAAAGTTGATAGCGGAAGACGAGTACGCTTATGACATTACATTGCGGTTGGCAAGAGAATTAATTTCGCACGGTGCTGAGGTATTTCTGATTATTAAAGATGAAAATGATGGTATTAGAGATAGTAGAAGATTAGAACTCGATACTGATGAGGTTACCTATCCAAACAAAGAAATTCCTCTAAGCCAACTGGCAAGGCTAAAGCAAAGGGTAAAGGTGATCAATAAGCTTTATAAAGAAAACCTAGGCAAGTATCAACGCCTATTGGTTACCCATGTAGATAGTCGTAGTAAAGGAACCAATATAGATGTATTCTTTTATCATCATGAAAAAAGCAAAAATGGAAAGCGTTTAGCAGAAAGTATTCACCAGACTTTTTTAAAGAAGTACGCCAAGTTTCAGCCAAATAGAGGTTATCAAGGCACTTTTGAAGACCGCAGTTCTCTTTATTTGGTGAAAAAAACATTGCCTGCAATGGTTTATATCGAGGTGGGAAATATTCGTAGTGAAAAAGATCAAAGACGTATTCTAGACCCTGATAATAGACAGGCCCTTGCCAAATGGATTTCTGAAGGGGTTATTTTAGACTTTGAGGCTTCAACCTCTTTTGATAAATAGAAATCTAAGACAGTAAGTTTTGGGCATAGTAGCGATACAGCTCATTAGGGCCTGCGCCTAAGTAATTTTTTAAATGAATTACTCCAAAATGAAACTGCACTCGTATCCATCCTTTTTGGCGGTACTTTCTTGCGGATGTAATCACGCTTTGCGGTAAAATGGTAAAACGTGTTTCTTTATAGAGCCTAGAAATAAACTCGCTATCTTCATAAATGAGGTAGTTTTCATTAAAACCTCCTTGTTTTTCAAAAAGTAATCTATCTATAAACAAAGACTGATCACCGCCTCGACATAACGTATGGTTTATGCGAGATAACCAAGCAAAAAATTTAAGAATGGGATTTTTGGAGTCAAATTGCATTCTAAAACACCCAGTTTCAGCACCGCTTTTATATGCGTCAACTATTAATCTGTCAAAATCATCTGGAGGAAAAGTATCGGCATGAAGAAAATATAAGATATCGCCCGAAGCTTTTTTTGCACCAAAATTCATTTGCGCTGCCCGCCCCCTCTTAGATGAAAAAACCTTGATATTATAATCTTTTAAAATATCTAAAGTGCCGTCGGCACTACCACCATCAATTAAGGAGATTTCAGAAATGTATTTTGAATTTATGCCCAGAATATGGTCAAGCAATCTGCCAATTCCAGCAGCCTCATTTAGAACAGGTATTATGATACTTATTTTGGGTTCTTTAACCTTGGTCATCATATATAGTTACCCATTTTAGGTAGTAAAGAATTACCAAAACTTACAGCAATAATCTAAATTTCTTTCAGCAATTCTTTAAAGAGCTTAATCATTTTTGGCTCTGTATTTCCTGCAATTTCGATAATCTCTTGAATATTCACAGGCTGCAGATTATCTGGGTCACACTCATCGGTCAATACAGAAACCGCAACTACTGGCAAGCGTAAATGATTGGCGACGATAATTTCGGGCACCGTACTCATACCTACCGCATCTGCACCTATTATTTTTAACATTCGATACTCCGCCTTTGTCTCTAATTGTGGGCCAACAACCGAGGCATAAACGCCTTTTTGTAATGAAATGGATTCGCGCTCCGCAATTTTTTCAATTTTTTTACGCATGCCAATATCATAAGGTTCCATCATATCCACAAAACGGTCTCCGAACTCGGCAACGTTCTTAAAGGCCAAAGGTGAACCACCTTGAAGATTAATATGATCTTCAATAAGCATAATATCACCTTTCTTAAAATTTAGATTTATCGCTCCCGCCGCATTAGAAACAAAAAGTTTATCAATTCCTAACTGCCGCATTACTCTGATAGGATAGGTCACATCCGAAAAATCGTAACCTTCATACAAGTGAAAACGGCCCTGCATGACTACTACTTTTTTAGTGCCAATAGTTCCATAGATCAATTTCCCGGTATGAAATTCTACGGTGGCAAGTGGAAAGTAGGGGATATGATTGTAATGTGCCTCTATCGGGTTTTCTATCTCATTAACAAGTTGCCCGAGGCCTGTGCCCAATACGATACCGATCTCTGGGGTATCAAAACCTTTGGTTTTTAAATGTGCTACTGATTCGTCTAGTTGTTTTTGAGTCATTTTTTTAGATTTTTTAAAAAAGGTTGAAAGGCATCAATATTTTGAATGTCTTCATAAAGGTCAACATCATTTCTGGTATCCAAGGTGTTGAAGCTTCGCTCTTGCAAATCGAGTAAGGTATGTTTTAAAACATTACCAGTGCCCCACGCTTTATCTTGAAATAATTTAGGCTCTAAAGTCTTCATGCCCAATAAGTAATAGCCACCATCTTCCGCCGGTCCGATTACAAAATCATGAGTGTCAAGTTCGGCAAAAGCATTTTCAAGGTCTTTTTGCGAAAGGTCGAACATATCACTGCCTATGATGCATATTTTCTTGTATCCGCCACTGAATGCCTGTTCAAAAGCGCTTGCCATGCGAGCTCCGAGGTCGATACCTTGTTGTAGTTTTTTTGTAAATATTTTGGAATCCCAAACATCATCTTCCCAGACTTCTTCGGAATAATAAACGTATTTGTCAAAATTCAAGTCTTTGGTAATTGCTACCGTATGCTCAAGTAAGAATTTGTAGATATCTAAGGCTACTTCGTTTCCGACGGTTGATGCCAATCGGGTTTTACATTTGCCCAGTTCAGGGTTTCTAGTAAAAATAAGTAGAAGGTTATCTGAAGTTTTCTTCAAGGTTTTTAGATTTGGTTGAATAAATTTTTTCGGCATTGGTCAATAATTTGCCCCAATGCTTACTAAATGCATGTACTTTTTCCGTTTGGTTATTTTGATTGTCAAATACCGGATTTCCTTTATTTTTCCATTCAAAGATTCCACCATAAAGGTTCTTGACATTTGAGTAACCGGCCTGTAGTAATTTTTCACCAATGTTTTCAGAACGTACGCCAATAGAACAGTAAACTATTATCGGTGTATTTTTATTAGGGATAATTTTTTGTACGGAATCTATTCTAAACTTTTTATGCCCTACCCAGATAGCATTTTCAATTTTGCTGATGATGTACTCTTCTTTCTTTCTAGTGTCTAAAAGGGCTACTTCTTTTAAAGACTTTAATTCATCTACAGAAATATAGGTGACCGTATTTCTATTGAATTTTCCCAAAGTTTGATCAATGGATTTTTGAGAAAAAACTTCAACACAAAAAAAGAAAAAAAAGAGTATGTGAACAGTTGGTCGCACGCGGTAAAATTCAATGGCAAAGATAAAGTATTAAAAGAACTGTTTTTGCTTTAATGATTATATTGCTTGGACAAAATACGAAGTAAAGATGAAGAAATTTGCCTATTTATTGCTAATTGGCACGGTTATTTTTAGCTGCAAGAATGCAAAAAAGCAAGAAGAAATTGGTGTTGCAGAAAGTAAGTTAAGTTATAAAGAAACTTACCGGCCGCAATTTCATTTTTCTCCGCCTGAAAAATGGATGAACGACCCAAATGGACTGGTATATAATGATGGGGTATATCATTTGTTTTATCAATATTATCCTGATGCGACTGTTTGGGGTCCAATGCACTGGGGTCATGCCACTAGCAAAGATATGGTCACATGGGAAAATAAGCCGATAGCGTTATACCCTGATAGGCATGGTCTAATATTCTCTGGAAGTGCTGTTGTTGATAACAACAATACCAGTGGTTTTGGCAAAGAGGGTGAAACCCCATTAGTTGCCATTTATACCTACCATTTAATGGAAGGCGAGAAAGCGGGACGAAAGGATTTTCAAACACAAGGAATAGCTTATAGTTTGGATAATGGAGAGAGCTGGATAAAATATAACGGAAATCCGGTAATTGAGAATAATGGAATTAAAGATTTCAGGGACCCTAAAGTTTCTTGGCATCATGAGACACAAAGTTGGGTAATGGCCTTAGTTGCAGGTGATCATGCAAAGTTTTACAGGTCGAAGAATTTAAAAGAATGGAATTATATAAGCGATTTTGGAAAAAACCAAGGTGCGCACGGAGGAGTATGGGAATGCCCAGATTTATTTAAACTAAAAGTTGAGGGAACGGACGAAGAAAAGTGGGTGCTTATTATTAGCATTGGCTCCGGAGGACCAAACGGTGGTAGCGGCACACAATATTTTGTAGGCGATTTTGATGGAACAACATTTACTTCAGAACAGACAGAGTTTAAGTGGCTCGATTGGGGAACCGATAATTATGCTGGTGTCACCTATAATAATAGTCTTAATGATGATAGAATTTTTGTTGGATGGATGAGCAATTGGCAGTACGCCTTATCTACTCCAACAACAACATGGCGAAGTGCTATGACCGTTCCTAGAAGATTAAGCCTTAAAAAGCACAATGAGTCGTATACCTTACAAAATTATCCATTGGAAAGTTTAAGTACATTGATGCAAAAAACAAACAAGGAAACTTTAAATATCGCATCAAATGAAGAGAAGAAGCTGATATATGATAATTTAAACGAAACAAAAATCACTTTCAAAACAGATTCTAAAGATTTCAAGATAAAATTGGGAAATAAAGCTGGAGAGTCTGTTTCAATAAAGTTCGATTCAGCTTCTGAATTGGTAATTATTGATAGGACAAAGTCAGGTAAAACGGATTTTCAGCCAGAGTTTGGGAATAAACTTCACTATATGCCAATAAATAATTTACCGGCTTCACAATTTGAAGTTCAAATTCTAATGGACCGATCTTCGATGGAGTTGTTTATAAATGGAGGGCAGTATGTTATGACTGAGCAGCTTTTTCCTAATGAAAATTATACAGATTTGTATATTAAAAATACCAATGCCATGGCAGGGCTTAGTTTAAAAGACCTTAGCATAGCTAAAATGTCATCAATTTGGGATTAAGGCTAGTTAATGTATAGGTAAAGACTATTGGCAAGCAAAACAAGCGAACTTGCTAAAACTAGATACCAAAAAGCATAACCCAATTTTTCTTCTACAGTGTTCATTTGATTGAAGTTTTGTGTTTATCTATGGTTGTCGATAGGTCTAAATTATTAATAAATTAGCCTTAAAATAGAACAACTATATAGCCTGTAGGTAGTATTTTATAGATGGTAGTAAATAAGTTGTGAATGGACTTTAAGACTGTAGATCGAAATATCTCTAAAAATATGCGAAAGCTGGGGATGCCTGCCATACGCTTATCTTTTGCGATACTATTTTTTTGGTTTGGCATATTAAAACCATTGGGTCTTTCTTCGGCAGAGCCTTTACTTAAGGCAACTGTGGCATGGCTTCCTTTTGGTGGGCCACAACAATGGTTGAGCATTATAGGTTGGTGGGAAATGCTTATCGGAATTACATTTCTATTTAAGCAAACTACAAAAATCGCAATAGGATTGTTATTTCTTCAAATGGTCGGCACTTTTATGCCCCTAGTATTTCTGCCAGAAATAACCTTTCAAAAAGGAAACTATTTGTTGCCTACACTAGAAGGTCAATACATAGTTAAAAATGTAATGATAATTTCTGCCGCCCTTGTTGTTGGAGGTAAGTTCTATAAAAATAAAAAGTGAAGACTTAGGTATTAAGCAAGCGGATTGCCTTTTAATCGTTTTTCAATTTTCTTCTTTTTTTCTGTAAGACGCTTCATGATATCCATTAAGTTGGAGTCTTTGGTCTCTTTATATATTTCGTTGATAGAAAGTATAAGTGCTTTTGCTTCTCTAGATGCAGCTACACGGTCACTAGTAGACATGTGACTTAATGTTCTATTCTCAAACTCATCTGCCTTCTCAAGTAATTCTTTGGTCATTTTTATGTAAAATTATGCGGTAATCTATAAAAAAAAAGTAAGGTTACCATATTTTGTATCAATAGAATCATCAGTATTTAATATTTATAAAAACTTTAAGAGTTTTAAAACATATCAAAACGAGACCTTATTAAACAAAAAACCCCGAAAACTTCGGGGTTTTTTGTGGTACCTCCAGGAATCGAACCAGGGACACACGGATTTTCAGTCCGTTGCTCTACCAACTGAGCTAAGGTACCTTTCTGCCCTTTGTAAGGGGCTGCAAATATAATTTCAAATTTATGATATCCAAACAAAAACTTTAAAAAACACTTCCATTTTTTTACAAATAGGCATCTTTGTAATATGAATCTGGTCGTAGATATTGGAAACACGCGCATAAAGCTCGCCATTTTTGAGAATCAAAAATTGATAATCGATGAGAAAATAACCTCAGTAATTTTTCTTTCAAAGATTAAAGAAATGTTTGAGGCTTTTCCAAAAATTGAAAATGCCATTATTTCATCGGTCAGAAAACTTGATAAAGAGCCTGCTATTCTTGCACTGTTTTGTAAGGTTCATGTATTGGCCCATACCTCAAAAACACCATTTAAAAATAGTTATGCAACGCCACAAACATTGGGTGTTGATAGAATAGCCCTGGTAACCGCCGCTTTTTACAAAAACCCTCGAAAAAACACCTTGGTTATAGATGCTGGTACTTGTATTACCTATGATATGATTAATGATTATGGTGAATACCTAGGTGGTGCAATTTCCCCGGGGTTGGCCATGCGATATAAGGCGCTGCACAACCAGACAGATGGCTTGCCATTATTAGAGCCAAATGAACTGCTAGATTTTGTTGGAAATACTACGGAAAGTAGCATGCAAAGCGGTGTAATTAATGGATTGACAAACGAAGTAGATGGTGTAATCGAACAATATAAACTGCGCTTTAAAGATTTAACAGTTATTTTAACAGGCGGTGACGCTCATTTTTTTGGTAAACGGCTAAAAAATTCCATATTTGCGAATTCTAAATTTCTGTTGGAGGGGTTAAATTACCTGCTGGAATACAATAAAAGCTAGATGATTAAGAATTTTTTGATTTCTTGTGCATGCCTAATCTCTTTTAGTATATATGCGCAGAATGGTACAGTTTCTCCCTATTCGTACTTTGGTATTGGAGACTCCCGCTCAAACGGAACCGTAGAAAACCAGATGATGGGCGGTTTGCAAATGTATTCAGACAGTATTCACATTAATTTACGCAATCCGGCAGCATATTCGAGACTGGCTTTAACAACATATACCGCCGGTATTTCTAATAACACCTTACGTTTAAAAGATTTTACAGAACAACAGAACACTTCGGTTACCAATTTAGATTATTTGGCCATTGGTTTTCCAATAGCGAATAAGGTAGGTCTTGGTTTCGGATTAATGCCCTATTCTTCGGTAGGTTATAACCTTACTTCGGTTAGCGGTGAAACTACAAATATATTTTCTGGTGAAGGCGGATTAAATAGGGTATACCTTTCTATTGGCTTTGAGCCAATTAAAAATCTCAGCCTAGGGGCAACTATAAATTACAATTTCGGTAAGTTAGATTATGACCGTTTGCAAACTGTCGAAAGCGTTCAGTTTGGTACTATTGATAATAGAGAATCTAAAGTAAATGGCTTTGATTTTAACTACGCAGCCAATTACATGAAAAAGGTGGGGGAAAAATATACTTTTTTTGCCCATGCCGGGGTTAACACCCAAGTAAACCTTGTGTCTAAAAATACCGAAATCATTGGGTCTTTTTCAACGACTAACGGGCAAGAGATTGAAGTCATAGATGTAGATTTAGATGCACAAAACCTAAGAAATACAGAATTAAAGATACCTACCAATACAACTTTAGGTCTTGGGTTTGGCGAAGAACGCAAATGGTTCATGGGTGCCGAATATAGTTTTCAGCAATTAAGTTCTTTTGAGAACACCTTTTTAAGAATCGAAAATATACAGTATGATGATGCAAGTAGTATAGCATTTGGTGGCTACTTTGTTCCTGATTATGATTCTTTTACCAGTTACTTTAAGAGAATAACCTACAGAGCCGGATTGCGCTATGATCAAACCGGTATGGTAGTTAATAATAAAGAGATAAACAACTTTGGCATAACTTTTGGATTTGGTCTACCGTTAGGAAACAATTTTTCTAATTTGAATCTAGGTTTTGAACTTGGCAGAAGAGGTACTACTGATGCCGGTCTAATTGAAGAAAGTTACTTTAAAGTAAACGTAGGACTTTCATTAAATGACAAATGGTTCATTAAAAGAAAGATAAACTAACACGGTGTTTTTTCTTAATTCAATAATTTATGTTTGATAAACAGTTAGTTAAGAGAAACATTTTATAAAAATTTGTACATTAACCACTTTAAAAATACAAAAATGAAGACGAAACTCTACTTAACGATGATAGCGATACTTATGTCGATAGGATTAAGTATGGCTCAAGCACAAAATCCAGAATGCATGACAAATCTGTCTATTTATGCAGAGCATGCAAAAGTTAGAAATTATGATGCAGCTTACGAGCCTTGGAAAAAGACGTATGAGGCTTGCCCTGATATCAATAAGGCAAACTTTTCTTTAGGAGAAAAAATCTTAAAGCATAAGATTAAGAACTCTTCAGGGGCGGACAAGGATGGTTACATCCAAGATTTGTTAAAGATGTACGACGATAGCAACAAATATTTTCCTGCTAAATATTCAGAAATAGCCGTTCTAGAGGACAAGGTGGTTTTCAAAAGTGATGAAGATTTGGCATCTGATCAGCAGTTCTACGACATGATCAAGCCTCAGTTCGACTCAAACTTAAAAGGTTTTAAAAACGCTAAGGTGTTATATATCTATTTTTCTAGCTTAGTGAATTTGCATAATGCCGGAAGCAAAGATTTACAAGAGGTTTTTGATGTATATGATGATGTAACTGGTCAAATGGAGGTTATTAACAAAGGGTATACAAGTAATATTAACAAGTACCTTCAAAAAGAAGAAGTTGGTACGGCGTTGACTGCCAAGGAAAAAAAGAACTTAGGAATTTATTCTCGTAACTCTGAGTTGTTAGGTAAAGTTTCTGGCAGTATCGATAGTAAATTAGGTGCTTTGGCAGATTGTAATAACTTAATTCCTTTATACCAAAAGAATTTTGATGCTAAGAAAAGTGATATTAAATGGGTGAAAAGAGCCGTAGGTAGAATGTACGCCAAAGAATGTACAGATGACCCAATGTTCCAAAAATTGTTTGAGCAGCAACTTGCAATGGACCCTTCGGCAGATGCCTATTTTTACTCTGGCGTTTTGAAGTCTAAGTCTGGAGATTCTAATGGAGCGGTTGCAGATTTTAATAAAGCTGTGGAATTGGAATCTGATAGTAATAGAAAATCGGACATCCTTTATAAAGTTGCTACAATGATGAAAAAGAGAGGTAGTAAATCGCAGGCAAGAAACTATGCTCAAAAAGCTATAAATGAAAACCCATCTAATGGTAAGGCATATTTACTAATTGCAGGTTTATACGCCTCTAGTGCCAATGCTTGCGGAACAACGGCTTTCGAAAAAAGAGCGATTTATTGGAAAGCTGCGGATATGGCTAGAAAAGCAGCAAGGGTAGACCCATCTTTAAGTGGTAGGGCAAACCAAGCTGCGGCATCTTATAACGCTAAAGCACCGGACAAGACAATGATATTCAACTCAGGTATGGGAGGCAAAACAGTAACTTTCAACTGCTGGGTTGGTGGTAGTGTAAAAGTGCCTAACTTATAAGGAGTGTTATACACCTTAAAAAATAGAATAGGTTTAATTGCCACGGTTTTAACCGTGGCAATCCTTTTTACGGCATGTCAAGATAATTATAAAAGGGTAGGCGAAGAGGCGGCAACCAATATTTTTCCTGAAGGCGTGGCTAAAAACTTCACTTTAACCTACACTGAGGCCGTTAAAGAATTAAGTAATCAAGATTCATCTGAAACTAGAATAATTGCGGTTCTAAAAAGCCCTCTAACTAAAAATTACGATAATCTTAGTTTTAAGCACCGCATTTTTCCAGACGGTCTGCAAGTAGATTTTTATGATGAAGACAATAAAAAAAGTGTCATTACTGCAGATTACGGAATTGTTTATTCTAGCACAAATTTGATAGATTTACAAGGTAATGTGGTCATCGAGAGCCATGACGGCAAAAAACTCGAAACGCCCCAGTTATATTGGGATAGGTCTGATAATTGGATTTTTACCGAAGAGACCTTTAAATATACCAATCCGGAAGATGGAACTATTATGGACGGCGAAGGTATGGATTTTAATAGGGATTTTACTTTTTTTAACGCTCATAAAACATATGGTCTTATGACCATTTCAGAAGAAGATTAATATGGTCAAGATTTTAAGATATACCGAATATCTTTATATCGTAGTAGCTTTTTTCTCGATATATCGAATTTTTACGGATTGGAATACGGACAAAAACTCAGCATATTTATTTGTCTTTTTTGCTGTGATTTCTTTAGCAATGTTCTTTTTTAGAAGAAACTACCGTAAAAAGTTCGAAGCACGAAAGCGTGAAAATCAAGAATAAATTTTGAGTGCCTCTATACTAATTATTATAGTTTCTTTGCTGTTTTCCGCTTTTTTCTCAGGAATGGAAATTGCGTTTATTTCTGCGAACAGAATTCATATCGAAATAGAGAAAAAGCAAGAAGGTTTTCTTGCCAAGCTATTAACTTGGCTGACCAAAAAACCATCTAAATTTATTGCTACCATGTTAATTGGCAATAATATTGCTCTTGTGGTTTATGGGTTTTTTATGGGCGATATATTAATGGCATGGTTTCAGAATTTTCTTCCGTCGACTTCTAATCTTATAAATCTCCTTTTTATAGATTTTAACCTCTTGACCCAAACGGTTATTTCAACCCTTGTTATTTTAGTAACGGCTGAGTTTTTACCCAAGGTATTGTTTCAGATATATTCAAATACCTTACTTAAGATACTTGCGGTACCTGGGTATGTATTTTATTTGTTTTTTTATCCGATTTCATGGTTTGTTATAAAAGTTTCCGACTTTATTTTAAAAACTTTTTTTAGAACCGATGGCGACGAAGTGCAGTTGGCATTTACCAAATTAGAGCTGGGCGATTATATTACAGAACAGATGGAGTCTGTAGAAGAAGAGGATGATATCGATTCAGAAATCCAGCTTTTTCAGAATGCATTAGAGTTCTCTGAGGTCAAGGCAAGAGAAGTAATGGTGCCAAGAACAGAGATTATGGGGGTGGAGCTTCACGAAACGCCAAAGAATTTGACAAAACTATTCACGGAAACCGGATATTCAAAGATTATCGTCTACAAAGATTCCATAGATGAAATCATTGGCTATGTGCATTCTTACGAGCTGTTTAAAAAGCCTAAAACGATAAAGAGCATTCTGCTTCCGGTAGAGTTTGTTCCCGAAACCATGCTAATTCATGAGATATTGAACGTACTTACCAAACGCAGAAAGAGTATTGCCGTAGTGCTTGATGAGTATGGCGGTACGTCGGGTATTATGACTGTCGAAGATATTGTAGAGGAGCTATTTGGTGAGATAGAGGATGAACATGATACCACTGATTTAATTGAAGAGCAGCTCGATGAATCTACCTATAAATTTTCGGCACGGATGGAGGTAGACCATATCAATGAGAACTATAAGTTAGAATTGCCAGAGAGTGATGAATATGAAACTTTAGGCGGACTTATCATGAACGAAACAGGTGAGATACCTGAGCTGAATTCAGAAATAAAAGTGGAAAACTTCCTTTTTAAAATTCTTGAAGTATCTAATACCAAAATAGATTTGGTCAGTGTTCATGTTTCAGAACCGGAGCAATAATTTGTAACTGTTATTACCAAAGCATTTATCAACTATTTTTTAGCTTTCTTTTTTGAAAAGAAAATGGTATTTTCGCGCACTAATTTGAAAGAAAACACGCGGTAAGATGGCAATTCTAGGGAATATAAGAAAACGAACTACGGTACTTATTTTAATTATAGGTCTTGCATTGTTCGCATTTGTAATATCAGGAATCTTTACAGGAAATGATAGTGGTGCTAAAATAGGTTCTTCGGTGGCCGAGGTCAATGGAGAAGATTTATCCATTGATGAATTCCGACAGAAGGTAGAGCAGGCTTCTAGAAGATATGGAGCTAATTTTTCATCTACCCAATTGGTAAATACAGTGTATGACCAAGAGATAAGAAGTGCACTACTGAATCAGCAGTTCGAGGATTTAGGTATTACGATCGAAAGCGATCAGATTGTAGAGTTTGTAAAAACTTCAGGATATGCACAGATTCCTGATTTTCAAGATGAAAACGGAATCTTTAATGCAGAGATTTTCAAAAGCGCTATTGCAGATTGGAAGGTAAACGATCCATTACGTTACGATGCTTGGTTACAAGACGAGAAGAATATTATGCAAGCGGCCAAGGAGCAATTATATTTTAATTTAGTCAAGGCGGGTGCTGGCGCAACCTTGAATGAGGGAGAGTTCGATTACAATCTAACGAACAACAAGGTAGACCTACAATACGTTCGAGTGCCTTATTCTTCAATTGCCGATAGTACCATTCAGGTTTCTAAAAAAGAAATAGAAGCTTATGTAAAAGAGCATAAAGAAGATTACAAGCAAGATAAGGCAAGAGACGTGCGTTTTGTATTCTTTGAAGAGAAACCTTCTCTTGAAGATGAGAATGCCGTTAAAGATGGTCTTGTAGCCTTGTTGGACGATACTGTAGAATATAATCAATCTACAGACCAGAACGATACTATTGCAGGTTTTAGAAACGCCACCGATATGGCCGCGTTCTTGGATCGCAACTCTGATTCTAAATACGATACTATTTTTAAAGCTAAAAAAGACCTGCCTGCGGTCGCAGCAGATTCAATAATGAGTTTAAAAGTAGGTGAAATTTATGGACCATATCGTGACGGAGATTTCTTTAAGTTATCTAAAATGATGGAAAGAAAGCCTAATGGTTCTGTTAAAGCGAGTCATATTCTTTTCACATATGAAGGTGCTACTAGGGCTAACCCAGAGATAAAAAGAACAAAAGAAGAGGCAGAAGCAGAAGCTAAAAAGATTTTAGTCGAAGCTCAGAAAGAAGATGCTGTTTTTGCAAACTTGGCAAGAGATAATTCTGACGGTCCTTCGGCACCAAGAGGAGGGGACTTAGGTTATTTTCAAGAAGGAATTATGGCTGATGAATTTAATGATTTCTGTTTTGCAAATGCTGTAGGTAAAGTTGGTCTTGTAGAAACTGATTTTGGTTTCCATGTGATTAGGGTAGATGATAAGGTAGATATTGTTAAGGTTGCCACCCTATCTAGAGAGGTAGAATCTTCTGAAGAAACCATAAATACTTTATTTACCGAAGCAACGAAATTCGAAATGGCCTCTATAGATGCCGATGCGAATGATTTTTCTGATATCGCCAAAGAAAGTGAGTTTACCGTAAGACCGGTGAACAAGATTAAAGAGATGGATGAAAACCTGCCAGGTCTGGGTTCGCAACGAGCTGTTGTACAGTGGGCTTTTAATGACGATACCAAAGTAGGGGCCATTAAAAGATTTGATTTAACAAACGGCTATGCCGTTGTGCAGCTTACTAAAAAGTATAAAGAAGGTGTAATGAGTTCAGAAGATGCTTCTGCAACTGCACTGCCAAAAATTAGAAAAGAGCGCAAAGCTGAGCAAATCATTGCAGCTAACAAAGGAAAATCACTAGAAGATCTGGCGTCTGCGAACAATGTAAAGGTTTCTACCGCTTCTGCACTAACAATGAAGTCTCCAACAATTCCTGGGGCGGGTAGAGAGCCATTTGTAGTGGGTAGTGCTTTCGCCTTAGATGAAGGGGCTTCATCTAGCTTATTAAAAGGTGAGACAGGGGTATTTATGGTGAAAGTAACCAAGAAAACTCCGGCGGCAGAAATTCAGAACTTTAGTACCTACGCCAAAACATTAAGTACTTCAAATGCAAATCGTGTGAATAGTGCGGTTTACAATGCCTTAAAAGAAGGCGCTGAAATTGAAGACAAAAGAGCAACCTTTTATTAAAATTGACTTGCTAAGGTGTTGTATTGTCGTCTTGAGTCTGTACTAGGATAAATACAACACTAAAGAACCATTTCCGTAAAAGGAATGACAATATCAAAACCCTTGGATTTAAAATATTCAGGGGTTTTTTTGTTTCCGGTGACCATGACGAAATCACCTCCCCATCCACCTAAACTTTTTACTGTTCCGAAATAATCGGGAAAAAGCTGTTCTTTAATTGGGGTAAGCCCTAATATTTTTGATAATAACTCTTCGTGTGCCTGTACCGAAACTTCAAAAGCTGACAATTTATTGGCAGAAAGCATTTTTGAGGTGAGCACATCAATAGAATTGATTAGGTCTTGCTTGTTAAATTGTTTGGTTCGGTAATTCGCGATCGCCTTTTTGCTGCTTTGTTTTTGGTTGAGGTAGACAAAGAAAATGGACTTAGTGAATGCTGGGTTAAAGGTGACCAATTCTGTTTTTGGCACCCCCTTTTCTATGTGATATACTAAAGGGCTGTTGTGTTGTGCACATGAAATATCATAGCCACTTCCACCAAAAGAATTCCAAAGTAACTCGTGCGCGTCCACCTGAGCCCACATTGCAATATTATTAAGTAAGGTCGACGAAGTTCCCAGTCCCCATTCCCTTGGAAAATCGAGCTTGGTAACAACCTCAAAACCATTAGGGGTATTTAAAAATTCAGGATTGCTATTTCTAGCCGCTACTAAGATTTTTTGAAGGGTATTCGCTATGAGATTATCTGAACTCTTTATAAGCTTTAAATCATACGGGTTAAACTGACACGAAAACCAGACTTTTGCGTCTAAGGCAATACTTTTCCAATGAATACTATCGTCTTGGGTTGGACTTACCTGTAACGATTGACCAAATTTTGTAGGTACGGCAAGTCCTTTGGCCCCATCTAATATGGCATATTCACCAGAAAGCAATAATTTACCGTTACTGTAAAACTCTTGTTGCATTAGTTGCGCATATCTTCCAAGGCTTCCTTGACCGAAGCGTTACTGACCGTTTTATCTTTAAAATAGTCTATGAGTGTTGTTTTTTCGGTTTTATCGGCACCCAATTGATTTAGAATATTCATGAGATGCATTTTCATGTGCCCTTTTTGAATACCCGTAGTTACTAAAGAGCGCAGGGCTGCAAAGTTTTGTGCTAGCCCGGCAACGGCAACTACTTGCATCAATTCTTTCGCTGTCGGTTTTTGCAATATTTGCAAGGCTATTTTTACCATAGGATGTAAAGAGGTTAGACCTCCTACCGTACCGAGCGCTAATGGTACATCAATCCAAAA
The DNA here is from genome assembly GCF_042684265.1 of Croceitalea marina. NCBI lineage: Bacteria > Pseudomonadati > Bacteroidota > Flavobacteriia > Flavobacteriales > Flavobacteriaceae > Croceitalea > Croceitalea marina. The sequence goes on along the minus strand of NZ_JBHULB010000007.1, from coordinate 316,793 downwards.
TCTAAAAGTTTCTTCCTCTATTTCGGCATGCGTTAGACTTGAATAACTACCATCTTTTGAGGCGTATGCATGAACACCCGCTTCAACTGCTCTAAAATCATTCCCAGTAGCTAAAATAACTGCATCGATACCGTTCATAACGCCTTTATTGTGGGTAACTGCCCTATAGGGCTCTGTCTTTGCGATAGTCACCGCCTGCATCAATTTTTCGGCAAACTTTTTAGAGACTGAACTACTATCACCTTGCGCTGTAATAGGGCAGCTGACTTCAGCTCTTACTACGCAATTAGGTACATAATTGCTCAAAATACTCATTACAATTTCTATGGCATCTTCTTCCTCAGAAAAAATACTTGAACCACTTGTCAGTGCTTCCAATGTTTTGGCAAACTGTTCGAGGCATGAATTAATGAAATTTGCGCCCATGGCGTCCAAGGTCTCGAAAGTGCAGTGCAGTTGGTAGTAACCATCAAGTTTATGTGTGAGGTCGCGTAGTTCAATACTGGTGATACCACCACCGCGCTTTTTCATACTTCGAGTAATGCTCTTTGCTTCTTCAAAAAAAACGGACCTGTTATCCTTAAAAAAAGACTTCAGTTTAGAAGGTTCTCCATGATACATAAAATGAACTTGGCCCACTTTTTCCGTACCTAAAATTGTAGCCTTAAACCCTCCTCTTTCTAGCCAAAATTTAGCAGCTTTACTTGCCGCAGCCACAACAGAACTTTCTTCAATAACCATAGGAACGGTATAGAGTCTGTTATTGATTAAAAAGTTGGGGGCAACGGAAAAGGGTAGGTAATAGTTCGATAATGTATTTTCTATAAACTCATCATGCAGTTGTTGAAGTTTGGTATCAGTATTCCAATATGATGCTAATAGTGCTTTTGTTTCTTCAGAATTGTCGGTATAATTTTTGGCTACCCAATCAATTTTTTCGGCTTTGGTAAATCTTGAAAATCCCGCTACTGGAGTTTGCATAGTAAAAGTTAAATTTCAAAGATAATAGATTAGCCTATTGCGGTCTGATTCTTGATACACAATTGTGATTCAAAGTTTACTTTTTCGATAAATTATTAGTAAACTTGATAGTTTTTAATCAATTTTTCACAAACATGAGAAAACTAAGTTGCCTGTTCTTTATTTCTATACTCTTTACCAATATTTCTATTGCTCAAAAAAAGAAAATTTCTTTAGAAGAAATTTGGGGTGGAACCTTTAGAACAGAAGGCCTTGACGTGCTTCGTTCTATGAAAAGCGGAACGGAGTATACTGTGCTCAATTTCGATAGAAGCACGGGGACCAGAAGCATTGATAAGTATGATTATAAAACCCAACAAAAGGTAGGTACTATTGTTTCATCTTCAGAAGAAATACCTCCTTTTAGTTCATATCAGTTCAATAAGGATGAATCAAAACTAATTTTAGCAACGGAGGTTGAGCCCATTTTTAGGCGTTCCAGACTTGGCGTTTATTATATATATGACCTGGCCAGTAAATCTTTAACTAAAATAGCCGAACAAAAAATTCAAGAGCCCGAACTCTCACCAGACGGCTCAAAAGTGGCCTACGTTTTTGAAAACAATATTTATGTGCGCGACTTAAAATCCAATACGGTTAAGCCAATTACCACAGATGGTAAAAAAGGTAGTATCATAAATGGTATAACTGATTGGGTATATGAAGAAGAATTTGCATTTGTACAGGCCTATGAATGGAACAGCGATGGCACTAAAATTGCTTTTCTACGATTTGACGAGACCAACGTACCTAACTTTTCGATGGATGTTTATGGTGCTAATTTATATCAGACCCAAAATCAATTTAAATACCCAAAAGCTGGAGAGGATAATGCCGTCGTAAGTTTGCATATGTACGATGTGAAAAAAGCAATTACTTCTACGATTGATTTGGGAGAGGCTTATTATATTCCAAGAATTAAATGGATGAACAACCCGAACTATCTGAGTGTGCAGACCATAAACCGCCATCAAGACCATTTAAAACTACATGAGGTCAATGCAAAAGACAATACGGTTTCTATTTTATTGGAAGAAAAAGATGACGCCTATGTCGACATTCACGATAACCTAACTTTTTTGGCCGATGATAGCTTCATCTGGACAAGTGAAAGAGATGGTTACAATCATATCTATTTGCATGATGAAGATGGTAAATTAATGAATCAAGTCACCAAAGGCCCATGGGAGGTAACCAATTATTATGGTTATGATCAAAATAATGATAGAATCTACTACCAATCAGTAGAAAATGGCTCGATTAATAGAGATGTTTACAGTATCTCAAGTTCAGGTAAAAACAAGAAAAGATTGTCGAATGCCGAAGGCACAAATTCAGCTGCTTTTAGTGCTGACTATACGTACTTTATAAATACCTTTTCTAACGCCAATACCCCTTTTAAATATACGCTGCACAAGGCTATTGATGGTAAAAAAGTAAAAGAAATTAAAGATAATACAGCTTTAAAGTCTAAGTTGGCAGCGTATGAAATCAGTCCTAAAGAGTTTTCTACTATTTCGATAAATGGAAACGATTTAAATATGTGGATGATCAAACCAACAGACTTTGATGCCAATAAAGAGTATCCGCTGCTTATGTATCAATATAGCGGACCAGGCTCACAATCTGTTGCAAACCGTTGGAATGGTGCTAACGATTACTGGTATCAAATGTTGGCATCTGAGGGTTATATTATTGCCTGCGTAGATGGAAGAGGAACAGGTTTAAAAGGAAGAGATTTCAAAAAAGTAACACAACTAGAATTAGGTAAACTTGAAGTGGAAGATCAAATTGCCGCTGCCGACAAATTAAGTGAATTACCCTACATAGATGCCGACAGAACCGGAATATGGGGTTGGAGCTATGGAGGTTTTATGTCTACCAATGCATTACTAAAAGGAAGTGAAACCTTTGAAATGGCAATTGCCGTTGCACCTGTCACCAGCTGGCGTTTTTACGATACCATCTACACGGAGCGTTACATGCAGACACCGCAAGAAAATGCTAGTGGTTACGATGATAATTCCCCTTTTAATTATCCAGAAATGTTGAAAGGAGACTATTTATTAGTCCACGGTTCTGGTGATGATAATGTACATGTTCAAAACTCCATGCGAATGATAGAAGCATTGATTCAGGCTGATAAAGATTTTGAATGGGCCATCTACCCAGATAGAAATCATGGTATTTTTGGAGGGAACACAAGAAACCATTTGTATAAAAAAATGACGGAATTCGCCCATAAGAACCTGCGCGATAGACCTAAAACAGATAAAACAATTAAGTCTGAAGAGATAAAAGGATAATAAAAGAATAGTAACCAAACCAAATTAATATGTCAGAAGTCATTAAACCAAGCGAAAAACAAATACTAGGCCACCCGCAAGGATTATTTTATCTGTTTTTTGCCGAGTTATGGGAGCGATTTAGTTTCTATGGTATGCGTGCGCTGCTTACCTTATACATGGTCAATGTAATCTTTGAGGCCTTGGCAGAACGTGATTATGCTACTGCCGCCGTTTATGCTTCTTATGGCTCATTAGTTTATGCCTCTACAGTAATAGGAGGAAAAATATCGGATTCTATTCTAGGAATGCGAAACTCTATTTTTCTTGGGGGAATTTTAATGTCTGTTGGGCACTTTGTATTGGCAATAGAAAATGATATTGCTTTCTTTTTGGCACTTTCATTTATCATAGTAGGAAATGGTTTTTTTAAGCCCAATATTTCTACTTTCGTTGGAACACTTTATGAGAAAGGTGACCCTAAAAAAGATTCGGGTTTCACCATTTTTTATATGGGTATTAATATTGGCGGCTGGGTTGCACCATTACTATGTGGTTGGTTAGCTGCAACCTACGGTTGGCATTACGGTTTCGGACTTGCTGGAATAGGCATGTTAACTGGACTTATATTTTTCTGGAGCGGAATAAAAAAAGGGGTTTTTGGTGATAGAGGATTACCACCAGAAAATGGAAGTATCAACAAAACCTTTGCAGGTATCAAACAAGGAATTTTAGTTCCGGCGTTGGCTGTACTTTCAGCACCTTTCATTGCATATTTATTATCTTCTTATAAAGCAGTTGCGACCGATGGCTTTTTCGCAGATCAGAATATAGTAAATGTTATTTTTAAATTTATTGGCATAGCAGTTCTCGGCTACATAGCATACATCATGTTCAAGGCTACCTTAGATGAACGAAAGAAGCTTTTTGTTGCTGTACTGATTACCTTTTTCATGACTATTTTTTGGGGCTTTCATGAACTTTCGGGTAGTGTAATAACATTGTTTGCTTCACGAAACGTTGCCCTAGATGGTATTATGACAGCGGCACAAACGAATTCCTTAAACTCTATGTGGATTATTATTCTAGCTATTCCAATATCCATGATGTGGACATGGTTGTCAAAGACTGGTAAAAATCCTAGAACACCTTATAAATTTGGACTTGGACTTCTGTTTGCGGGTATTAGTTTTTATGTGTTGGCAATTAGCGGTGCTAGCGCAAATGATAACGGATTGGTACCGTTCGCCTACCTACTTTTAATGTACTTTTTACTTTCGGTCGGTGAATTGTTTATGTCTCCAGTTGGTTTATCAAAAATCACTGATTTATCTCCAAAACGTATCGTTGCGTTCATGATGGGGGTTTGGTTTTTGTCTTCTGCCTTTGCATTTCAGGTGGTTGGTTTTATAGGCAAACAATTAGCTATAGAAAGCACCGATGCGAACGTTGGTGGTTTTGATACCTTAACGGTGTATACAGACGGATTTATGTTGATAGCAAAATATTCCATTGGAGCAGGATTAATAGTACTGCTAGCGTCACCTTTAATTAAAAGGTTAATGGGCAACGTGCATTAAAAAAACTATTTAAAATAATAAGCTCCCTTTTCGCCTGTATAGTGAAAAGGGAGTTTTTGTTTTTGGCAAGTAGCTCTCCAACGATTAATGTAGCTTTTGTAATTGCTTCCGTCGACTATTACGTTTTTAACCTTGATGCTATCTAGCAGGCGTTCAAGATTTATTTTTGGAGATTGGGTTAATACTAGATGGTCTAATTCGGTTCGTGGGTAAATTCCAAGACTATCCATTACATATATTTTTGAGTTCTCAATTGAAAAACTGTTCTGTAGCGAATAACTACTTATAGTATCAATGCGTTCGGCCGTTTTATAGTCGCTCACTAGCTGTTTTGAAAGTTGAGTGGGTTTGCCAAAAACCTGTAAATGCTTGCCTTTCTGCTTTAGTAATGTTGTGTTCGCAATTTCATGGGTAAGAATTAATTCTTCCTTTGAAGCGCTTTCTACATTTTTTAAAACTACCCAAGCTTGAAAAATAATCAAACCGACCAAAACAAAAACAAGGTTTTTGAACTTAGGTCTGGAAAGAAAAATTACAAAAAAGACCACTATGCTATAGGATAAGAGCAATTGAATACTGTCAAAAGGAATATCACGAAAAACGAAAGCTTCTTGTGCAGCTACAAACTCGATTACCGAATTCATAGATCCAATTAAAAAATTGTAGAATGTTGCAACGAACTCTGGTAGAATATTTAGACTAGCTAAGATTAAAACACAAATTCCAGTACCAAGAATGAGTCCTAAAAACGGAATTACAACAAGATTGGAAACAAAGAAGAGTGCTGGAAATTGATGAAAGTAAAATAGGCTTAATGGTAAAACGCCTAATTGAGCAGCAATGCTTACCGAGAGCAGTTGCCATACCTTTCTTAGACTCCTATTTTCAGGATGCCAAAACCGCTGTAGTTTTGGATAAATCCAAACGATTGTGATTACAGCAGCGTAGCTCATCTGAAATCCGACCTGAAAAAGAAATAAGGGTTCCACGAGCAAAATAAAGAACATGGATAGCGCAACAATATTAAAGGTATTTGTTGGCCTGTTTAAAAATAGGGCATAAGCGATAAAAGAGAACATGGTTACCGCACGAACTATTGAAGCAGATAAGCCGGCAATAAAGGCAAAACCCCAAAGAAAAACCATTATTGCGATTAGCTTGATGATCTTGCCATGGGCTAAGAATTCTAAGGGTTTTAAGATAAATTGCAGTAGTAATAGAAGAATACCGATATGTAGCCCTGAAACAGCCAAAATATGAACGGCCCCAGCGTTTTTATAGTTATTGTAGGTGTCTTCAGAAATATCATTTCGTTGCCCTAATAGTAGTGCTTGGATAATGGCCCTTTCCTCTTCACCAAAGTTCTCTTTTTTAAGTTTTTCTATTAGAGAAAATCTTATGGACGATGCATAACCAAATAGCGTTTTTTGGGAATTGGATTGCAATAAAAATTGGCTTTCTGTTATATTTAATTGATGATAGATCTGTTTCTTCTTTAAAAATCCTTGATAATCAAATTGATTTGGATTTAATGGCCCAGGCACGGTTTCTGCATTAGCATATACAAGAAGCTCATCATCTACTTGTAACGAATGGCCTAAGCTGTCGGATGCAATTCGTAAAACTAATTTTCCTGTTACCTTATTTTCATTTAGGTTTTTTGCCTTTACAATATATCTTTTAGAAAAGGGCGATGGTTTTAGTATTTCATCGACCTTTATGACCCAAACATTTTTGTCGGTCTTAAGCTGATGTAAAAAATGACTTTTACCGTTTTTCGGATTTGATATCGCGACTATAGATACTCCCAAGGCCACAACGGTAAAAGAAGCTATAAGCCCAAAGAAAGGGAATCCATCCCTTTGCTGTTTTTTAAAAGTAATGGCTAATACTACTATTAAAATAGTTAGGGCAGTAAGAACAAAATGAAGTTTGGGTTCAGCATAGAACCCAAAAATGATACCTAAAATCAAAGCGATTGTAAGTTTGACCGAAATAAAATTAAATTGACGCATTATAAAATTCGAGTGGCCTTTATAAAGGCAGAATTCCAAAACCCTTCTCTTAAGGAAGAGACAATAACTCCTCTTGAACTTGAGGAGTGTATAAATTTAATTTCGTCATCATCAATGGCTACTACTAAACCAACATGGTTGATTCTTTTACTGTTCTTGCGGGTCTTAAAAAATAACAAATCTCCCTTCTGCACTTCATCAACGCGAATTTTTTTTCCTTCGTTTGCCATTTGATGCGATATTCTAGGGAAAACAATATCATTTTCCTGCAGTGCGACATAAATAAGACCAGAACAGTCCATGCCTTTTTTGGTCGTTCCACCGTATTTATAACGTACACCGCTGAATGCCATCGCCGAAGCAATAACCTTATCAGCTTCTCGGTTCTCTTCGACTTTCGCCCTCGTTTTTTTAAGAATTTTTGTAGTATCTGAAGACTCAACGGTAACAGTGTGCGTTTTGCTATAGCTTGTCTTTTTCTTTGCAAAACAACCCGATAGCAAAATGGCAATACCTAAAATGAGGATTTTTTTATACATCCAAGAACTAAGTTTCTTCTTGGTGCATAAAATTAAACATTTTCTATAATTAAAGCGGCGGCTTTTTCACTTGCCCCTTTTCCACCAAGTTTTTGCTCTAAAATACTATAGTCTTCAAGCATCTTTTCGCGATGAGCACCACCGATAATTTTATGTAGTTCTTTTTTAAGATTCTTAGTGGTTAAATCTTTCTGAATCAATTCTTTTACAGCCTCTTTATCCATGATTAAATTCACCAAAGAAATATATTTTAAAGTAATGATTCGTTTGGCTATTTGATAAGAAATCCAGCTTCCTTTATAGCATACGACTTGGGGTATTTTAAATAGTGCGGTTTCTAAGGTTGCGGTGCCGCTAGTCACTAGAGCTGCATGTGAGTGTTTTAAAAGTGAATAGGTTTTATTGGATACAAAACCAATACTTTCACGCTTTAAAAATGACGCGTAAAAAGAATCATCAAGACTTGGTGCGCCAGCAATTACAAACTGGTACCCATCAAAATCGCTAACGACCGAAAGCATTAACGCTAACATTTTTTGTACTTCTTGTTTTCTGCTCCCAGGAAGTAGTGCGATTATAGGCTTGGTAGAATGTAACTTGTTTTTTGTTCTAAACTCACTTTCTTTATCTATCGGACTATTGGAAATAGCGTCAAGTAAAGGATGGCCAACAAATTCTACCTCATAATTATGCTTTTTGTAAAAGGCCTTTTCGAAAGGAAGAATAACATACATCTTATCGATATCCCTTTTAATTTTATGAATCCTGCTTTCACGAGAGGCCCAGATTTGAGGTGATATATAATAATTTGTTTTAAAATTCTGTTGTTTCGCCCATTTTGCTATGCGAAGATTAAAACCGGAAAAATCAATAAAAACAATAACATCAGGTTGAAATCTTGAAATATCCTCTTTGCAAAATTTTATATTTTTAAAAATGGCGGGTATGTTTTTTATGACCTCTATAAATCCCATAAAGGCCATTTCCTTGTAGTGTTTTGCCAAATCACCTCCGGCCTTTTGCATTAAGTCGCCCCCCCAACAACGAACGGTTGCTGCCGTGTCTTTTTCTTTTAAGGCTTTTATCAAGTTTGACCCGTGAAGGTCACCTGATGCCTCACCGGCGATAATGTAATATTTCATTTTAGAAAACCTTGTAATATAAGATTATCATAGCTGTTAAGATGGTTGCAATCATCACACCTCTTGCCCTATAATCCCGTTTTAGTCTTAAAAAACCGAAAAAAGCAACTAAATTTAGAATAGCGCCTAAAGCCAATAAACTTCCAATATGTTCTTGGGCTATTGCTGCCTTAAAAGTTTCTTCAATACCAAAATCAGAGAAAAGGAGTATGTAAAGTAATGTTCCAATCGTATTAGCAATAATTCCAACAACAAAACCTATTAAGACTTCTTTTTTATTCATTTAAATTCCAATTATTTATATTCTGAATAGCGTGATGCGCGGTTAAGTCGAATTGGGTGGGAACGATAGATACAAAACCATTGTTTAAGGCGTGCACATCGGTATCTTCTCCTTTATCCAATAATTCAAATTCACCAGTAAGCCAATAATATTCCTTTCCTGCGGGGCTTGAGCGTTTATCGAATTTTTCTTTCCAATTGGCTTTGGCTTGCCTACAGACTTTTACGCCTTTTGGCTTAGCGCCATCAGTTTTTGGGATGTTAACGTTTAAAACCGTTCCTTTGGGCATGCCATTCTTCAAGGCTTCTGAGACAATTTTTTTGGCAATCTCGCCAACTCCTGAAAAATTGGCATTCCAAGAATAATCACAGAGCGAAAACCCGATTGCAGGTATACCTTCAATGCCCGCCTCGATTGCGGCACTCATCGTACCCGAATAAATTACATTTATCGACGAATTTGAACCATGATTAATGCCACTGACAACGATATCGGGTCTTCTATCCAAAATTTCCTGAAGCCCTAATTTTACGCAGTCCGCAGGTGTTCCACTACAGCTATACTCTATGGGAGCATCTTTTTCATCGCTCAATTTCACCTTTTTTGAATATAAAGTATTGTCTATGGTTATCGCATGCCCCATACCCGATTGTGGACTGTCAGGAGCGACCACAACAACCTCACCAATGGTACTCATAAACTTCACAAGAGCTCGCAACCCGGGAGCCGTGATTCCATCATCGTTTGTGACCAGAATCAAAGGTTTTTTCATGGGATATAATTAATGACGTAAAAATACGTTTTTAAATAGGATATGATAATCTTGGTGTTTAACAAAAAATTAAAAGCTAGCTAAAAAACTGGCATGATTTTTTCAGTATCTTAGGGAATTAATATCGATAAAAATTAAGACTGAAGCTTAGCGCTTTTGTTTAGTATCAGTTAACTACAGTCCCAAAAACTATAATATGAAGAAGAATTTTGCATTTGGCTTTCTAATAATTTTAATTGCCGTTGCTTCCTGTAGCTTTACCAATAAATCTTTTGAAACAAACGATAAAGACAAGTTATTACTTGATCTCATTACCTATGTTTTAGAGCGTGGTCATTATGAACCAAAGGATATCAACGATAATTTTTCGGCAAACATTTACGAAGATTTTATTGATGTTATAGATCCGACCAAACGGTACTTTTTAGAGAGCGATATCAAAGAATTTGAGCAGTATAAGTATCAGATTGATGATCAAATAAAGAACACCGATATTACTTTTTTCAATCTTGTATATCAGAGATTAATGAAAAGAATGGATGACGCGAAGGGAATCTATAAAGAAGTCCTAGAAAAACCTTTTGACTTTAATGCAAACGAAGAAATTACAATCGATTATAAAGATCAGCCATTTGCCAAGAACAAAAAGGAGCTTAAAGAGCGTTGGAGAAAGCAGTTGAAATATAATTCTTTAAGCGTTTTCGACAATAAAATAAAAATTAGAGACAAAGCGATTGCTGCGGGCACCGGTAAAAGTGAAGATTTAGTGAGTGTAGATACCTCTGTTGAACTGCCAAAGGAGCAAAGCGAATTGAAAAACTTGACCGTTGCGGAGGTTGAAAAAAAATCAAGGGAAACCACTGAAAATACTCTAGATGAGTTTTTTGATTTTGTAGATGACCTTGAGCGTAAAGATTGGTTTGTGCAATACATAAATACTATTGTTGACGAATTTGACCCACATACATTTTACTTTGCTCCTGATGAAAAAGACAAGTTTGACATCAGTATGTCAGGCAAATTCGAAGGAATTGGAGCTCGTTTACAAAAGAAACCAGATGGCGCAAAAGTTGTAGAAATTATTTCTGGAGGACCCGTATGGAGAGCAAAGAGTCTTGAAGTTGGTGATGAGATTATAAAAGTAGGTCAAGCAGGTGAGGAGCCTATCGATATTGCTGGAATGCGCATCGATGATGCCATTAAACTGATAAAGGGTCCTGAAGGTACCGTGGTCGATTTAACCGTTCGTAAAGTCGATGGTACGGTCGATGTGGTTTCCATTACCAGAGACGTTGTCGAATTAGAAGAATCTTATGCAAAATCTGCCACTGTAATAAAAGATGACCGCAAATTCGGCCTAATAAATCTACCTAAATTCTATGTTGATTTTGATGATTATACCAACCGTAATGCGGCTTCAGATGTAGCTAAAGAAGTGGATCGTTTAAAACAAGCTGGAGCAGAGGGATTGATATTAGATTTAAGAGATAACGGAGGTGGTTCATTGAAAACCGTGGTTGAAATGGCAGGTCTTTTTATTAAAGATGGCCCAATAGTTCAAGTACGTTCTTCTGGTCAAGGAAAAGAAGTTCATGAAGATAAAGATGAACGAATTCAATGGGATGGCCCATTAGTGATTCTAGTAAACGAACTTTCTGCATCGGCCTCTGAAATTCTTGCAGCAGCGATGCAAGATTATAAAAGAGCGGTCGTTATCGGAAGCAAACAAACTTTTGGTAAGGGTACCGTTCAAAATGTAATTCCTTTAGACAATATTGTAAGAAGTAATGAGCACGGTGATTTAGGCGCCATTAAGCTTACTACACAAAAATTCTATCGTATTAACGGTGGCTCTACCCAGTTAGAAGGGGTGAAGAGTGATATTGTTGTACCAGATAGATATAGTTATATTGATTTGGGTGAGCGTGATCAAGAAAATCCATTAGGTTGGGATAAGATATCTCCTGCTGATTATAAAGTGTGGGATGGTTACATTGACTACGAAGAAACCATTGCAAGAAGCAAGGCAAGAATGGAAGGTAACCCTCAAATAAAATTGATTGAAGAAAATGCAAGATGGCTGCGTGACCAGCAAAATGAGACTACGGTTTCGTTGAACTATGACAGTTATAAGGGTCTTCAAGAAAAGAACAGACAAAGGTCAAATTACTTTAAGTCGCTAACGGATTATGATTCTAAACTTACATTCGAATCTTTAAAATATGAACAAGAGTTATTTACTCAAGACCCGATATTAAGAGAGAAAAGAGATAGATGGCACATTGATTTGGCCAAAGATGTGTATGTAGAAGAAGCTATTAACGTACTTGAAGACTTGAAACTTAATGCGTTAAAACATAATAATTCAAAACTTGCCGTAAAAGGATAAGTTTAAAAGCTAAAATATATTTTAAGTCCGGTTTTTACCGGACTTTTTTGTTTCTATATTTAGCCTGTTATTATGAGGAAATGAAAAATAGAACGGTTTATTCCATTTTGATTATAGTTTGTATTGTCGGATTCTGGCTATTCGAGAATTTTTATACCCCGAACACATATTCAAGTACCGAAATAGGAAGGACTACTTCTAATGTCCCTTCAGATTTACTGCCCAGTTCAAGTACAAATGCAATTGTGTCTCACGATTATTATATGTTATCTTACAACGAACCTTTTGAACAAGCGGAGTGGGTAATGTATGAGCTAAAAAAAGACCATTTAACCTATGATGATAGAAGAAGGCCTTATTTTATTGAAGACCCAAAGGTAAAATCAAAATCTGCAGACTGGAGAAACTATAAGAATTCTGGTTATGACAGGGGCCATTTATGCCCCGCTGGTGACAGAAGATTTTCTGAATATGCATACAATGAGACTTTTTATACTAGTAATATTTCACCACAAAAAAAAGATTTTAATGCAGGGGTATGGAATAGGCTCGAACAGAAGATTCGTCAATGGTGTAAGAAAGGCGGGGATTTGTATGTGATAACTGGGGGTGTGTTGGAAGAAGGATTAGAGGAGATAGGAGATGAGGATGTAGACGTACCCAAATCATTTTATAAAGTGGTCTTTCGAAAAAAGAATGAACAAATACAAGCGCTTGCTTTTTTATTTCCGCATGAAGAGAGTAGCAAACCATTAACTAATTTTATAATTTCTATTGATGCTTTAGAAGCAAGAACGGGGATAGATTTTTTTCACCAACAATCTGAAGAATTGCAGCATGAATTCGAAAAAAAGATTTCAAAAAAAGAATGGAAATTTTAAATACCCTCATTCAGTCTTGAAGCATCAAACTTCAAAAAGATAAATAGCATAGCGGTAAAAAATAACAATCCTGAACCTCCATAGCTAAAAAAAGGTAAGGGAATCCCGATAGTTGGCAGTATCCCGATAACCATACCAATATTGATAAAATAGTGTATCAGTAGAATAGCGATTATACCATAGCCATACATTCTACTAAACTGCCTTTTCTGTCGCTCCGCTAGCTGAACCAATCTTAAAAAGAAAAAAGTAAAAATAATAATGACTAGTGATGTGCCGATAAAACCCCATTCTTCGCCGACTGAACTAAAAATATAATCTGTATGTTGTTCTGGCACAAAATCTCCTTTTGTTCTGGTACCTTCAAGAAAGCCCTTGCCAAAAAAACCGCCGGACTCAATTGCTTTTTCTGCTTGGTAGGTGTTGTAACCAATGGTTTTCTTGATTTGCTCTAGTTTTACAGGGTCTTTTTCTAAATTAAGCCAAAGTCCAAAACGGTCTCGGTGTCGTTGTTCAAAAACATTGTTAAACACAAAGTTTACGGAAAGTGAAACAACTAGGCATCCGACTATAAAAACAACAAGCGGTAATGTTGGTATTTTTAAATCAGGTCTTTTAAAGAAAAAAAATAGCGATACCAGCATACCTAAGCCAATTGCTACCCAAATAGTGCCAAACATTAGCGTGAATACAAAAAGCGCTATAAACAATAGCGCAAGGCCTAAGTAATAGATAGGCAGGCCTTCTCTAAAAAGAACAAAGAACAAGGCAAAGAAAACCAGTGCGCTCCCAGGGTCTGGTTGTGGTAACACCAATAAAACAGGAATTAGGATTACTAAGATGGCATAGAATTGATGTTTTCTGTTTTTGATATCAGTTTGAATATCCCCTAAGTATTTCGCAAGTGCTAGAGCGGCCGCTACCTTTACGAATTCCGAGGGCTGTAAATTCATAAAGCCTAGGTCATACCATGATTTAGCACCTCCTATTACTTTTCCGAAAGGAAATAATCCAATGAGTAAAACAAGCCCTACTACATAAAAGACTCCGGAAAATTTTTCAAAAAAATTGGAATCAACGAACAAAATTGCCAGAATGCCTAAAAAGCTTATTCCAATAAAAAGGAGTTGTTTTCCATATAGAGTAGAGGTGTCAAAAAGAGATAGCGAAGTATCCGATAAAGTAGTGCTATAAATATTTATCCAGCCAAAGAAAACCAATAAGGCATAAAAGAAAACGGTTAACCAATCAATACGTCTTAGCATACTATTACCAGACATATTCATTTATCTTAAAAGGCTCACCACTTAAAGGTTTGGCATACTCATGTTCTAAGGTTTTCTCCAACATCTTTTTTTCCAAATCAGTGCGGGTAATTTCACCTTTCAAATATTTTTCAATAAGTAAAGAAGCCATATGCCCCGCGTATCGCCCTCCATAATACCCATGCTCTATATAAACTGCTAGGGCTATTTTAGGGTTTTTAACCGGTGCGAATGCTACAAAAATGGAATGATCTGTTAACTGCACCCGCTCTCCATCAATTCGGGTGAAATTTTCTACGGTACCTGTTTTTCCGGCAATTTCAATTCCGGGAACTCGAAGCCATTTTGCAGTTCCGTATTTGTAAACATTTGTCATTGCATCTACTACAGGTTCAAAATGCTCTTTATCGATAGTGGTATAGCGTCGCTGCGTATATATGTGGTCAATGGTACTACTATTACCAATTTGTTTAATGATATGTGGAGTATAAAAGAATCCTCGATTGGCTATTGCAGCGGTCATATTTGCCAGTTGAATCGGAGTGGCGGCTACCTCTCCTTGGCCAATAGCATTTGATATTATAAATGATGAGGCCCACCTACCATCACCATAGGCTTTGTCATAATAGGCTTTGTTTGGTATTCTGCCTGGTCGACCTGTAGGTAGGTCAGTTCCTAAATAATCTCCAAGTCCAAAACTTTTCATATGTTTTTCCCAGGCATCCATACCTTCATCTGTTGTTTTGTACTTGCCATATATCTTTCTAAAGGTACCGGCAAAATAGGCGTTGCAAGAATTAAATATGCCAGAGTTCAGATCACGTACGCCACCCCCACAATGACATCCTTTTTTGTTCTTACCAACATAAAAACCGTTGTAACATCTAAATTTTGTGTCAGGTTGAATTACACCTTCTTGGAGGGCAGCTAAAGCATTTAGGGTTTTAAATGGTGAGCCTGGCGAGGGCTCTGCTAAAATAGAACGATCCCAGGTTGGTCTAGCAATACTATCGTAATGTAACTTTGTATAATTTTTAGAACGTTCTCTACCTACCAAAAGATCGGGGTCATAGGTTGGACCGGAAATCATTGTTAAAATCTCACCGGAAGAAGGGTCTATAGCGACAATTCCACCACGTTTACCATGCATTAAACGTTCTCCATATTCCTGAAGCGTTTTGTCTATAGTAATATGTATTTCTGTTCCTAATTCTGGCAGCGTATCAAGTTTACCATTTTTAAATCTACCGATATCACGATTAAAACGATCTTTTTGTATGTACTTTACACCCTTTCTTCCTCGCAAAACATCTTCATACTGTTTTTCGATTCCTGTGCGCCCCTTTAATTCTCCAGCGGCATAATAAGGGTTTACCCGTAAATCACTTTCATTCACTTCACTAATATATCCTAAAACATTTGCAGCGCTATTGGTGACATAATCTCTAAGCGATCTTTTCTGAATGTAGAAACCTGCATACTTTCGCATTTTTTCTTGTAGTCGTGCGTAGTCTTCTTTAGACAATTGTGCTACCAAAACCGAAGGTAAACGGGGGGAATACCGCCTCGCTTTCTTCATTTTTGAGATGAATTCCTCTCTTTTTAATCCCAACAGGTGGCTGAATTCAAGGGTATCCAATGCTTTTGTCTCTCTCGGTATAACCATGACATCATAGGCCGGTTGATTACCAACCAGAAGCTCCCCGTTTCGGTCATAAATATAGCCTCGTTCGGGATAATCGTAAACAATTTTAATCGCGGGATCTTCTAAAATTTGGTTTGGTGAAAAGCTAAATAATTGCATGTAGGATAGTCTACCTAAAAAGGTGATTCCTATTATAATTATTATGGATGAGAGTAATAATTTTTTCATTGACCGCAATTAATTCTATAACGGAAGTTAGTCTCTTTTATTCGGTTTCTTTTGCAAAAAGTGAACTTAACAGTAAGCAAATCAAAAAAGTAGCTATCCCCGTCATAAATACTTTTTTCAAAATTAGCAGGAAATGTGAGAAACTTAAAAGTTCTAGCGAAAAGAATATCAAATGATGAAATACAGTTAATAAGCCTAAAAAGGTCATTCGCTGAACCCTGGTGGTATTTTTGAATGTAAATCCTTGAAACTCAAAATTCGCTCCAAAACAAAAGCGCATAAGAACAGGTCTAGCAAAGGCCACTGTTACAATTGCCGCTGAGTGAATCGCCATAGTATCGGAAAAGAAATCAATAGTGAAGCCTAATAAAAAACTCACAAGTAAAAAGACCGCAATATTTTCGCGTAGCGGATACCAATACAAGAAAATGATATAAATCATAGGATTTATTACCCCCATGAAATTCATATGATTAAAAATCAATACTTGTGCTAACACAAGAAGGATAAATCGGATGCTATTTAAGACGATATTATTATTGAACATTGTCTGTACGTGCTTCTAATTCAATGATTTCTTCTCTATTTTTATTGCGAATGATATAGGTGTTTTTAACATTGGCCATGTCGTTAAAAAGCTGAATATCAATATTGTAAAAACTTTTTGCATCGTTAAGATTAAATGCTGAAATAAGACCTATCGGAATATTCTCAGGAAAAATACTTGACATTGCTCCCGTTACTATGGTATCTCCAATAGCAACCGGTACCAATCTAGGGATATCGGTTAACTGAACGGTGGTGTAATCATTTCCATTCCAAACTAAAGAGCCAAAGTAATCGGTATTCTTAATTTTAGCATTTATGTTAGACTTTGTGTTTAAAATACTTTGTACGGTAGAAAAATTGGTTGAAGTATTTTCGACGATACCCAATATCCCTTTTGTGGTAATGACGCCCATATCTTGCTTAATGCCTTGTTTTTTTCCTTTATTGATGGTAAGGTAATTTCTTGGAGAGGTATAACTATTTTTAATGATTTGAGCATTAACGACATCAAAGTTAGAAGCAGAACTATCTAAGTCAATCGAATTTGAAATCTTTACGTTGAATAATTGTTCTCTCAATCTTCTATTCTCTTCAACCAGGCTTTTATTTTCTTTTTTTAGATTGAAGTATGAAGTAATATTAGCAGAGGTCTCATATACATTTCCTGTTAACCATTTCGAAGAATTAAAGGCTTTTGATTGATGAAATGAATGTGAGCGAAACGTAAGTATTAAAGATATGAATAGTAGAAAAGCATAAAGAAATGCATTTCTGTTGCTTAGGATAAAATTGATAATCCGTTGCATTCAATTCTTTTGTTTGAGTTCAAAGAAATTAGCCCTAAGACCTTTTTTATTATTTTATCAAGATGTTTTTATAACGCTCAAGATTTTTAAGTGCAATGCCCGTTCCTCGTACTACAGCTCTTAAAGGGTCTTCTGCTATATAAACAGGAAGATCCGTTTTCTGCGATAGCCTTTTATCCAATCCACGCAGCATTGAACCACCACCGGCGAGATAAATACCTGTATTGTATATATCGGCAGCCAACTCGGGAGGAGTTTGCGATAAGGTCTCCATTACGGCATCTTCTACGCGTAAAATACTCTTATCCAATGCTTTTGCAATTTCTCTATATGAAACGTGAACTTGTTTTGGTTTACCGGTTAGCAGATCACGTCCTTGAATGGATTTATCATCTGGGGGAGACTGTAAGTCTTCGGTCGCAGAACCAATCTCTATTTTTATAGCCTCCGCGGTGCTCTCACCAACGTAAAGGTTGTGTTGCGTGCGCATGTAATAAATGATATCGTTCGTAAAAACGTCACCCGCAATTTTCACCGATTTATCACAAACAATACCACCTAAGGCAATAACTGCTATTTCGGTAGTACCACCACCTATATCCACAATCATGTTTCCTTTTGGCTGCATGATATCTAAACCGATACCAATTGCCGCGGCCATTGGCTCATGAATAAGATAAACTTCTTTTCCATTTACGCGTTCAGCAGATTCGCGTACCGCGCGCATTTCTACTTCGGTAATTCCAGAAGGAATACAAATGACCATTCGCAAGGCCGGCGGAAACCATTTTTTCTTTAATGCAGGAATGTTCTTAATGAACATGTTGATCATCTTTTCAGATGCATCAAAATCCGCAATAACCCCATCTTTAAGTGGACGAATGGTTTTTATATTTTCATGGGTTTTACCTTGCATCATATTGGCTTCTTTACCAACTGCAATGATTTTTCCTGAAACCCTATCACGAGCTACTATGGAAGGACTATCGACTACTACCTTATCTAAATGAATAATTAAAGTGTTTGCCGTACCAAGGTCAATGGCAATCTCTTCGGTCATAAAGTCAAAAAAGCCCATAAAAGTTTTTGTTTATCGGATTAACGGTAAAATTTATCGGCAAAAGTAGTAAAATTAATGCTTAAAATGACGAGTGCCGGTCATTACCATCGAAAGCCCATTTTCATTACAATAATCGATACTTAATTGATCTTTAATGGATCCCCCTGGCTGTATGACACTTTTAATTCCGGCCTTGTGGGCTATTTCAACACAATCTGGAAACGGAAAAAATGCATCACTCGCCATAACGGCACCGTTCAAATCAAAATCGAACGAACCAGCCTTGTGTATGGCTTGATTTAAAGCATCTACACGCGAAGTTTGCCCGGTACCACTAGCACATAGTTGTTTGTTTTTTGCGAGTACGATGGTGTTACTTTTGGTATGCTTGCATAATTTAGAGGCGAACAATAAGTCTTCTAATTGTTGCGCTGACGGTTTCGTATCGGTTGCATAGGCCAAATCTGCCAGCGTATCTGTTTTGTGGTCTTTATCTTGAACCAAAACACCGTTAAGACAAGTGCGAACTATTGTCTCAGGAAGTTTGACTTCGTTTTGAATTAGGATAATTCGGTTCTTTTTTCCTTTTAGAACGACAAGTGCTTCATCAGAATAACTAGGCGCAATAACAACCTCACAAAAAAGTTGATGAATTTCTTCCGCAGTGGCCAAGTCTATTTCGGTATTGCTTATGAGGATACCGCCAAAAGCGGAAACCGGGTCTCCGGCCAAGGCATCTACATAAGCCTGATGAACGGTGTCACGTTGTGCCAGACCACAGGCATTGTTGTGTTTTAGAATGGCGAAGGTTGGTGCATCTCCTTTAAATTCGTTCATCAAAAGCACAGCAGCGTCGACATCTAAAAGATTGTTATATGAAAGTGCTTTACCATGTAACTTATCGAACATGGCGTCGAAATCACCAAAGAAGAATCCTTTCTGATGCGGATTTTCACCATATCTTAAAACCTGACCTTTTTGCTCGCTTATTTTTAAAACCGCCTCTTCGTGGTTCTGATTAAAATAATTGAAGATAGCTGTATCATAGTGCGAAGAAACGTTAAATGCTTTTGCCGCGAACCGTTTTCGGTCTTCTAAAGTAGTATTACCATTTCCTTCTGAAATTACTTGAAGGAAATCAGAATAGTCTTCCATCGAAGAAACACAAAGCACATCTTTATAATTTTTCGCAGCGGCACGTATGAGCGAAATGCCGCCTATGTCGATTTTCTCAATGATATCTTGCTCAGAAGCACCACTGGCAACCGTTTTCTCAAAAGGATACAAATCTACTATGACGATATCTAACTGCGGAATTTCAAATTCTTCCATTTGGGCAACATCACCATCGTGATCTTGCCTATTCAGAATACCTCCAAAAACTTTTGGGTGCAATGTCTTTACGCGTCCTCCCAAAATTGAAGGATAGCTCGTGACATCTTCGACCGGAACCACATTTATTCCTAAATCTTTTATGAATTTTTCGGTTCCGCCAGTAGAGTAAATGGTAATACCTAATTCATCGAATTTTTTTACAATAGGCTCTAAACCGTCTTTATGAAAGACCGAAATCAGTGCCGAAGTAGCTTTTTTGGTAGTGCTCATGTGTATTTTGATGCAAAAAATTAAGCTTCAAAAATACTTTTTTTAAGGCCAACAAATTCATCGGGTTATCAACAAAAACCTATAAGTTTTAAAGAATTTTGGCTACTTCCCTATTTACAAATTCTAAAAAGCGCTCATCTTCTGAAGTGAATGGGTCGGGTGTGTTAGAATCGATATCAATTTGACCAATATTTTCTCCATCTTTAAAAAGTGGTACTACAATCTCTGATTTCACGGTTATACTACAGGCAATGTAATTGTCTTGAGCTTGTACATCGGGCACGACAAAGTTCTCATTGCTTTCGGCAACCTGTCCACAAATGCCTTTTCCAAACGGGATGATGGTATGATCCGTTGGTGCACCTGCGTATGGGCCTAGTTTTAGTTCACGTTTATCACCGTTTTTAAAATAAAAACCTACCCAGTCATAGTACGGAACCGAGGACTTCAATAATTTGCAAATTGCTAATAATTTTGAGTCTTTGCCCCCTTCCGATTTAAGTAAGGTGACCACTTCTTTCTGTAATTTCTCAAACATGGAATGAAATTTGATTTCTAATGTCAAAAGTCGATTTTTAAACACTAACTAACAATAATTAGTAACCTAAATATTCGTTAACATATTGCTATATTGTAAGTTGGGCATTTTTATATTTTATATCTTTACAGCGTGAAACTAAGGTTACAAAAAATCTTATCCAGTATAATGGCACTTATGCTATTGCTATCGACCGTCTCTTGGACTGTAGACAAGCATTTGTGCATGGACAGGGTCATGGATGTTGCGCTCTTCGCAAAAGCTGAGGATTGTGGTATGGAGGCTGCCATTGCCGTTTTGGAAGAAGAGGGTGTTGAGAACCATTGTTGTGATGATGAAACTTTCGTTGTTGAGGGTCAGAATGATTTAAAACTGAGTTTTAATGATTTTGAATTTGAGCAACAACTTTTTTTAGTTGCATATACTTTATCCTTACCTTATCTCAACAAAAAGATTGAAAGCGAAAAGCTTTCTTACGAATACTATCCACCTCCTATACTCATCAAGGATATTCAACTACTTGATGAAGTGTTTCTAATTTGATTCATTCTTGAATAATGGATTTCCAATACCTTGGAAATCTGATATCATCCATTTTTGGATGGTTTCAATAGTTTAAGAATTAAAATCAAATTAAGAAATAATGAAAAACACATATGTAATTTTAACCTTGGTGCTATTGTTCTCAAGTATGGCAGCAGCTCAAGGCCCACCCATTACAGCAGATAAGCCAATTATGCTGGGCGGTGGAAGTTTTACTGCCAAAACCTTAACGGAAATTAGAACAACTGAACGCGGAACCTTTGTTTATGTTCCAGTTATGTTGCACTATTTACCAACATCAAATTCTCTGGTAGCGGTACATTTGCCATATATAAATTATGATATTGAAAATGGTGCTTCTGGAAGCTCTTTGGCCGATATCAAAATTTTAGGAAAATATCAGTTCTTTAGAAAAGATGCTACGGGAAAGACTTTTAGGGTAGTAGCAAAAACATTACAAAGTTTACCTACCGGCGAAGAACTGGATGTAATGGAACTAAGTACCGGTAAGTATTCTGGGTATTATGGTATTGTAGCAGGTTATGAAACCCTAAAGTATGGTATTTCGAACGAAGTAGGCTATAATTGGATGCCCAATGGAACTCTTGACGAGTTTAGGTACAAACTGGGTTTTGGTCTTCCGCTTCTAAAACCACAATACCCAAATAAGCAGTTAAACTTATATTTTGAATATACTAATTCTTGGTTAGTAGAGCGTGATTGGTATCAATTGTTATATGCACAAGGCATTCAATACGCACGGAAAAATATAACTTTTGATTTGGCAGTTCAAGTTCCTTTGGTCAACGATGTTGATGCAGGACGAAGATTAAGGCAAAGTATCTTTTTAGGTACCCGATTTACATTTTAATAAAATAAAAAATACAACAATGAAAAAAACTATAATAATGACATTGGTTGTCGGTATGATGACAATGTTTGGTGCAAATGCACAAAAAGCGATGGATAAATTTATGGTACAGGTAGACGGCTTGGGCTGTCCTTTCTGTGCATACGGATTAGAGAAAAAATTTAAAGAATTTAAAGGAATTAAAAACGTAAAGATTGATATTGAAACTGGGGATTTTAGTTTTAACTACCCAGCAGAAAAGGCTTTGACCATGGAAGCTGTAGAAAAACAAGTTGAAAAAGCGGGCTATACTCCGGTAACTTCTAAAATAGAGCGAGCAAACGGTAAGGTTGAGGAATCTATGGGTGCTACTTTGTCTGAAAATACAAAAGGGACAATTACAAAAAATGTGATGGTTGCTGGTAATTGCGGTATGTGTGAAGCACGTATTTCTAAAGCGGCGAGTAGTGTGAACGGTGTTTCAGAAGTTTTTTGGAATAAAGATACCAAGATGATGAAGGTCTCTTTTGATTCAGGTAGTACAAGTTTGTCTGAAATTGAAATGGCGGTTGTCAATGCTGGTCACGACACTAAAAATCACAAAGCGCAAAACGGAACTTACGATGAGTTGCCTGCTTGTTGCCATTACGAACGTTTAACGAAATAGGGTTATGAAATACTTGTATATACTAGTTGTGGCAACTATTCTGTTCAGCTCTTGCAAGCAAAAACAAGAAGTGCCAAAAGAATGGGAACTGTTAAATATTGTTCAATTAGAGGGTGTGAACCCTATTGGAATAGCTGAAATGGACGGAAACTTATGGTTATCAGATGGCGACCATAACCGTTTAGTTCAAATAGATAGCAAAGGCGAAATCATAAAAGCGATAGATTCTTTGGATAGGCCCATGCACATAGCTACTGATGGGTCGTCGCTCTTTATCCCCCAGTATGGTAGGGATAATGTTGCCGTTTATAAAAATGGCACAATGGAAGAGCTTTTTTTAAAGGATAGTCTGGATGCCCCAGCTGGTGTAGGTGTTTTTAGAGGAGAAAAAGCGATTGCCGATTTTTATAATAATCGTATTCTTTATAACAATGGTAAAAATTGGATTTCTTTCGGAGAAGAAGGCAAGAAACAAGGAGAATTCTATTATCCTACCGATGTGCAAATTACCGATAGTCTAATTTGGGTAGCAGATGCTTATAATAATCGCATTCAGGTTTTTGATAAGCAAGGGAGTTTTGTGAAAATGATGGGAGACGACCAAAAAATGAACGCTGCTACGGGAATTTATGTTTCGGATAATGAGGTGTTTATAACAGATTTTGAAAACGACCGTGTGTTAATTTTTGATAAAGATGGCAATCTCAAACAAACATTAAAAGATGAGATTGAAAAGCCAACGGATATGATTATTATGAACAATACTTTGTACATTATTAATTATAGAAATGGAAAATTATCATCTTACACCCTGAACCCTGTTGTTATGGAGTCATGAGAAATTCTTTTAAAGTTGAGGGAATGACATGTCAAGGCTGTGTAGCTTCAGTCAAGGAAAGGCTCTCAAGTATAAATGGAGTAGAGGCAGTTGAAGTTGATTTGCAAAAAGGTGAAGCCGAAATAGAAATGGATGTACCTATTTCTATTTCGGTATTTAAAAGTGCGCTACCTGAGAAGTATAGTATTCAAGAAAAACAGGAGTCTTTTGCAGATTCCCACACTAGCTTGAACGAAGAGGTAAGTGAGAAAAAAACTAAACTTCAACAATTAAAGCCCTTGTTGCTCATATTCCTATATCTGTTTTCAGCGGCTTTTTTATTGAACTATAGGAATTGGAATACTACAGAAGCAATGCTGGATTTTATGGGCTTGTTCTATATTGTCTTTAGCTTCTTTAAATTCCTAGATTTAAAAGGTTTTCCAGAGAGTTTTAGAATGTATGACCCGTTGGCTAAGGCAATACCTTTTTATGGTTGGATGTATCCTTTTTTAGAGTTGACATTGGGGCTATTTTTCTTGATGCGATTTCAAATTACATTTGCTTTGGTGGCAACAATCCTGATTTTAGGAATCACGACATTTGGTGTTGTAAAAACACTTTTGGACAGAAAATCAATACGCTGTGCTTGTTTGGGAACCGCATTACAATTACCAATGACAGAAGCTACCTTTATTGAAAATACCATTATGCTGGTAATGGCACTCTTTATGCTAATCTAATGAGACTTCGTGAACTTTTGATACCAGTGTGCCATCGGCTGCCATGCCCTCCATAAAGAGTGTGATATTTTTGATGCCGTTATCCGGAATTATTAAGGTGGTTTCACCCTTTTCATTGGTAACCAAATTGGGTTCCCAATGCACAACACCATAATCTGCAAAATCTTGACTGTCATAGGAAACGTAATCAGGCCTATAGAATTTTTTGGGCCTTGTAAAGCTATTCTCAACCAATTTTTCTGCAAAGCTAGAATTGATAGGTCTGATTGTTGCATCTCCTAGTTTTGTATAAATCCTAATGACACCGCCGTTAGCATTTACATCACCCGAAAGACCGTTTCTTTCAAAATAAATTTCATCATATCGATCTAAAGGGGTTTCTACCAAACGTTTGATGTCTATAGGTCTGGCTAAAAAGTCATCGATGAAAACCCTAGCTGGAGGAGAAAAGGGTCTTGTGTTTATAATGGCAAAAATATTATTTGCCAAGTCATTAACCACTCGAAATCCATTTTTGTTGATGAGCTGTGTTAATGTTGGGTTTTTTCTTAGTTCTTTTTCCCCAATTTTTATTCCGGTAAAAGCATCATTTATTAAGGGCGAAGCTCGTGTTAATTTTTTCTCGATTCGTTCTTCAGTTACTTCAACTTCATTAAGGACAATGGTTCTGTCCTCAACAAAAAGCGGTGAGATAGCACTTTCAACATTTGTTTCATCAACTTCAAAGTCAAAAGGGGTATTTAAAACATCAGGGGTTTTAAAATTGGTTTCTGCTAATTCAAAACCTTTCAAAAAAGTGGTTTCGATTTCTGGCTTCCTTAGTTTTTTATTTCTGTTTCTCAATGCAAGAAATAGAGTGTCGTTGTTGTAGCTTATAAGGTTATTTACTCTAAAATTTGTAGAGTCATTTAGTCTTATAAACCCCATATTGGCAACATCACCAAGGCTAATAGTTAGTTCATCATCTTTTTTGGTTTTGGAAGTTATAGTTCCAGAAAGGCTAATACCATTTTCAAATGGATATTCAATTCTAGGTGCCCCCATAAAAATACTGTCCCATTTGTAACTGCTCCAGCCCTGGGTCAATAAGACCAAATCAAGTTCGTATTCTTTTACTCTATCTTTATCTTTAAAGTATCGGGCAGGGTTCTCCACCTTTGATTTTAAATAGGGCATAAGGTAAAAATCGGATATAATGTTGGGTTCGCTTTTTTTGGCCTTAGTCTCTGAAGGAAGTGCAGAAACACTTAAAGATAACGAGGATTGACTTTTGGAAAATGCATTTATCTTAAATGAAATAGAATCCTTGTTTTTTCTTTTTGGTCTTTCCACAATGAGCTTACCAATTTTAATATTCTGAAAATTGAAGACCAATCGTTCCGATATAGGATTTAAATCCTCATCAAAAAGGGTGATGATATTGGTGCCGTTTAACAACTTTGACTTGTCAATCTTTATTTCTTTTTCCAAGTCGTTTATCTTAAAAGTCTTTATCGCCATCAGCCCATCCCTATGAACAGCTAAGTAGAACTCTTTTCCTTTTATTTTTTCTAATGTAGGTTGGTTTGTTTTTAAGGAAATAAAAAGTTTATCGTTAATGATGTTGTTTATGTTCAATACGATGCCTTTTTCTTTGGGAGCTGGAATGTCTTTTTTAATGATGGTTCCATCCTTAAGTAAAAATTCTACCCTAAGTGGAAAACTTGCATTGGCGGGAAGACTGAATTTACCCAATCCGTAGTCATTTAAATACACATCAGCAACTTTGGTATTTGAACTGCTGATGACTTTTCCTTCACTTGCAAATGTTCCTTTACCTTTTTCATTGGTTAATTTTACCCCAATATTGCATTGGGTGTTTTTGACGATATGCCCTCCTTCAGGAAGTATTTTTAAATTATACGCTAAAGAATTATCTACTTGAGGATTGTCAAAACTCTTATTGATAACTGTAATTTGTATAATAAAATCATTATCCTCTTCAAAGTTTTGCATCCAACTCGTAGTGGCTCTAACAAAATACTTTCCACTCTTAAGGGTCTCTTCTAATTTAAAACTACCACTGGTTATTCCATTTTGCACTAGAAACAATCCTTCTTTAATTTGATTTCCATCGATATCATATATACCGCAATGTAGATTTGTAGTTTCAATAGAAGGCTTGCCAATTTTTTTGTCATATATATAAGCCGTCCACCAAACTTCTTCTCCAATATAAAAAGAGGTTTTGTTCAAATGCAGATAAACTGTTTCACGTTGGTGCTGAAAATGTTCTTCGTACGCAGTTTTAAGTTGTTGGGAGTAACTTTTTTGGGTAAAGCCATTGAATAAAAAAAGGATAGGAAGAAAGAATATTAAATACTTAGCATTCATTTTGACAAGGATTTTCTTAAAGTTAATAAGAATTATAATCCAATATGATATGTTTAACAATTGCTTGTGGAAGGAATAAAAGAAAATAGATACATAAAAACCACTTTGAAATTGTCGATGGCAGAAGCTACTTTTATCGAAAATAGTATTATGTTGGTGATGGCATTTAGCATGTTGGCTAAAGTTTTCTAAAAAGAATAAATGGTAAATAGAAAAGTAGCAATTAGAATTCGTAAAGCGCATAGATATTTAGGGCTTTTTCTTGGCATTCAATTTTTGTTATGGACTATAAGCGGGCTATACTTTAGCTGGACTAACATTGACGAAATTCATGGAGACCATTTTAAACAATTACCTCCATCAGAACCATCCTTTTCTAACTTATTGGGTACTTCAGATATCGAATCTATTCCTACAATCACTTCATTGGAACTTACTGCTATTGCAGACAAAGCTTATTATTGGATTAATGATAGTATTCTGATTGATGCGAAAACGGGAGAGAAAAAGTCAGAAATAACATCTGATGAGGCTTTAAAGGTTGCCTCAAGATATGTTAAGAGAGATTTGAAAGTGAATAGTGTTCTGCGAATCGATAGTGTTGGGCCACACCATGAGTATCGAGGTAGACCATTACCGGCTTATGAAATTTCATATGCATCCGATGAAAATGTTAAAGCTTATGTAGCTTTAAAAAACGGCGCTTTTCAAACTGTGAGGCACCGAAATTGGCGTTGGTTCGATTTTTTGTGGATGACACACACTATGGATTATCAAGGGCGTGACAATTTTAATACACTTGTTTTAAGAGCATTTAGTTTAATGGGCTTGATTACAGTTTTAAGTGGTTTTAGCCTTTGGTTTATTAGTTCCCCAAGCATTCGAAAAAGATTTAAAAAACAAAACCGCACCTAATTTAAGTGGGAATTTTTTGATTGTTGTTTCCAGTATACAGTTTATAAAGGTCTAAATTATGATCTGTATAAATTTGCCGCCGACACCTCAATTACACTAAATCAAAAGATGGATTAAAACTTACTGTCATGGTATTCTTTAAGATTTACTTCAATATTATCTGATACATAAGACTGTTCTCCCAATCCCTCAAAATAAATCTTTATTTTCTCCAAACCATCATTAGGTATTTTAATAGAGTAGATGCCTTTTTCATTTGGAGTTATATTTGGATGCCAAGAAACGATGCCGTAATTTTTGAAAACCTTGCTTTTAAAATCATAATACAAAGGTCTGACAAAGGGAATAGGTAAATCGTAACCATTTTTCACAATAAAACTCTTTGTTTTTATATCACTTTCTTGCAAGGGTTTGTTCTTAAAGGAGTCTTTTGTGTAAACTATAAAAAATCCGGGATCCTTTCGACCACCTTTCCTATAATATATTTCATCTATATCTTGCATTTGTAAGTCTATATAATTCATGGGATTAGTCTGAAAAACACCATCAACCATGAGATAAGGAAATGATAGAAAACCTCCAGGATAATCAACTCTAGCTAATTGTCTAGAACCTGCTTTAAGTATGTCTGGATGATTGTTTGGAACGGTAACCATTCGAAGTCCTTTTGTTTTCATAAAACTTCCTAAGGTGGTCATTCCATAAAAAGAACTATCAATTTTATGTCCATGAAAATCGCCAAAAAGTTGGCTCCTTTTTAACTTTTCAGCTGTGAGAACAACTTCATCCAATTGTTCAATTCTTTTAACAAGTGTTGAATTCTCCAAGGTAGATACAGAATCTAAAGCAAATGACTGTTTTTGTTTGAATGACTTAATAAATTTTACTGAAGTTGGTTTTTCTACAAAAAAGAAATTAGCGTAAACAGGTTTACCTTTATTATTTATTAAAGTAAAAGTAATAGTACTTCCTTTTTGAAGTAATAAATCTTGAAAAACGAATGTTCTGTCTTGATTTAGAAAAGTTGACTTAAAGAGGTTATTAGAAGATGAATACAAAACAACCTTAAGGGAGTCATTTTTAGTATCAAAAAGATTCACATAACCTTCGATACTGGAAGTACCATGTCTTTTTTTAGGTTTATTTTCTTTTAAGATATTTTTCCAGGTATATCTGTTTTGACTATTTAATATTAGCAAATAATCTAAATCATACTTGGATTTGTTCTTTTTTAGGGAGCCAAGCTCACTAAGAATATTAAGATCGGAAGATGATATGTATTTTGAAATTAAGAATGAATTATTAATAGCTCTTCTTTTAAATGCACCGGTATTATTGGATGGTAGTACAGCAATACTAAGACTTTCAATTTTCTTCGAAGAGTTATATTTTCTATTATTTCTAAAAATAAACTTGATGGAGTCTCTTGTAAATTCCGTATTTAAAAGTTGAGGGGTTAATTGGTCTAATGGGGAGCTACAGAAAACACTTCTCTGAGCTAAGAGAGTAGAATCATTTTCAAAAAGTGAAATCGTATTTATTCCAGGAAATAATAGATCATAGCTAACTAATAGCTCCTGTGTTGTCTTGTCTGAACTTATTTCTAAGGGAAGTTTTAGGATTTTTCCATCTTTATGGGCATACAATGAAATGTTTGGGTTATTTGTTTTAAGAGTTTGATTATTAGTGCCTAAAGTAATTAATAGTCTCTTTTTTCTATAATCATTATCAATCGCTATGTTATATCCTAAGGGTTTAGCTTTGGGAATCTTATAGGTATAGATGTTGTCATTGAAAAAACTTTTTATTGTAAATCTAGACTCTTTAGAAGGTATTAGCGAAAATTTTCCAATACCTAAAGAATCTATTTTTATTGACACTTTTTTACCGGAGTTTAAATTTTCTAAAAAAGTAGAGTCGGGCACTATTGAATTGTTTAGCAGGTCTGTTATTCTTAAGACGTAGGTTGCAAAAACATTTTCAATACTGTGATTGCCTTCAATATTTAAACGTATATTGAAACCCTTTGAAACTTTTTTGTTTACGATACTGTGTTCAGAATCAAGGTTTAATATTTCAATAGTATACAGCGATGATTCGTCTTCAACAAAATCATTCATTGCAATAGTATAGGCGCGTATATGATATATTCCGGAGGTTAATTCTGGAGGTAAATCAAAACTTCCCATTCCTATTCCATTTAAGGATAGCACAGTTCTAGTATTTAATAAGTTCCCTTCATTACTTAATAAGTCTACATATATATATTCTGGCCGATACGATATTTTGCTATTCTTTTTGTCAAATAGATAAGTGCTAAACCAAATATTTTCTCCTGTTACAAATGAAGTTTTGTTTATATGTAGGTGAATGTCTTTCCGTTCTATTTGAAAGTATTCTTGGTAAGCTTTCTGTAGTTTATTTTGTGAAAAACAACGCTCCGTCTTTGCGCAAATAGCTATTGTACAAACAAATAAAAGATACTTTATAAAGAATTCAATTCGCACATTTAAAGATAATTAATTTTTTAACCAAAAAAAGGGCGTTCCCATATATAGGGAAGCCCTTTTTTGTATTGAATTCTTATTATTACATCATGCCTGGCATACCGCCACCGCCACCCATTGGAGGCATAGCAGGAGCATCTTCTTTAATATCTGTCAAAGCACATTCTG
Organism: Croceitalea marina; assembly: GCF_042684265.1. NCBI lineage: Bacteria > Pseudomonadati > Bacteroidota > Flavobacteriia > Flavobacteriales > Flavobacteriaceae > Croceitalea > Croceitalea marina. Next base: position 286,608 of record NZ_JBHULB010000007.1, on the reverse strand, counting down.
TAGTTAGAATCATACCTGAAACAGAGGCAGCATTCTCTAAGGCTACTCTTGTTACTTTCTTAGGATCAATGATTCCTGCCTTCATCATTTCAACATACTTGTCAGATTTTGCATCGTAACCATAATCTCCTTTTCCTTCAAGGATTTTAGCGATTACTACAGAGCCTTCACCACCTGCATTAGAAACGATAGTTCGTAGAGGAGCTTCAATTGCTCGAGCTACGATTTGCAAACCAGTAGCTTCATCTTCGTTTTCAGTAGCAACCTTTGCAAGAACAGATTTAGCTCTAACCAAAGCGACACCACCACCAGCAACAATACCTTCTTCTACAGCTGCTCTTGTAGCATGTAGTGCATCGTCAACTCTATCTTTTTTCTCTTTCATTTCAACCTCAGAGGCGGCACCAACATAAAGTACGGCTACACCACCGGCCAATTTGGCCAAACGCTCTTGTAGCTTCTCTTTATCATAATCAGAAGTAGTACTCTCTATTTGAGATTTAATCTGGTTTACCCTTGTTTTAATGTTTTTAGCAGCACCAGCACCGTTTACAATAGTAGTATTGTCTTTGTCAATGGTAACTCTTTCTGTAGTACCCAGCATATCGATGGTTGCAGTCTCTAAAGAGAAACCTCTTTCTTCAGAAATTACGGTACCGTTGGTTAAGATGGCAATATCTTCTAACATTGCTTTTCTTCTGTCTCCAAAACCAGGTGCTTTAACAGCAGCAATTTTTAAAGAACCTCTTAACTTGTTAACTACTAATGTTGCCAACGCTTCTCCATCAACATCTTCAGCAATAATTAAAAGTGGTTTTCCTGACTGCGCAACCGGCTCTAAGATTGGAAGCAAATCTTTCATTGAAGATATCTTCTTGTCAAAAAGAAGAATATACGGATTGTCTAAATCAGCAATCATTTTTTCAGAGTCAGTTACGAAATACGGAGACAAGTAACCTCTGTCGAACTGCATACCTTCAACAACATCAACATATGTATCTGTACCTTTGGCTTCTTCAACGGTAATAACACCTTCTTTTCCAACTTTTCCAAAGGCTTGCGCAATCAAATCACCAATAGTATCATCGTTATTGGCCGAAATCGAAGCGACTTGCTTGATTTTATCAGACGAGTCACCAACTTTTTTAGATTGTTTTGCCAAATCTGTAACAATTGCTTCTACAGCTTTGTCGATACCTCTTTTAAGGTCCATTGGGTTTGCGCCGGCAGCAACGTTTTTTAATCCCTCTTTTACGATTGCTTGAGCTAGAACAGTAGCGGTGGTCGTACCATCACCTGCTAAATCATTGGTTTTAGAAGCAACTTCTTTCACCATTTGTGCACCCATATTTTCAAGGGCGTTCTCTAATTCTATTTCTTTTGCAACGGTAACACCATCTTTGGTTACTTGTGGAGCACCAAAAGATTTACTTATAATTACGTTTCTACCTTTTGGCCCTAATGTTACTTTTACAGCATTTGCCAATGCATCGACACCTCTTTTAAGGCCGTCACGTGCATCTATATCAAACTTAATATCTTTTGCCATTTTTAAATTTTGTTTTTTTTATTCCCGTGAAGTCGAGAATCTATATGATTATACTTTCTGTTAGTTTTTTTGATTCCCACTTTGTGGGAATGACAAAGAATAATTATACGATTGCTAAAATGTCGCTTTCACGCATCATTAAGTAATCTTTTCCTTCTAATTTTAATTCGGTACCGGCATACTTTCCATAAAGTACGGAATCACCAATTTTTACGGTGATGCTTTCATCTTTGGTTCCTGGGCCTACGGCAACAACTTTACCTTTTTGCGGTTTCTCTTTTGCCGTATCTGGTATGATAATGCCAGATGCAGTTTTGGTTTCAGCTTGCATAGGTTCTATTAGAACTCTATCTGCCAATGGTTTAATGTTAACTTTAGCCATTTTATTAAATTTTTAGGTATTAATTTTATGTTGAATGCTTTGTAATTGACAGAAATTATGCCAACGCATAAAAACTGACAATATGTTAAAATAAAAATGCCAGCTTGTCACTAAGCTGGCATTTTTTTATTTCTCTATAGCTGAACTTTATTGAAGGGTATCCGAAGGATTTGTTCCACTTGATGTTGGAACTGCCTCTGGAACTTCTTCCGGTACTGTTTCTGGCACCGTAGCTTCAATATCATCACCTTGTAACAGCTTTGAATCTGCCTGAGTATAATTTCCTTTTAATGCCACATTAGATAAAAGAATAAGAACAATTAATAACGCTGATAAAGTCCAAGTACTTCTATCCAAAAAGTCCCCTGTCTTTTTTACACCACCAGCTATTTGTGTTCCACCACCTCCGAAGGAAGATGACAATCCACCACCTTTTGGGTTCTGCACCATAATCACCAATACTAGAAGTAAACAAACGGCGATAATTAGAATTAAAAATATGCTAAACGTACTCATACTATCGATCTTTATTTTTCTGCAAATTCTTGACTCTCCGAATTTGGTCTGCAAAGAAACCACTTTTTTCCGGATATTTCAAACTCAAAATCTTGAAGGCCTGAATGGCTTTTTTATACTTTTTCTGTTCTAAATAAACCTTTGCCAAAGTCTCTGTCATCAACTGGTTTTTATCGATTTTTATCGATTCTTCTATATCGACCTTGGTTTCTAATGCCGCTGTTGGAATTATCTTAGGTTTACTCTCTATAAACTTGTCTAAAAGCTCGAATTTTTTCTTTTTTTCAAGTGTATTTTCTTCCCGTTGAATCGGTTTTGGAGACGCAATCTGCAACCATTCACCAAAAGAATGCTTTTCAGTTTTAGTAAAAGGGAGGGGTTTACCCAATTGTAAACTTTCTTCTGCCTCCTCAATTTTTTGATTGTCAACAGGTTCTTCTTTTTTAGACTCGAATAGTGCAGGGTCTAATATTTGCTCTGCATCTTTGATATTTTGTGGTAAAGGACTTTTTTCTTCTGATTCTCCTAGAAAAACTTCGGTCTCCGGATTAGGAATGATCTCTTCGGATATGGTTTCTTTTTCTTCGAGCTTTTGGGTTCTTCCTAAAATACTATCGGCGATACCGTTCTGGGTAAATTCCTTCGAAGTAATGTAGTCAAAAAGTACTTCTCTATCTGCCGTGTGTGCAGCAGTAATTTTTAAAGCGTTGTTGTATTTGTAACTGTCCAGATTTTTAAGTCCTTTTAAATGTAATGCCCGTGCGGCTTGAAAATAAGGATATTCTTCTAAAATATCTTCTAACTCCCTTGTTTGCTTTGGAGAAAGAATAGTGTCTGATTTTTGAAGAATATGTATAAAATCTGAAACGTTCATAGTATAATTACCAATCCGCTAAGGACTTATTAAAAATATCTTGTGTGATTCGTTCAAAAAGCTCTTCGTGGGCCTCACTTTTTACGGATTCTAATAACGAAGTGCCGGGGAAATCATAAAAAAATGAAAAACGTTGTTCAAAATCGGAGTCTTCTTTGGTTTTGTTGTAAAAACGAACATTTACGGTCATGGTAAGTCTGTTCTGAGCTGCGGTTTGATTCGCTGTTGCCGTCATTGGCGAGACACGATATTCAACAATTTCTCCTTCATATAAAAGGTCGCCATTGTTATTGGTTAAGTTAAGACTGGTCAAAGTGGTAATAACATCTTGCAAAGCATTGGTAAAATCTCGGTCCAGTCCTGGTTCTATAGTAGAACCTGGGCTTTGGTCAGCAAAATTCTGAAAAAAGCTTACCTGAAAACTCTCTGCGGTACCGGTGCTAGCACCAGAAAAATTATAAAACCCACAACCGTTAAAAAGCACTGTTGCGATAATCGCCAATAAGCTTAAAATATTTCTTTTCATTTTTCTGTATTCTCGATTTGGCTACAAATCATATTGCTTTATTTTTCGGTACAAGGTTCGTTCCGAAATACCAAGCTCTGCAGCTGCGGCCTTTCTTTTTCCTCTATTACGCTCCAAAGATTTTTTAATGAGTTCAATTTCCTTTTCTTGTAAAGATAGGGTTTCTTCTTCCTGAATTTCCTCTGCAAAATGATAACGGTCTTCTTGAACAGGAGTATTTTGAAGTCCATTTTCAATAATAGGTTCTGGCAAATGTAATACTTCGGTCAGCGTGTCTTCCTCATCTCGTATTTCATCATCTTTACTGCCATAAATTTTGCGAATAAGGGTTTCATTCTCTTCTTGTACTTTTTCAGAATCATTGTTCTTTAAAAGTTCTAAGGTCAATTTTTTAAGGTCGGTCAAATCGCCTTTCATATCAAAGAGCACCTTATATAAGATTTCCCTTTCGTTGCTAAAATCGCTCTCCTTTTTTTGAGACCCGACAACCGCTGGCAAGTTGCTCGCATTCGAATTTGGCAAATAGCCATGCAGGGTATTGGCCGTAACCACTCTCTTTTCTTCGAGAACGGATACCTGCTCTGCAATATTACGCAACTGTCTAATGTTGCCCGGCCATCTGTACTTTAGAAGCAGATTAATAGCATTGTCTTCTAAGCGGATAGTGGGCATTTTATACTTCTGCCCAAAGTCAGAGGCAAATTTTCTAAACAATAAATGAATATCGTCTTGACGCTCGCGTAGAGGAGGAATATTAATTTCAACAGTGCTAAGCCTATAATAAAGGTCTTCCCTAAACTTTTCTTTTTTGATAGCCTCGAACATATTGACGTTTGTGGCTGCAACAATACGAACATCGGTTTTTTGTACTTGTGAAGAACCGACTTTAAGAAATTCCCCATTTTCTAAAACACGTAGTAAACGAACCTGCGTAGTTAATGGTAATTCGCCTACTTCATCTAGAAAAATGGTACCTCCGTCAGCTACTTCAAAGTAGCCGCTACGTGTTTGCGTTGCCCCGGTAAAGGCGCCTTTTTCATGTCCGAAAAGTTCACTGTCTATAGTTCCTTCAGGAATAGCACCGCAGTTAACCGCTATATATTTTGCATGCTTTCGATGTGAAAGCGAGTGTATGATTTTCGGAATGGCCTCTTTACCAACCCCACTTTCACCGGTCACCAAGACTGAAATATCCGTTGGCGCCACTTGAATCGATTTTTCGATAGCCCGATTCAGTTTTACATCATTGCCAATGATTTCAAAACGCTGTTTAATGGATTGTATACCTTCCATACTAATTGTTCTTTGAATAACCGACTGCCTCGCCTATTAAAGTAGCGGAGGTGCAATCGTAACTTTTTACGTTTACAAACTCCCCAATCTTGTAATTTTCTTTTGGAAAAACCACAACCGTATTTTGCGAATTTCTACCCATCCAATGCGCGTCTGACTTTTTAGAGGGTCCTTCAATTAAAACTTCTTGTACCTTACCTACATGTTGTTGCGTTCGGTATAAAGAAGATTTTCGCTGTACTTCGATAACTTCTGCCAATCTTCTTTTCTTGGTTTCTAACGGAACATCATCTTCTAATTTTCTTGCGGCCAAGGTTCCAGGCCTTTCTGAATATGCGAACATAAACCCGTAATCGTATTTTACATACTCCATTAAAGATAAGGTGTCTTTATGGTCTTCTTCGGTCTCTGTAGGAAAGCCTGTAATCATATCTTGGCTAATAGCGCAATCTGGTATTAGCTCGCGAATATTATCTATAAGCTCAAAATATTCTTCTCTGGTATGCAAGCGGTTCATCGCTTTTAGAATACGATTGCTTCCACTTTGCACCGGTAGATGAACATAGTTGCAAATATTTTCAAACTTCGCCATGACACGTATTACATCGAGCGTCATATCTTGCGGATTGGAAGTGGAAAAACGAATACGTATTTTAGGTTGGGCCAATGCTGTAAGTTCTAAAAGTTTGGCAAAATCAACAGCGCTTGCTTTTTGAATTTCAGAGGCCTTATCGTAGTCTTTCTTTAATCCTCCACCATACCATAAATAGCTATCTACATTTTGACCGAGTAGTGTAATCTCTTTAAATCCTTTGTCCCATAAATCGTTTACCTCTTCCAAAATGGACTGAGGGTCTCTACTACGCTCCCTTCCTCTGGTAAACGGAACTACACAAAACGTGCACATGTTGTCGCAACCTCTGGTTATAGATACAAATGCGGTTACCCCATTGGAATTTAATCTGACAGGAGCAACATCGCCATACGTTTCATCCTTAGAAAGAATAACATTAACAGCGTTTTTTCCTTCATCAATTTCTTGGATAAGGTTGGGCAAGTCTTTATAAGCATCGGGGCCAACCACCATATCCACAATTTTTTCTTCCTCCAGAAACTTATCTTTTAAACGCTCGGCCATGCAGCCCAAAACCCCAACTTTCATATTTGGGTTTATTTTTTTGACCGCATTAAACTTTTCTAAACGCTTGCGAACGGTTAGCTCGGCTTTTTCTCGAATAGAACAGGTGTTTACTAAAACTAAATCGGCCTCACTAAGTTCTTGAGTAGTATTAAAACCTTCTTTGGCCAAAATGGAAGCTACGATTTCACTATCAGAAAAATTCATCTGACACCCGTAACTTTCTATATAGAGTTTACGTGTATTTTTTTCGTTGATTTCCAGCGTTAGGGTTGCTCCCTGTACACTTTCATCAATCTTTTTCTCTATTCCTTCGTTAGGATTCATCATACATCATTTGCGTCTGCAAAGATAATGCATAATGCATATTGATGACAATATGACAGTTAAATTTTAAGTATACCTTTATAAAATATAACCAACCAAGATTTTAATTAAAGAATGAATGTCTTAAAAGCCTTTTTTCGTAAGAAGCGAAATACCCCAAAACAAAAAGATCAAACAGAATTCAAAGAGACTAGTGCAGGTAAAATAATGCGCGATATTTATTTGAACAAAAAATGGGGAGGTAAAAAGCATGATTTTTATTCAGGTTTCGGCTCACATTCAAGAAAAGTAGTGAAACCATATGTTAAGGCAATACGCCGTTTTTTCGATTCTCATCAAAATAAGTTTGTTGTTTGTGATATTGGCTGTGGAGATTTTAACGTAGGCTCACAGCTTGTGAACTTTACTAGTGCGTATAAAGCTGTTGATGTGGTAGATGAGCTTATAGTTCGAAATAGAAATTTGTACAAAAATGAAAAACTAACTTTTGATTGTGTTGATATTATTAAGGATAAGCTTCCTGAAGGCGATTGTGTTTTGATTAGGCAGGTATTACAGCACTTATCAAATGATGACATCGAAAAGGTATTGCCAAAACTTCAAAAATTTAAATACGCAGTTGTTACAGAACACCTACCTAAAAAAGAGTTTACTGCCAATATGGATAAAAGTACAGGTGCAAGTATTCGTCTTTCAAGGGGTAGCGGGGTTGTTCTTCATAAGCCCCCATTTAACCTAAAAGCAAAAAAGAATACAGAGCTCGTCAGGAAATATTATAACAAGGGGGTTATTGTGAGCACCTTGTACGAGTTTTAAAATTTTATGTGTTCGCAACGCAACTTTGTTTAATCTTTTTCATCATTAATTTAAAATTACTATCCAAAAATTAAACAAGTATGAAAAAGAATCCAGTATTTATCGTTTTATTCTTTCTACTCAGTTTTGTTGCTTGCAATGATTCTGATGATTTGCTCCCAGGCTACAGCGAATATATAATCGCCACTCCTTTGACTACCGATTTAATCACTTTTAAAGAAGAGGCCGTTGAGGTTACGGACCCAATTGATATTGTGCAGTCTGGTAAAATATATGCGTACAAAAACTACATTTTTGTGAATGATATAGGTAGAGGGGTCCATGTGTTGGATAATACCAATCCAGAGGCACCACAAAAAATTCGATTCATAAAACTAGAAGGTAATCAAGATATTTCGATAAAAAATGACCGTTTATATGGTGATAGTTATGGCGATTTGGTTGTAATGGATATTTCTGACATGAATAATATTGGAAATATAAAACGTCTAGAAAATGCTATTTACCAACAATTTTGGTGTACTGTTGGCTTTGATGTTGACTGGCCTACGGCCGATGCCTATGATTACAGTGATTTAGATGCAAACCGCGAAGCCATTGTAGGGTGGGAGACCAAAAAAGTAATCATGTCCGAAAAGGAATTCAATGAAAAATATGGCTATACTTTTGCCGAAGACAGCGCTTTAAGTAATTCGGACGCTTCACCAAGTTCAGATTCTGGGCAAGGGGGTTCTTTGGCACGTTTTAGAATTGTAGGCGATTATTTGTATGCGGTAGAATGGTCAAGCATCAATGTTTTTGATATTTCAGACCTTGATGCTCCAGAGGTATTGGATGAAGTTTATACAAGTGGAGGAATTGAAACCATTTTCAATCAAGGTGATTTATTGTTTTTAGGAGGAAATAGGGGAATGTATATATACGACATTTCAAATCCAGCTACTCCAACATTTGTTTCAGATTTTGAACATGGTACCGCGTGCGATCCAGTAGTGGTAGATGGTAATTATGCATATGTGACCCTTCGTGGGGGTAATTTCTGCGGTGCTACTGAAAGCGGACTTTATGTCATTGACATATCTAATATTGAAAACCCTGAACTTAAAGTCATATATCCTATGGATGAGCCTTATGGGCTAGGTACTAAAAATGATAAGTTGTTTATATGTGATGGGTCTTCTGGGCTAAAGGTATACGATAAATCCAATGTGCCTGATCTACCTCAGTTAAACCATTTTAAGGATATTGTCACTTATGACGTTATTCCTATGCAAGAACAGTTGCTTATGATAGGTGACGGTGTGCTCTATCAATATAGGTATTTAGACAATGATATTCAGCTCATAAGTCAATTACAACTCAATTAGAATTACGACTGATTAAAGTAAATATCCCGTTTTTAACGGGATATTTTTTTGCGCAGAAATTTTAATAAAAATCTGAAATCAAAAAATTGATATACTTTTGTTACCTCAAAACCTATTGAATGCCAAAGAACTTAGTTATTGTTGAGTCCCCTGCAAAGGCAAAAACCATCGAAAAATTTTTAGGAAAAGACTTTCAGGTAGAATCCAGTTTTGGCCATATTGCCGATTTACCATCTAAAGAATTAGGAGTAGATGTAGACAATAATTTCGAACCTAAATATATAGTCGACAAGGATAAAAAGGCTTTGGTCAAAAAGTTGAAAGACTTGGCCAAAAAAGCTGACACCATATGGCTCGCAAGTGATGAAGACCGAGAGGGAGAAGCGATATCATGGCATTTGGCAGAAGAACTTGGTCTGGAGAAAAGTAAGACCAGAAGAATTGTTTTTAATTCTATTACCAAATCTGCAATACAAAAAGCAATTGAAAATCCAAGAGAGATTAATTACAACTTGGTCAATGCCCAACAAGCACGAAGGGTTTTAGATCGATTGGTAGGTTATCAATTATCTCCGGTATTATGGAAAAAAATCAAGCCGGGACTCTCTGCAGGAAGGGTGCAATCAGTCGCGGTGCGTTTGATAGTTGAACGCGAAAGAGAGATTGAAGGCTTTACTCCCGAAGCTTCTTATCGAATAAAGGCAGCTTTTAAAACAGAAAGCGGAAAAGTTTTTGAAGCAAAACTGAGCAAGGCCTTTTCATCAAAGGAAAAAGCCGAAGCTTTTCTTCAAGAAAATATTGGAGCTGATTTTTCGGTGGCTAAATTAGATAAGAAGCCTGCTAAAAAATCTCCTGCAGCTCCGTTCACCACATCCACATTGCAACAAGAGGCCTCTCGAAAGTTATACTTTTCCGTTGGCCGTACCATGCAAGTGGCGCAACGTTTGTACGAGGCAGGTTTGATTACCTACATGCGTACCGATAGTGTGAACCTTTCAAAAGAGGCATTGGATGCTGCCAAGGAAGCCATTACTTCGAATTATGGTAAAGAATATAGTGAAGTAAGAAATTATACAGGTAAATCTAAAGGTGCTCAAGAAGCACATGAGGCCATACGCCCAACCGATATGAAATTGCAGTCTCCGTCTTTGGAGCGTGATCAGTCCAAATTATATGAATTAATTTGGAAACGGACTTTAGCATCTCAAATGAGCGATGCGCAGTTAGAGCGAACTAATGTTAGAATAAGTGCAAATAAACATCAAGAAGAGTTTACTGCCAATGGCGAAGTGGTGAAGTTTGATGGATTCTTAAAAGTTTATCTAGAAGGAAGTGATGATGAAGATGCTGAAGAACAAGAAGGTATGTTACCTGCAATGAAGGTTAATGAAACCTTATTGAATGAATATATTTCTGCTACAGAGCGCTTTACAAGACCACCTTATCGATATACGGAAGCATCTCTTGTGAAAAAACTTGAAGAGCTAGGTATTGGTCGTCCTTCTACATATGCGCCAACGATTTCTACGATATTAAATCGTGGTTATGTTGAAAAAGGAACGATAGAAGGTGTTGAGCGCAAATACACTCAGTTAATTTTAGAAGAAGGTACGGTCAATGAAAAGAACCTTACCGAAACAATAGGTTCCGATAAGGGTAAAATGGTGCCAACAGATATCGGAATGATTGTAAATGACTTTCTGGTAAGTCATTTCACCAATATTCTAGATTATAATTTTACAGCAAAGGTTGAAGAAGATTTTGATGAAATTGCCACTGGTGATGAAGACTGGCAGAAAGTAATGAAGTCCTTCTACAAAGACTTTCATCCAACCGTATTGGATGTTGAAGAGAACGCAGAACGAGCAAGTGGAGAACGTATTTTAGGCGAAGATCCAAAGACAGGTAAACCATTGCTAGTTCGCTTAGGTCGTTTTGGGCCTATGGCGCAAATTGGTGATGCAGAAGATGAAGAAAAAAGGTTTGCCAGCTTATTGCCCGACCAATCGATAACCACAATTACGTTCGATGAAGCCCTTACACTTTTTGAACTTCCAAGAAAGCTAGGCGTTTATGAAGGTGAAGAGGTTGAGGCCAATGTTGGTCGTTATGGTCCTTATGTAAAATTTGGCAAGAAATTTATTTCCCTTGAAAAAGGGGAAAGCGCATTTGAGGTAGATATGGATAGGGCGATTGAGTTGATAAAGGCAAAACAACTTGCTGATGCCCCTATTGCTCATTATGAAGATGAGGAAGTTACCAAAGGGGTAGGAAGATTTGGTCCTTTTATTAAATGGAACGGGTTATTTATAAATGTAAACAAGAAGTACGATTACGATAATTTGACAAAGGATGATATTGTTGAATTAATTGAAGCCAAAAAACAAAAAGAGATAGAAAAGCTAATTCAAGAATGGCCCGAAGAAGGTATTCGAATTGAAAAGGCTAGATGGGGAAGGCATAACATTTTAAAAGGAAAGGTAAAAGTAGAACTTTCGAAAGATGTGGATGCGACTAAAATTTCTTTAGAAGAAGCTAAGGCATTAATTGAAAAGAAAGCCCCGAAGAAAAAAACAAGAGCAAAAGCGAAGACCAAAGCAAAAAAGTAAGTATAACACCCCAAGCAATTTATTATGGCATTTGATTTTTTGGTTCCCGTCAAAGATAAGGTCTTGGCGTTTTCCGAATTTTTACCCCCGCAAGCCTTAGGAAAAAGTATTTACAAGCATACAGAGAAAAAAGGATTGCCCGTTTTTGCGAACGCTACGGTTGCAATTTTTGGTGTATTAGAGTCAAGAAATGCTTTTGAAAAGAAAACCGAAAAACTCGATGTAGATGCCATCCGCATTCAGCTTTATAGATTAATGACAGGTAACTGGAATTCAACAATTATCGATATTGGTGATGTTGAAGAAGGTAATAAGGTCGAGGATACTTATTTTGTTGTTAAAGAAATTGTTGCAGGTCTCTTAGAAGAAAACATCATACCTATTGTAATAGGTGCTACTCAAGATATTACTTTTCCGACGTACCGAGCTTTCGATGGCATTAAAGATATGATCAATATGGTTGCAATAGATAGCCGTTTTGATTTTGGTGAGGATGATGAACTGATTTCTTCACATTCTTATATGAGCAAAATAATTACGGATAAACCCAATAACCTTTATAATTTTTCTAATGTAGGCTATCAAAGTTATTTTAATGCCCAAGAAGAGATAGATTTAATGGAGCGCTTATTTTTTGATGCTTACCGTTTGGGAGATATCGCTTCCAATATTCAATTGGCAGAACCGGTATTGCGTAACGCACATTTGGTAAGTCTAGACGCCCGTGCTATTCGAGCAAGTGAAATGGGCTTATCAACAGGGTTTTCGCCTAACGGATTTACGGGGCGAGAGATTTGTGCCATAGCACGATATGCCGGTATAAGCGATAATGTATCACTCTTTGGTATTTATGAAATAGAAAATTCTAATTTATCATTTCAATTAGTGGCCCAAATTATCTGGTACTTTATTGAGGGCTTAAGTTATCGTATAAGAGAAGTACCAAGCTCTAACAGTGACGATTTTACAAAGTTTACAGTACCAACAGATTCAGATGAGCTCGTTTTCTTCAAGAGCCATCTTACCCAAAGATGGTGGGTAGAAGTGCCTTCTATTTTACCTGAACATACTAAAACGAATTCACCTGCGTTATTACCTTGCGCCGAGCAGGACTATTTGGATGCTTGCAACCAAAACATTCCTGAAAGGTGGTTCAAGGCCTATAAAAAGGGCTTTAACTAAACAAATTATTTTTAAGTATAAATTGTATTTACACAATAATTTATTCAAAAAATAGTTTTAGTGAATAGTGAATTTGTGTTTACAGTTTGTAATCTTAAATCGAAAAATTTAACCTAAAGTATGAGAAAGCTATTGTTGTCATCTATAGCACTTGTTTTTTTATTGACCAGTTGTGGTTCAAAATCAAGATCAAAAGGTGAATTGGTAGGCGTCCAGGGTAAGAAATGGTATCCTGAGAAACCGTATGGAATGGAACTTATCCCTCGTGGCTCATTTATAATGGGAAAAGCGGAAGAGGATCAAGCCAAAGTTCAAAATGCTCCGACACGAACTGTAACTGTTCGTTCATTTTATATGGATGATACAGAAATAACAAACAGTGAATATCGTCAGTTTGTAGAATGGGTAAAAGATTCCATTACTAGAACGAAATTGGCAATTCTTGCTGATCAGTTAGGTATAGGCCCAGAAGATGAAGGTATAGGTGAGTATGCATTTAAAGATGCCGATACCACGAAAATGTCCGCGTATGATAAATATATGTTAGATAACTATGCTGGTCTTGGAGATACCGGTTATGAAGGTAGAGCCTTAAATAAAGAAGTAGACCTTATCTGGGATAGAGAAGATTATCCAGATGAATATTACACAGAAATCATGGTAGATTCTATTTATTTACCTGATGAAGAGACCTATAATGGTCAGCGTAGCGTTGATGTTACCAAATTAAAGTACAAGTACAATTGGATGGATATCGAAGCTGCGGCCAGAGCAAAAGCTGGTAGCAGAAAAGACTTTATCCGTCAAGAAGAATTAGGTATTTATCCTGATACAACAGTGTGGATTAGAGATTTTTCATACTCGTACAACGAACCTATGCACAACGATTACTTCTGGCACGATGCATACAGCGAATATCCTGTTGTAGGGGTGAGCTGGCAACAAGCAAAAGCTTTCTGTAATTGGAGAACAAAGTTCAAAAACGATGATCAAAAAAGTCGTGGTAAGCAATTTGTAAATCAGTTCAGATTGCCAACGGAAGCCGAATGGGAGTACGCCGCTAGAGGCGGAATAGAAGGTGGAACATATCCTTGGGGTGGTCCTTACGTTATAAGTGATACAGGTTGCTTCATGGCAAACTTTAAACCACAACGTGGAGATTATGCTGCCGATGCTGCTTTATATACAGTAGAAGCAAAATCATACGAGCCAAATGATTATAACCTTTATAATATGGCTGGTAATGTATCGGAGTGGACAAACTCAAGTTATGACCCGGGAGCATATGAATATGTTTCAACTATGAACCCAAATGCAGGTTCTGGTCAAAACAAAAGAAAAGTTATCAGAGGAGGTTCATGGAAAGATGTTGCTTATTTCTTGCAAGTAAGTACAAGAGACTATGAATATCAAGACTCAGCAAGAAGTTACATCGGCTTCAGAACCGTACAAGATTATATGGGTGAAGAAGATTCAACAAAAGGAAATAACGGATTATAAAACAATTAAGAGAGAACATTATATAAACCTAGTAACCAAATACTTATTTATATACACTTAATTTAAAATTAAAATTATGGCACAGTCAAAATCAACAAAAAAGCTGTTTAACATGGCCTACGGGCTTGGAGCATCGATTGTAATTATCGGAGCATTGTTTAAAATTCTACACTGGGAATTTGGATTTCTTAACGGAGGTTTATTACTAGCGGTAGGTCTTATTACAGAAGCATTAATTTTTGCCATTAGTGCATTCGAACCAATTGATGACGAATACGATTGGTCTTTAGTATACCCAGAATTGGCAGGTGCTACTTCTACGGGTAAAAAGAATGAAAAAGCTCAAATGAAAGAAGCAGAGGCTTCTTTATCTGCTAAGCTGGATAACTTATTAAAAGAAGCTGGTGTAGATGCTAACCTAATGGAAAGTCTAGGGGAAAGCATTAGAAATTTTGAAGGTGCTGCCAAAGGTATTGCCCCAACAACAGATGCAATGGAATCTACACGTAAGTATTCTGAAGAGATGGTGCATGCTGCCGCTCAAATGGAATCTTTGAACAGTCTTTATAAAGTACAGTTAGAAAGTGCGAGCAAGCAAGCTTCTGTTAATGAAGAAGTAGTTCAGAATGCAAGTGCGCTTAAAGAACAAATGGCATCTTTATCATCTAACCTTTCTTCATTGAACGGTGTTTATGGTGGTATGTTATCTGCAATGTCTAAGAACTAATTAGAGATTTAATTCAAATCCAAACCCAATTATTAATTAAATCTAATTAGAAAAAGATGGCAGGAGGAAAACAGTCACCACGTCAGAAAATGGTAAACCTAATGTACTTGGTTTTCATTTGTATGTTGGCGTTGAACATGAGTAAAGAGGTATTAGCGGCATTCGGTCTTATGAATGTAAAAATGGAACAAGCTAATGCAAAAACTTCAGAAGACAATTTAGCTTTTCTTGGAAGTTTAGAAACGAAAGCAGAAGAAAACGCTGCTAAATATGCCAAGGACTATGAGAATGCACAGAAAGTGCAGAAAATGTCCCAAGAGTATTATGATTATTTAGAAGGTCTTAAAAAAGAAATGACCGAAGGAATTGAAGACCCTACAGACTACCAAGTGATGGACAAGTCTGATTATTTGGATCAAAAATTCTTTCAAGGTGATAACTTGAGCAAAGACGGTAAAGAATTCTTGAACAGAATTGAAACATATAGTAAAGAAGTATCTGCTTTAGTACCAGAAAGATTGCAAGCCACTGTTAAAAGTCGTTTTAACACAGGTGATGCAAATGGTAAAGTTGAAAAGCGTGACGGTACAAAGCAAGATTGGATCAACTATCACTATGAAGGTTTTCCATTGATTGCTTCTTTGACTAAGTTAACTGCTTTGCAGTCTGATATCAAAGCTACTGAAGAAGATGCGTTAAAAGCAATGTTAGAGGGTAACTTGAGCAATCAGGTTTCTTTAAAGAATTTTGCAACTTCGTTGGCAGCATCAAAATCTGCTTTCTATAATGGAGATAAGTACGATGGTAAAATTATCATTAGCAAAACTGATGCAACTTCTACTCCCGTAAGAGCTGAATTGACTTTAGATGGTAGAAAATTGACTGAAGACAAAGATTATAGATTAGAAGCTGGTGGTATTCAAATGTTGATTGGTGCTGGTAACCCAGGCGACCACGAAATCAAGGGTACTATGTTCTTTATGCAAGATGGAGAAGAAATTCCTGTAGAAGTTAAAAATTCTTTTGCAACAATTTCTAAGCCTAATTCTGCTTTGATCGCTGCTGATAAGATGAATGTAGTTTATCGTGGTGTAGCTAACCCTATGAGTATCTCTATTCCAGGTATACCTAACAATAAAGTGTCTGCTAGAGCTCCTGGATTAAGAGCGGTTAGTGGTAGCAAGTATATTATGAATCCTGGTAAAGGTAGAACTGTTAAGATTACTGCTTCTGGTACTTTACCTGATGGACAAGGCATCTCTACAACATCTGAATTCCGTATTAAAGATATACCAAGACCTTCTGGTGCTATTAGAGGTGAAGCAGGTAGTGTAAAAATGCCTAGAAGAAACCTTGAGATTTCTACAGTATCGGCAATGTTAGAAGACTTTGATTTTGATTTAAATCTCGGTATTAGCGGATTTAAATTTAAAGTTCCTGGTCAACCGACAGTAGTTGTAAATGGTAATAAATTAAATGGTGCTGCTAAATCTGCCCTTAAGAGAGCAAGAAGAGGAGACGCAGTACAGATATTTGACATTCAAGCTTACATTTCAAATAACAAGAGTTATAAGTTGAAGAAAGTATCTCCTGTTGTAGTTGAGCTTACAAACTAATAAAGTAAAGTATAGTAATGATGAATTGGAAAAATGTTTTAGTAATCGGAGCGTTCAGCTTCCTACCTATAACTCTCGCGGCACAGGCTAATATTTTAAATGCCAAAAAGCCTCAAGAAGTAGGTAAGAAAACCGAGGCCCAAATGGCTGCGGATAATGATGCACCTCTAGCATATGGTTATGTTGACGATAGAGATATTCTTTGGTCAAAAACTGTGTGGGAGACCATCGATTTAGATGAGCGTGTAAACTTTCCGTTATACTATCCAACCGATACCATTGGTATCGGTGCAGACAGAAGGTCTTTGTACCACGTTTTGATGAAGAATATCAAAAATGGAAAATTGACCGATGTGTATACGGATTCATATTTTACTGAAAAGCGAAATTTTGGTGACCTAACTGCAACCTTGCAGAAAATAGATACCACAGACTTAGGGTACGAACAAATAAATGCTGGCGAGCAGATTTCTCAGGAATTTATAAACCGAAGAGATTTAGGAGCCGCTGATATTGAAGAGTACAGAATTAAGGGTATCTGGTATTTTGATAAGCGCCAAGGTGAGCTTAAGTACCGTTTATTAGGTATTGCTCCTGTTGCACCAGATGTTAACTTTATCGATGACGAATCTACAGACCAAAATGCCAATAAAGTTGAGCTGTTTTGGGTGTGGTACCCAAGCGTAAGAGAGATTTTACATGAGGCGAAGGTCTTTAATCAGCGTAATTCTGCACAACCGATCACTTTTGATATGTTGTTGAATGCGCGCCGATTTAACGCTGTTATCTATAAAGAAGATAATGTTCATGGTGACCGTAAAATTGATGATTACGTTTTTGATAATGCTTTGTTTCAATTATTAGAGGCCAAGCGTATCAAAGAAACTATCAGAGATAAAGAGCAAGACATGTGGGCTTATTAGGCCTAGATAAATAGAATATTCCAATTCAATAGATATAAGCGCCGCACATTTGTGCGGCGTTTTTTATTTGATAATAAATCTACCAATGTTCTTTTTCTTAAATGGACTAATTTAGCCGAATGCTAGATTATTTAGTGGTTGGTTTGGGCCTTGCCGGTATTTCTTTTTGTGAACAGTTAGAGCGTAAGGGTAAATCGTTTAAAGTAGTTTCCGATAATTCACAACAGGCTTCTATGGTTGCAGGGGGGTTGTATAACCCAGTAATTCTAAAACGATTTACTTTGGCCTGGAACGCCAAAGAACAACTGGATTTGGCGCTTCCTTTTTACGAAGAACTAGAAAAAAAGCTAAAGGTAAAATTAGATTATAAAATTCCGGTATTAAGACGTTTTGCCTCGGCAGAAGAGCAAAATAGTTGGTTTGAAGCTTCTGATAAGCCTGGTCTAAATTATTTTTTAGACCAAAACATAATTTCCAACGCAAATACAAACCTTGATTCCCCATTCGGATACGGACAGGTTAGATATACAGGTAGAATTAAGACCAAAACCCTTTTAGAACGATACACTAGTTACCTTAATGATAAAGGGTTGCTAGTTGAAGAAACTTGTGATTTTGATGCTCTAGAAATCCTGAAGAATGAAATTATTTATAAGGATATGAAAGCCACGCAAGTTGTTTTTTCAGAGGGTTATGGACTTAAAAAGAATCCTTTCTTTAATTATTTACCCCTAAATGGTACAAAAGGCGAGCTCCTTACCATCAAAGCCCCTAAATTAAAAGAGTCTAATGTAATCAAGTCTTCGGTTTTTATAATACCATTAGGTGATGACCTTTATCGTATAGGTGCCACCTACAAATGGAAAGATAAAACAAACTTACCCACACAAGAATCTAGGGAAGAACTCATAGAAAAACTGAAAACTTTTTTAAAATGTGATTTTAAAGTAGTAGAACATGTGGCTGGGGTCAGACCTACGGTAGCCGATAGAAGACCATTGGTTGGTAGGCACCCAAAGTTCAATAATCTTTATATTTTGAACGGTTTTGGTTCACGCGGGGTCATGATCGCCCCTTATGCTTCAAAACAATTATTTCAATTTATAGAACTTGGCGATAAGCTTAACATCGAAATGGATATTTACAGATTTACCGCTAAGCATTATTTTGGTTAATTCACCAAGTCTTTATCGTACTTCATAAAAATATTTATCCAAATATTTCTAGAGAGCCGTATTATCACAGGTAACAAAAAAACCGAAGTGATCACAATGGTTATGTAAGTGTTTTTTAAAGACGTTCCTATAATCAAAAAAGCTATTGCAAAAGCTATTCCGGCAAATATTAGTCCGACACCGTAGCTGACATACATGGCGCCATAAAAGAAAGAAGGTTCTATTTTATATTTTGTTTGACAATGTGAGCACCTTTCGTGCATTTTAAATAGTTGTGAAACAATAAAAGGATTCCTGTTTACATACATACTTTCACTGTGGCACTTTGGGCAACTTCCTGTTAAAATGCTGTAGAGTTTGTTTCCTTTTTTTAACATTTGCAAAACTTTAAACAAAAATAGGTATTCAAGCAGTTTTACGATGCTTGACCAATACTTAAAGTTGATTTAATAATAATGAAACTGTATAGCACTTATGCTTAATATCCATAACCTTTCCGTCGCTTTTGGTGGAGAATATTTATTTGAAGAAATCGCTTTTCGATTGAATGCCGGAGATAGGGTTGGATTGATAGGAAAAAACGGTGCTGGCAAGTCTACTTTGCTGAAATTGCTAAGTAAGGAGATGGTAGCCGATTCGGGAACTATTGCCTCTGATAAAGAAGTGAAAATTGGTTTTTTAAAGCAGGATATAGATTTTGAAGAGGGCAGAACGGTTTTAGACGAAGCTTATCAAGCCTTTGATGAAATAAAAAAGCTAGAAACCAAACTTGAAGACATCAACACCCAACTAGCCGAACGAACCGATTATGAGAGCGAAGGCTACAATCAACTAATGATAGATTTAAATGATATCACGCATCATTACGAGATTTTAGGAGGATACAACTACCAGGGAGAGACTGAAAAGGTATTACAAGGACTAGGATTTTTAAGAGATGATTTTGATAAAGCTACGGATACTTTTTCGGGTGGTTGGCGCATGCGTATCGAATTGGCAAAGCTATTACTACAAAGTAATGATGTACTCTTATTAGACGAGCCAACAAACCATTTAGACATAGAATCTATTATTTGGTTAGAACAGTTTTTAAGAAACTATTCTGGTGCAGTTGTGATTGTGTCCCACGATAAAATGTTTTTGGACAACGTTACCAATAGAACCATTGAAATTTCTTTGGGTAGGATATATGATTACAATAAACCATACTCCCAATACCTCATCCAACGTTCGGAAATAAAGGAGCAACAGCTAAATGCCCAAAAGAACCAAGAAAAGCAGATTCAGCAAACGGAAAAGCTTATTGAAAAGTTTAGGGCTAAAGCCAGTAAGGCATCTATGGCACAATCTCTGATCAAGAAATTGGACAAGATCGATAGAATAGAAGTTGATGCTGACGATAACAGCGTAATGAACGTTCGTTTTCCTATTTCCGTAACTCCGGGTAAAGTGGTCGCCGAAATTGAGCAGCTTTCTAAAAGTTACGGACCCAAAGAAGTTTTAAAGAATATCCAGCTGATGGTCGAGCGAGGTAGCAAAACAGCATTCGTAGGGCAAAATGGACAAGGCAAAACTACACTGGCCAAAATAGTTGTCGGTGAGTTAGATTACCATGGACATTTAAAGTTGGGGCACAATGTGCAAATAGGGTATTTTGCCCAAAACCAAGCAGAATATTTAGATGGTAGCAAAACTATTTTAGATACCATGATCGATGCGGCCAATGAAAAGAACCGCAGTAAGGTTCGTGATATTCTAGGTTCATTTCTTTTTCAAGGTGATGAGGTCGAAAAATATGTTCGTGTGCTATCTGGTGGCGAAAGAAATAGATTGGCCTTGGCAAAAATGCTATTGCAACCATTTAATGTTTTGGTGATGGATGAACCCACCAATCATTTAGATATTAAGTCAAAAAATGTATTAAAGCAAGCTTTACAAAGTTTTGAAGGTACTTTGATATTGGTTTCTCATGATCGTGATTTTCTACAAGGGCTCACCGATAGGGTCTATGAATTTAAGAACGGAAGTATAAAAGAGTATTTGGGCGATATTGATTTTTACCTTGAACAACGTAAAGCAGAAGATTTTAGAAAGATTGAAAAAGGCGAGAAAAAATCAAAAGAAGCAAATAATAAGCCTAATCAGCAAAACGATTACAAGGTTCAAAAAAAATTAAAATCCTTAAAGAATAAACTTAGTAGTGTTGAAAGTAAGATAAGTGAATTGGAAAAGGCTATCGCCGAGTTAGACCACCAACTTTTGATCAATTACGATGAAACTGTCAAGATTCCTAACTTCTTTGATGGCTATCATGGTAAGAAAGAAGATTTAGAGAAGTTAATGAAGGAATGGGAGCGGATATCTTTAGAAATAGATTCAAAATATAGGTAAATTCCTACAAGTAAACAATCAGTTCACCACACTTTTTAGCACTTTCACAACAATATTTCAATTATTCACTGCATTTATTTGGCTGTAAACCACAAGTAGATTTAATTTGTAGGTAAATTCCTATCATTGTAAATAAGGCCATATGAAAAAATTTACCTTTTTAAGCTTTTCTTTTTTCTTTATGAGTACATTCATTTTCGCCTCCATCGAGGAAATACCCTCAACAGAAAAAGCGGCACTGTTAGACTTATATAATAGCACGCAGGGCGAAAGATGGAATACGGGATGGAACCTTAATGAACCAGTCTCAACGTGGAGAGGTATTGAAATCAAGGAAAATCATGTTGTAAGTATCAATTTATTCCATAATAATTTAAACGGCTATTTACCAGAAAGTATAGGTAAACTTAAAAAGTTGGAAAATCTTAATCTCGCTTTTAATAGTATAACGGGAGTTTTGCCAAAAGACATTGTAGAATTAAAACGCTTAAAAGTACTTAAGCTAGAAATGAATAGAATTAAAGGTAGCTTGCCAGAAGGCATAGGCAGTCTGCAAAACTTGGAAGAATTTTCAATGTTTAATAATTTTTTAACTGGAGATATACCGGACAGTTTTGGCAATATTTCGAATCTAAAAGTTCTTAATTTGTCAAGTAACAATTTAAAAGGATTAATACCAAGTAGTTTAGGTAATCTTAAAAACCTTAAAACTTTAGGTCTTTTTGAAAATGCCTTAGAAGGCGAAATCCCTAAAGAAATGGGTAATCTTCAAAATCTTGAAGAATTAGTTTTGGCAAATAACCAGCTTGCTGGTGAAATACCAGAAGAGCTAGACCAATTGGCAAGCCTAAAAGTATTACAGATTCAGAATAATAATATTAAATCTTTCAGGGGAATACAAAAAATGAAATCAAAATCATTTTTGGTTTTTGATACAGATGAGGAAAAATACAATTCAAGATTTAACGAAAATGCCATAATCAACGCTCGTTTGGCAGATACAAAGTTTGAGGATGTAGACGATAATGAGTAGTTAGTTATACTTTAGTTTGTTTGGTTTGGGGATGCAGAGGTGCATCCCTTTTTTTGTTTTGTAGTTTGTGCAAAACCTTAAACATTTATGAAATCTTTAACCAATAAGCTAGTATCTTGACACTAGTTTTGCAAACACTAATCAACTGCTTTAATGCGTAAAATACTTATCTCTGTCTTGGCAGGAATCCTAATTATCGGAGGATCTATTTTTGCCGCTAAATACATCATTAACAGTAAGGAAAACAGAAGGCCAAGACCTAAGAAGGTTATAAAAACGGTATTTGTCGACACTGTCGAAAATGGTATGGTACCAATAGTGGTATCCGCAAATGGCAATCTAGTCGCCAAAAACAGGGTAGAGCTCTATGCTGAGGTTCAGGGTATATTTAAAACTGGCAGCAAGCTCTTTAAACCAGGTCAAGAATACAAACAAGGACAAACCCTGATTCGAATAGATGCTTCGGAGTACTATGCAAGTGTTCAATCGGCAAAAAGCAATCTGTACAATTTGGTAACTTCAATTATGCCAGATCTACAACTTGATTACCCAGAGTATTTTCCAAAGTGGCAGAAGTATTTGGCTAATTTTGATTTAGACAGAACCACACCGAAACTTCCAGAAATAAGTTCAGATAAGGAAAAATATTTTATTACAGGTCGCGGTATCTTTAGTAGTTACTATAACGTTAAAAATCTGGAGCAGCGGCTTTCTAAATATAGTATTTCAGCTCCTTTTTCGGGCATCCTCACCGAGGCCTTGGTAACCGAAGGAACATTGGTAAGGGCAGGGCAAAAACTTGGGGAATTTATCAAAACAGGTGCCTACGAACTTGAGGTTGCGGTAAGTAAGACTTATGCTGATTTTTTAAAGGTCGGTGCAGAGGTTAAATTGGCCAACCTTAACAACACCCAATCATATACTGGAAAGGTCGTAAGACTGAACGGTAGGGTAGATCAGGCGTCACAGACGATAACCGCTTTTATCGAAGTAAATGGTGAGAATTTAAAAGCAGGGCAATATTTAGAGGCAAGACTCAATGCCAAAAGCGAGAAAGAAGCTATAGAGATCGACCGTTCACTCTTGGTAGATAATAGCAAAGTTTATGTAGTTCGAGATTCTATATTAGATTTAATAAACGTTTCCCCTGTTTACTTCACTGACAAAAAAGTGGTCTTAAAAGATGTGCCAAACGGTGAAATGATTATTTCTAAGCCAGTAGTTGGTGCCTATGCGGGAATGCTAGTGAAAGTTTACGGTGCGGAGACCGCTGAAAAAACCAAGAAATGAGAAAGATAATAGAATACTTTATCAAGTATCATGTTGCCGTTAATGTCATCATCATTGCCTTCTTTATATTTGGGATTGTTGGTGCATATTCTTTAAAATCCTCATTTTTTCCACTTACTGAGTCCCAAAATGTTTTAATAAGTATTACGTATCCCGGTGCTTCGCCCCAAGAAATCGAAGAAGGCATCGTGCTCAAGATTGAAGACAACTTAAAAGGACTTCAAGGTGTTGACAGGGTTACATCTACCTCAAGAGAGAATTCCGGTTCCATCAATGTGGAAATTGAAAAAGGACAGGATATCGATTTCATGTTGTTAGAGGTTAAAAATGCTGTGGATAGGGTACCCACTTTCCCTACAGGTATGGAACCCTTGGTAGTTTCTAAGCTAGAAGCAGTCAGGCAGACGATCAGTTTTGCTATAAGTGGCGATGCCATTTCTCTGGCTACCTTAAAACAAATCGGTAGACAGGTAGAAAATGATCTACGCGCTTTGGATGGTATCTCTCAAATTGCCGTTTCCGGATATCCTGAAGAAGAAATAGAAATTGCCGTCAATGAAAATGACCTACTTGCTTTTAACCTATCCTTTAGTGATGTAGCTCAAGCCGTAACAAATGCGAACATTTTGGTAACTGGGGGTAATATCAAAACAAATGCTGAAGAATACTTGATTAGAGCCAATAATCGCTCATATTATGGTGATGAACTTTCTAATATTGTAGTAAGAGGGGATACTTCAGGGCGTTCCATCAGATTAAAAGATGTTGCTGAAATACGTGACCGGTTTTCTGAAACACCAAATACATCTTACTTCAATGGAGATTTAGCGGTAAATATTTCAATAACCAGCACCAATACGGAAGATTTGATCGGTGCGGCCGAGAAGGTAAAAGAATATGTAAAAGATTTTAACCAAAAATATAATAACGTAAGGTTAAGTATTGTAGATGATCGGTCTATAACACTAACGCAACGAACGGAATTACTGGCAGAAAATGCCATTGTGGGAATGATATTGGTTCTCATATTTCTATCCCTATTCCTAAATACAAGATTGGCATTTTGGGTAGCTTTTGGACTTCCTGTGGCTTTTTTAGGGATGTTTGTTTTTGCTGGGTACTTCGATGTTACTATTAATGTGTTATCGTTATTTGGGATGATTATCGTAATAGGTATTTTGGTAGATGATGGTATTGTAATAGCAGAAAATATCTACCAACATTACGAAAAAGGAAAAAGCCCGATACAGGCTGCCGTAGATGGAACGATGGAGGTTATTCCGCCAATAGTTTCTGCAATTATCACCACGATTCTGGCATTTTCTATTTTCCTTTTTCTAGATGGTCGAATAGGTAACTTTTTTGGTGAGGTCTCTGTTATAGTAATTCTTACACTTGTGGTGTCTTTGATAGAGGCCCTTATCATTTTGCCTGCACATTTGGCCCACTCAAAAGCTTTAAAAAAACAGTCTGATGAACCTAAGAAGGGGATTGCAAAACTTTTTGCAAAACTTCGGATAATCAATAAAGCAGGAGACCGATTTATGGTCTGGATGCGCGATAAACTATATAGCCCTGCACTGCGATTTGCCATAAAATACAAGATACTGACCTTTGCCTTATTTCTAATGGCATTGATACTCACTTTTGGTTCGATAGGTGGCGGAATTATCAGAACCGCCTTTTTTCCTCGAATTGCGAGTGATCGAGTAGCAATTGAATTGTTGATGCCTAATGGAACCAACGAGAAAATTACAGATTCTATCATCAGCTTAATCGAAGAAAAAGCAGTTATCGTTAACCAAGAGCTGACAGAAAAATACTTAAAGGGTACTGATAAAATGCTCTTTGAGAATATGATTAAAAACGTAGGTCCTGGTGCATCAAGCGCAACGCTGACAATAAACTTATTGCCAGGGGAAGAAAGACCGGATGCCATCAGGGCAGATTTGATTACGACTCGGTTAGAAGAACTGGTAGGGCCTGTAATCGGCGTTGAAAGTCTAATTTATGGTTCGGGCGGTAATTTTGGTGGTTCGCCCGTGTCAGTTTCTTTGTTGGGCAACAACATTCAAGAGTTAAAGGCTGCCAAGGGCGAATTAAAATCCGCCTTACTCAATAACTCATTGCTCAAAGATGTAGCGGATAATGATCCGGCAGGTATAAAAGAAATACAATTAGAACTTAAAGAAAATGCCTATGCATTGGGTTTAGATCTTAGAATGGTGATGAGCCAAGTGCGGTCAGGATTCTTTGGTGTTCAGGCACAACGCTTTCAACGCGGACAAGATGAAATTCGGGTTTGGGTACGCTATGATAAAGAAAACAGATCTTCCATTACCGATTTGGATGAGATGCGTGTGGTTACCCCTGCGGGCTCTCGAGTACCCCTAAAAGAAATCGCAAATTATACAATTGCTCGAGGTGATGTGGCCATAAATCATTTGGCCGGGCAAAGAGAAATTCAAATTAATGCAGATTTAAAGAACGCCGAAACTACTAGTGCGCCTGATATCATGAGTTGGATCCAGAATGATATTATGCCAGAGATACAGTCAAAATACCCTACGGTTACAGCATCTTATGAAGGGCAAAACAGAGAACGATTGAAACTGATGAACTCTTTGAATTTTGTTGGGTTATCAGTATTATTTCTAATCTATATCACCATAGCTTTCACCTTTAGAAGTTTCAGCCAGCCTTTACTTTTATTGCTTCTGGTACCTTTTAGCCTGACCGCGGTATCTTGGGGGCATTGGATTCATGGTTTTCCGATAAATATTCTTTCGATGTTGGGTATTATTGCACTCATCGGTATTATGGTCAATGACGGATTGGTACTAATTGGCAAATTCAACGGCAACCTTAGAGAAGGTATGCGTTTTGATGATGCTATTTTTGAAGCTGGCCGCTCCAGATTTAGGGCTATTTTTCTAACCTCTATTACCACAATCGCCGGATTGGCACCGCTATTACTTGAGAAAAGTAGGCAGGCCCAATTTTTAAAACCTATGGCCATCTCCATTGCTTACGGAATTGGTTTCGCTACTATTTTAACTTTGTTATTATTACCGTTGTTTCTTTCGTTTAGTAACAGTGTAAAAGTTGGCGTGAAATGGCTGATTACGGGTAATAAAATCAGTAAAGAAGAAGTAGAACGCGCTATAAAAGAGCAGAAAGAAGAAGAACATATGGTGTTGACGGAAAAACCTCAAAATAATTAGAAGAAACGTGATGCGAACAACATACATTTTACTTCCGATATTTTTAATGGTTTTGATACTTCCATTACAAGGTCAAGAGGAAAAACTAACCAAAGAGGAAGCGGTAAAACTCACTTTAGAGAACAATTTCGGTATCGTCATCGCCAAAAACAATGTAAAGGTCGCCGAAAACAATAAAGGGGTATTGAATTCTGGTTTTTTACCTTCCCTAACTGCGAATACTGGAGCTTCATATGACAATAACGATCAAGAGGCCACATTTCAAGATGGCTCGGTAAGGGCCATTGATGGAGCAGAAACAACCCGATACAATGCCTCCCTTAATCTTAACTATACCTTATTCGATGGTTTGGGTAGGTGGTACAATTACAAACGCCTTAAAGAAGAATACAATTTAAGTGAGCTACAAGCCCGTGAAACTATCGAAACTACCATGTTGCAACTGTTTACTGTGTATTTTGAGGTAGCAAGAATTACAGAGAATATAGGGGTTCTCAAAGACACTTACGAGAATACAGAAAATCGTTTAAAAAGAGCGGAGTACAGTTTTGAATACGGGCAGAATAACAAATTAGATGTTTTAAACGCCCAGGTCGATTTGGTAAATGATAGTATCAATTTGATGAACGAAAGACAGGCCTTAATGAATACCCAACGCGATTTGAACGTATTGTTGAACAGAGATTTGGATGTTAACTTTAAGGTTGATACTACAATAACCTTTACAAATAAGATTGTTTTAGAGGAGTTTTTAAATGAGGGTGAGTCAAATAATATTCGAATGCTACAGGCGGAAAAGAACATCATGATCAATGATTATAATTTAAAGGCCGGGAAATCGGTCTTACTTCCTACCATAGGTCTTACGGGTTCTTATGGGTGGAACGAAGGTAATTTTCCTGCTACAAATTTCTTGGCCTCTAGTGCTTCAACAGGATTTTCTGCCGGGGTAAATTTATCATGGAATCTTTTTAATGGTGGAACCGGAATTACCCAAATCAAGAATGCGAAAATTTTACTGGATTCTCAAGAAACCTT
Source organism: Croceitalea marina (assembly GCF_042684265.1). Taxonomy (NCBI): domain Bacteria; kingdom Pseudomonadati; phylum Bacteroidota; class Flavobacteriia; order Flavobacteriales; family Flavobacteriaceae; genus Croceitalea; species Croceitalea marina. The sequence continues at coordinate 259,112 of NZ_JBHULB010000007.1, read as the reverse complement.
GCAACAGCAGATAAAACAAGAGATACTTAGGGATATTGCCAATTCTAAAGGCAACTATGAAAATAGACTCCAGATTTACCGTTTGCAAGAACAGAATGTATCCACAGCTGTGAACAATTATGAACGTTCGAGCGAGCGTTATAAACTCGGTCAGATCACTTCGGTAGAACTTCGCCAAGCACAGTTGAATTTATTAAATGCAAAGACCAGTAAAAACCTGGCAAAATATAACGCAAAACTCGCCGAACTGCAGCTGTTACAGCTGACGGGACAATTGTTAAATATAGCTTTATAAGATGTTTGAGCACTTTTTTCAATGCCCATACTGTTGGGAAGAAATATCGATGCTTTTAGATACTTCCATTTCCAATCAAACCTATGTCGAAGATTGTGAGGTATGCTGCAACCCTATTGAAATTAGTCCTCAATTTCAAGATAATGAACTGGTAGGTTTCGAGGCCAGGGATATTGAGCAATAACTTTCCGGTTTTTATTGGCTCAGAGATTAATCATTTGTGTTAGTCTTTAGAACATGATGCTAAACCTTTGGCAGGTGCATTGCCTAATTTTAACATTCATAGTAATTGGCGCGCAAAGCCTTTGTTAAAATGGGTAATCAAATTGGTCTCGGTCTATTTTCGATGAAGAAAAAAACAATAGCGTTTGTTTTTCTTCTGTTAGGCATAAGCTTCTTTTTAAAGACCAACCTATACGCGAAAAATAGGGTCGATATAGATTTTGCTAAGCAACGGATAAATAGTGCTGTCGCAAACAATTCCGAAAAATTCTCAGGTTATACTTTTCATTTTAAACTAGATTCTATAAATCTGGTTTCCCAGGCATTTAAAGTCAGGGTCGATGGCAAACAAGTCAATATCTATGGAGGTGATGGTAAGGGCCTACTTTATGGTGGTTTAGAGGTTGCTGAACAAATAGAAATCTATAAAATTATAACCGATAAAGAGTGTAAACCCTTTCTTGAAAAAAGAGGCATCAAATTTAATATTCCACTAGATGCCCGCACACCAAGTTACGATGATTCCGGAGATGCTGCCCAGCGCAATATCTTAGAAATGTGGAGTTGGGAGTTTTGGGAAGAATTTATTGATGATATGGCCATCCACAGGTATAATACTTTATCGCTGTGGAACCCACATCCTTTTCCATCTATGATAAAACTGCCCGATTATCCTGATATCGCTTTAGATGATGTTAAGGTAACTACCCTAAAACCATTGGGTAGGGAAAATGAGTGGGGAGATCCTCAGTTGGTGACGACCAATGTGATGCAAAACCTTAAAACGGTAAAAAAAATAACTATTGATGAAAAGATTGCTTTTTGGAAAAAGGTAATGGCCCACGCAAAAAAGAGAGGTATTGATGTATATTGGATTACATGGAATATTTGCCCGAACAGTGTCGCAAATCCTGTTGAGCCCTATCATAAAACATTTGGCAGAAAGATTTGGGAAGAAAAACCAGGTAAGTACGGTATATCACACCAAATCAACAATAAGAAGACCATCGCTTATTACCGTGAAGCGGTTAAAATATTTTTACTCACATATCCTGATGTAAAAGGAATAGGAGTAACTGCCGGTGAATACATGCCGCCCAGTTGGGAAGGATACAATAGGGAGCAATGGCTTTGGGAGACTTATGGCCTGGGCATAATAGATGCTAAAGCTATTCAGCCCAAAAGGGAAGTAGCCTTTATTCATAGGGTTTGGTATTCCGATATGGACCAAATAATGAAATACTTCAAAAACTATCCAGATTCATTTGAAGTAAGTTTTAAATACGCTAAAGCTCGACTGTTTTCTATCACCAATCCTCCATTCGCAAATTCGCACCTAGAGACTATGAAATCTTATAATTTGAAGTCATGGTGGAACTTACGAAACGATGACATTTTTGTTTATCGTTGGGGAGATTCCGATTATGTGCGTGAATTTTTACGACACCTTCCAAAAAAGGAAACAGCCGGTTATTATTATGGCTCCGACGGTTATGTATGGGGTAGGGAATTTATAAGTAAGAGCCAAGAACTTTCGGGTGAACTAGAAATAAAAAAACACTGGTACAATTTTATGTTGTGGGGGCGCTTGGGGTATGAGAATGATTTGAGCGATAACTTTTTTGAACGAAAAATAGAACAACATCATAAAGGTCTTACTGCAAAAGAGTTAAAATCCGTTTGGGAATCGGCGTCAAGAATTATTCCCAAGGTTAATAGTTTTCATTGGCGCGATTGGGATCATCTCTGGTCTCCTGAAGCATGCCTTGCCAGACCGGTCGAGGGAGGTTTCAGACGGGTTACGGATTTTATGGATAATCCTACGGTTCAAGGTGGGGGTATGCTTAATCCAAATGACTATGTAAAGGCCAAAACGGAAGGTTTGAAAATCTCTTACAAGACCCCTTTAGATGTTTCCGAAGAATTAAGAGCATATGCAAAGGTGGCATTAATGGGTGCCGATAAGCTAGAGGGTGCTGATGGGCTATCCTCTGAAAACAAAACACTTTTAGATGATATAAAGGCTATGGGGCATTTGGGCAACTACTATGCAGATAAAATAGATGCGGCGGTAGCATTGGCCTTTTACATGAAAGAAGATACGAAGTCATTTCATGAAGAAGCAATTTCGCTGCTGGAAACTGCGGTGAAACATTGGAAAAAGTATGCTGAGGTTTCTAGCGCAAACTATAGACCCCAAATGTTGGCGCGCACTAATTTATTGGATTGGAATGCGCTCACCTTAGAAGTTGTAGAAGATTTGAATGAAGTAAAAGCAATGCGATAATGGCTGTCAAATAAAGTTTTAGAAGCCAATTGTTTTTAAAAAGAGAGTAATTAATGATAAAAAACATCATAAAAATAGTCTTCGGTTGTTGCATTGTTCTGCTTTTTCTGCACTGCAAAAATGAGGGCGAGAAGGATAATTTCTCTAAATCGGAAATGGAAAATGAAAAGTCTGATAAATTTTACCACTATTCCATTTGGCATGCTTTTGTAAATAAGATTTTTGAAGGTGACATTACCGCGGCTGAAGTAAAGGCAAATGGGGACATTGGTTTGGGATCCTATAATTTATTGGATGGAGAACTCATAATGTTGGATGGAGAACTCTACCAGGCAAAAGAAGATGGCACTGTAGTTATCCCGAATGACACCACTAAGGTGGTTTATGCCAATGCCACATTTTTTGATGTTGACGATTCTTTTGAATTGGAATCGGTCGCCGATTATGAAACTTTACGAAAACATATAAATCGCAAATTATCATCTAAGAATATGTTCTACGCTTTTAAAATTCATGGCGAGTTTAAAAGAATGAAATGCGGCGGTCTGCATAAGCAGGCAAAACCATTTAATGACGGATTGGATATTTTGATTCCGAATAGACCAATTTTTGAAAGGGAAAATTTTTCAGGTACAATGGTGGGCTTTTTCTGTCCTGAATTTATAGGAGATATCAATGCATCAGGATATCATCTACATTTTATTTCTGACGATAAGGAATTTGCAGGTCATGTTATGGAGTTTGAGGCAAAAAACCTAAAAATCGAAATCGATGAGATTCATGAATATCAATTTGTGTTACCCCAAACAGAAGCTTATAAGCAGGTAGGTTTCGAAAAAGAATTTCAATATAAAAAACAGTGAACCCCAACGCTTAATTACTAATAAGAATCAATAGATTCCTATCTTAATGAAAAATAATTAAATGGCTTTTGTAACTTTTGGTGAAATAATGCTCCGTTTAACCCCTAGTGATCATGCCACTAGAATAAGGACGGCACAGAGTTTTGGAGTAAACTATGCTGGCTCAGAATCTAATGTGGCAAGTTCCCTTGCCATTTTAGGCAATGAGGTGCAGTTTGTAACCAAGTTGCCTTTGAACGCCCTTGGCGATGCTTGTCTAATGTCTTTGCAAGGTTTTGGTGTGAGAACAGAAGATATATTGAGAGGTGGAAAAAGAATAGGCGCTTATTTTATTGAAATCGGTTCATCAATAAGACCTTCTAGCGTGGTCTATGATAGAGCCGATTCTGCCATAAGCACCATCTCATCCAATGAATTTGACTGGCAAAGTATTCTAAAGGGAAAACAATGGCTTTTTATTTCAGGCATTACTCCTGCTTTATCTAAAAGTTGTGCTGAAGAGACCGTTAAAGCAGCCAGAATAGCTAAGGCAATGGGTGTAAAAGTCAGTTTTGATATGAATTTTAGGCGTACACTTTGGAAGGATAAAAATGATGCAAGACATATTTTTGACTCCATTTTAGAACATACGAATTTACTTTTTGGTAATTCCGGGGTAATTCAAGATGTATATAAGATGTCTTTTGAAGGTGAAAATGCTTATAGTAGAACTGAAAGGGCATTAGAAAAAGCCAAGGAAAAATTTGGCGTCAAGAATCTTGCGTTTACGATTAGGGAACACGATTCTGCCAGTGAGAATAGACTTTCCGGAATATGTTCGGTTGATGGAGAACTAACAACTTCAAGCACCTATAACGTAAATGTTTTAGACCGCTTTGGAACAGGTGATGCCTTTGCTGCAGGGTTTTTGCATGGTTTGAGTAAGAAGTGGAGTTCACAGAAGTGTGTCGATTTTGCTACGGCCGCTTTTGCTTTAAAACATACGATTAAAGGAGACCAACATACAAGTACCGAAAACGAAATACTTTCTATAATGGATGGTAACACATCAGGACACGTATTAAGATGACAAGAAACGATATAGTACAAATTATTAATAGCCATAAACTGGTTGTTGTTATTCGATTGAATAAACAAGAATATATCCCCAAGGTCGTTGATGCCTTAGTGGCCGGTGGAATTAAGGTTTTAGAAATAACATCAAATACCCCTGGTTTTCTTGAAGAAATCGCTAAGGCCAGAACCAAATATCCAAATGTTCTTGTGGGTGCCGGAACGGTCATCAATTCAGAAATAGCAAATAGGGCCGTTACGGCGGGAGCTCAATTTTTGGTAACACCCAATACAAATGCTAAAGTTGTCGAAGTGGCCCATAAGAATAATGTCCCTGTATTAATGGGTGCACTGACCCCAACGGAAATTTGTCGGGCCGTTGAGATCGGTGCCGATATCATAAAATTATTTCCTATTGCCAGTATGGGCGTAAAATATTTTAAAGCCGTAAAGGGGCCGTTGAGTGAAGTGAAATTTTTCGCCGTCGGCGGAATGGCTATTGATACCATTCCCGAATGGAAAGGGGCTGGTGTTGAAGGTTTCGGTCTCGGTGGAAATTTGGTAAAACCTATTCATAACCAATCAGATTTTGATAGCATTGTTTCCTTGGCAAAAGATGTGATAAAAACGATACACGAATGAGTGATTCATTGATAATTGAAAAAATAGACTTATTTAAGGTGCCTCCAAGATGGTTGTTCCTTAAAATAACTACTAAAGACGGAATTATTGGTTGGGGAGAGCCGGTAGTAGAAGGTAAGGCATCTACAGTTGAGGCCTGTGTAAAGGAAATGGAAAAATATCTTATCGGTAAGTCGGCTAAAAATATTGAGGATATTTGGCAGGTATTTTATCGTGGTGGATTTTATCGCGGCGGGCCAGTGCTAATGAGTGCGATTTCGGGGATAGACCAAGCCCTTTGGGATATTAAGGGAAAAGCACTGGACATTCCGGTTCATGAGCTTCTAGGTGGTGCTGTGAGGCATCAGATGAAAATGTATTGTTGGATCGGGGGCGATAACCCTGATGTTGTGCTAGAGCAAGCACATGAGAAGATGAAGATGGGGTTTAAGGCGGTAAAAATGAATGCTACCGGAGGAATGGATTGGATTTCCTCCATGAAAGAAGTGAAAACAGTTTCTAATAACATAAAACTGCTCAGAGAAGAATTTGGATATGATTTAGACGTGGGGTTAGATTTTCACGGAAGAATTCACAAGGGTATGGTGAAACGCTTAATAGATGAACTAGCTCCCTTTGAGCCTTTGTTTATTGAAGAACCCGTTTTAAGTGAAAACAATGAAGCGCTAAAGCATATTTACAATTATACGAGTATTCCGATAGCCACTGGCGAGCGTATGTTTTCCCGTTGGGATTTTAAGCCCTTATTTGAACAGGGAACGGTAGATATTATTCAACCAGATCTAAGCCATGCTGGTGGAATTTCAGAAGTACGACGTATTGCTACTATGGCTGAAGCCTATGACGTAACCTTGGCACCCCATTGTCCTCTAGGACCCATTTCATTGGCTTCTGCATTGCATGTAGATTTTGTATCGGCAAATGCCATAATACAAGAAAATAGTATAGGTATCCACTACAACCAGGGCTTTGATTTGTTAGACTATGTTTTGAATCCCGAGGTTTTTGACCTTGAAGATGGTCATATCAAGCTCTTTGATAAACCCGGCCTTGGTGTAGCGATAAACGAAGAAAAATTGATTGAAGGGGCTAAAATAGGCCATGATTGGAGCAATCCTATTTGGCGCGGTAAAGATGGAAATTTTAACGAATGGTAGATTATAGATTTAAAATAATGAAACAATTTTCAGGATTACTATTTTTTTGTTCAATACTTCTTTGCTCCTGTAAAGAAACTCAAAAACAAGAGGTCAAAACAGAAAATGATGAAGGCTATTCAATTACAGAATTAAAAACACAGAGAGCATTATGGGAGCCTAGATCAAGGGAAGAAATGGAGTCAATGTTTGGTGTAGAGATTTTTGATGATGAAGCATTAGGAATAATAAGCGCCGATACCAAAATTAATATTTTGGCTAGTGGTTTTACGTGGACGGAAGGTCCTCTATGGGTCAACGAAGGTGAATTTTTATTGTTTTCAGATATTCCTAACAATAAGGTCTATAAGTTGGATAAAGCTTTGGATACACTTACCTATCTGCACCCGACAGGAATGTCGGGTGATGATTTTACGGGGGCAGAACCGGGATCTAACGGATTACTCTTAAGTAACAAAGGAGAATTGATCTTAATGCAACACGGTAATAGGGCTGTGGGTAAAATGAAAGCACCGATAGAGTCCCCTAGAGCAGACTATGAGTTTTTAGCGGATAACTACAAGGGTCTAAGATTGAATAGCCCTAATGATGGTGCTTTTGATGCACAAGGAAACCTTTATTTTACAGATCCGCCTTATGGGCTACCTGGATTATTAGAGGACTCTAAAAAGGAGTTGGATTTTCAAGGAGTATACTGCTTACTTACAACCGGAGAGCTGATATTGTTGGATAAAGAACTGAAATACCCGAATGGCTTGTGCCTTTCCCCTGATGGAAAAAAACTTATGGTCGCCGTTTCCAATATAGAGAAACCGGCGTACTATAGTTATGATATTGAATCACCTGGTAAAGTATCCAACAAAAAAACATTTTATACTGTGGGCCATATGTTGGTCAAAGAAGGTTACCAAGGTCTTCCGGATGGTATAAAGATTACAAAATCAGGTTATGTACTTGCAACTGGTCCACGGGGCTTATTGATTTTTAATATGGAAGGTAAATTGTTGGCAAGGGTATATACTGGTCAATTAACTGCAAATTGTGCTTTAAGAACAGATGAGAAAATGCTTTTTATGACTACCCACAATTACATTACGGCTATAGATCTTAAATAGATTTATTTAGAGGGCAAATTATAAAGAAAAAGCCTTCCATTTTTTGAAAGGCTTTTTCTTTTGCAGCGGGGACTGGATTCATTGCTTCATTTCATTCTGCAATCGGCCTTGGGGTGGCTTAACTAAGAATACCACCAGCCACTTCGTGTCTGCTTTGTTTTTTATTCGCTCTAATGCACAAACAGGTTTGACTTTTGCGCAAATAAAAACCAGCTAAATTTAGCTGGTTTTCTTAGTAGCGGGGACTGGACTCGAACCAGCGACCTTCGGGTTATGAGCCCGACGAGCTACCTACTGCTCTATCCCGCGGTTTTATAACTCTTTAATTAACAGCGAGTTAATAATCGCTTAAATTTCATGAACTACATACAGCGTATGCGGTTTCATATACGGTAAAAGTATCATAAAAAAGTTTTGTTTCAAAAAGATTCGTATAGATTTTTTAGAAATAATTATACCACCTTCACTTGTGGGCAATCATGGCGACATTAATTTTATTTCAGACAGAAGCTCTGTTTACACCCTCAGAAAAGGAGGATTCTTAAAATTTGGGTCAATACTCCAATTTATCTCTTTCAGCGCGATCATCCATTCTTTTTGCGTCTATCAAATATCTTTTTGATAACCTTTGAAGTATCGCGGCAACATTAGGATATTTTGATTTTATCCTTGAAGCCAATTTATTGAAATACTTGGCTTTATTACGTTCTATGTCGCCGCCTTCTAAGGCACCCCTTGAGGAAAAACTTCTCTTGTTGCTGGTGGCACTTGAAAAATTCCTTTTTAAGCTATCCGTATTTATTCGCTCGATAATTTTGCAGATTTCATCGGGCGGCCATTCCATATCGGTTTCCGGATACTGAGCCAAACTTTGCCCTATTTGTGCATCAGCTACCTCGATACGATCTGCTTTCTTGGCCAAACTTCTTACGCGATCGATCCAGCTCAACAATTTATCCGTGTCAATGGTTCCATCTGTTCCAACCCCAGGAATACCTTTCCATGAACTCAAAAGCTGATAGGCTTGTTTTGCACGCTCCTGAATATCCGGATCAGAAGTGTCTTTTGCTTCGGCCTCTGCTCTATCGTTAGCTTTCGGCCTATAAGCCCACTTTAACAATTCAATAAAGAAATCCGGGTTTTCAGAAAGTTCTTTATGAAGAATTTTTGGACTTCTGTGGGCACCATACCTTGCCAACACAGGAAGATACAACCATTCTAAGTTTATGAGCTTTTGGTGCTCAACATCGTTCCTTGCGTCAAGCACCTCAAAAATTTTGGAGAGTTCATATTCCCTGAAGTTGACTTTTTCATTTGCCTTGACTAAGGCCGTTTTCTCTAATAGTTCAACCAACAAATCCGATGGGATGTCCTTAAAAATTGTATGTCCACTATTGATAATTGTAAAAAATCTCTTAAAATATATCAGCCGTTCTGTACCATATATTTTTTCTTTTTGGCTTAAATTATGAAATCTAGGTAACATGTTGAGCCAATATTTTTCGACCAATTCGTCCTTAGTGTCGTCTATGAAATCCCAAAGTTCTTTCGATTGATCCAATGGTATGAACAAATGCGCCAACTGTTCATTGCTAAAATCTCCTTTTATTCCTTCATAAAATTTCAAAAGCCACTCAAAACCATTCTCGTGAACCTTAAAGTATATGTAGCTGTGCACAAACCATTCTTCAAAATCTCCTGTTTTCAGAAGTTTTAGTACTACTGTCAACACAGATCCATGGTTATCCGTTATATTGGCCAACGCCTTGCCAAAACTCCATTTCTCCTTAACGTCGGAAGCTAATTCAAGAGTTTTTCCAATGCCCACTTCCTTTAAAATAGCCTTTAAACCTTTTTCTCTTTCTTCGTCAATCTTTATTTCCTGTGTTTTATAACGATCGACGGCCAGATCTTCAACATCTTTAAAGCCCTCTGGAAAATGGGGCCAGTGGTCGTTAAAAAGCCATATATGTCTTTTGACGGTATTTTGAGGCTCTAGTTTTTTGTAGAGGTCTTCATAATCAGCCAATACTTTTTCCGGTAAAGCCCAATCGGTTTCGGGGTGTGACCGATGATGGTTTAGGATTTCCCTAATGGCATCCCAAGTAACAAATTTGTTACGTTTCAAATCTGGAACACTCTGATTCGCCAATTTTAAAATTTTAACCCTATCAGGCGGGGAAAGTTTCACAGAATTTTTTATCAGTTCGGCCAATTTCTCATCGGAGTCGTCAAAAATTGAAATAAGTAAATCGACGACAGTGGAATATGTGCCAAAGATTTCATCATAGGTGTACGTAAGATTTAGATTCTCGGCAAACAAACGCCATCTCATTTTGTGGGTTGGCTGTGCAACACCCAAGCTATCGGGCAGCATACTCAACAATAGTACCCAACCTAATTCTTTTTCCTCAAATACCGCCCTTTTCAATACATCCATTCTCTCGGAAAAATCAGCGAGGGTCTGATAGTGCCATGGCTTATAAATTTCTGCAAGGCTATTGATAGGTCGATTTGATAAATTTCCACCTGGATCCAATTTAGATAACTTTAATAATAGAACGGTTGTTTCATACAAGTATTCAGGAGCCCAAGCCAATCCCTCCAATGCCCACAACAAACCGGTATGATTACTATTTTTATATAAGAACCCTTCATGCTCCTCGAACATTTCCATAATTGGGGGCGGGTCCTTAGACAGCGATCTATCGACCGAATTAAGGAAAACTTCTGGGGAAGCTTCCGAAATTAGTGGTAACTCATGATCGAACGATATCCAAATTTTGCCGTCCGCATCATTAAGCAATCGACTTAGTAGTCCATCCACCCAATCTTGTGGCATAGCAAGCTGGGGAATTTTAAGATTTTTCCCAAAGTGCGCTATCAGTATCAAAGACTGTATCAATCCTTCTCGCGCCCAACCAGAAAATTTTTTCTCCCGACTTAAATATTGTACGTCAGAAAATAACGGATTGGCATCCTCTATATCGGGATTTCCATTTTGAAAAGCGTTTAGAAAGCACTGCCCTAGAAGTTTTAAGTCTTCTTCCAGTAGTACAGGTGCCAAATGCGTCCATGCATCCAATGGGGAGAGTAGCCTCCAAGTTTCGCCTATTTGAATTATCGGAGACTCATCGATATCCCTCCAGTATGCTATGACCTTGATATAGTCAGAATAGGTCTGACCCGATAGTTGTTCCAGAAGCTCCCTATCTCCAAGGTGGTTTTCGTTCCATCTACCGAGCAGTAACGCAGGTACTATATCTCGGATATCTTCCTTATATAGCCAATTTGCGGAAAAATGCGGAAAACCTATCAACCTTTTTAGAATTGTAATGTTGCGACCTGATTCCCTAGAATACTTTATTGCCTCTTCCCTGGATAGGCCCATATCAATTAGACTGGCTACTTGTCCATCTTTTTCAATCGTTGGGAGCACAATGGTATCTTGATTGAAAGAATCATCCCCTCCGAGCGGAACAAGCACATGATGACCTTTGGCTATTGCCGCATAGAGGGGTTGGGTGTCTTCAAATCTTGGGATTAGGTTGAGAGCCGTCGTGTTAATGCGAATACCTCTATAATTTCCTTCAGTATCGACCAATAGCGTTTTAGAAAAGAATGTCTCGTTCAGTGGTTGATCAAATTGTTTTGCACAAGCAATGATAAAGGCGATCGCTTCCCCCTTGGTAGAAGCCTTAATACCTTTAATAGCAGGACTGCCATTTAGAAAATTTGCCAATAATTCCATTTCCTTTTGCCGTCCGGAGGTAACCGTCTCAGGAGGCAAAATTCCAGCCGGTCCTGAAGACCATTCCTCCCAATATTCATCAGCCGTTACAATACCGTCCATAGGATATTTTCCGATGTAACTTGAGAACCATCTGGCAACAGCCATAGTTGAATCCAACCATTGCGCTAAATCAGAAGAGTCGTATACCCTTATATCCTTCCATTTCTTTTCGGCAATCTTTTCCTTTCTCCATTTCTCTTTGAACTTCCAAAATCTTGGTGTTACAAAAACAAAAGTGGATTGGTCTATGTCATAACCCAAGGGATCGGCAGTTCGTTTGGAATATTCTTTTTCTGCTTTGCCCTTGACATTTGAATCTGTCCCAAACTCCCATAATGAAATTCCATCGGGAACATGGTTTCCACATCCGGAACATTTTACAACTCCGTCCCAACCTCCAACGGTCACAGCACTTCCGAACGGAATATCAACGAAAGTCGTATTCGGTGTAGAAGCCCTTACCAAACGCAACATCAAGTAGGGCAGATAGCCCATGGAATCATAAGTGTCTGCCCAGTTTTCTAGATCTTTTCTATCTATTAATTGCATTCGCTGATATTTTTTGCAATACTAATTGTCAATGACCATTGAAAAATGGTAAGAACTTATCATTTGCTATTCGTAAATTTAAGAAAGTATATCGGCATGCCGGTTTATGTTTTACAAACTGATTGAAATATCAATATTATTCACGCAACGCGTACATCCCTTATGAGAATAGCTGTTAACACTTGGCTAAATATTGCCTATAAAGATTTGGAATCTGCAATCATACTGCATCAAAAAGGACATTTTAGAAACTCCTATTTCCTGTTCCAGCAGGCAAGCGAGAAAGCCAATAAAGCGGCGGCTCTTTTCTCCGGCGATTTTACAGAAAAGGAAGTAGAGGAGGCATCCCACAATCAATTTAAAATCCCCAGAAAAATTATGGTGCAAAAACAAGAGAAAATGAAGGCTGCAATAGGACTTCTTGAACTCTATCCAATGCCAAAGGATTTAGAGCCGTTTTCTAATGAAGGTTTTGCCAAATACTATAGATCAATTTCGGATGGCGTTCGCGTCATAGACAGTTTGAAAAATTACGATTTGGTCAATTTTACATTGGAAGATCTCGATGGCTATCTAGAATTGCTAAAAGGGTTAAAAACCATAGCGTATCAGTTTCCTGAAAATAGCAATTCAACACTTAGATCCCAAATGCAAGCCATGGCAAAATACATTGGCCAATTTGGTACGGGAGATGCTTCAAAAACAGAAAAGGAAATCATGGAATTGCTTGCGGATGAGAAAAAATCGGATATATATTTTCAAAATTTAATGCGCCATTATTTTCCGATTCAACTTGATTCTATATTTATTGATTATACGTTTTACTTCTGTGCGCTATTGACCATTCAACATAGTTCATTGACAAGGTATCCTAAAAATGGAATCAATCCAGAGAGCATCTATATCAATGAACTGCCAATTGTACAAAAGCAACTGGATTTTATGGAATTGTTAAAGGAGGCGATACTTCGATTGCAGAAATTGAATGTAAAAAAACAAGAGTTACAAAACTTGTTTTCGAACCCTACCACTCCTTAATAATAGAAATGACGTTTCAAAGATCTATAAAGGTAGCATTTGACAAAACTTCTGGAGAGATTCTTGAAGCGGATGATGTCTTTGACACAGCCAAAAATTCATTTGAACTTCGCAGGTAGTATCATAGAGATGAAGTAGAACTTTACTGCTGCGAGTGTGACCAAAAGTTGAATGTTTCCAGTAGCAAATACGATAGACTTCATTTTAAGCACCAACCAAATGCGTCGTTCTGTTATTTAAAAGAAGCCAACCTATCGCAAGAGGAAACGGACCAAATGGCACAGCTTTATCGGGGAAAAGAAAGTGCAAGGCATAAAACACTCAAGAACAAAATAGCCGAAAAACTATCCAACATTGATGGTGTTCATTCTATCTGCGTGGACGATACCTTTATTTACGACGAAAATGAAAAACGCAGGCCCGATGTGTATTGTAAATATTTGTACAAAGAACTGGTTTTCGAAATACAGTTATCCGATTTATCCCTGCGCTATATCTATGACCGCCATGATTTTTACAAACGGAAAGGAATCTTTCTAATTTGGATATTGGATGATTTTGATGTTCATGGCCAGCGACAAATGGAACGCGATATCAAATATCTTACGGATTATCAAAACTTCTTCAAACTGGATGAAGAATCAGAACCTTTTAGATTACTGTGTACGTACAAATATCCATTTCTGACGGATGACAATAAATTGCTCAGCAAATGGCTGGAAAAATCAGTCAGCATTCAGCAACTCAAGTTCAATGTTGAATCCTATCAGATTTATTATTTTGACTATGGAGGAAAATTGAAGATTAGAGAGAAGGAACATGCCAAACTTCTTCAAAAGGAAAAGCAAGAGGAAATCAAAAATCAAGAGCATCGAAGGCAGGTAGTGGCGGAAGAAAAAGCAAGTTCTATAATAGATGACCTTCGATTCTTATGGCAAAGTAAAGGTTATAATTTTTCTTCAATCGAAGAACACATGGAAGCTTTGGACGAATTCGAACTATCTGTATTGAATGATTCCGATGCTTTTAAACCTAAAGATGGTCAGCCAAGAATCCACCATTGGTTTTCAATTGCAAAAAAGGGCCATATGGGTTTTCTTGAGCATATGATCGATAGTGCATATTTGGAAATCGATTTAAACGAAAAATCAAAGGACAATGCTACGCTTCTTGGAACGATGTTTAGAAATAAAGCTATTGAGCATAAAATGTGGCTTTTAAGAAAGCTTATCCGAAAAGGATATACACTAAAAAAAGAGGACGAAACAATATTGGCCCAAATCGAAACAGATCCTGTTGAATACGAATCGACATTAATAATTTTTCGTTTGGCAAATGAGCTTAATAGCAGTTATATGATCGATGAACTTTTCGAACACAAACCTCTTATTTGCATAATTGAAAGCGCAAAAAGAGATGAGATTATTGGCTACAGATACCAGAAAAATCAATGGATAGCCTTTGCAAACAATGCTATTCATAGTTATACCGACTATTGGAGTTACATCGAAAAGGCCTTTAAGAACTATGGTATCTGGGAAAAATTGATGCTATTGGACAAAAAGAAAACATTTCATAAAAAGTTGGCAAAGTTCCATGCTACGAATCCAAAACAGAAAGTTGATTGCATACCCTTGCTCAACGTCCTATATCCTGAATTGAAAAAAGAAGAATCCGAATGGTAGTTGGAATTTGTAAAAAAAGGGCTATTTAATTCGTATTCGCACAAGCGTAGATAGCCATTTATTAAGGCTTTCAGGTTTATTAAGTCTTAAATAATATTTTTGAGTTATCTCTCCTTCAGGACTTCTTTGCAACACAGTTGCACCAAAATATTTTTATCTTTGCATCGTGAAAGTTGTAGCAATCATACTATCGTTTTATTTTTTGGCACTCAATGTAGTGCCTTGTAGCGATGCGACAAATAGTGCCGATGATACCCAAGTTGTTACAGTAATTGATATTGATGGGGACCACGACCAAGACTGTGAGTTATGCTCGCCTTTTTGCCAATGCCATTGTTGTCACGTTCACACGATAAATTTTGGGCTTGTTGCATTTCAACCGCTACAGCGTGCTATTCCTCAAGAATTCTTTGTCCATTTTGATGACCTTGGCAAAGATATTCCCCATTCCCTTTTTCAGCCACCTCGGGCATAATTCAGTTTTAATAGGATAACTATATCCTGTTTTGACGTGTCCATCTATTGGATTCGTCAACATTGTGCATTGCATTTTATTCAAAGTACAAAACAAGAATTTCAACTGAATTAACACCCTTATCTATGATTAATAGAATCATTGATTTTTCAATCAATAACAAATTTATAATCGGTCTGCTCACGCTGGCATTGATTGGTGCCGGCATATACAGTATGACCCAAGTCCCTATCGATGCTGTGCCGGATATTACCAATAATCAGGTACAGGTCATCACACAATCGCCCAATCTGGGAACGGAAGATATTGAGCAATTTGTAACCTATCCCGTGGAAGTTGCAATGAGCAATCTGCCCAACGTCAAGGAAATCCGTTCGGTATCCCGCTTTGGGCTTTCCGTAGTAACGGTCGTTTTTGACGATGATATGGGTACCTATTTACCGCGTCAACTTGTTTCTGAAAAACTAACAGAAGTACGTGAACAAATCCCAGAAGGTTTTGGGCAGCCAAGTATGGGACCAATTTCAACAGGCTTGGGGGAAGTTTATCAATACACCCTGAAGGTAGAACCTGAATTTCAAGATAAGTATTCATTGTCCGATTTGCGCACAATGCAAGATTGGATTGTACAGCGGCAAATGGCAATGGTGCCTGGCGTTGTGGAAATTAATACAATCGGCGGAAAAATAAAGCAATATGAGGTGGCCGTCGACCCTAATGAATTAAAGGCAATCGGCCTTACTATTACCGATGTGTTCGAAGCATTGGAAGCGAACAATAAAAATACAGGTGGTGCGTACATTGAGAAAAACCATCAGGCGAACTTCATTCGAGGCGAAGGTTTGGTGCGAAGCCTTGATGATATTAAAAAAATCGTCATCAAAAATGAAAATGGTGTGCCTATTACCATAAGTGATGTTGCAGATGTGCGTTTTGGTTCTGCCGTGCGCTATGGGGCTTTGACGCAGGACGGCGAAGGTGAGGTCGTTGGCGGTCTTGTTATGATGCTCAAAGGGGCAAACTCAAACGAGGTTATTGTACGTGTGAAAGACCGGATGGCCGAAATACAGAAATCCCTTCCTGAAGGGGTTGTTATTCAGCCCTTATTGGATAGAAGCAAGCTTATAAGTGAAACAACTGGCACGGTGCGTAACAATCTACTCGAAGGTGCGCTCATCGTGATTTTCGTACTCGTTTTCCTTTTAGGAAACTGGCGTGGCGGTCTTATTGTGGCTTCGACTATCCCTTTATCGCTATTGTTCGCTTTTATTCTTATGAACGTTTTTGACGTATGGGCAAACCTTATGAGCTTAGGTGCTATCGATTTTGGTATCATCGTGGATGGGGCGGTGATTATCGTGGAAGCCAGCGTATTCTTAATGGGAAGCTACATCCTAAAAAAGAAGTCTTTAAACAAGGAAAAACGTGATGAGATAGCTGCAAACGCATCAAAAAAGATGATGAACGCTGCCTTCTTCGGGCAACTGATAATCCTTATTGTGTTCTTGCCCATACTGGCGTTGGAAGGTATTGAGGGCAAAATGTTTAAACCAATGGCGCTGACATTCATATTTGCAATGATAGGTGCTATGTTTCTTTGCCTGACCTATGTTCCGATGATGTCTGCCCTATTCCTAAAACCACCCAAGACGGAAAAAAAATCTTGGGGTGACCGTTTCGTGCATTGGGTACAGCGGAAGTATGAACCACTTTTGGTTAAGACCTTAAACAAAGGGAAATGGATTGTTGGAATTGCCGTCGCCATATTTGCCCTTACCGTTTTTATGTTTACAAGAATGGGTGGCGAATTCATTCCCCAACTGGATGAAGGCGATATTGCATTTCACACGATACTTAAACCCGGAAGCTCACTTAGCGAAACAATTGAGACCACTACTAAAGTAGAGCGTATTATAAAGGCCGAATTTCCGGAAGTTGAAAAAATTGTAAGCCGTATCGGTGTGGCCGAAGTGCCCACGGACCCGATGCCGATGGATTTTGCTGATGTATTTGTTATTCTAAAACCCCAAGACGAATGGGTGTCCGCTGATAACAAGGATGAACTTATTGATAAAATGAAGGAAGCGGTAAGCATTATACCGGGCGTAAATTATGAGTTTACCCAACCAATCGAAATGCGCTTTAATGAACTGTTAGAGGGTATTCGAGAAGATGTTGCCATTAAAATTTATGGTGAGGATATAGACGTACTTGCTGCAAAGGCCGATGAGATTACAAAAATCATAGCGGGTACTGAAGGAATAGGTGATATGAGGGCAGAAGCAACTTCTGGATTGCCCCAAATGACCATT
This sequence comes from Croceitalea marina, assembly GCF_042684265.1. NCBI lineage: Bacteria > Pseudomonadati > Bacteroidota > Flavobacteriia > Flavobacteriales > Flavobacteriaceae > Croceitalea > Croceitalea marina. Next base: position 241,626 of record NZ_JBHULB010000007.1, on the reverse strand, counting down.
AAATACAATCGCAACAAACTGGCACAGTATGGTGTGAGTATCGACCTACTGAATATAATGGTGCAGTCCGCTTTTGCGGGCGGATATGCAGGTGTGATTTTTGAAGGCGAAAAGCGTTTTGACTTGGTCGTTAGGCTCGACGAGCAGAACCGAACTGACATCAATGACATTAGGAATCTGTACATCAATTTGCCTAACGGCTCGCAGATTCCGCTTCAAGAACTGGCCACAATCGAATACGAACCAGGTCCGATGCAGATAAGTCGGGACAATACCAACCGAAGAACCTACGTGGGTGTAAATGTGCGCGGACGTGATGTGGAATCCTTAGTTAACGAGATTAAGGATAAACTGGACGCAAATCTTGAATTACCACCAGGCTATTTTATTCGGTATGGTGGTGCATTTGAAAATCTTGAAAGAGCAAGCGAGCGATTACAGACTGTGGTCCCGATTGCTTTATTGTTGATTTTTATCTTGATTTATTTCGCATTAAAATCCTTTCCACAGACCTTGATGATTTACTTGGCCATACCAATGGCGTCCATAGGTGGTGTTTTCGCCCTGTGGTTAAGAGATATGCCCTTCAGTATTTCCGCAGGGGTCGGCTTTATCGTCCTCTTTGGTGTTGCCGTCCTGAACGGACTGGTAATGATCAGCGGTCTAAATGAGCTGAAGGAAGAAGGCGTGACCAACTTGAAAGACCGTATCGTAGAAGGCACAAAACGTAGGATTCGCCCAATAATGTTAACTGCATTTACCGATATTTTAGGATTTCTTCCAATGGCCATTTCAGCATCGGCAGGGGCTGAAGTGCAGCGACCCTTAGCAACTGTGGTTATAGGTGGATTGATAACTTCAACACTCTTGACGCTATTTATCCTTCCCATCTTTTACCAATGGGTCGAAAAACGGTCGGAACGGAAGAAGAAATTCAATCCAAAATTTGTTACCGCAACAGCCGTGGTCTGTCTTTTGTTTACTTCCGCTTTCGCGCCTGCCCAGAGCGCAGTCGAAGGGAAAGCACAACAAGTCCAACCTCAAGATTCTTTACCAATTGTTTCATTGGAAAGAGCAGTAGAAATTTCCAAGGAAAACTATCCGTTATTGAAAACGAAACAGTTGGAAATTCAACGACAGGACGCACTTAAAGGTATTGCTTATGATTTTGGGAACACCCAAGTTTTTACGGGTGGCGAAGAAATAACAGATGGTCAAGGTATATATACTTTAGTTGGTGTAGGGCAACAAAATTTAGACCTCTTGGGTATCGGTGCAAAAAAGCGACTTCAAAAACAACGAATAGCTTTGGCCGAAACCGCTCTCGACCTGTCTGAATTGCAAGTGGAACAGGAAGTGAAAAAGGCTTGGTCGCAGGCATACCAACAGCGACAGAAATTTGAACTGTACCGCGAGCTGGATTCCATCTATTCACAGTTTGAAACGGCCATCCAACTCAACTTTGAAGTAGAAGCCATTTCCAGATTGGAATATTCATCGGCTAAAAATCAAGCGTTGCAAATCAGTAACAAACTGCAACAGGCCGAAAGCGATTATGCCATTGCCTTGCAAAAGCTAAATCTCTGGCTGGCAACAGACATTTTTTATTCTGTACCAGATTCGCTTGAAGAAAATGAGGTGGCTCTATTGGGATTGGGTGCGAATTTAGAAAGACATCCAGAGTTGGAACTTTCACAAAGGCGCATCGACGAAGCCGAAGCAAACTATGTTGCAGCTCGTGCCGAGCTACTTCCTAAATTAAACCTTCAAGGTGGATTGCAACAGGTCAATGGCGATAGCGGATTCTACACCTATCAGGCAGGTATTTCCGTCCCGTTGTTTTCGGGCACACAGCGCAGTCAAGCCAAAGCCGCTAAAATCAATAGCGAAATCGCAAAGACAAATGCGGACTATACCCAACGCCAACTACAATCTGAATTTCAGCAGGCAGTACAAGCCTATCAAAAATGGAAAACATCTTGGGAATTTTACAGAGATGAAGCTTTGCCACTTGCAGAAGAACAGCGTAAGGGTGCGTTACTTGCCTACAAGGAAGGTGCGGTGGATTATTCTGCATTCACGCAGATTATAAGGGATGCCATAAACACCGAAATGGATGCGCTCGATGCGCTTGACAATTATTTAGATGCCTTGTTTGAACTACAATACTTTCAAAACTAAAAAGATGAAAAAATTAAAATATATACCGATTACCGCAATGCTTATGGCATTGACAATAATTAGTTGTGGCGAGTCAAAAACCGAAAGCGACCACGATGATGCAACACATTCAGAAAAAGAAGAAAATCACTCTGAAGAAGATGAAATAGTAACACTTACTGCTAAACAGTATGATGCCCTACAAATGGAAGTCGATACGCTTGCCCAGCGCAATATGAGCGGATACGTAGAAGCGAACGGTCAATTGGAAGTTCCGCCACAAAATGAAGCGACCATCACTACGGTCGTGGGTGCGAACGTGGTTTCTATTGAGGTCATCGAGGGCGATAAGGTCAACAAAGGTCAGACTGTTGCCTATCTGTCACATCCTAATATCATACAAAAACAGACGGATTATCTCAATGCATATAGTAACAGTCAGTTTCTCAAAAAAGGATACGAACGCCAAAAAACTCTTTATGATGCAGGTGTGGGCAGCGGTGCCAATTTCCAAAAAGCAGAAGCGGAATATCAAGCTTCCAGAAGTATGGTGAACGGTTTGGAAGCACAATTACAACAATTAAATGTTAGTGCATCAGGTGTGAGAAATGGCACTATTTATCAAAGGGTTGCGCTACGAAGTCCCATTCAAGGCTTTGTGGAAAAAGTAGCCGTTAAAACAGGACAATATGTAGAACCCCAGACCGACCTAATGGAAATCGTGGACACCCATCACGTACACGCCGATTTGATGGTGTTTGAAAAGGATGTGTACAAAGTAAAGGAAGGACAAACCGTTCGGTTCAATGTCCAATCCATTCCGGGAAAGGAACTGACAGCGGAAATTTATTCCGTAGGAAAAACTTTTGAGCAGAACCCCAAAGCGATACACGTACACGCCGAAATCGAGAACAAAGAAGGCAACCTGATACCGGGAATGTATATTCAAGGACGCATCCAAACCGACAACACAATGACCACGGCAATTCCTGAAAGTGCCATCTCAGCCGATGGCGAAAAGTCCTTTGTATTTATAGCAAAAAAGGAAGGCGAGGATTGGAAGTTTATGCCCGTGGAAATTATAAAAGGAACTCACGATGGCGATTGGATTGCCATTGATTTTCTTACCGAACAAGAACCAAATACTAAGTATGCCTTTAATAACGCCTACTACTTAATGGCGGAAATGAAAAAAGGGGAAAACGAAGAAGAAGGACATTAAAAAATGGACCAAAAAAGAAAGCAAAATTTAAAGGAAGCAAGAACGCTTCAGATATGGAATGTCATTTATGACATTATCGAAGTGGTCGTATCGCTCATCGCGGGATTCACGGCAAACAGTTCCGCCTTGATAGGCTGGGGATTGGACAGCACCATAGAAGTCATTAGTGCAGGAACGCTCGGTTGGCGATTGCACGGCGATATCAAGGGTCTGGACGAAAAGCGTGTAGAGCAAAGAAAAATGACAACCCTTTATGTCATCGCAATATCCTTTGCACTCATCTGCATTTTCATATCCTATGATTCCATTTCAAAATTGATAAGTCAAGAAACGGCATGTTGGTCCACGATAGGTATCGTAATACTGATAGTTTCCTTAGTGGTAAATCCATTTCTGATTTATTACAAAAGAAAGTACGGACATAAATTGGATAGCCCTGCTTTATTAGCTGATGCCAAGGATACTTTTATCTGTCTGTATCAAACCATAGTAGTCCTAATAGGTCTATTGCTCGTGAAATGGCTGGGCTGGTGGTGGGCCGACCCCGTTGCGGCATTGTTGATAGTGCCATACGCGGCAAAAGAGGGTTGGGAAGCTTATTCCAAAGCACAAAAAATCAAAAACAGCATCGATGAGAAATGAAAGAAATAGAAAAAAGATTGAATGACAATGGGGTTCGCCCCACGGCAATGCGCATATTGATTTATAAGTATATGGCCGAAAAAGAAATTGCGGTTGCGCTCACGGATATCGAGAATGCTTTCGCAAAAGCGGACAGAACTACCCTTTACCGCACCCTCAAAACCTTTGAGGAAAAAGGTATCGTACACCAAATAGATGATGGCACCCATATTTCAAAATTTGCATTGTGCGAACCGGGTTGCAACTGTGAACTTGAACAAGATTTGCACTTGCATTTTCATTGCAATAACTGTGACGAAACGGTTTGTTTAACGGAACAAAAAATCCCGCATATCAATTTGCCTGATGGCTATGTTGCTGAGGATGCCAATTTGGTGCTCAAAGGAATTTGCGAAAAGTGTAGCGGACAATAAATGCACTTCCGTCGCATACTTAATTTAAAGAATTTTACAATATGAAAAAGAAAAAAATAAACCTACGGGATATAGACACTAAAAAGCATTCAGGCGAGCATTCACACGATGATGGCCATAACCACAGCAGTCCAGAACAACTATCTAATTTCAGAACCTATCTACCAGCTATTTTCAGCTTTGTGATGTTGATTGCAGGTATTGCCATTGATTATTTTGAAGCATTTCCACATTTTAAAGGATGGATAAGAATCGTTTGGTATTCTGTCGCCTATATTCCAGTTGGTTTTCCGGTAATAAGAGAAGGTTGGAAGAGTATCAAAAATGGTGATTTTTTTACGGAATTCTTCTTAATGTCCATAGCCACTTTAGGTGCATTTGCCATTGGCGAATATCCCGAAGGTGTTGCCGTAATGCTGTTTTATGCCGTGGGCGAACTCTTCCAAAATGCGGCCGTTAACCGTGCGAAAGGAAATATAAAAGCCTTACTCGATGTAAGACCAAATGAAGCTTTGGTTTATCGTGATGGCGACTTTGTTTCAGTAAATCCCGAGACTGTTGAAATTGGCGAAAAGATTCAGGTACGAGTAGGCGAAAAAGTTCCGCTTGATGGTATTCTACTTTCTGAAAAGGGTTCTTTTAATACTGCTGCCTTGACAGGCGAAAGCAAACCTGATACGATTGCTAAAGGTGATACTGTTTTTGCAGGAAGCATAAATCTTGATGGTGTAATCGAGATTGAAACCACTAAAGAATTTAAAGACAGTTCCATTGCACGAATTCTGGATATGGTGCAAAATGCAACTGCCAGAAAATCAAAGACGGAATTATTCATCAGAAAATTTGCTCGGATTTATACGCCTATCGTTGTATTCCTTGCCATCGGACTTACGTTTTTACCTTACTTTTTTGTAGATGATTATGTGTTTAGGGATTGGCTGTATAGAGCATTGATATTCCTCGTGATTTCGTGTCCTTGTGCGTTGGTCATTTCTATTCCTCTCGGCTATTTTGGTGGATTGGGTGCGGCATCGCGCAATGGTATTCTATTCAAGGGTGCATCCTTTCTCGATGCAATGACCCAAGTAAACACGGTCGTAATGGACAAAACCGGAACCGTTACCAAAGGCGTTTTTAAAATCAAGGAAATCAATTCCATCACATTTGAGGAAGCCGAGTTTATGAAATACCTGATGGCGATGGAAGAACAATCCACCCATCCCATTGCCAAGGCGATTCTCGAATACAAAGCGGACGGCTCGGATTACGAGGCAACCAATGTTTCAGAGGTTGCAGGAAAGGGACTAAAAGGAACGGTCAACGGAAAAACCGTACTGGTAGGAAACAAAGCCTTGATGACCTCAAACAGCATAGAAGTCCCCTCGGAAACAGATGGTATTGTAGAATCCATCGTTATGGTGTCCATAGATGGAACATTTGCAGGTTATGTAACCATTGCAGATGAATTAAAAGATGATGCGCACCAAGCCATTAAACAAATTCGGTATTCAGGAATTCAGCAACTCATAATGCTATCAGGCGACAAAGACTCAATTACACAACAGGTTGCAAAAGAGTTAAACATCGATTGGGCAAAAGGCGGACTGTTGCCTGAAGATAAACTCAATGAGGTTGAAGAGCTCAAAAAGCAACCCGAAACCAAAGTAGCATTTATTGGCGATGGTATTAACGATGCACCCGTTTTGGCAGCAAGTGGTGTAGGCATTGCGATGGGTGGTTTAGGAAGCGATGTTGCCATTGAAACGGCCGATGTTATTATACAGACCGACCAACCCAGCAAGATTGCAAGAGCGATTAAAATTGGTCGATCAACGCGAAGAATCGTATGGCAGAATATTGTTCTTGCATTTGGGGTCAAAGTCATAGTTTTAATTCTCGGTGCGGGTGGATTGGCCACAATGTGGGAAGCCGTTTTTGCTGATGTGGGTGTGGCACTTTTGGCCATTTTCAATGCGGTTCGGTTGCAGCGGATGACGTGGGATTAAAATCATACCAAATACAGAGATCATTATTTTCTTTCTGGACAACTGACAGCATCTCATACAATATAGTATTTCCATAATCCACTAACGCAGACCTTCCAAAGATTCCATAAGTTTTGCCCTGAGGAATTATATTAAAATATTTAGGCATATCTAAAAATATAATTATATTCGTATAAATATTTTTATAGTAATGTCTAAAATAATTTATATTTTTATTGGGGTCTCTTTACTTCTGCTTTGTGGCTGTGAAAATTTGGGACCCGAGGAACCTATGGAATTTGAGCTGTTGGATGGACCTATCGATGGCCTGTCCACAAGCGAGCAAAAACGGTTTTTAGCTGGTGACATTGCTTTTAACGATGACGTTTTTACTGTTGAAAATGGCCTTGGCCCCTTATTTGTCGGGACTAGCTGCGTTAGCTGCCATTCAGGGGATGGCAAGGGCCATCCTTTCAACCAACTTATCAGGTTTGGCAACAATGATTTGGGTCTACCCTCAATGCCAACTATCGGCGATGGCAGGAACCAAATTCAAAATAAGGCCATACCAGGTTTTGAGCCTGAAACCGTTCCTGATGGTTTGCCCTTTTCCATTTTAGTGGCACCTGCAGTAACAGGATTGGGTTTACTGGATGCTGTCCCCGATATGGATATTCTGGCATTGGCCGACCCAATGGATGAGGACGGAGATGGAATTAGTGGAAGACCCCACTATAATCGTCCTCCCAAATTCACCGAGATTCGGGAAAACAGTGTTCCAATTGGAAATAATTTTATCTTCAGGTTTGGTAAGAAGGCCAGTAGTTATGATTTGTTGCATCAAACCGTAGGTGCATATAATCAAGACATTGGGATAACCTCCCTTTTCGACCCCATTGACCCATTCAGCGGTCTTGAAGAAGATCCGGAGATAAGCACCCAAACTTTGAATGATGTTGTATTTTACCTTAAAACTCTTAAAGCTCCTATTCCAAGAAACCAGACAGATCCGGATGTTATTGCCGGGAAAGAGCTTTTTCAGTCCATACAATGCGCAGCTTGTCACACGCCGACCCTGACAACGGGGTTTTCGCCAATTGAATCTTTGTCCTTTAAGGAGTTCCATCCTTATACGGATTTACTGTTACATGATATGGGTCCTGGTCTTGATGATAGATTCACAGAGGGCAATGTTGAGACCTCCGAATGGAGAACTCCGCCGTTATGGGGAATCGGCCTGTCCGCCAATTCCCAAGGTGGACAAATGTTCCTGTTACATGACGGAAGGGCTTCAAGTATTGGGGAAGCCATTGAAATGCACGGTGGCGAGGCAAATAATTCAAAGGCACAGTACCTCTTATTAGAGCCAGAAGAAAAGTCACAATTGATACAATTCATTAACTCCCTATAGATGCGCAGGAAAGATTTCATCAAGCGTTTGGGATATCTAGCAACAGCCCTCCCGGCTTCCTCCTTTTTGCTCCACGGCTGTGCGGGCCTGTACTATGCCTCCTTCGCTGAGGAAGAGGGGATGTTGAGAATATCAAAAGGTGAGTTTAAACAGATAAAAGGAAAGAAACAAATAGAGCGGGATTTTGTGGTCATCCAAAGCGATTCCATGCAATATCCCATCGGCATTTTCAGAACACCAAAGCTTGACTATACGGCTAGTTTAATGCAATGTACCCATAGAGGCTGCGAACTCAACATTGGTGGTGGCATATATAATTGTCCATGTCATGGCAGCGAATTTGATCGCTCGGGCGGGGTCATGCAAGGGCCTGCAGAAGAAAACTTAAAGTCATTCCCAATAACAACCGATAATGAACATATCTATGTACATGTCTCCTAAAATATACGCTGCCCTTTTCATAGTGAATATTTACATTTCGACCATTAGCGCCCAAACCAGCGATAAAGACAGTATCAGGGCATCCATGAATATGGATGCAGTCTATGACCGTCCCTTTTTGACTTTTGACAAATTTCCCGTCAATCTGGGTGGTTATCTGGAGGCGAACTCAATCTATAGCATTGAGGATGGATTGTCAGAAGGGTTATCTTTTCAGGCCAGGAGATTGACTCTTTTCGTTTCGGCATCCATATCGAAGCGCATTAAGTTTTTGACTGAGTTGGAATTTGAAAACGGAACTGAGGAAATCGCCATCGAATTTGCCTCAATGGATATCGCCTTACATCCCTTGCTCAATCTTCGAGGAGGAATTGTATTGAATCCCATCGGCTCATTTAATCAAAATCATGACGGTCCGAAATGGGAATTCGTGGAGCGACCGGATGTTAGCACCAATTTGTTGCCTGCCACTTTCTCCAATGCCGGTTTTGGCATATATGGAAAGACGTATAAGGGAGATTGGACCTTGGGATATGAAGGGTATCTAACCAATGGTTTTGACACCAGCATTATCAATAACGAAGAGGAACGGACATTTTTACCTGCTGTAAAGGAAAATTCTGAGCGATTTGAGAACAATTTTAGTGGCAACCCGCTATTAAATGGAAAATTGGCGATTAAACATCGAAAAATTGGAGAACTGGGTATCTCTTATATGGGAGGCACATACAACAGGGAAGAAATAGATGGCCTCCAAGTTGACACTGAATCAAGGAGGGTCGATGTTCTTGCCTTCGACTTAAATACAACGATCAATAAGACAGGAACGAGGTTAATAGGCGAGATGACCTACATTTGGGTGGATGTACCGGATACTTTCACACAACAATTTGGAAATCAACAAGCGGGCTTTTTTGTTGATATTATTCAACCCGTGCTCAAAACGAAAATACTTGACTGGGAAGATGCAATACTGAACCTGTCGCTCAGGACGGATTATGTGGATTACAATATCGGGAAGTTTGCCCAGACCAACACCGATATTGGAGCTGACCTGTTTGCTTTGACCCCTGCCTTGAGCTTGAGGCCATCACCCCAGACCGTTCTAAGGATTAATTATAGGTACCAATGGCAGCAGGATATATTGAACAATCCTGCCTCAAAAACCGCAACATGGTATTTTGGAATCAGCACCTATTTTTAAAGTGATATCCTATTTATCAGCTTAAATCCGCCTGATTGCAAAGCAGTCATATCGAGCTTGAAAAATGTTTGCAAGTGCAACAACAATATATATTTAAGTATTTGCTTAAATAATATAATAATGATATATTTGTGACCACTTTAAATAAAAAAAGATGAGCTTGGAAATAACTTGTACACGGAACGAAGCAGACAAGAAGCAAATATCGAGATGCAAGGAAACCATAGAGAATTCTTCGGGCAGCTTAGAAGCAATAAGCAAAGTTTTGTCTCTCGCGGGAAGCGAGGTGCGACTGAAAGTCCTGTTCCTCTTGAACATAGAAAACGAATTATGCCCTTGCGATATTGCTGACATTCTTGAAATGAGTGTTCCTGCCGTATCCCAACATATCCGTAAAATGAAGGATGCAGGAATTATTTTGTCGAGACGTGAAGGGCAAACATTATATTATTCGCTGGTAAAGAGTGAGGACAATGTTTTGAATGGAATTTTCAATTCAATTTCAGCAAGAAAGAAAACAGCTTAGAAAGTTTACATTATGGCACCGAATAAAACTTCAAATACCGCGGCCTATACCGGCATTTTTACCGCAGTTGCAGCATCAATATGTTGTATAACCCCTGTCTTGGCATTAATTGCCGGAACAAGCGGAATTGCATCTACCTTTTCTTGGGTCGAGCCATTTAGACCCTATCTTATCGGCTTGACCATTATTGTTTTGGTGTTTGCCTGGTATCAGAAACTGCGACCGAAAACACAGGAAGAAATAGATTGCGCCTGTGAAGATGATGCGAAACCATCATTTTGGCAATCCAAACGCTTCTTGTTGATAGTAACACTATTCGCCGCATTGATGCTGGCCTTTCCGTACTATTCCAACCTATTTTATGCACAGCCCACCAAGGATATCGTCTATGTCTCTCAATCGAATATCAAAAAGCAGACTTTTGAAGTCGCTGGAATGACCTGTGCAGGTTGTGAGGCACACGTAGAAAGTGAAGTCAATAAATTGGACGGAATTATTTCGGTCAAAGCCAGCTACGAAAATGCCAACACCATAGTGGAATTTGACAAGGCCAAAACCGATTTGCCCGCAATACGAAAAGCTATAGAAAGCACCGGCTATAAAGTTGTCGAGAAAACCACTAAAGAAAATAAGTAGATGAAAAAATATGATGTTTTCATTATTGGTTCGGGTATGTCAGGTATGACAATCGCCAATAAATGCGCTTCAAAAGGTCTTTCGGTGGGCATTACTGATGAACTGCCTTATGGTGGCACTTGTGCCCTACGAGGCTGTGACCCAAAAAAAGTGATTATCGGTGCCACGGAAGTACGCGACTTCGCTAAAAGACTTAAAGGGAAAGGCATTGATACCATTCCGAATATCAACTGGAAGGATATAATGGCGTTCAAACAGACCTTTGTCGATGAAATGCCGAGGAAAATAGAAAAGGGGTATAAGAAGAACGGCATCGACACCTTTCACAGTTCCGCTACGTTTATAAATGAAAAGTCCTTATGTGTAGGTAACGAGACCATTCAAGCTGATAAAGTTGTAATTGCGTCAGGTTCAAAACCAAAAGTTTTAGATTTTGAAGGCGGACAGCTTGCGAAAACGAGTACGGATTTTCTAAACCTTAAGGAATTACCCCAATCCCTGCTTTTCATCGGTGGTGGATATATCGCCTTTGAATTCGCCCATATTGCCGCACGTTCCGGTGCCGAGGTAACAATAGTACATCGAGGCAAACGTCCATTGGAAAACTTTGACAAGGATATTGTAAAACATTTGGTCGATGCCACACGTAAATTAGGTGTTAAGCTCGTTCTTGAAACTGAAGTTTCTAAAATTGAACGTAAAGATGACAACTACATAACTACAGGAATTTCAAACGGAAAGGAAACTAACTTCAAATCGGCAGCGGTATTTAATTCCGCTGGTCGTCCCCCAGCCATTTTTGATTTAGAATTGGAAAAAGCGGGTATATCCTTCTCAAAAAAGGGCATAGAGGTCAACGAATACCTTCAGAGCACATCGAACGCGAACATATATGCAGCTGGCGATGCAGCGGACTCAAGAGGGTTGCCCCTGACACCCGTAGCTGTTTTGGAAGGACACGTCGTAGCTTCAAATATCATTAAAGGAAATGAGAAGAAAGTCAGTTATCCCCCAATGCCTTCCGTAGTTTTCACTTTGCCCGCTATGGCAACCGTTGGCCTATTGGAAGATGAGGCCAAAGAAAAGGGATATGATATCAATGTCAATTTTGAAAAAGTGGATGATTGGTTCAATGCGAGACGGCTGAATGTGGATAAATATGCTTTTAAAACAATCATCGATAAAGATAACAATACCATTTTGGGCGCACATCTTATCGGGCCTCACTGTGAAGAAACCATCAATCTTTTCGCAATGGCGATAAAGACCAAGATGACCATAAGCGATTTGCGGACAATGATATTTTCATATCCTACAATGGCATCTGACCTAACCTATATGCTCTAACTATTATTTATGGAAACTACTATATTAAAATCTACGATTACCTGTCCGGAATGCGGCCACAAAAAGGCTGAAGAGATGCCAACCACGGCCTGTCAATTCTTTTATGAATGTGATAATTGCAAACAAATACTAAAACCAAAAGAAGGCGATTGCTGCGTATTCTGTTCTTACGGAACTGTGGCCTGTCCACCTATTCAGGAAGGTTCAAAATATTGCTAATAAAATTGGAAAAATATTTGGAGACCACCCTACGAGCATACTTACATTGCAATAAAATTTTAACAAATGATACCACGGGATTTAAGTAAGGACATAAAAACAAGGTTACAAAGTATTAATGGGCAACTTAGCGGCCTCATTAAAATGCTGGACGAGGATACAGATCCTGAAAAGATATTGATACAGTTCAAAGCAGCACAAAAGGGTTTGGACAAGGCTCATTTCCTGTTACTGGACGAAACTTACAGAAAGGCCTTGGCAATCAAGATTTCAGAAACCGTGGAAGCTTGTCCTGGAGATTGTGGTAATGAAGACCGTATTGAATTTATACGGAAACAGTTCCCTGATTTGGAGCTGGACAGTCTTACCGACAAAATGAAAGAAATTGCCACGCTCAAATCCAAATTGGAAGACTCTAACGAGGAATAGAACTCGCAAAAAAACAACCCCCGTTGATGGCCCAAAGTTATGGGTCATTTTTTTTTGAAATAATGTTTGGAGACCACCCCGGGCACCCACCTACCTTTGTACCGTGCTTAATTGATAAGCCATTATAAATGAAATACTAATAAAAAAAAGAGATTATGAAACGTCAAGTAGAAGTCTTTACAGCCAACTGCCCCGTTTGTGACCCAGTGGTCAAAATGATTGAGGAACTGGCCTGTGATGAATGTGAAGTAACAACATACGATTTGGTAAAACAATGCGATGATAAGACTTATCTTACCAAGATGAACGAATATGGGGTACAAAAAATACCCGCAGTAGCCGTAAACGGAAAATTATTGGATTGCTGCAAGGATTCCGCCATTACCAAAGAAAAGTTGATGAAAGCGGGTATTGGACAAAATTAAAAAAAGATTTGGGTACGGCCATTTTCACCAATTATCCTGTTGCCGTACCAACAGGATATCATTTAAAATCCAAAAAATATGAAACCATTAAATTCTGAATTACAAAAATGTATTGATGATTGCAATGCCTGTATTACTGCGGCAAGAATCTGCCTTGACCAACATTTGGGCGAACCCGATATGAAAAAATGCCATCAGTTTTGTTTGGATTGCATTGCGCTATGTATCGCTTGTGTTCAATTACTCGCCAGCCAATCTGATTATTCGAAGCGCTTATGTGCCATTTGTGCGGACTTATGTAAAGCCTGCGCCGATGAATGTGCAAAATTCGATAGCGAGGTTTGCCAGCAATGTGCGGAAAAATGCTATGCCTGTGCCGAGAGTTGTAAAAAAATGGCAGCTTAACATTTAAAAACAAGTGATTTATGGCCATTTCTAATTTACATCTCAAAATCGTTCTAATCATTATACTCTGCTCATCGACAATATCCATTCTTAATGCGCAGGGACACGGGCCATTATATGGTTTACAGACCCCGACCCTCGCGAGGGGTGGCGTGGATCTAAATGTCGCAAGTATGAGTTTGAGCACCGAGAACGAAACTTCTTATATGCTGCGTTATTTGTTTTCCTATGGTATCACCGAAGATTTGCAGATTAACTTGACCACACCCACTATGATAGAGCGGCTTGACAATGCGCCGAGAACAAGGGGGAATAGCAATATGCCCGCAAATGGCGATATAGAAGCATCTCTTTGGTATCGATTTTTTTCCAATGCCTTTGGGGTGGGAAAACGTTTTGAGGGAACAGCTGTCCTCGGGGTTTCAGCACCTACCGATGATGTCCGCGCGCAAGTAAACGTGGGCAATTCCATTCACGGTGCAATTTCTACGGGATATGCTTCACGTACCTGGTATGCGTGGTTAGGTGGTGGCTATCAATATTACTTTGAAAAAGATAACGAACAACTCGGCGACCTGCCATACGCGAGTGCTGTGGTAGGGTATCGCCCCAATATCTTTATGGGCGATTATCCAAAACCCGATTGGAGGATATTTTTGGAAACAATGGCAGAATTCCCCGGTGACAATAAATATAACGGACAACAAAATTTTAGTGATACAAGAAGTAAAAAAGTATTGATGGGACCTTCATTTTTAGGGTTGTACGGAGCGTGGGGGATTTCATTTGGAGCCTTGTTTCCGGTGGTGCAGGATTTGACGCCAAGTGCCGTAAAAGAAAATTATAGGGTATCCATTAATCTAAGTTATTGGTTATAATAGAATTAAAATTTAAAAATTAAGAAGATGAAAAAAATAGCATTGGTTATGATAATAGCATTACTCGGTACTTTGAGTTCCGAGGCACAAATTCAAAAAGTTGACCAAGAGGTCTATGGAATGGATTGTGCACCTTGTGCCTATGGTCTTGAACGCGGTCTAAACAAAATGGACGGACTTCAAAATGTAAGGGTAAGTCTTAACGACGGGAAAGCCTATTTGCAACTTTTGAAAAATAACGGTTTAAGCCTCAAAAATATCCAAGAGGAAGTAAAGAAGAATGGTTTTTCAGCAAAGAAAGCCCAAATCACCATTTCAGGAACCGTGAAGAAGGAAAACGGGCTGTGGGTAATTGAAACCGGCCAAGAGCTATTTGATATATCGCAGCATTCACCGACTGAACTAGTGCAAGCATTGACTCCTGGAATGGCAATTGTAAGTGGTACGGTAGAAGATGAGGAGGATGGAAACCTTTCGGGCCGATGGGCCATAATACTTACAAAAGTCAAATAAGTTTTTATGAAGTCTTTCGTCAAAATGTTATTGAGCTCCAGTTTGCTTGCTGCCGTTCTTCCCTTGATGTGTTGTTTCATTCCCGCATTGCTTTCGGTGGTGGCCGGATTGGGATTTATAAGTAGAGGTTTTCAATGGGTACACCCCGCCGAGATCTATCTGACTCTATTTTCGGTTGGCAGCCTTGGAGTCGCACACTATAAAAATTTTGAAGGTTCGAAGAGGCTTTGCCGGAGGAAATCGTGCCAAGATGGTAAAATCAATCGTGGTATCAACTCCTGGTCTCTATGGATAATTACATCTCTGGTTTTAATTTCTATGATAGTAAACTTTTGGTATGAATTTTAGAAAGGTGTACATCTTCCCCGTTGTTTTTTTGGTTCTTGTCATATCTAGTTGTAAAAAGGTTAAAAAACAATGGCATTTCGAAAGGAAAATTAAGCTACCCATAGAATCCCGCCCCTTGGCATTGGCCAAGGACGGGGAAACCATTTGGTTTTCGGATCCTGATCATTTTCGTTTATATAAAATTGCCCTGAATGGGCAGGTATTAGATTCAATCACCGGTATCCAAAGGCCAATGAACATACATTTTGACAAGGGAGCACTATATATCCCCGAATTTTTGACCGACACCATCTGGCAATATAAAATGGGAAACTCCCGCCCCTTGAAAATCAATAAACGACCACAGGCCCCGGCCGGTGTTTCGGTATATGGGGATAGTATTCTAATAGCGGATTTTTACAATCATCGGATTCTAGTACAGACATCGAATGAAAGTTTTACCATTGGCAAGCAGGGCCACAAGGAGGGCGAACTGTACTATCCAATAGATGTCAAGCTAAAAGAGGGGAAAGTATATGTAACGGATGCCTATAACCACAGGGTTCAGGTCTTTGGTTTTGGTGGAAAACACTTAAAGACGATTGGTCTAAATGACCAAATAAACGTGGCCTCTGGTATTGCTTTGAATAGTCAGGAAATAGCGGTAACAGATCAAGAGAACGATCGTGTTTTGCTTTATGGCTATGATGGGCAACTGTTTCAAGTTTTGGAAGAAGGGATAAATTATCCTACGGATGTTTTATTGGATATGGAATATTTATACATTACAAATTTTAAGGAGAATTCCATTTTGATCTATCAAAAGAGGTGACTTGTTTCTGTTGATTGGAGGTTTGACATGGAGTGATAAGAAAAAGATGGCTCCTATTTTAGCTATTCCTTTTAATTTAGTGACTCAACCGATGCAATTAATTTTATCTCACACGTTCATATTCAGTAAATTCATAGACGGTTCCGTCAAGTGCTTTCGTGCCTGATTCATTCCTAATAAGTAACTTCTGAGTTGTCAATATAATCACGATAAGCGATTTGCTAACATCAGAATAGGAATGGGTCAGTTTCCCCGATTCCTCGATGTTCCAAGTACCAATCTCAAAGAATGAGTTGGCTATCTGGCTATGGCATGCAATTTCCCCTATTCCCCAGAAATAGATGTTTTCTTGGGGAGTCGTGCCCTGTTCATATCGGAGAATATCGTCTTTACGACAACTTTCGAACTTGGCAAACAAATCTTCCGTTGATATAATATTCCCAGCGAATCATTGGGTTGCCCCCTAAATTCAGCTATCCTTTTCCAATCTCCTATTAGATTATCTTCGGTAAACAATAGGTTAACCTGTTGTGAACCTTGGTCGTCGTTATTACATGCCAATAAAATCAACAAAATTAAGGGTAATAAAAGATTTGCCCGTTTTAACATAGCTATAGTAGTATAAAGTTACTTTCTATCATAACGTTCAATGTATCTATTCTTGGCATTTCATCATTTTTTAAAATTGCCCTATAGCTTTAGCCCATTATTGATAGTATCTTTAGGTTTCCCTGCGTTTTCCCATAATTTCCAGTATTTTGATACGGTAAACAATTGGAATACCCCTAGAGTATAATTTGCTTGAAAATTCGTTGATGAACTCGACCTCTTTGTGTTCTTTTCGTTTTATTGTATTTTTTATGCCTTCGGTAAATACGTGTAACTTTTGCTTTGCAACGCTGCCTTCAAGTTCTTCGAATGTGCCGTGTGCCATGGCCGATTCCCAATTAAACATGGATTGTATTTCTTCAACCTGTACGGAGACCGAATTGTTTTTGCGCATCGCATCGATTTTATGGCCTTCCGAGGTATAGCTAATGATTGTATTGTCAGTAGGATCAAAATAATAGGTAATGGGAATTACATAGGGTTTGCCCTGCCATAGATAGGCCAGGTGGCCAAGGTAGTTGTTTCTGAAGACACGCGTACTTGCGCTTGTTGTTAAATCTGTCATCGTTTTTTTTTTTAAAATTACAAATCGTTTAGAGACTGTTTTGGAACAGGTCGATTAATTATAATGACCATGCTTTACCTCCAGTAAGTTTTTGTGTAGCCTCACATGAAATATATTCTGCCGGAATAGGGAGATAGGCCAGTACTTCCTCACCCATATATTCAGAGATTTTATAGCCCCAGATAGTCAGCCCACGAAGATTGTTCGCAAAGCCAAATCGGGCAACAATGTCATCCAGATTAGCAATGTTACCATGGGCAACCGATTCTTGATACGAGTTTATCGTTTCAAAATTTTTGGCCTCCTGTTCTTTGGATACCTTTAATGACGAGGCCAAGACCGGCTTTAAATCCTCGGGAGTGAGGTCAAATGCCCTATCCTTGCCAGAATCCTTTAAAGCTTTGTCCATAAAACGGCCCATTGACATTTTAACGAAATCCTGCTGATTCTTCTCCATGGCCTCATCGAAAAATTTGTCGATAAATAGGTGTGTTTTTACCTCAGAGGCCGACGGTGTATCGGTCTTTGGAAGAATAATGTCCACCAAGTGAGTAATAACCGTACCTTCTTCCTTTGTAAAAAATTTCGGTGTCCATGTAGTTGCACTTTCATTTTTACAGCTTTGGGCAATGCCCATCAATGTCGGGGTTGCCACAATATAACCAAGAGACAGCCCCATGTTCTTCAATGCTTTTCTTCTTTCCATTAGATATTTCCTTTTTTAAGTTCTTGCGCTGCATGATCGGCAGCTCTCGCCGTAAAGGCCATGTAGGTCAATGATGGGTTTACACAACTGGCAGAGGTCATAAAAGCCCCGTCGGTTACGTATACATTGGGAACGTCATGAATTTGATTGTTTCCATTAAGGACAGAAGTCCTAGGGTCCCTGCCCATCCGGGCCGTACCCATTTCATGAATGCCAAGACCCAGTGCCCCGGGGGTGTCATAAGGTTCTACGTTGCGAAAACCTGCCTTCTGGAGCATTTCAACGGCGGATTCTTTCATGTCTTTGCGCATGGCCCATTCATTCGCCTTGAATTCGGCATCGAAGGTTACCGTGGGCAGCCCCCAGCCGTCCAATTTATCATAGTCCAAGGTCATTCTGTTGTCTTCATATGGGAGCACTTCACCGAAGCCCCCAAGGCCCATGGACCAACCTCCCGGTTTTAGAACGGCCTCCTTGAGTTCCTTGCCAAAAGATAGTTCCGCGATCAAGTCTTCCCAGTTGCCCCTTCCGCCACCGCCCTGGTAGCCAAAGCCCCTTTTGTAATCGTTTCTGTTGGTATTGTCGCCCAGATTTCTAAAACGCGGAATATAGATGCCATTAGGTTTTCTTCCTTTATAGTATCTATCCTCGAAGCCGTCGAACTTTCCTTGTGCCCCGACACCGAGATGGTGATCCATGATATTTCTTCCCAATTGATCTGAGTCGTTGCCCATCCCGTTTGGGAAGCGATCGGATCTCGATTGCATTAATATAGAGGTTGAGGCAATGGCCGAGGCGCATAAGAAAATTACCTTGGCCTTGAATTCGTAGGCTTCCTTGGAGACCCTATCGATGACCTTAACTCCGGTTGCCCGTTTCGTATCCGGACCGTATATTATCTGATGTACGATGGAATCTGGTCTCAATGTCATATTTCCGGTGCGTTCGGCAGCGGGCAAAGTAGATGAATTGCTGCTAAAATACGCCCCGAATGGGCAACCCCTAATACAGCGATTTCTGAACATGCAATGCTGCCGTCCCTCGAATTTCTTGGTTCCCGTGATATTGGCGACCCTTCCTGCCGTGACCACACGGCCATCGAAATTCTCGCTTACCTTTTCCCGAAAACGTTGTTCGACACAATTTAGTTCCATCATCGGTAAAAACTGGCCATCGGGTAATTGTTTCAACCCAAGATTTTCCCCCGACACGCCGATATAGGTCTCTACTTTATCGTACCAAGGGGCAATATCTTTATATCTAACAGGCCAATCCACTGCGATTCCCTCTCGCTGGTTGGCGGTAAAATCGATATCGCTCCAGCGGTAACTATGTCGCCCCCACATGATAGAACGCCCACCCACATGGTAGCCACGCATCCAGTCAAAACGTTTGATTTCGTTGTAGGGGTGTTCCAAATCGTTCACGAACCAAAGGGCACTGGCCGCATTGGTCGTGTACCCGGTCCTATTTTGCTTTGGTTGTTTTTTTAAATCTTCCTGGGTTGGTTTCCCTCCGTTCCGTAAGTCCCATGGATCTTTATAGGCAGTCGGATAGTCCTCGATATGGCGTACCATCCTTCCACGCTCAAGAACCAAGGTCTTAAGGCCGTTCTCACAAAGTTCTTTGGCGGCCCAGCCACCGCTGATGCCGGTTCCCACAACAATCGCATCATAGGATTGCTGTTCTTCGTTGTAATAGAATTTTTTCATTGTCAAATCTTTTAAAAAGCCATTCATTCTTTCGCTATCTTAAAATGTATAAATGACTTTGTGTTCACATTTTTATCATCTTTTAGCATTTAGTTTTCTAATCGGGCTCCATAGTTCTTATAACCATTTATCAATATTCTATAACCTGTAGTCTTTCAAAAACCTTAAATGGGGAAGAAAGGTGAGTAAAAGCATCGCCGTACGAACCATTTGATAGGAAACCCAATTTGCCAACCTGTTGAATATACCTGCTCTTTGTTTGAGACTCTCCTTTGTAATTTCGCTACACTCGCTGATAACCTTTTCAAAGTCAGCGCGAAGGTTTTCGGCAAATTCTACGGAGTGAATTTCCACGTTCATTTCAATACTACCGTAGCAACTAAGACTGTTCAGGTTAAATGAGCCTACGGTGGACCATTTTTTATCTACCACGGAGGCTTTACCATGCACTACGGATTTGTTCCACTCATATATCCTCATATGGTGGTTTAAAAAAGAGGAATACAAATGTTCGGTTGCCCTACGTACCAACGGCACATCGCTAATGCCCGCTAAGATTACCGTTGTCTTTATTCCTCTTTTACAGGCTTTTTTCAATGCCTTTGCTATTATGCTTCCAGGCAAAAAATACGAGCCTACGATTACTATCTCTTTTTCGGCATGGAGAATGGCATTAGTATAGGCATCGCAGACTTCAGTTTTACTTTTAAGCCAGTCGTTCTGTAAGATTCCAACCCTTGCTTTTTCCACCAAATGCAAGACAGGCTTTATTTTTTTTGAGCTACTTTGTTTAAAAAAATAATCCCTACACAGTTTCTGTAAATCTTCTGCGGCCGGACAATACAACTGCACGGCATAATCTAGCCAAGGCTCCGATTCAGTTGTGCCGTGGTATTTGTCGGCAATATTGATTCCCCCGATGAGTGCTGTTTTTCCGTCGGCAACGACTACTTTGTGATGCATACGCCTACCGAGATAAAAATTGTTCCAAGAGAACAAAGGGGAGAAAAAACGTAGTGAAATACCATGTTGTACCAAATCATGGGCAAAACTATCGGGGAGCGCAGCACAGCCATAGGCATCCAGTAAGACATACACTTTGACTTTTCGTTTGGCGGCTTCCTTCAGTAGAGTAGCTATGCGATTTCCCGTACTATCGTTTTCAAAAATGTAGGTTTGTAAATGTATTTCCTCTTGCGCCTTTTCAATTGTTTTTTCCAACCTATAAAAATAATCTTCGCCCGAATGCACCAACTCGATATAGTCTTCATTATGGTCCATAACGTGCAATACTTTTTTGGTATTATCTTCTGCTGATTTCTGTATCATCACTATTTCCTTAAATAATAAACCAATCCTATTGCAACTAAAACGACTAATCCTGCAATTATAAAAGGATAATAAAAGCCACCTGCAAGCAACCAAGTTCCCAATACGGGCCCCAAAATCTGTCCGATACTGTTCGTTGAGCTTTGTATGGAAATGTTTCTTCCCGTATCTTCCTTAGATAACAAAGAGACGGCTGAAAGCAGATTTGGGGTTACCATCGCACCACCACTGGCAAATAGTATTATCATACCATATACAGATAGCTCATTGCGCAAAAAAGGGAATACAATAAGTGAAAGTCCGGTAATCACTAAGCCTAACGTGATTTGCTGTTTCGAGGTCATTATCTTTTCCCCATAAGTAGCAAAAACAGGCTGTAAGACTGCCATCACTGAACCGCAAAGCATAAAGCCAATACCGACTTGACTACTATTGAACGCTAATTCATCCTTGCCATAGATTGAAAATACGGTTTCAAACAGGGTCACAACAAATTGCATTACAAAGGATAGCAGCAACAGTATGATAAAATAATTACTAAAAGTAAAATTAAATTTTATCGTTTTTTCTCTGATCTTGGTCACTATTGCCGTGTTCTTCAACCATTTCATAATTACGAATAATATGATTAACCCTAATATGGAAGCAAAGAAAAATGGAACCGAAAATCGGTCAAAATGAAATATGCCAAAAGAATATTTCAAGTGCACGTTGGTCTGTGATAACAGCCCCCCCAAAACAGGGCCAAAGATAACACCCGAACTGATCGCGACCTCGGACCATGCCATTATCTTGATTCTGCGCTTTTCCGAGGTTATATCACTTAGATAGGCATTGCTGACGGGAATTACCGAAGAGGTAAATATTCCTCCGATTATACGAGCTACATACAACATGGTGAGCGAAGTTGCCAGACCGGTCAATAGGTTCATTGTTATAAACCCGATAAGCCCAACCAGAATTATGGGCTTACGACCATATTTATCGGAAAGTCTGCCCCACACGATTACGAATACCAGTTGAAAAAATGGATAAATGCTGGTCAACATCCCTACGTGGAAGTTGATTAGGTCGGTATCCAGATTATCCTTTAATGCCAATCTTTCTGTATAATAGGGAAGAATGGGCAGTAGAATACCGTACCCCAACATTACTACAAATAGGCTCAACAAAACCAAAAATATCCTGTTGAGCTTTTCTTTCTTGTTCATTATTTTTTACCGATTTTTCGCTTTAATAATTGTGCATTAATGGCCACTATAATCGTACTCAAACTCATAAATACAGCAGCTACGGCTGGTCCCAATACGAATCCAGTTGAATATAGTACACCGGCTGCTAACGGGATGGCTACGACATTATAACCTGTAGCCCATATTAAATTCTGAATCATTTTATTATAGGTAGCCTTTCCGAATAAGATCAGGTTAGCGATGTCTTTTGGATTGCTGTTCACTAAAATAATATCGGCTGTTTCAGCAGCTATATCAGAACCAGAACCCACAGCAACACCAACATTTGCCTGTGCTAATGCAGGTGCATCGTTCACGCCATCGCCTGTCATGGCAACAAATTCACCTTTGCCCTGTAATTCTTGCACGATTTCAACTTTTTGATGGGGCAATACTTCAGCATAATAGCCATCCAGTCCAAGTTTATCGCTTACGGCTTTAGCGGTTTTTTCATTATCTCCGGTAGCCATATATACTTTAATATTGTTCTTTTTAAAGGTTTGTATCGCACTAGCGGATTCTGGTCTAATTTCATCCGAAAGGGCTATGTATCCTGCTAATTTTCCATCAATTAAAACGAACACTACTGTTTCGGCCGCATCGCTATAGGCATCCTCGGGAATGGTTATTTTTTCGTCCCGTAGATAACCGGGGCTTACCACCTTTATTTCCTTGCCTTCCACAATCGCTTCCACTCCTTTTCCTGTAATGGCATTGAAGTTTTTAGGTTTTGGTATGGCTATCTTGTCATCCTTTACCTTTTTTATGATTCCGACCGCAATGGGATGTTCGGAGCTTTGTTCCAGGGCACTTGACAATCGAAGGATTTCGGCTGTTGAATAATTATGGATAACAGATTCTATTCGGGTAACCCCAAAATCACCTTTGGTCAATGTTCCAGTCTTGTCAAATAATAATGCCGATATCTTTCTGGATTCTTCAAACGCAGTTCTATTTCGAATAAGCAAGCCATTTTGTGCTGAAACTGCGGTAGAAATCGCAACCACAAGTGGAATGGCAAGTCCTAAAGCATGCGGACAGGCAATTACCATAACGGTAACCATTCTTTCCAAAGCATATACGAACGGAAAACCTAAAGCCAGCCAAACTGCTAATGTTCCAAAACCAATTACTAAAGCGATGTAGGTCAACCATTTTGCAGCCCTATCTGAAAGGTTTTGCATTTTGGATTTAGTACGTTGTGCCTCATCGACCATTTTAATAACCTTGTTGAGGTAGCTGTCCTTACCTGTATGTTGAACCTTTACTTTTAAGGTGCTGTTGCCGTTAATGGAACCGCCGATTACTTTGTCATCCAATTCTTTTTTTACTGGTTTAGATTCGCCTGTGAGCATGGATTCGTTTAGGTAACTGGTGCCTTCGGTAATAATACCGTCTGCCGGTACTTTTTCTCCAGGTTTTATTAGGATGATGTCATCTTTCACCAGGTTTTCAAGACTAACATCTTCAATTTTATCGCCCACAACTTTGTGCGCTTCCGAAGGTAGCATGCTCACCAATAATTGCAACGCCTTGGAAGCACCTAAAACTGATTTCATTTCCAACCAATGCCCCAAAAGCATAATGACAATAAGCGTACTCAATTCCCAAAAGAAATCTTCGCCTTTAAGTCCGAAAACGGTTGCCGTACTATAAAAATAGGCAACACTGATAGCCATGGAGATTAGGGTCATCATTCCTGGACCTTTAGCTTTAATTTCCTTATAAAAGCCTTTTAAGAAAGGCCATGCGCCCCAAAAATATACAAAGGACGATAGGATAAACAGCACATAGGGATTTCCCGGCAATAAATAATCATAACCAAAAAATTCCTGTATCATTGGCGAGAAGAACAGAATTGGGATGGTAATTATCAATGATACCCAGAACCGTTTTCTAAAGTCCTTGACCATCATTTTATGATGGTCGTGACCCATTTGACCGTGACCCGGATTGTGACCCGAATGGTCCCCACCTTTGTGGTTCATTTTAGAATGGTCTTCTTTTTTGTGTTTCATCTTCGAATGGTCCATTTTTGAATGGTCCATTTCTTCGTGATTGTGGTGTTCGTGATTTTCCATTATTATCTTGTTTAAGTGTTATCGTAATTTTTTTCTCATAGCTTCTGAAATATTCTCGGCATATACTCCGTAGGCATCGACCAAGGTTCCCTTGATTCCATTTTTGGAAGAGATGGCATACAGGATACTATTGTCATCCGTACTGCTCATTCCCTCAAAACGATGTACCTCATCAACTTTAAAATCTTCCGGGTGTATTTCAATTTTTAGTGAAGCACACTCCAAACATTCAGGTTTTAGGTTAAAATCATATGTATAACCATTTGCCTGCAAATCGTTAATTGCTTCTGAAAGTGTGTCGTAGTTGTTCATTTTCGTTCTATTTATAAGTCATTGTAAAATAACTATTATCTTCCTCTGTAAATTTCTGAAAGGTCAGAAAGCCTTTACCATTTATTTTTTCATTGACAGTATAGTTGAGTTGCTTAATGCGAATTCCCCAGGCATAGGCCTTAATATTGATTTTTGAATTAATGTTGGTTTTGTTGCCCTCTAATGTTCGGTCGTAAATCTTTATGACGCTTTTTGAACCAAAAAAATTCAACAAGCCCGAATCAAAGCTCATTTCCAACTCTATATCTTCAAGGCTGTCCAAATCGTAGAGCTCTTTAAATTTTTTAGAGGTGGTATTAATTTCGGTCTCTTTTGATTTTGGGTTTGAAAAAGGAAAAGCCATTACCATTATACTCGCTTCATCAGGTTTACAGCGATAGGTTGTGGTGTATTTATCGGTCGATTTTTTGTCTTCATAGAACAATTCCGTAACCACCTCAATTTCATAGTATCCATTTTTCTTTATTGTTTCACCAGCTTCAAAAGTTTGTTTGTTTAGAAAAGAGCCTTCTTCATCAAAATTTTCTCGAACAACAACTCTACCTGAAATCTGCCCAATAAGCATTTCAGTTTGTCCAGTCATTGTGATGCTGAACAAAGTGATTAGTACTATAAAGCCTTGTTTTCTCATATATGGTGCATTAATTTTTTTACCTCTTTTGCCATAATATCACTTAAATCTATTCCATTTGAAGAGTGTGGTATGGTATTACAAGTTACAATTTTTTCTACTCCGGAATCCAATAAATCTTGATAGGCGTTTCCTGAAAAAACGGCGTGAATGCCTACACAAATAGGCGGTTTCATTCCGGCATTTTTCAAATGTTCCGTAGTTTCTATCATAGTCCGGGCTGTAGATATGATATCATCCACCAAAACCGGGGTGGATTCTTTATATTTCTCTACATCGGGTACGGAAACTTCAACATCTCTGTCGCCATGACGAACCTTTTGTAATACGGTAAACGGAACCCCTGCTTTTTTTGCCACATCGGAGACCCATTGCTCGCTTTCGGAATCAGGGCCAATCAGTACAGGATTGTGTATATTTTCCTTGATGTATTTGGAGATGGCATCCGCGGCACGGATGACCCTATTTGGAATATCGTATACCTCGCCCAAAGAACTTATTCTATGCAAATGCGGGTCAATAGTAGTGATGCTATCTGCAAATCCTGAAATCAATTTCCCGAAATAAGAAGAGGTAACCCCTTCCCCCTCGTGAAACACTTTGTCCTGACGCATATATGCCAAATAGGGTGCCACCAAACAGGTGCACATAGCGCCTAATGATTTGGCAGTATGGCTTAAAAAGTAGAGCGGCAACAGTTTTTCATCGGGTTCATGAAGGGTACAGACCATTACTACACATTTGCCTTTCACATCGGAAAGGATACGGGTATAGGATTCGCCGTCAGGAAATTTGCGCAATTTGCACTCCCCGATTTCGGCGTTCATCTTTTTAGCTAGTTGTGCCGTAAGTTCCTGGTTTCCCGGAAGGCTGAACAGTATCGTTTTCATAATCACTTGTATTTAAAATTTTAACATTATGTTTTTCCAGATAGCCCTTCAATTCATCAAAATCACAAACTTCCTCAATGTGTTTCAATCCTTTTTGGGTTTTATTCAAGTACATCAGTTCAGAGGCGTATGAAGTAGCCGTTGCAGTAGCCAGTGCCTCATTTTCTCCTGTCGCCAAATACTTTATACTGTACTGCATCCCTAGACTGTCTTTTCCATTAATCTCTATTTGTAGCCCAAACCGTTCTGAACCTATGCGGATAAAATCCAGAACCTTTTTAAATCTTTTTGGACTTATATTCTTAAACCATTTCAAAACACCGATTTTCTGAAATAGATAGAACAAATACGTAATCACCTTTGAATCGAAACCAATGCGGGTATCTATGGCCTTGGTATCCACAAGAAGTGGAATGGCGTGATGGTCCGAGAAATCGAACAAATAGAAAGTCCGTTCTCTTTGTTCGTTCAATAAGCGGGTCGATCTAGGGTGGGTAAAACCTTTCACGCCAACACTTCCTTTTTTTGTCTTTATTTTGAAGGAACTATTGGCCTTTTCCAGCATCCACCTAACGGAATCAACACCATGTGATTCTCCCAAACCAAGTATCACATAAGTATGTATTTCATCTATTTCGGCAAATTGCTTAGCACCGTTGAATGCCAATATATTTGAAAGACCTGGCACCAAACCAACACTGGGAATTACTAAACAATCGGCATTGTCGATGTAATCCGATAGTTCAAAAAATCGTTTGTGTGCCTTGAAAGAGGCACCAACCTCTGTATAATTAATATTGAACTGTAGACACTCAAGAATAAAGGAAATATTCATGGTTTCTATACAACTTACAGCAGTATGTATTTCATTGAAATCTACTTCTTTCAATCTTTCTTTCTCAACATCTAAATATATGGCCTTGGCATTAAGTCCATTTTGTTCAATAAGCATTTGGGCCTTATCCTTGTTTCTGCCTCCGACGATGATTTTTGAAGGATATTGCAATGCAAGCTGTCGCGAGACAATAGATCCAACGGTACCGTACCCTCCGATTATTAATATTTTATCTTTATCTACCATATATTATTCGATTTCGATAATATCATCATGATTCTCATAATATTCCAAGGCATAGTTCAGTTCCCCATTTGTTTCCGCGTGGAGTATATACACCAACTCTCCTTTTTCTAACTCATCGCCCAACCGGACGTTCATCGAAATGCCTGCCGATTTGGATTGTGGCGCTCCTGACAGTTTTGCGAGTTTTGCAATCTTTCGATTGTTTATTTTTTTGACCGTCCCACGTTTAGGTGCATGCATCTCAAATTGATAAGGGGCAACATAGGTTTTGGAAAATCTTCCTTGGGCCGTGCATATGGCCTCGAATTTTTGGTAGGCCTTTCCACTTTCCAGCAGTTCTTTCGCTATTTCAAGACCTTTTTCGGGCTTCACTTTTTCGGATAGCTCCAAGAGATGCCCCGCCAACAATATTGCCCGTTCTTTAAGGTCTTGTGGCGCATCCTCTTTATTCTGCAAAACACTTAGAACATCAACCGCTTCTAAATTGGGACCGATACCCCTTCCCACGGGCTGGCTGCCATCGGTAATGACCACCTTTATTTTAAGCCCCACAGCATCGCCCACGGCTTCCATATGTTCCTTGAGTTTTTGCGCGGCCTCTTCGCTGCGCACCTTGGCCGTTTCTCCAACAGGAATGTCGATGACCACATGGGTAGAACCTGCGGCTGCTTTTTTGGACAATACAGAGGCGATTAGCTGGCCTTCACTGTCAATATCCAAGGCTTTTTCCACCTTGATGAGAATATCGTCCGCTGGACTTAATTGTGCCGTACCGCCCCACACCAAACATCCACCTTCCTGTTCCACGACACGTTTGATTTCTTCGCCAGAGAGGGTAACATTCGTTAGTACTTCCATGGTATCGGCCGTACCCGCTGGCGAAGTAATGGCCCGTGATGAAGTTTTGGGCATTGTCAGCCCGTATGCGGCAGCAATTGCGACAACTATAGGCGTTGTTCTATTCCCCGGTAGGCCTCCGATGCAGTGTTTGTCCACCACTATTTCCTTGTTCCAATCCAATTGTTTTCCCGAGGTTATCATCGCCTTGGTAAGGTCCGAGATTTCATCTAAATCCATTCGGTCGCCAGCACAGGCCGTAATAAATGCCGATAGGTGGATGTTTGAATAATCCCCTTCGATGATATCCGTTATGATGTCTTTGTAGGCTTTGTAATCGAGTCTTTGATTATAAATTTTTGACCTTACAAAACTTAATGATTCTATGGGTTCCAAATGGGAAACGTATAACGTTTCGCCGTCCGATACTTTGAGTTTTTTTGCCGCTATTTGTGACAACCCCATTTCGCCCGGCCTAAGTACATCTGAAGTAATGATATGAAGGCTTGCAATTATCGAGGTGCTATTGTTCGATACCCTTATTCGGGTCAATGCTTCGAAACCTTCCGAAATGCAGACATGACAATCTTCTCGCATGTACACAACGTTTTCATTTTGCGTGTAAATGCCTAGAGGTTTGTATTTGAGAATGTTTGATTTTTCTTCCATTTCCATGTTATTCTTTTGTATTTTTCTTACCTATTTTATCTCTTCGATACCATAGAGTTGGGGAATTTCACTCTCCCAACCATAGGTTTCCTTAATTCCCTTTTTTAAGGCTTCCGCTCCTTCCTTTTCTCCGTGGATTATGAATATCCGTTCCGGTCTTTCTTCTATATCGCTCAACCAATCCAGCAGTTCGGCATGGTCTGCATGGGCCGAAAGCCCCTCTATCTCGGCCAATTGCATTTTGAAGGATACGGTCTTTCCGTACACTTTTAATTCTTTTTCTCCTTCCAATAATTTTCTTCCACGAGTGCCTTCAGCTTGATAGCCTACAAAAAGCAAGGTGTTATTTGGGTTCTGTGCCTGTGTTTCAAGATAGTTTAGCATTCTTCCTCCTGTGAGCATTCCGCTTCCTGCAATCACGATTTTTGGTTTGTTATCTGTTCTTAATTCCATTGTTTCACGATAACTGCTAACAACTGTAAAGTGTGAGCACATTTCGTCACATTCGTTGTCTTCCAATCTGTGCCAATCACGCGTTCTATGAAACAGTTCCAATACGTTGGCACCCATTGGGCTGTCCATAATCATTTGTACTTTGGGAATTTTGTTCTCTTTGAGTAACCTCCAGAAAATAAGCATCATCAATTGGGCACGTTCTACCGAAAAACTTGGAATAAATAAACTGCCTCCTTTGTCAATAGTTTCATTAACCAATTTTTCTATTTGCGGAATGGCTTCTGCTTCTTCAGGATGAAATCTGCCACCATAGGTTGATTCCATGAAAAGGACATCTGCTTTTTTTGGTTTTAAGGGTGGATATAACAGCAAATCGTTTGTTCTGCCAATGTCTCCAGAAAAGACAAAGCGTTTTCCATGTACATCCAATTCAATGAAAGTTGCACCAAGAATATGCCCATTATATTGAAATCGAGCTTTGATACCATCAAACAATGGAATCCATTGGGATTGGGGAATTGCTTTAAAATGTGGGATGGTTTGTTCTACATCTTTTAAATCGTAAAGCGGTTCAGCAGGACTGTGCTTTGAATACCCTTCCTTATTGGCTCGTTGGGCTTCCTGTTCCTGTATTTTTGCACTATCGTTCAATATAATCTTGGCGATGTCCAAAGTGGGGTAGGTGCCATAAATTGGCCCTTTGAAACCTTGTTTTACCAACCTTGGAAGATAGCCCGTATGGTCCATGTGGCCATGGGTAAGCAATATCACATCAATGTCGTTGACGTTCACAGGTGGGTATTCCCAATTTTTTAAGCGTAGTTCCTTGAGCCCCTGAAATAGACCGCAATCCACAAGTATTTTTCTATCCCCAGTATCCAAAAGATATTTGGAGCCGGTAACGGTTCCAGCCGCTCCTAAAAAATGAATTTTTATTGTATTTGTTTCCATTACTATTATTCGTTAATGCCGGCTGCACAATTTTGGCAAATCTCTAAATTCCTTTTACCGCTTGTCTGCAAACCCAACGTCATATTGTATTATTACCAATTTTAATCATCACCTAATTCACTACCTCGCACCTTAGCACGGATATAGACCTGTTGAATGGGTACTTCAAGTTGTTGAGGTCTTTAATTTACCTATTACTAGAGTCCTCCACAGCAGGAAGGTGTGTTTCCTTTGTCTTGGTTCGATTTGCATAACGTTTCTATTTCCTTATACAAATCGTGAAAGTCCTCTTTAATCAAAAGGGCTAGTTTCTTAGCGGATTTAGGTTCTGAGTTGACCATTTCCAATAGTATTTCAAAGGCTTCTTCCAGCAACATTGGCTCGTCTTCCATTGCTTGGTAAAATGGCTCTAACTCTATGCTCTTCTGTTTTTGTAATTCTTTTGTTTTCATCTGTATAGTTTTAGGATTACTGAATGTTTATTTTATTATTTTAATGTGCTGTACATAATTCTTCCGAATCTTTGAGAATGTTTTTTTGTCTTTGTTTAGGGATACCTATTTGCTCCAATAGTGATGGGTTTTCGTTAATTTCCTTGCAGAGCACAATGCCTTTATCCAATAATTTGGATTTTTCAGCTTTAGTCAATGTGGTCAAAGAGGTTAAAGGATGTAGTCCAAGTCTGTCTATTCGTTCCTTTAGACCGTGCCCTTTAGGATAATCCCAACTCGTCAGCATCAAACCTGCACAGGTACCATATTGGATGGCATCACTAGTAAAGCGGGTATTGGTACAAACACCACCTTGATGGAATTTGGTTTTATGGCCTTGTTGTTTTTCCCATTGCTTTTGTACATCCAAAAATCTAGATTGGATGTAGAGCGGAATCTTTACATTGCAAAATCGGCCTTGATCGCTATGGTATTTACATTCGATCATATAATGTTTATGATCTTTCTGGGCAATCACATCCACTTCATGCTGTACACAGTTGCCTTGTACGATTACCCCGACTCTTGTGTCAAAACCTTCATGGTCAAACACCTTGCCTACAAATTTTTCAAATGGATAGCCCGAAGGCCCTAACTCCATAAGGGCTTTTTTGAGCTTGTATTTTGAAGCGCTAGCCCTAGATTTTCTCTTTAATAAGTTAAAGGCCATTTGATATATCTTTTTGGTAGTCATTCCGTCGTGAACCTCCTTGTTAATATCTTGAACTATCTTTTTGATCAACAATTTATCGGCACCCGCCCGTTCTAATGAATTTATCACTTTTTCTATCTCAAAAAGTGCTTTCTCGCCGCTAGCCTTTATAATGTATATCTTATCCATTGATGTGTATTTTTTTAATATTGGCCAAGGCGAAGACGATCAAGAAAAAACTTAAGAATATTTCGAGCATAACAACGAACCTGGCTACATCGGATGTTGGAATTATATCGCCGTAGCCTACCGTTGAAAAAGTTATTACACTGAAGTAGAAAAAGTGGTACAAATTGTACAAGTACGAATTTGAATAATCGGGTACACCTACAAATGTTGAATTGTTGAATTGAAAAAGGCAGGCATAATCAGTCGCAAAAGAAAAAACACTTATGATGATTATCAAACCAAAAACCCATAGCAATCGCTCCAATGAATGACAGATTTTTATCAATTTTGATAACCGTTTTAAAGTGGTCATCGTAATCACGATGGTCTTGCCCAATGCAGCTGTAACAATGATAATGTGGAATGGCAACGATTTATGATCTACCATAGACATTAAAACAGCATATAAGGTTCCAATGCCCAAAATGGTAACAAGGGGCAAGGTCGTTCTTCCCAACAATAATTTGTAAAAGGGTTTTTCTCGTATTTGATTTAAGCTTCCCGACATCTTAATATGATTTATTTAAATTTTAATCGTCATAACCGGAAGTGTGGAATGATTGGCTACGCCCTCTGCAATACTTTTGGAAAACAAACTTAAAAAGCCGGTATTTCCATGCGTGCACATTGCAATTAAATCAGCCGGTTCATAGGTTAAGAAAGTATTGATACCAGTTTCTACTGAAGGTTCATTATTGACGTACATTGAATAATTTTTCAGCTCTGGGAACTTATCAACAAATGTTTTGATGGGATTTAGTCCCGCTTCAATGCTATTGGTATCCGTTTTTGTATTGACGCGCAAAAGACGGGTATGTGCATTGCATTTTTTTGCTATGGAGATTACATGCTTAAAAGCTTCACTTATATCCTCGTCAAAGTCTGAAACAAAAACAATATTTTTAAATGGAAAGGAAACCTCTTCCTCTTTGACCACGATTACCGGAACATCCGATTTTCGTACTATTTGTTCAACGTTGCTGCCAAATAATTCCCTAACCGCCCCTTTGGTTCCACTGCTCCCCGTGATGATAAAATCATGGTGAAAATGACCGGAATGTTTGAGAACTTTAGTAGTCTCCACCTGATATTCCAAAAAGGTCCGACATTCTAAACCTTCCTTTTCCGCCCTTTTTTCCAATTCCCTCAATGCGGATTTCGCAGCCCCGATTTTTCTAAGGGTTTCGGGATATCTTTTTTCCTTTAGCTTATCCAATTTAACCCAGTCCACAGGGGTATGTATCAAATGATAGAAATGGACTTCCGCATTATAGAGTTTGGCCATCGCTATTCCGACATTGGCAGCTTTATTGCAGTTTTCGGAAAAATCTGTTGGTACTAGTATATTTCTCATTCTTTCTAATTTTTGGTGTAACATTTATTGTGCGGTATAACCTCCATCGATAACCAATTCGGAGCCGGTCATGAATTTAGATTCGTCAGAGGCCAGATACACTACGCCATAACCTATGTCATCGGGTTCTCCCAAATGTCCGACGGGGTGTAAACTTTCCAATTGTTTTTTGCCTTCTTCCACATCACCTTGGGATTTCAGAAAATTTTCTACCATCGGTGTCCAGATATAAGCTGGATGAATAGAATTGACCCGAATCTTGTAACCTTGTTTTGCGCAATGGAGCGCTGCAGATTTGGTAAATATGGTAACACCGCCTTTACTCGCGTTGTATGCCGGTAGATTGGGATCACCAATAAGTCCTTCGATAGACGAGAAATTAATGATTGAGCCGCCCTCTCCGGTCTCTTTCATCCCCTTGATGCCATATTGGGTACCTAAGAAGGTGCCGTTGAGGTTTATATCCAAAAGATTTTTCCAATCTTCAAGACTAACTTCTTCTACCGTTCCACCGAGTCCTATACCTGCGGCATTAGCTACAACATGTAGCTTTCCAAATTTTTTGAGCGTAGTTTCGATGACCATTTCCCATTGATTTTCTTTGGATACATCTTGTTCAATGTATATGGCCTCACCGCCATTATACTTTATTTGTTGAACTACCTGATTTCCATTTTCTTCATCGATATCGGTTACAACTATTTTTGCTCCTTCCCGCGCCAACAAAATAGCACTTGATTTTCCTAGGCCGGAGGCACCTCCTGTGACAATAGCCACCTTATTTTTTACTCGATCCATATCTTAAGTTTATATAATTATTGTATTCATATTTTGTTTTTCTCAATTAAGAGACTTCATTTTCAGAATTTTTTCCTTTCTCAAAACAATCCAAATTGTATATTGTGGTCTCGGCAATATTTGTCAACGCCGTATCGGTCAGAAAAGCCTGATGGCTGGTTATCAAAACATTGTTGAAGGTCATCAAACGCGCAATGACATCGTCTTGTAGTATTTCGTCCGAACGGTCCTCAAAGAAAAGCCCTTCCTCTTCTTCATACACGTCCATCCCGAAATAACCGATTTTACCTGTTTTTAGACCTTCGATGACCGCCTTGGTATCCACCAAGCCCCCTCTGCTTGTGTTGATCAGCATGACCCCTTTTTTCATCATTCCAATTTGATTCGTGTCAATTAAATGCTTAGTTCCAGAAGTCAAGGGAACATGTAGGCTAATGATATCCGATTCGGCACATAGCGTTTCGCAATCGGTATAGCGAACGCCGTACTTTTCTATAAGACCTACATCCTCAGAAGTGTCATGGGCCAGTATCTTACATCCAAACCCGTGAAGGATTTTAACAAGGATTGCTCCGATTTTACCGGTACCGATGATGCCAACCGTCTTTCCGTTTAGATCAAAACCAGTGAGACCATTTAAGGAGAAATTCATGTCCCGTACCCTATTGTGCGCCCTAATCAGTTTTCTGTTCAAGGCCAATATCAGGGCAACTGTATGTTCGGCTATGGCATAGGGGGAGTAGGCTGGAACTCGGGAAACTTTGATGCCCAATTCTTTCGCTTTTTCCCTGGCTACGTTATTGTAACCTGCCGTACGAAGCGCGATGTATTTTACCCCCAGGGCACTTAACTTTTCAAGTACTTTCTCCGAGGCATCATCACTTGTAAACAGACTGATAGCCTCGGCCCCCTCTGCCAAGGATGCCGTGTTTTCAGTTAATCGCAGCTCAAGTAGTTTTAATTCATGCTTGCCATTGTTTGCGGATACTAAATGGGCTTCTTCAAATTTATGTGCACTAAATACCGTTGTTTTCATATTCTTTTATCTCTCAATTTATCAATTTATCCATGCGTTAAGCAAAATATAAAGGATTCCCAGAAGTACTACCGACCCAAAAGAATATCCAACAAGGTTTCCTGTTTTTCTGGAGCCTTTAAAAAAGACAATCCCTAATTTCACGGCCATATTACTTAGGGTCGCGGTTATGATGACATTGGCCGCAAGAATAAGTTTATCTTCCAACAAGGCAAATTTTGCCATGCTAATGGTAATGGCATCGGTATCGGCTAAACCCGCTATCAAAGCTGAATAATACAGCCCGCTTTCACCAAAAAATTTATTCCCATAAAAAACAGCGAACAAGATCGCTACATAAATACCGCCGAACCCTATCGCATTCCATATGTTGAGCGGGTTGCCTAAATTTATATCGGTGTTGGGCTGATCGGTATCCTTTCTGATCAACAATAGGGAAGCCGCCAAACAAACTAGCGTAAGTAGGCCAAAGGGTATCGCCAAATATCCCAGGATGGCACTATTAAAAATATAGGCCAATACGGCTAGCCTAGGAAACATAATGGCCGAGGCGATGATGATACCCGAAGCGTATTTTTTAGAAAGTTCAGGGGATTCCTTGCTTCTCGAAGCATATATCCAGGCTACGGCAGTACTCGATATCAGACCACCTAGTACAGCGGTCAATAGGATTCCCTTTTTTGACCCTACATATTTTACCAGAAAATAACCGATAAAGTTCAGAAACGAAACGATTACTATGATGGCACCGATTTCAAAAGGATTCAACAGGCCTTCGGGACCGTAATCTTTATCGGGTAGAAAAGGCAGTATCAACAAGGCAATGATTGAAAACTTGATAAAAGCGAACAGTTCTGCAGGGGTAATGTTTTTAATGAACGAACGAAAGGTCGTCTTAAGTGATAGCAGCGTTACTACAATAACCGCTGTGGCAATGGCTTCCTTATAAAGATGGGCCGAAACCATGATGCCAAGGATAAAAGTGGTGATTAGCGCTAAATTGGTGGTTATACCGGTCATCGAATGTTTTTGGACAATGGATAAATGACTGATGCCGAAGAACAGGATAATAGTGGCTAAACCTATAATTACCAACCATGGGGTATACATCTCGTTCAAACTACCCAATATGAACCCGATAACGGTAACTATCGGGAAGGTTCGGATACCGGCAAACCCCTGTTCGTCCTTTAGTTTGTCATATTCCCGCTCCAAGCCTAGGATAAGTCCTATTCCGGTACTGAGGAGCACACCCAAAATATAGGGGCTTAACAACTCGTTGATGTTTTGATGTGCTTGCATTATCTTTTGATTCCCTTTGTTATTACTACCATTTCGTTAATGCCTGTGGCATCCACAATGCCTATAAGATGCCCTCCCTCTAGGACGGGGGCAAGTTGGGCATTGTCGGTCATGAGCTTTTCATATACTTGCTGTAAAGGCATGTCCGGGACAATAACGACGAAATCTTTCCGCATTATTTTGGATACCGGAGAGGTATTTCCATATGCCGATAATCCCTTGATTAGCTCTTTTCGTGTCAAGACACCCTGTACCTGATCGTTTTCTACAACTACAAATCCTTGTTCCTGGGTATTCCGTAATAACTGTACGGCCTTTTCCAAGGTTTCCTCGGGAAACAAACGGGTATATTGCCGAATCAGAACATCCTTGGCCGTATATCCGGTGAGTGCTGATTTGGTGCTTTCCAGGACTTCCTCGGCCCCGGCCCCCAGATAGATGAACAGACCAATAAAGACCAACCAGAAATTGGAAAAGAATCCCAGAAATACAAATACTATCGCAAGAAACTGCCCCACCCGCGCGGCGATTGTGGTCGCTTTCAATTTGCCCATATTGAATGCCAATAATGCCCGCAATACCCTTCCACCATCCATCGGAAAGGCAGGTATCAAATTAAAAACGGCCAAGATCACATTGGCGGCCATGATATTGAACCAGAAATTGTCGCCGCTCATATGGTCTATTTCCGAGATAGGCAACAATTGGTCGTTAACGTACAGAAAGATATAGAGAACTCCGGCAATGACGAAGTTTACCGCTGGACCGGCCAGGGCCACGGCCAGTTCTTTTGCAGGTTTGTCGGGCATTTTATCGAGACTGGCCACGCCACCAATGGGATAGAGTGTAATATCGCGTGTAGGAATCCCATATCTTTTTGCCATCAGGGCATGACCAAACTCGTGCAGCACCACACAGGCGAACAGAACGAGAATGAACAGAGCCCCTTTTATGCCTTCCGCCCAGCCATGTCCCATTTGAAAGTGCATCATGAAAATCCATCCAATGATGATCCAAAAGGTCCAATGGATAAATACCTTGATGCCGGAGTAGCTTCCTATAAATAACGACCATTTTTTCATAGTTGTACGATTTCGGTTTTTTTTAATCGATATGCCATTACTATCAATACCGCATACCCCAAGAGTCCAAGCAGGAATACGTAGCTGTAACCGTATAGGATAGAGATGACAATGGCAAAAATAGAGGCCGCGACCCCTGCCACGCTGGATATACCCAATAAATAGGAAATTATCTGCTTCTCTTTAAATGAGGTGGCTATTCTTAACAACAGGGGAAAGGGAACTCCTACGAAAAAGGATGGAAATAGTAAAAGAATAGCCACCCAAAATTCTGATAACCGTTCGTACCACATAGGGAGCAGTACATACACTGTGACCAAACATGCTATAATAATCAATGCCGCATACACCGTCAGTTTTTGGGGAAGGTTTTTTTTGAACGCCCTCGTCATTAAGCTGCCCATACCATTGCCCAATAGAAATGTAAAAAGCAACAATGAAAATGACTGCGACGGGCTCGACAGTTTTAAATTGAGTACCTGGAACAGGTAACCTTGTATGAGAATGTACGAAAACCCTAATAAAAAGACCAATAGGGCCAAGACACGGAACTTTTTTTGAGCGGTTACAGCGGTGTCTTCATAAAAGGAAACAGATTTCCATTTGTTTACATGATTGAACAGAAACCACCCAATGATGAATATACCCAGCCATAGGGGCGTTGCCATGGCATCGGGTATACCGTTGTTATAATTAAAGAAATAAGGCGAATCATCGCTGACCGGTCTTAGGTTTATGGATGCCGTTTTCCAAAGTTCATCATGGGGATAGGTTCCGGAGGAAATATCATAGATCAGGTCGTCGAACATAAACCATTGATAATTTACGTTCCGGACGATAGTATCCAAACCCTCTTGTTTTATGTATGGAAAGTAAAACGCATCTTGGTCCAGTTCCAAATAATGTGCGATACGATGGACCTCCTCGATTATTTCCTGTTCAAAAGGAGTCTTTTTAATGACCAGTACGGGATTCATCCCATTTGAGAAGATATAGACCTTTTTGAGTGCCTCCTTTTGGCCGATCCCCATCCGATCTTGGAGTTCCATATAGTTGGCCAACATTTTATATACTTCCTGCCTGCCGTGCATTGTAAAATAGATAGCTCCGTTTTCCGTCAGGCCCTCTAAGTAATCGGCCAAAGCTTCCATAGTAAACAGGTAATTTTCCGTAAGCCCATAAAAGTCGGTGCCCCGGGAACCCTTGGTTACGGGAATGGTCAATAGTATGGCATCATATTTTCCCTTGTTCTTGATCACAAAATTCCTGCCCTCGTTTACCTCTACCTTTATATTCTCCTTTTCAAGGAATGTAGCGGGATTGTATTTTTCCATGAGCTGCACAAAAGAGGGATTGACCTCGACGGCATCAACATAGCTGTAGCCCGAAAAATATGCCGCTGCAATGTCGATCCCTCCACCTGGTCCGATTATAAGGACTGAATCCTTATCGTTTTCATTGACAAAATTCATGGCAAATACGGCCGGGAATCCCGATAGTGCCTTTCTTATTTTTATGTTGTCCTTTGCCAACTCGTCAATGTTCACCACCTCGGTCCCCGCGGCCCCATCGATGAACATGGTTTTTGATACGGTACTGTCGGGATAAGTAAATTGCACCAGATCGGTCTTGCCAAAAGCGCTCCAACGACTTTCCAGTTTTTCACTTTGTAGGGCAGGATTGTTCATTAGACGATACATATCCTTCGAGGGGTCTTTTGAAATGGGGATATCGATGTCGAGGGCATCCTTTCCAAGCCCCATCAAAATGATAATGGCCACCGATAAAAGGGACAATGCCATTGAATAGCGATTTTTGCTTGCGAATGCGTGTATAGCCCAAACGACCAGCAAAAGTGCTATGGCTATTGCCACCACAAAGACTAAGCTGAACGTATTGAGCAGATATACCGATACCAGTGCCCCCCCGGCCGCTCCAATAAGATCTATAGCATAAAAGGTAGATGCATGCCGTTTATTCCTTTCGAATATAAAGGTATAGACAACCCCGATGGCTATAAAAGGAACGATAGAGAAGACAATAAAAGCAAGCAGGCCCAAATCATTAAAGGACGAACCACTGATTTT
This sequence comes from Croceitalea marina, assembly GCF_042684265.1. Lineage (NCBI taxonomy): Bacteria > Pseudomonadati > Bacteroidota > Flavobacteriia > Flavobacteriales > Flavobacteriaceae > Croceitalea > Croceitalea marina. Next base: position 202,499 of record NZ_JBHULB010000007.1, on the reverse strand, counting down.
TGATAGTGCGAGCAATAGGGAAAAACCCAAGAACATGGCAATCGCAGGTAAGGCGGCCCAAAAACCCAATGCCTTGTCCATTCTATTGTAGAACTTGGCATAGCTTATCTGGCCGATTCCCAATCCCAATATGGAAAAGGCAATGATAATGAGCACGAAATGAAAACTGAGAAGGTAGGAGAACAATCGTGAGAGACTGATCTCAAAGATAATGGTCGCCGCGGTCAGCAGGAAGATGATCAATATGTCGGGTAAGGATTTTTTCATTTTTAAGTACCGAATATTTTTAAAAGTTCTTGTAACTCATCGTTCACTTGGTGTTGTTTTACCACCTGCTCAAAGGGGGTAAGGCTCAATTGATTGTCCAAAACCCCGACCATTGCATTTCTTCTGCCCAGCAAAAGTGCCCTCACTGCGGCCGATCCAAGTCTGATTCCCAACATTCTGTCTAGGGACGAAGGGCTACCTCCCCGTTGCACATGACCAAGTTTTGTAATCCGCAGGTCCACTTTTGAATTGATTTCCTTGATCTTTGACGCCACGAGTCCTGCTCCCAATTCATCTCCTTCCGAAACCACTACGATAAACCCATCTTCACTTTTATAGTCCTTGACTTTTTTAAGCAACTGGAGAAAATCTTCACCGCTCTCGGGTATCAATATGGCATCAGCACCAACGCCCAATCCGGAATGAATGGCAATATAGCCGCTATCCCGGCCCATTACTTCCACAATAAATACCCGATTGTGAGATTCGGCAGTATCTTTAATTTTATCGATATTTTCAATGGCTGTGTTGACCGCGGAATCAAAACCAAGGGTGTAATCGGTGCCGGAAATATCGTTATCTATGGTCCCGGGAATACCTATGAATGGGATGTCACAAATTTCTGAAAAAGCAAGCAGGCCCTTAAAAGTACCGTCGCCACCAATGGCTACCACAGCATCGATATCATTGTCCTGAAGGTTTTTAAAGGCAAGTTGCCTTCCTTCCACGGCCATAAAGCGCTCGCTTCTGGCGGTTTTCAATACCGTACCACCACGGTGTACCGTTTTTTGTAGCTGTTGGCTTTCCAAAGGGATAAAATGCCCATCTATCATGCCTTCGTACCCCTTTAGGATGCCGCTTGCCCTAATGCCATGTTGCTCAGCTACCTTTACTGTTCCGTATAGTGCAGCGTTCATTCCCGGAGAATCGCCCCCTGAAGTGAATACCCCGATATGTTTAATTTTACTATTATCCATTTTCCTTTTTTTTTAAACTATTATTTACTCGATAGTCGAGCTTTGCTATCACTTTAGGCTTGCCCGTTCCACTTCCAATCCCTGACCTCGGGCATATCCAGCCCATTTTTACGGATGTAGTACTTGTGTTCGATCAGTTTGTCTTGCATTTCCTGTTTCAGGTATGCCACTTCGTCGCCGAGGTTCGGCAACCTGTCCAAAACATCCTGTACCAAATGAAATCGATCTATATCGTTCAATACCGTCATATCAAAAGCGGTAGTTATAGTGCCTTCTTCCTTATAGCCCCTTACGTGAAAATTGGAATGGTTCGTACGATTGTAGGTCAATCTATGTATAAGCCATGGATAGCCATGAAAAGCGAAAATGACAGGCTTGTCTTTAGTGAACAACATATCAAAATCGGCATCCTTTAATCCATGTGGATGTGCCGTCTCGGTCTGGAGCTTCATCAGATCGACCACGTTTACGACCCGTATTTTCAGATTTGGTAATTTTTCGCGAAGTATGGATACGGCCGCCAAGGTTTCAAGGGTAGGCACGTCGCCTGCGCAGGCCATAACGACATCGGGTTCCGCATCTATATCATTACTGGCCCATGCCCAGATACCGATGCCTTTGGCACAATGTATGACCGCCTCCTCCATAGGGAGCCATTGCGGTGCGGGATGTTTACCGGCGACGACAACATTTACATAATGCTTGCTTCGAAAACAATGGTCCATGACGGATAGAAGACAATTGGCATCGGGCGGCAAATAAACACGGACTATTTCGGCTTTTTTATTGACCACATGATCAATAAAGCCAGGATCTTGGTGGGTGAACCCATTGTGGTCCTGTCGCCATACATGGGACGCCAAAAGTATGTTCAGGGAGGCGATCTTTCTGCGCCAAGGTAGCTCTGAGGTTACTTTTAGCCACTTGGCGTGTTGGTTGAACATGGAATCGATAATATGGATGAACGCCTCGTAACAATTGAACAGACCATGTCGTCCGGTTAAGAGATACCCTTCTAGCCAGCCCTCGCATTGGTGCTCGCTCAACATTTCCACCACGCGCCCGTCTTTTTTGAGGAGTTCATCGGTAGCCATGGTTTCGGCTTCCCATTGGCGATCAGTAGCCTCGAAAACTGAATTTAAACGATTGGAAAGCGTTTCGTCGGGGCCGAAAATCCTAAAGTTTCGTTGTGCTTCGTTCAATTTTATGATATCCCTGGCAAATTCGCCTAGAACGCGGGTGTCGCCATTTCCCATTTTTCCCCGTTCCGAAACATCCAATGCATAATTCCTAAAGTCGGGCATATGTAAATCCTTTAATAAAATTCCTCCGTTGGCATGCGGATTAGCCCCCATTCGCCGTTCGCCTTTAGGTGCCAGGTCGGCCAATTCTGATAAAAATCGTCCCTGTTCATCAAAAAGCGCTTCAGGTCTGTAGCTTTTAAACCAATCTTCCAACTGCTTTAGGTGCTTTGGATTATTTGCCACATCCGATAAGGGTACCTGATGCGATCTGAAATGATTTTCCACCGGTAGGCCGTCCACAAACTTGGGTCCCGTCCACCCTTTGGGGGACTTGAGAATGATCATGGGCCAACGAGGACGTTCCGAATTGTCATCCTGGGCGGCATTCTCCTTTATCGCTTTAATTTCCTTGACTACCTGATCCAATAGCTGCGCCATTTTTTGGTGCATGGCCATTGGGTCTTCCCCTTCGATCCAATAGGGTTTCCATCCATACCCAGAAAAAAGTTGTTCCAGTTCTTCATTCCCGATACGGGCCAAGATAGTGGGGTTGGCAATCTTATACCCATTGAGATGTAAAATCGGAAGCACCACACCGTCGGTCACCGGATTTAGGAATTTGTTGGAGTGCCATGCCGTAGCCAACGGACCGGTTTCCGCTTCCCCGTCACCCACTACACAGGACACGATGAGATCGGGATTGTCAAAGGCCGCACCGAATGCATGGCTCAGGGAATAGCCCAGTTCACCGCCTTCGTGTATGGAACCAGGACATTCGGGGGAGACATGGCTAGGGATTCCGCCCGGAAAGGAAAACTGTGTAAACAGTTTTTTTAATCCTTCTTCATCCTGACTTATGTGAGGATACACTTCACTATATGTTCCTTCAAGGTAGGTACTGCCAACAAGTGCCGGTCCGCCATGACCCGGACCTGATACGTATATCATATTCAGATCATATTTTTTGATGATACGGTTCAGATGTACGTAAATGAAATTTTGGCCGGGCGTAGTACCCCAATGCCCTAATAACATAGGTTTGATATGTTCCGGTTTCAGCGGTTCCCGCATCAGCGGATTGTCACGCAAATATATCTGCCCCACAGAAAGATAATTGGTGGCCCTCCAATAGGCATCTATTCTCCCTAGATGTTCGTTGGATAATTCCTCTTGTCCTATTTCACTATGTTGCTTTTCCATGTCTTACTTATTTTTGAACCGTTGTTCTTTATTTTTGATTCCATATAGAGGTCCGTCGTACATTTCGCGATCATTAGCTCTTCGTTGGTAGGGATTACCAATACCTTTACTTTGCCACCCTCTATCGAAATTTCGGATTGATTTTGGATGTTTCGGTCTTTGTCCAATTCAACTCCTGCAAAACGAAGGCCTTCACAAACCCTTGATCGTATTATGGGTGCGTTCTCCCCGATGCCGCCCGAAAAAACCAAGGTATCAAGGCCTTCCAATACGGTCATAAATGAGCCGATCCATTTTTTTAACTGGTAGCAAAATAGAGCCACCGCTTCCGCAGCCCTTACATCTGAGCTTTCCGTTTTCAGAAGATCCTGCATATCGGCACTCGTTTCCGAAACCCCTAAAAGACCGGCTTCATGATTGATCAAATGATTGAACTGTTTTGTGTTCATTCCCTCACAGTTCATCATGTACCAAGCAACCCCCGGATCCAAATCCCCACTCCTTGTACCCATCATACATCCACCTGCAGGTGTAAAGCCCATACTGGTATCCATACTTTTGCCATCTTTCAAAGCCGCCAAACTGGCCCCGTTCCCAAGATGGGCCAGAATGATGCGTCCGTTCGCTTCACCGGCACCCGCTATTTCCTTTAGCTTTTCCATAAGAAAAGCATACGATAATCCATGAAAACCATACCGCTGAACTCCAGCTCGATCAAAGCGCCTTGGTATAGGCAATATTTTTGCTATGCGTGGCATTGTTGTGTGAAAGGCGGTATCGAAACAGGCTACCTGTAATACTCCCGGACATCTATATTTAAAAAGTTCAATGATTTCGATCTCAGCAGGTAAATGTTCCGGGTCGTAATCCCTTATTCGCTTTAATTCCTTAATTAAAGTTGCATCTATCACTTCGGCACGGGAATGTTCCATGCCATGGACGACACGATGGCCGATACATTTAATTCTATCAAAACTCTTTTGCCTTTTTAGCCATGAGATCAAAAAGATGGCGGCCTCGTAAAAACCTGGACAGTATACATCATAGCTCATTTTTTTATCCTGATTGACGTAGGTAACATTGAAGCTTGTATTTTTTAATCCAATGCGGTTTATGCTCCCGGAAAATAGAGGCTTAGGAGTCTTGGCCATTTCGTACATGGCGAACTTGATGCTGGACGAACCACCATTTATGGTAAATATGTTTGAATTTTCCGGGTACATTATTTGTATCAGATTAAAATTTTTGGCTTTTAGTAATGAAGATTCAACCCATTCGACCGATTGACCCATTTCTTTCGTTTATCAAGAATCATTTATTTGGCAAGGCACAATCCTTGTCCTTCATATAAAAAGCGGCAATCTTTTCATATTTTGGCCCCAGTTCCCTCCCACACCACGCTAACAGGGCGGGCTGTTCCGAACAAGTGGTATTCCTGACCGCTTTTTCCAATTCTTTCTTTAACAGTTCATCATTAAAGCTTACCTTCTTTAGTACAACTTCATGGTATTCAAGCGTTTTCATTACTTATTTATTTTTAAATTCTTATAGATGTTAATGTTGCCACTGAATCATGTTATCCTCCAAGGGCACGGCAACGCCTTCGTAATCCGGTAGAATACGAACGGTATAGTGATTGGTGGGCCGGGGAGTATTGGCCTGGGCATAAAAATTATGTTCCCCTTGTTCTCCCATCCAGTCAAATTTCATTTTGATTCTTTCCGGTGGTTTGCCGTTCATACCTTCTGCAAAAAGCTCTACGATAATATTTTTAGGATTTATTTCGTTCAGCCAAACCGGGACTTTAAAATGATGCTTATGGCGCTCGCTCTCAATTTGAACTTTTCCGAATTTTATGGCCTCCCATTTATGCCCAAGATCATGCGCAGCATCTAAAACCCTTTTTCCTGCGGCTCCTTTTCTTGCCGCCCGTTTTTTATATCTTGCCGCCGCGGGAAGGTAAAATTGTTCCGTATACTCGCGTACGGTGCGATTGGCAGAAAATTGGGGAGTAAGGGTCGCCATGCTTTTTCGCATCCGTGATACCCATTGTTCGGGCACGTTTTTTTTATTGCGCGCATAAAATTCGGGCACGACGTGCTGTTCCAATAGGTCAAACAGGGCTGTCGCCTCGGCTGCATCCCAAGCGGGGTCATCGCCGTGTTCTTGACCGTCTCCCAAGGCCCAACCTACCTCCGGGGTATAGGCCTCGGCCCACCAACCATCCAGTTCAGATAAATTGATGCCCCCGTTGACAAGTACTTTCATGCCACTGGTTCCGCTCGCTTCCCACGGGCGTCTTGGGGTATTGAGCCATACATCGACACCCTGTACCAAATTCTCGGCCAACATCATGTCATAGTCGCTCAAAAAAATCACATGCTTGTACAAATTATGCTGTTGGATAAATTGCACCCATTTTTGTATCAATGCTTTCCCCGATTCGTCAAATGGTGGAGCTTTACCGGCCAAGACTATTTGTACAGGATGTTCTGGATTGGTTAGAATGCGCTTAAACCTTTCTGGATCGTGCAATAGAATGTCCGGTCTCTTGTACGATACAAATCGCCTGGCAAAGCCCAAGGTCAAGGTATTGGGGTCAAACACCTTTTTCGCGGTAGCAATTATATCGGAGGAAAGACCGGAAACGATAGCTTGTCTTTCAAATCTTTCCCTGATAAAACCAACGAGCCGATTTCTCGATTGGTTCCTGAATTGCCATAATTTTGCATCAGGAATTTTCGAAATATGTGCTTCATGGTCCGTGAGTTCCCCTCTCCAACGATCTTTTCCGCAGGACTCCGTCCAGAGTTCATCGGCATATTTGGAATCCCAACACGGCATATGGACCCCATTGGTCACATGGTCGACTGGAATTTCGGATATGGGCCATCGTGGAAAAAGATTGGTAAAAAGATTTCTACTTACTTCGCTGTGCAACCGGCTAACACCGTTCACGGCACCACTTCCACGAATGGCGAGATAGGCCATATTAAAACTCTCCCATTGATTATTGGCATCTGCCCGGCCCAGGGCCATCAAGTCGTTGAAATCGATACTTAGTTCTTCCTTGGCATACCGGCCAAGAAATTGCTCCATAAGCGATGGGCTGAAATGGTCAAAACCGGCGGGGACGGCAGTGTGCGTCGTAAATAGGTTGCCCGCCCTGGTTACGGCTAGGGCCTCTTCGAACGAAGTGCCGTTCGCCTTCATAAAATCGTTGGCACGTTCCAGTACGAGAAAGGCGGCATGGCCTTCGTTCATATGGCAAACCTCGGGATCGATATCCAGGGCCTTGAGCAGTTTGTAGCCCCCGATGCCCAGAACAATTTCCTGTTTAATGCGATGGTCCGGACCACCTCCATATAGTTCATCGGTAATACCCCGATGGACCGGTAAATTCGCGGCGTCATTGCTATCCAATAAATATAGCTTTGCCCTACCTACCTTTACCTGCCACGCACGTAGCCATAGTGGATGGCCAGGTAAAGACACTTTTAAGCGAAGCCATTCCCCATTGGGCAGACGTAAGGGCGTAATGGGCAACTGACCGGGGTCATTGTAAGGGAACAGGGCATTTTGAGTGCCGTGTTTGTCTATTTCCTGGCGGAAGTAGCCTTTATCGTAGAGTAGTCCCACCGCAACGACGGGCACGCCCAAATCACTTGCCGATTTTAGTTGATCGCCAGCTACATTGCCCAAGCCACCGGCATATATGGGAAGGGCCTCGTTCAGCATATATTCCATACTGAAATAGGCAACGGTGCGCAACTGCGTCTTTGGATGCTTTTGCTGGAACCAAGAGGGAGCGGAAAGGGCTTCGTCGTTCAACTTTAAAAGAGCGTCCAGTGTTGACCGAAAATCGGGATCGGACAAATGCTGCTCCAGCTTATCCCGTGAAACGGTCTGTAATATGACCCATGGATTCCTTGTAAATTCCCACAGTTCGGGATCCAATTGTTGCCAAAGTTCATCGGAAGCGTGGTTCCATGACCATCGTATATTGAGGGCAAGTTCTATGAGGTTTTCTACTCCCTCGATGTCGGTGTGCATCGATCCGTAGAGTTGATGCGTAGTGTTATTTGTTTTTTTCATCTTCATTTTTATTTTCCAGTTCTTATTTTCCAGTTCTTATTCTAATCCATTTTTACTGCCGATCAACCGAAAAAATCCGTGACTGCTTTCCAGACGATGTTCGGGTCTTTCAAAAAAAGTTGATGGTCGCCACCATTGACGGTCAGAAATTCGGCATTTGAAACGGTATTGGCCAATTTTACCGCATTAACCAGGGGAGCCGTGGTATCTTGATCGCCATGGATAAAAACAACTTTTTTGTTTCCGATGTTTCTGGCGATGGCATATAGGTCAGTATCCAGGATTATTTCGTTCAACGAATTGTAATAGCTCTGCCAAGTGTGTTTATTGGCATCTGCAAATACGTCATCCGACAGGTTATCGGGCTTGAATATCCGGGTCATAAAAATGGGATGCAGCAAACAGAGGTATTTGGAATATTTGTTTGCCGTAAGCCTGTCAAAAAGAGAATGTTCTGACATTATATCATTAAATTCTTTCATATCCTTATAGACCGGGGTACCTATCGCTATTGCCCCTTTAAACCAATCGGGATGTTTTTCAAGAAGTGCCAATGCGATGACAGTGCCCATGGAGTGTGCGACGAGCACGGTTCTGCCCCCATCAAAACCTTCTTTTGAAATAATCGCTTCCAAAGTTCCCACCTGCATCTCAAGGCTGTAATCGCTATTGGGCTTTGGGGAGTCGCCAAAACCGAGCAGGTCGACCAACAGAAGTTTATGTGTGCCTGAACTGGTATCCAAATCCCTTTTCCAATAGTTTTTGGAGCCCGTTAGGCCATGGATAAAAACCAGATTCCTATCCCCAGAGCCCACTATTTCAAAATTCAAGGCCATGGTTTCGGGATTATACTTAGGTGCTACGGCAACAACAAGGTATTGATACCCACCTATAGAAATAAAAAGTACGGCTACTACCAGTAATAAGACCAACATCCTTTTTCCCGTTTTAATAATGAAATCTTTCATGGTTCTACTCGATTATAACTAGTATTTGATTCGTAAAAAATAATCTAGCTCTTACTACAATATCCTTGTTTTAACTAACTGTTCTTGAATATCAAAAACTCCATGGGTTTCAGTTTTAACTTGATATAAAGTCGGCTATCTTGCCTATCTGAATTTTTTTGCACTTTTATTTTAGTTTTACCTCCATAAATACATTTCATCTGGCCACCTGCTTTGTTAATGGTAGCGTCGATTAGGACATACTCTTCTTTCGCATCTTTTGGGGACGAATTATAGACCACCAAAATCTCCCCGTTGTGGAGTATTCTGGAAAAGGCCAAAAGACATTCTTCGCAATTGGGATAATGAAAATCAACTGCTTTTTTTGAAGTTTTCCTAAAATACATCCTACCGAATTTCAGGATAGGTTCTGTTTGCCTAAGTTGTGCCAAATCTGCAATGGTCCTGTATATCCACGAATTGGGGTTCAATACATTGGTCTTGGTATCATTGGGATTGAACAGGCCTTCCCTGATATATCGGTCATCCATCCCATTTCCATCCAGGCCTTGTTCGGTTCCATAATAGATACAAGGTGCGCCAAGGGCACAGAGCAGAAAGCCCATGCCCGCTACAATCTGTTCAGGAGTGGCATCATAGCCAAAGCGATGCTTAAAATCAGCGCCTACTTGGTCGTGATCATCGATATAGGTCACCAAGAAATCTCCATATTCACCACGTCTGAGCGCATTTCGTTGTAAAGAAGCATATCGTTCCAATAGTCTTTCAGGTGAGGAAACACCCTTGATGACCCCTGCCAGAACACTGTGCAGCGGATGGTCCAAAACGGAATCCAGCCCATAATACACGTTCTGGTCCTCCGGTAACATTTTCGGCCCGATATACGGATTGCCCGTCTCGTCATCGCCGATAATCTCGCCAAACAAAAAGAAGTTTCTCTTGCCCAAGGAGTAGGCATATTCACGAATGGTGGAACAAAAACGGCTAATATCCTGTCCCTTCATGTGTTTGACCGCATCCAACCGAAAACCGTCCACGTCGGTCTCGCGTATCCAGTAACAATGTATGGCTGCCAATAGTTCCCCTAACTTCTCGCTTTCGGGGGTACCATCATTACGGAATGTTTTTAAGGTCAAAAAATCACCCTCCTGGGTTTCGGGATACTTATCGAAATTCCTTATTTGTCCTTTTCGGTTGTAAAGCTCCGGGTCTCTCAGTTCTATCGGGAGTGGCCTATCATTCTCGCGCCAATCTCCCAATGGAAAACGTTGTCCGTCTAAATAGTAATACTCATGATCAAAAGGATACGACCAATTGTCACCGGAATGATGCAGAACAACATCCAAGAAAACCCGTATATCCAATTCATGTGCTTTGTCAACAAGCCTTTCCAAATCTTTTTTGGTGCCCCAGCGGTTGTCCACATCCAAATAGTTCTGGATGGCATAGCCATGGTAAGCTTTAGGATTGTTTTCAAAAACAGGACTAAGCCAAAGGGCCGTACAGCCCAAGTCTTTGATGTAATCGATATTGTCGATGATTCCCTTGATTGTGCCCCCAAAGGGTTTTTGCAATTCGTCTTCATTGCCAAAACCTGAATGTCGAACATCGAAGTCCAAAGAGCTCCGTTTGTTACTGTCATGAAACCGGTCTACCATAAGAAAGTATATGATTTCCTCTCGCCATTCCCTATGGCAGTTTATCCAATATTCCTTTTTCGGTTTTGGGGAAAGATCAATATCGTTGATTGACTTCATCATTTTTTTAGCTTTTAAAAAGTGGAGTACTCTTTTTGTGTTTTTAATACTTTATCTGAGCCTATGATGGGCTTATTTCCATAAAATCGATTGAATACCATACAGGCAGTAAGATCGCCGGTAACGTTGACCGCAGTTCTGAACATTCCCAGCAATCGTTCCACCCCTATGATGATGATGATGCCTTCTGCCGGTATCCCGGCACTGGACAGTACGGAGGCCAAAATCACTACCCCACCACCAGGTATTGCCGGAGTGCCAATGGATGCGGCCACGATAGTAATCACCACTACGATAATGTTCATAAGGCCCATTTCCAATCCGTAGGCCTGTGCAATAAACAAGGTCGTAATGGTCTGGTAAAGTGCCGTGCCGTCCATATTCACGGTGGCTCCGATGGGAATGATAAAATTACTGATGGCCGGATCCACTTCAAGTTCTTCCTCGGCCGTTTCAAGGGATAAGGGCATTACCGCCGCAGAACTTGTGGTTGAGAAGGCCAGCAGTTGGACATCCCTGATCTTACGTAAAAATCGTAATGGATTCCCCTTGCCCAAAAGGCTTACGCCAATGAGGTAAATTGCGACTAACAACAACAACCCTATCAAAACGACGAGCACATAAAAGCCCAGACCTGAAAGGGAATTCAATCCAACGCTAGAAGTCAACTGTGCCATCAAACCGAACACGGCTACCGGAACCAACAACATGGCCCACTTGACCACGGTCATGCATATTTCCTGAATGGCACTTAACAATAACTTTACGGGTCTTAGCAGATAATCGGGAAGGGATAATACGGCAACCCCGATTATAATGGTAAAAATGACGATACTTAACATTTCGCCGCTAACCATGGACGCCAGTGGATTGTCGGGCAACAAATTTGTTATTGCATCGGGAATATCGTTTATCCCAAATGATAATTCTGTGCTTTCGGCTGTATCGGCCAAAGCCTGTTCATGATCTGCAACCGCTTGTTGGTGCAGATACTTTCCAGGGCTAAAGATCAATCCAAGGATTGTACCTATGGTTACCGAGATAATGGTTGTGGATACAAAATACAAGAGCACACCGCCCCCCAATCTTTTTAAATTATCCTTGTCGTTACTGGCAATGCCCGTAATTATCGAGGCAACGATCAAGGGAATCATGATCATTTGTACCAACTTGAGAAAGAGCATGCCCGGCAGGGCCAACCAATTGCCCAAAACATCAGCTTTGCCTTTGGTTATCCAACCATTTTGCGGACTTAACAAAAGACCAAGGCCCACCCCTAGGAACAGAGCGATGATAACCTTTAGCCATAGCCTATCTTCTACCAATTTTTTCAGGTAGTGGTTAAGGGATTTCAGTGATTTTATTTCCGTATCGAACATTCCTTAGTATCTGTTATGCTATTGTTATTTTCTTTTCCAAATAAACACTTTGTACCACGTGCAAAAGTTCAACCCCCTCTTTGAACGGCCGCTGGAATGCCTTTCTTCCCAGAATCAGACCGGACCCTCCGGCCCGTTTATTGATGACTGCGGTGGTAATTGCCTCGGCCAAATCAGATTCGCCTTTGGAGCCACCTCCCGAATTGATCAACCCGATTTTTCCCATATAGCAATTCGCCACTTGTAACCTACAAAGGTCAATGGGATGTTCCGTGGTCAAGGTTTCATACATGGCATCGTCGTATTTGCCGAATCCGATGTTTTTAAAACCATAGTTGTTCGTGGGCAATTTTTGCTTGATGATATCGGCCTTTATCGTTACCCCAAGGTGATTGGCCTGTGATGTCAAATCGGCCGATGAATGATAGTCTTCCTTATCGGTTTTAAAGGCTTCATTGCGGGTATAGCACCAAAGAATAGTGGCCATTCCAAGACTGTGTGCCTCCGCAAATGCCTCGGAAATCTCCCTCAACTGCCGATTGCTTTCCTCGGAACCGAAATAGATGGTCGCCCCGATCGCCGTTGCACCCATGTTCCAAGCTTCCTTGACCGTTCCGAAGAGGGTTTGGTCGTATTTGGTGGGATGGGTCAACAGCTGATTATGGTTTATCTTGACAATGAAGGGAATTTTGTGCGCATATTTCCTAGCATAAAGGCCCAAGCCCCCAAAGGTGGAGGCCACCCCATTGCATCCGGCTTCGACGGCCAATTTTATAATATTCTCCGGATCAAAGTAATCGGGGTTCTTATAGAAGGAAAATGCGGCGCTATGTTCAATGCCTTGATCCACCGGAAGAATACTAAGGTATCCGGTGCCTCCAAGGTTGCCGTGATTATAAAGTTTAGATAGGTTTCCGAGGACCCGTGTATTTCGGTCACTGGGCACGAATACCTTGTCTACCACATTTTTTTCTGGCAACTGCAATTCGTCCTTCGTGATTTTCTCGCTCACATGGTCCAAATAGTAGGGTGCTTTATCCCCCAAGAGTTCTACGATATGTTCATATGTTTTCATTGTCTTTTTTTTAATTGATTCCCAAACTTTTGTTGGTTTTGACGATAGATTTTTGACCATCACTTTCGATACCTGTTAATGCCCGTATCGCATCAATGGTCTCAGGAATCACGATAGCTTGGTTGTCCACCACATAGGCATAAAACAGCTCGTCGCCCACGACTTTCAGCATATCTTCCCACAGGGCCACTTCGTACATATCGCCCCATGGCCGTCCCATATCCAAATACATTTCCTTAATGGTGTTGTTGGAAACCAGTCCTTGGTCATAGTGTATCAGTTTAATCCGGCTTGAGGTCTTAAAGGCATCGAGCACTTCTTCTTTAGTGGCCTTTTTCTTTAGTTTCACGTTCCAATAATGCATATGGCTCAAAGTTTCGGGCACCTTTACCGCCGCTGTGATTACATCGAGATCGGGATCTACACTTTGGGCATCCGGACCTTGGTGGCTGGGGATATCCTTTTCGGGAACCATGGTGTTCATAATGCCTCCCAAATGGCTTTCCCAAGGGTCTGTGGCACGTCTTAACAAAGTGCCCCTGGCATAGTCCAACAGGTCGGCCCTTTTTAGCGCGGTGAGCGTGCGAAGAATGGAGGTGGTGTTGCAGGATACCACTCTAGTAGAGTCCAAATTCAAAGCCGAGTTATAATTGTTCTCGGCACTAAAGGAATGACCGGTGGTTTCATGTTTTTCACCGCCCTGAACAATGAATTTGATACCTTTTTCCCTATAGACTTCAACATTTTTTGCCGCAATCTTTTTAGGGGTGCAATCCACGATAAGGTCCACCTGCGCCAAAAGTTCTTGCATCGAACCTGCAACGGGAATTGCCTCCGATCGCATTTCCTTATCGGCTTCCTCGGTTGCGGCAAATACCGCAAAACCTTTTTCCAAGGCAGTATGTATGCGCCAATCACTGATGATGTCACATACTCCGACAAGGTTCATATCATCTTGTAAATGCACCGCATCGGCTACTCTTTTCCCGATGACCCCGTATCCTACTACTGCTACTTTTTTCATGTTGTATTTATTTAATCGTTATTAATTTTTTACTGTTTTTATACAATAGTATGGCACCTACTACTCCGGAGACCAGAGAAGCAAATAGGATGCTTACTTTTGCAGTGAAAATCAAAGATTCATCTGAGAAGGCCAGTTCATTGATAAACAGGGACATGGTAAAACCGATGCCCCCCAAAAAGGCCGTTCCATAAATCATATTCCAACTCACGTTTTCAGGGAGCTTGGCAAGTTTAAGTGCCACAAGAATTCTCGAAAAGGCCGCAATACCAATGAATTTCCCGAAAATCAGCCCCAAACCGATTCCCAGGCCGACCGGGCCGGTTAGTACCTTCAGCAAATCCCCATGAAGATGTATCCCCGCATTTGCCAAGGCGAACAAAGGAAGAATGATGAAGCTTACCAGAGGGTGTAAAGCCCTTTCCAGTTTTTGTAGCGGAGTCTCGGCTTCTGAACTTGTGGTTTTAATATCCTCCAATATTTCCAACTGTTGGTTGGATATAAGGGTGCCTTTGATCGACTTTGATTCCTGAAATCTTTTATGGAGTGCGTCCAAACGTTTTAGAAAGGTTCCCTCTTTGATTTTTACCCGACCCGGAATTGCCAAAGCAGTAAGAATTCCTGCAATTGTAGGGTGCACCCCGGAAAAAAAGAAGGCCAGCCACACGCCTCCTATTCCTATAATAGCATAAAACCAAGTGCTTCTTACCCCAACAAAATTTCCTATGATGAGAAGTCCGAAGAAGAGCAGCCCGTGGAGCAAATCCATTCCCGAAATACCGGAAGTATAAAATAAGGCGATGACCATTACACCGCCCAGATCGTCCACGATTGCCAATGTGACCAAAAATACCCTTAGAGCGGTGGGCAATCTTTTCCCCACAAGTGCCAGGACCCCCAACGAAAAGGCAATATCGGTGGCCATTGGAATGCCCCATCCTTGGGAAGCCTCCCCGGAACCGTTGAACAAATAGTAAATGAAGGCGGGGATCACCATTCCACCTATTGCAGCCCCTATGGGCAATACCGCATTTTTGGGGGATGAAAGTTTGCCTCCTAGTATTTCCCGTTTAAGTTCTAGCCCGACCTGTAAAAAGAAAAGTGCCATCAACCCATCATTGATCCACAAAAGCAAAGGTTCCGATAACCGAAAATCCGCGATGTAAAAACCGATATCCGTTTGCATAAGACGCGTATAAAACTCTTTCCAAGGCGAATTTGCCCAGACCATTGCAATAACCACGGTAACAAAGAGAACAACCCCACTGTTGTTGAGTCCCTTGGCATAATGGCCAAAGAATTTTCGAATGCCTATATCATTACGGTTTTTAAGCATCGATTTTTGTTTTTTGCATATTTTCGGACTTTTCCAATGTTCCAAATTGTTCATCCGATGGGGAGTCTATATGGGAACTTTGTTTGAAATTCCTAATGATGACCCTATTGCTCTTTTCATAGGTAAAATAACTTATGACCCAATTAAAGCCTACCAACAGTTTGTTTCTAAACCCACTGATGGACATCAGGTGTACAACGGACCATAGTAACCAGGCAAAATAACCACCAAATTTGAGCTTACCGAGATCGGCGACCGCTCTTCGTTTTCCAACGGTAGCCAGCGATCCCTTATCCTTATATTTAAACTGTTTTGATGGTTTGTCATCGATTAGATCGGTCAGCATTTCGGCAAGATATTTTCCTTGTTGAATGGCTGTCTGTGCTACTTGTGGATGTCCTTTCGGCGTAGCTTCAGAAATCAATGCGGCAATGTCTCCAATGGCGTAGATGTTCTTATGGCCGTCCACCTGTAAATACCCGTTTGTTTTTAAGCGATTCCCTTTTACTATGGACTCTTTGCTGATTCCCTTAGGAAATTGTCCCTTGACCCCTGCTGTCCAGACGAGGTTTCTTGCCAATAGCATTTTACCGCTCTTGGTCTGTACTACTTTGCCATCATAATCACTGACCGCTTCGTTCAATAGAACTTCAACATCAAGATTTTTAAGGTACTCCAATGTTTTTTCCGAGGCCTTATCGGACATAGCTCCCAGTAGCTCGTCCATGGCTTCCACCAAATAGATCTTCATAATTGAAGAGGGATATTCGGGATAGTCCTTTGGAAGGATGTACCTGCAAAACTCTGCCAAGGCCCCTGCCATTTCAACCCCTGCGGGACCCCCGCCCACGATCACAAAATTGGTCAGGGCATCGCGTTCTTCATCATCACAGGTAATCGCTGCCTGTTCCAGGTTTTGCAGCATCATGTGGCGGATGTTCAGGGAATCACGGATATCCTTCATCCCCAAACTATTTTTTTCCACATTTTCAAGTCCGAAAAAGTTAGTGGTCGTTCCTGTAGCCAAAATCAGGTAATCATAGGTCAATTTGCCCTTGTTCGTAAACAGTAGGTTTCGGGATGGCTCTATTTCTACGACTTCCGCCAGGCGGAATTGAACATTCTTGTAACCGCTGATCTGTTTTCTGATAGGGAATACGATGCTGTCGGGTTCGAGTGCACTGGTGGCCACCTGATAGAACAGGGGCTGGAATTGATGAAAATTATTCTTGTCTATCAACACGACCTGCACATTTCTCTTTTTTAGCCCTTCTACCAAGGCAAGGCCTGCAAAACCCCCACCGACCACCACCACCCGGGGTAGTTTGGTGTCCGGTAAGCAAATCAAATCGGTAATTTTACAAGTATTTTCCATAGTAGTGTTCAACGTATCTATATTTTTCAAACCAACTCTTCCTTCATTTTTTTTCGCTGAGGTTGAAGCGAATTACCTTTTCTCTTCTGTATTCGGTTTACGAACTATCAATACCGAGCAGTCGGCGTGAACTGCGACGGACTGGGAAACCGAGCCCAGTAGGAAACGTTTGAACGCACCATGGCCATGTGACCCGACCACGATCAGTTCCGCACCAAATGTCTCCGCCTCATCCAGAATCGCCATTTTGGGAAGGCCGTTCACAGTTATTTTCGAAACCGATAAATTGGTGTTCTTGTTTTGCAATTGCCTTGCGGCGACCTTTACGTTCTCTTCCGCTGATTTTTTTGCGTTGGATAGCACTTCTTCATAATAACCGCCCAACGAACCTCCCAAGGGGGCTATTCCCGGAGTGGCCAGTATGGGATTTTCATACACAGATAGAATACGTACTTCCGTATTGGAGGGGAACGATAACCTTGATAGTTCTTCTACTGCCGCCTTGCTGTAGTCCGAGCCGTCTATGGCCAATAGTATTTTCATGACATTTAATTTATAAGTGATACTTTATGTTCTTAATAAACAACCATTAATCAATGGTTATCGGTTTCATTACTTTTCTCCAATACAGGTGCTCATATAGCCCTGACCAGTACATCCCGAAAGTGAAGGCAAATATTAGTTCTTCAAGGGGGATTCCCAGAACAAGTACATGTGTCAGGTTGTCCAGATTCCAGTACAGCTCCACATATTGGGGGTAAAACGGAAGGATACTTCCGAAATAGATAAAGTATAGCACTGTAAACAGCATACCACCGACCCAGATTTTACCCTTTAGATCGGGGCGGCAGTATAGGGTTGCCAGTCCTCCGAAAAACAAGGCGATGACCCCACAATAAATATGATTAAGACCTGTAAAAAGGCTTAGTGCCGCAAAAATCAGAACAGGAACAAAAAGAATGTAAACGTGGAGTGAATGCCTCCGGTGGCTTCTTTCCGAATGCGGCATTTCAACAAATGCCCTCTTAAAAATAAGGTTGTAAAGCACCGTTCCAATGCCGCCGATGGCAAAGGAGAAGATAAGGCTCTCTATATCAAAACCAGTATTTTGCGCTAGGTCGAAAAGGGAAGGAGGGAACCAGTACTCGGGCACGAACAAGGGTTCCGTAAGGCCAAAGGGCATGGTGATCCAACTCATTTTGAGCATTTCTTTCCTAGTATCCTTTTTAAATAGATAGATTACCGCCCAAAGGGTGAGGATGATAAGAGACCATATGAACCAGACATATTGCATAGCTTTAGGTTTTTTTTGTTTTTAAAAAATCTACAGTTTCCTTGACCGTCAATGGATATGTGGCATTGCCAGTTCTAACATAAAAGGTGGTATTTTCGGTATCGTTAACGTAAATAGGTTTTTCAGAAGGTTCGATGTCTACCAAACACACATCTTTTTCATTTAAGCTGTAGAATGAAATATGATTGCTGAAACAAGCCTCATGGCCTAATTGAGTAGAAATGATTCTGAAAACTTCTCGCTCATAACCATCCCTGTTTTTGTGTTTAAGGGTCTTGAAATCGTTTTCTAATCCTAAAACATTTCCATCATCATCTATACCAATAATTAATTTTCCACCATTTGCATTCATAAAACCTGTAATGGTTTTAGCGATAACCTTTTCTAGGTCGCGGTTGGTTGCTTTGCGATAATAGTCATAGCGTATGGAAGACTTGAATTCCACCTTTTCATTTTCACCAGCTTGTATCAATGCCTCAATATCACGAACAAGTAATCGTTGTTGTGTGCCGATGAGCTTATTCTTTTGTTTAATCGTTATGAAAAACAGACCTGAGATTATACCCAGAAAACTTCCTAAAAGCATGAGTAGAATACCCATTCCCCGCATATCGAAAGTGAAAGATTCTAAAAAACGAGTTTTTAAAACGTCTTGAAACAAAGGAAATGAAAATGCTGTATTGCTATACTCAAACCAATAGAGGACCATTGTAAAAGGGTGTACCAAGAAATAGAAAATGCCTGCCCAAATCACTATTTGAACAATTATTGTTTTAATATGTTGCGTGGTATAGGTCACTAACTTTTATTTGATATAATTGTGTTCTAGGTTTAATAAGTCTTCACGGTCACCAAACTGCTTATTGAATATTTGACTAAAAGAATAAACCAATGCCAATTGAAAACGGTGCTCATTCTTCCCAAATAAGTTTTGGGTAAAACCTGCATTTTCAGTATAGCGATACTGAAATCCAATATCAAAATTCTGGCCCATTCGATAAAACCCGTTTGTTATAAATATTAATTGGTCTGAATCAGTAGACAGATTGCCCAAAGATTTATATCCACCGCCAATAGAAATTTGATAATGCGGGCGTTCTAGTTTTTGTTTCAAAAATCTAAAGGTGCCAAAGAGAGATGTTGACTGCGTTCTTGTATAGTCGAAATAGTCATTAAGCTCCGTTATTTCGTCCCATCCAAAGTTTTGAATAGCTTGAAATTTAAAATCCACAAAATCTATTGGGTCTGGCTTTAAATTTAGTATCGTACTAAAGAGTAAGTTTTTGACCGAAGAATCAAAATCATTAGAATAGCCTGGTCTATCAGTGAAATAATTGTTGTAACTCAACCCAATTTGTTGCACGATATTTCTATTCCACCTTTGACTTTCTGGTACTCTGTATACCAACGATAACCCCATAGAGTTTAACCTAAAATCGTCAGGCTCTAAACTATCGTAGAAGTTTTCACCGTGTATTGAAACAAAAAAGCGTTGTTTGAATATATGTGTATAATCCAACACATTGGCATATTGGTCACGTTCTGTATTTACTCCATCAGAGAAAGGATTAAGCGCATAGACAAACTGTTGTGCATCATCGTCACGTAGGGTTGGAAATTCATTTAAATTGGTCTGTGCAAGTGTACGTCCTACTTTAATAACATTGGTTTGGTCTTCCAATTTCATAAAAATATTATTGTAAAAGACCTCGCCCAAATTTGAATTGGCATCAGGAAATTGAAGTCCCAAAACAAATTGTGCTCTCCAGTTGTTATAAAGCTTTTGACTAAGCCCCATTAACAATTGGGTATCAGAGAAATCTGTAACTGCATTGGACTCTTCGGAATTAAAGTTTAAATTCCCAGAGAAAACGCCTTTGGCTCCGATTTCAAATTCTGGTGTTATTTGTGCATTAACAAGCCCTGTAATGAATAGGGTTAGATATATGAGTTTTTTCATTTTAACTGTTTTATGAATTATTCATCAAGAGCGATTTTTGGAAGTTTATCTTCTCCAAACATCATTTTGTTCATATTACCCATTTTTTCATTTTCCATTCCTTTCATATCTCCCATACCTGCATTTGGATTGTACATTGGATTTCCTGAATGTTTTGAAATAATCAACTCATCAGCTGGTAAGTCTTCATATACTAATGCCAACAGATTTCCGCCTGGATACAAACCGTTATTGGTCACTTTACGCGTGTCGTGGTCGTGGAATGTCCAGATACCTCTATTACTACCTTCTATTATGACATCGAAAGTTTTTCCTGGTGTAAGCGGCACAGTATTTCTTTTCCAAGGATGCTCAAGTGGGACTCCATCATCAGCTACCATCCAAAAATCGTGTCCGTGTAAATGCAAATGATGTGTTTCTGCCCCTGCATTGATTAGCCTAACCCTAATATTTTCACCTGACTTTATAAACAAGTATGGTGTTGAAGGGTATGATTTTCCATTTACAGTAAACCAGTTGGCTTGTGGCAGCTCTGCATTAGACCTTCTATTCGTAACATAAGGTGGTTGATACCCATTCTCCATACTCGCGAGAAACTGTTCTTTGTTATCAAAAACACCCCACTGTTCACTAGTAAACCGACCTTGCTTCATTAAATAACTCCGTTGCTTCATTCTTTCTAACATTCCGTTCATTTCTTCACGGATGTAATTGGTATCGTGAGCCGAATAAACCAAGGTGTATTCTCTTTCATATGGAAACTTTTCTTTTATAGGGTCTTTTGGGTTTTCTACTATTAAACTACCAAACATACCAGCTTGCATATGCATTAGTGTTCCCCAATGGCAATGGTAAAAATGTGTCCCTTCGGGTTCTGCCACAAATTCATAAATAAATTCATTTTTTGGCATTACAGGAAGTTGTGTAACAAAGGGGACACCATCCATACGCCATGGCACAAAAATACCGTGCCAATGAATCGTATGATTTAAATCTGTTTTGTTAATGAATTTTACCCTTACTTTATCACCAGCATTGACTCTGATTTCTGGTCCAGGAATCATATCATTAAAAGCCAAGGTGTGGTATTTATATCCTGGTGCAGGCTCGTGTGTATGAAGATCTATGTATAGTTCAAATTCTTTCCATTCACCATCTCTTTTATATCGCAAAGGCTGCACAAGCCTTGTCTGATTATCTATTTTGGCTTCGCTCGCCAGCAAATTACCAGGGAAAAATAACATTCCTGCTGTTGAAACTGCTCCGGTTCCCAAAAAATCTCTTCTATCCATAGTTTTCGTCTATCTTCTTTTTAGTTGCGCATTGTAAAATGCCGCGATCAGGGCACCTGTAAGCCATGCGATTATAAAGGTCTGTACAATGCCGATTAGGGCTTCCCAAACAGGCACGTCCATCCTTATTATACTAGTAGTGTCCAAACCGTGCAGCAAGCTGTTAAAAAACTTTATACTTCCTTCTTGTCCAGCAGTGGCAAGGACGATCATACAGCCGGCGTAAAGTATCGCGGCGGTAAGGCCCATGGCAAATCCAAATTTTTTTACATTTAATCGATTCATGATTGTTTTTTTTTACGTTAATTATTCTTGTAAATTCATTCCGTACCGAACTAGGATTGTAACTAGTGGTTTAACTCTAAGCTCTTTTTGTACTCCATCTTTTCATGCATGGCCTTAGCCAAATTTTCATGCTCCAAAGTATGGTCGCAAAAGGTGTCGCTCAAAAGACTGTCGTTGGCGATGATCGGCATAAAATGGTGGGTGGTAAGCAACATCAGGTCCGGGTATCTTGTTATCATATCGCTAAGTTTCCCGGCAAGTATGGTATCGTTTGCCGCTGCTTTGACCAATTCATCTACCATCATCCCCGTGTCATGGTCGCTATCCATCATTTTTGTGATGTATTTTTTGCCTAGTTCATGGTCTTCGGTCATCAAAGTCAAAACCTCTTCTTGTTGGGACGGATCCTTGAGTCTGTCCTTTATGGCGCTCTCTTGTTTTTGTGAACAGGCCGATAGTATAAAAGTGGCCAGTACCAGACCTACTGCCATTTTGATCGTTGTTTTCATTTCATTTTGCTTTAAGTGTTAAAATTTTACTCGATAATCGAGATTTAGATGTTCCAAGGCTTGCCTCGAATCCATTTTTTTCCATTTAATGCCCCGTGGGCTTGCCGCGAAGTAGTTTACTCCTTATTCAGATTTTAAAAGTTTCTTTGATTCCTCGTATTCTTCTTTCGTGATCTCTCCTTTTACAAATCGCTTTTTAAGAATGCGTAGTGGGTCTTCTTTTCTGTTTTTGGTATAGGGAAGATCGTAGGGCACAAAAAAGATCCAGATCAATAGGATCAACCATACGATCCACCATAAAAAGTGCATACCGCCGTAATGTCCTTCGAAAAAGTGCATAGTTTTGAATTTTAGTTGTTAATACTTGTTTTTGTGGACTATCCGTCCGATTTTAAAAGCTTTTTTGATTCTTCATATTCACTCTTGGTAATCTCTCCTTTGGCAAACCGCCTTTTGAGTGATATAAGTGGGTCATCGTGTTCAATTTCATCATAGGATGTACTGGACGGGGCAAAGAAAATCCAGCCCAGCAATACAAACCATATGGCCCACCATATAAGGTGCATGCCCCAAAAAACTCCGTCTCTATAAAACATACTGTTAGATTTAAGATTATTGTTATTCTAATTGATTTCTGTTATGGTATAGCCTTCAAGTTCGTTGAGTTGTTCTTGTAACTCATCTACTGAAAGTTCTTCCTTCATGCTGATAATCGTTGCACCTTTCGGCTGCAAGAAAATCTGTGTTTTCTCTACCGACGGATGTTCCTCCAAAGCTCTTTTGACCCTTGTCACACATCCGCCACAGCTTATTCCTTCGATTTGAAATTTGCGTCTCATTGTCCAAGTTTTACTGTTTTTTAATGATGTCGATGCCCTTCATGTCCTTTTTTGTCCCCATCTAACACTTCCTCTTTACCCTCTCCGTGCTTCTTATCGCTATGACCGGTATGGTTATGTCCACTGCGACCATGTGAGCCATGCGGCATAAACAGGTGCAATACGAACATCACGATTATAAAGGCAAAAAGCCCATTATACCCTGTGATTCCCAATGCTGGGGCAAAAAATATCAGTAGTAGGGGCAGCCCACAACCGATAACCATCCATATCCAATGACTTTTCATTATTGCTGTATTTACGTTATAATTTTGTGTTTTTAGTGGTGTTCGGAATGGTCATCTTCAGATGATTTCATTTTGTTGTCATCATCCATCATTCCCATCATGTCCATGCCTTTTTCTCCCATCATCTGTGTACAGGACTCCATACAATCTTCGCTCATCATGCCTTTTTCGTGCATCATTTTCATCATGTTCCCCATCATCTTACCATCTTTCATCATGGATTTCATCATGTTCTTCATCATCATACTGTCTTTCATCATCATTTGCATACCATCGCCTTTCATCATGCCGCCCATCATTTTATGGTTGCCCTGCATCATTTGCATTGCATGATCGCTCTCTTGTATGTTTTCCATAAGGCCGGTCATGTATGAGTGGTTGTTCGCAATGGCATCAAAAATTTCACTACGTGTCTCGGAGTTGTCGAGCATTGCGTTAACATCAGTTTTCTGGTTGCAACCGTTTAAGGCAACCAACCCGATCGTCAAAAAAATTAGTGTTGCTGTTTTCATTGTATTTGATTTAAGATTTACTCGATTCGTTTTAACTTTATCCTTTACTTACTTCCGAAGTTTCAGAGGCATATTTAGTGCCCTAATTTTCGCTTCAATCCAAAAGTTTAAATGGGTTCACTTCAACTTTTTGTCCCATTGTGCTGAACAAAAAATCAATTATTGCCCAATATCAGAGGTAGTCCAGAATTGCCACTTCCAACTACGACTACTTTCGAGTTAGGCGACTTTGCTAGTTCCAATGTTGCATCGATACCCTTGTCCTGTAATATTTTATCGGTCAGGGAAGCGCTTAAAATTTTGTTGGCATCCGCCTTTCCTTGTGCTTCAATGGTTACTTTTTCCGCTTCCTTTTTGGCGGTAACCAAACGAAATTCATATTCCAACGACTCTTGTTCTTGTTTAAGCTTACGCTCTATAGCTTCCTTTATGGTGGCTGGCAAAGTAACATCTCGTACTAGTATCTCATTGAGCTGAATGTACTGTCCGTCAACGATTTTTTTGGTCTCTTCGTAGATCTCTGCCTGTATTGCATCTCGTTTACTGGAATACAATTGCTCCGGGGTATAGCGCCCCACAACGCTTCTTGCTGCAGATCTTATCGTGGGCAGTAGTACACGGTTAACGTATTCCGTACCTTTTTCTTGATGAAGCTTTCCTAAAAATTCCCTCTTTGGCTCGAACCAAGCGGAGGCGTCCAATTTTATCTCCAATCCGTTGGAAGAGAGCACCTGCATTTTTTCAAAGACTTCTTGCTGTCTAACCTCATATACAAAAACCTTGTTCCAAGGTGCCACGATATGAAAACCCTCGCCCAAAGGCGGCTGATCCGTAACCACTCCGCCCCCAAAAGTCTTGTAGAGTACCCCGGCTTCCCCGGATCCAATAGTTACTGCAGATTTTGCTATTAAAACAACCAGTACAATAAAAATAATTATTGCTGGTAACGCAATTTTTGGTAATTTTTCCATATTCATAATAATTTAAATTAGTACTGTTTTGCCTTGTTCCATTTTTGGAATCGGGCATTATTTTGCCTCTATTGCTGTATTATTGAAGCAACTATTGGAGTGTTTTTGGTCATTTTAATTGGCCGATTTTAAAAACTCTTCTATCTTCTTACTTTCATGCTCGGTAAGGTTGGCCCTGACCCTCATATGAAGGCTGATGGTCTCCCAATCCGTATCGTTATAATCCGCAGGGGATGGTGCGATATGGCATCTATTGCAGGTTTCTCCCCACATTTGGGCTCCCGATTTTTCGATCTTGAATTCTTCCTCCGCTGCTGCGGTTGCTGTATCGGTAACATCGGTATAGCCCTTCTTTGTGGAAGAACAGGCAACAGCCGTAATTCCCACAATTGTCATTACTATGACGCCTACTACGATTTTGTGTATTGTTTTCATGTTATTCGATTTTAAATAGTTTCATTACAATTCTATACCCGATAGCCAGGACAAAAAAACCTATGACTATTATCTGATTTACTATTTTCATGTTTTCTATTTTTTTAATACTGTTATTAGAATCCGATGGCCCAGTGTACAAAGAGGCCATCCGTGTTGGTTAAACCATCTCCGTCATGACCACCTTCCGTTTCAGTGGTCTGATAACTAAGTTTGATTACGGAACGCCAGCTCAGCCAATAATTTAGACCGAAGGCGTACTGGACCGATTTTTCTTCCCATTCTGCGCCTTCCGGAGCATTAAAGTCCGAGTATCTGCCCACAAACTCCAGTTTTTTGACAAAATCGCTGCTGGCCATAGTCGGTCGGTAACTCAGCTGCCCATAGAAGGAGTTGCTTTGGTTGTCAAAAGAGTATTCCTCCAGTATGTCATCCTCCAGCTCAAAATAAGTGGCCGTATCCACGTTTGAATTGTTGTACTGGGCTTTGACATCCACAACGCCGCCCAATCCGGATATTTGCTTAACGAAAGAAAAATCCAAAGCGAACAAAAACGCCCCAACATCTTCGTATTCTGAGTCCTGTTCCCCTGTGTCACTTGTAGAATATGCAGAAAAACCAATCTCCGTGGAAGAATCAGAAAAAGGTAATATCCCCAGGCGACCTCCATATGCCTTGGCGAGGTTGGTATCCTCATAATTTTCAAACCTGAGGATGCCGGCTTCCTCTGGTTCATCGCTTCCGTCATTTAGCCTTGGGCCATTGGTGGCATAGACCGAATAATTCAATGTTGGACCGCCCAAATCGAAGGCTCCCCTAAGCTCCACACCGATTCCTGAAGAGGGTGCTATACCGTCGTGTCCATAGCCCAAAGGGGCATTGGGCAATCTATTTATCCAAGCGGGATGCAATCTTTCCATAAACGTACCAAAAGGCAAAAGAAACTTTCCTGCCCGAACCGTCATGTTCTTATTGAGTACGTACATGACATCGGCATACTCTAAACCGGTCTCCAGTTGATTTCCTTCAAGCACAAACTCAAGTTCGGCCTCGAACATCAATCTGTCCGAATGTTTATATAGAAAAATTGGGGCATAGGCTAAGCCTAAGAATGTAGATTCGGTTTCATCCCCAGAGTCCATATATTCAAATCCAGTATGGCCGTAGCCCCTTAGCATAAACTGGGTGTTGCTAGGTTCAAAAGTGTTGTATGTTTGGCCGTACATCTGACCGCCAAAAACAACTGCTGTTAGTAATACTAGTAGCTTTTTCATTACTTTAATGTTCTGATATAATTAATTAGTTCCCAGCGTTTTTTCTCAGGGATGGCAGTTTTATAAGAGGCCATCGGTGAGCGGCCTTCTTCTAATTTCCAGAAAAGGGCCCCATCTGTCTGGGCCTGGACTTCGGCACTGGTAAAATCGGTTGGTTTAGGTGTGAGGCCCGCGCCTCCTACACCATCGCCTTTGCCCTTGGCACCGTGGCACACGACACACAGCATCTTATAGGTTCTTTTGCCCGATGCAGCGGCATTGGCATCTCCTTTAAGTGGGTTTACAATCTTGTCAGCACTCGCGGGTGCCACCCATTTTTCCTGTGCATGGGTATTGAATCCCACAAACAGGAAACATATCACGGTTAGTATTGTTATACTTGGTAAGAATTTTTTGTTTTTCATTTTATTGGTATTAAGTTGTTAACAAATCTATTTTTTCTTGAAAGTGTTCGTCTGCATAATTTTCTTTCTTATCTATATAATTTCGTCATAGAAATTTCGCTCCCAGTTTTCAAGGTTCTTATAATCTGTCATGCTTATTCCAGTTGTATTCTTGAACTGTCTCGACAGATGGTTTACACTACTATAATCAAGCAGGTATGCAATATCAGAGAAGCTATATTGTTGCAACTGTATCAGCTCTTTGACCTTCTCGATTTTTAGTTTTATAAAGTACTTTTCAATAGTGGTGCTTTCGTTTTTTGAAAACAGTTTGCTCAAAATCTTGTAATCACGATGTAAGGTCGATGCCAAATGTTCCGACGTCTTTTCCTTTATTTGCATTGGCAGCTCTTTAATAAGATGGATGAGCGTGATCTTTACCTCCTCTACCAACTTTTCCTCTTCGCTTTTGGCGATTTCAAACCCATTGGTATGAAGTACATCAGAGACTTTACTATCAATTTCTTTATCAGTACTATTGATAGTGCGTACGGTCAGTTTTCCCAATTCAAGGGAAAATACTTCGATATTGATTTCTTCAAGCTCATGTTTTATGACCTTCAGACACCGTCTACAGACCATGTTCTTAATCCAATACGTTCTAATGGATTCCATCTATAAAAAATGTTTAAAGTTTTAAAATGACTTGTTTATATTTTAGATATGTAAACTACTAAAAACAAATAAGTTATATTATTTTTTAGCTAATTAACTGTCCAAATGTAAGTGAAGGGTTTAAACAAAAACATGACCATTATCATGTTTGTAGGAAATTGTTGTAAAAGTTGAAAACGACCTAATAATTAATAGCGACGTATTGACTAATACTATTTTTCCAATAAAGTCGTTCATTTCTTATAAACAAATCTGTTATGGAAAGAAAGCAATTTTTACGAAGTCTGGGTGCCGGTGCGGCATTCGCTATAGTTTTTCCCTGTGTTCATGGTTGTTCCAAAGACAGTGCCGAAACGGGTCTTCCGGTCCCCACCGGAATTGATTTTACCATTGACCTTGACGCTCAGGAAAGTACGCCTTTACAGAACAACGGGGGATTTATCCTAAAGGAATTTGTGGTTGTGGCTAAAAACTTGGAGGGACAGTATGTGGCCGCCAGCCAAATCTGTAGCCATCAACAAACCGAAGAGGTGCGGTTTATTACCGAAGATGGCGGCATCTACCGTTGTGCCACCCACGGGGCCAGATTCAATCAAGAGGGAGCTCCCTTGAACAACATCACAAACAATCCGTTAAAGGTATTTAACACGGAACTTACAGGTAGTCTGTTGCGGGTATTTGAATAGAATATTTTGTTTTTAACCCCGTTTTCGGGTATATTCAAAATTAGTCCATTGTACGAATTCACGTTTTGGGTATTGCCTTTATTTTTACATTTTTCAATTCTATGATGGAAAGCTCTTCCAATTGCCCATTCTCGAACGCCTTTTCGATTAGGTCAAAAGGAACGCTTCCCTTTAACTTTGGCCTGAAGTTGTGGTAGTCCTGTATGGTTACTCCATTGACCTTACGAATATTATAAGCTTCTCGAAACCTCATACCTCCTTTGCCCGTTTTATATTTATAGGCTAAGTAATCCATACTGAGGTCCTTTACATCAAACCAATAATAGAAAATATCCTCAAAATCATCACCACCGTCTTCCTGTCCAAAGGTTACTTTAATTTTATGGTATTCCCTGCCCTTGATTTTGGATGTTCCCTTGTCTTGGAGTATGACGGCCGGATCTTTCAGCCATAAGGGCAAAAACGCAAAATATATAACAGAGTTCACGGAATTGGCATAGGCCTTTCTCCTTTTCTCGGTTAGGCTAACCAAGGTATCGCCAACATAACGAACGAGCCCATCGTTGCTATATATATCACGGACCGGACTTCCATCTCGGTTTTTACCCATCCTAGTATAGGTAAATTGTCCATTATCTCTTTTATATTGATAGGCATGGTCACGAAAGTCAAATGAAGCTTGCGCACTTTTCAACTTGGCTGTTCCATAGACGGCAATGACCCTATCCACAATATCATCCTGCCCAAAACATCGAGTTTGGGAAATGAAAAAAAATAGGCCGATGCCCAAAACAAAAAAAGGTTTATGGATAAATTGATTCATTCAAAATTATTTTAAACGTTCTAACATCAGTTGCATCAAAATGTTGGCACTAATACGTGTTTTTTCCTTTAAAAACTCCCTCGGAGTATTGTCCCCGATTTCAAAGACCAAAGCTTCGGCACCATGTTCTACGAAGAAATAATTGCGGGAGACCGTGGTCGGCCGCATTTTGTCACTGGGCCTGATATTGGGATTATACCCTTCAACTTCCTCTTTCATGCCCGTAAGCCAATCGGTAACCAAATTGGGCATATTCCCTTCTAGTTTTGGGTCAACGGTATAGTAGATATCATCCCAAGTGGAATGAAAATCTATGCCAAAATAGAACTTTCCTTGGGTCTGTTCAACCTTTTCTTCCATAAAACGTTTGACCGCTTGGGTTTCCGGTTGGTTGAAATTGGCCCAATCCCTGTTCAAGTCAACCCCCCCGGCATTATGTCGCCAATGGCCATTGTCAACGCCGTCGGGGTTCATCAAGGGCACTACATAGGTAACAAACTTTCTTCTGAATTTTTTGGCCAATTTGGTATCCGAGGCAATAGTCTCTAAAAAGGATTTCATGGCAAGATATCCGGTAACCTCCGGGGGATGTTGTCTTGAGATGACCATGAGCATATTCTTTGAATCTTCTTTCCCAATTGCTAACAGATTCAAGTCCCGGTCCTGTCTACTTTTTCCAATTGTCGTTTTGGCTACAAATGCCTTTTGGGCCATACTGTCGACCCAATGGGAAACATGATGCGAATTATGCAATTCTTGCCCTGAGACCCACAACGTATCGGGACCTATTTGCAAGTTCATGTTCACTTTGATGGGAAGGGAACCTGGGCCGAAAGCCTTATCGCCCTTCTCAAACTCGGAATAGTCGATAGAGTCAAGGGCAGACCAATGAATTCCATCGGTACTAAGCTTTGGATAGTACCGGTGCTTGGCGGATTCTTGGTAGGTCATGACCACATTGATCCGCTTTCTTTTCTTCGCCCATACCTTAAAGGCATACCATGGACTGGTATTGACCGGGGTGTTTTCAGAGGTAATTAAAGCCGTGTACGTACTATCATTTTCCTGTAGGACACCATTAAGTCTAGCCCCCTCAAAATCATTGGAAAAAACCACGTCCCCACTGTTGAATTTAAAGTTGGCCTTCCATTGTTTTTGTATTGGTTTGGAAGTAGTAGGTACAATTTTAATTGGCGGCTGCCCCTGAAATTTCGTCGTTTGGGCGCTGATCGATGTGAGGCTCGCTAGATATAAAAGAATTACGATCTTTTTCATAGCCTTTGGTTTAAATAGTGCTGGATTTTAGATATACCTTTTTAAAATAGATAAGTGTGGCCCTATTCACCTTTGGAGAAAGGATTAGGGCAGATAGCATAGTGGGTATGGCCATCAAGGCAAAGCTAATGTCAATGAGACCTACAATACCGCTCATCGTAGAAATTGAACCCAACGTTATGCTGGCCACATACATATAATTGTAGGTTTTTTTGTGCCGCGTTCCCAGAAGAAAGGCGATACACTTAGTGCCGTAATAGGAATACGTAAACAAGGAAGTGAGCGCAAAGATGAATACAATGAACACCAATAATATTGCACCATAATCGGGCATGGTCGTTGTAAAGGCATTTAATGTTACGGTTACGCCGCCGATGTCCGGGGTTTCCCAACTTTTGGTTACTAAAATGGCGATGGCGGTCAAGGTGCATACCACAATGGTATCAATAAAAGGGCCCAACATGGCCACCAAGCCTTCCCGAACCGGCTCCGTATTCTTGGATGCGCCATGTGCCATAGGGGCCGTGCCGATACCTGCCTCGTTGGAGAAAGCGGCCCTTCTCACGCCAATAATGATAATAGCCCCAAGACTACCGCCCAAAACGGCATTTCCCGTCAAGGCATCCGTAAACACTTGTTCAAATGCCGGTATAATGTTGGTATGGTTCATGGCTAGAATATAAAATACGGATAAGAAATACAGCAATACCATCAAAGGAACGAGTTTGCTTGCATAGTTAGCAATACGTTGAATCCCTCCAAAGATGACTATGGACACCATAACACTAATAGCAATTCCGATGAGCAATGAGGATTTCGTGGACGCCTCATAACCCAGACCGGGCAAGAGAACGTCATTTAAGACCTGGGTGAGCTGATTGGCCGTAAAAATTGGAAGGGAACCAAAAAGACCCGTTATGGAGAAGAAAACAGCTAGGGGTTTCCATTTTTTCCCAAGCCCCTGCATAATCACATACATAGGACCGCCTTGAACAACACCCGAATCATCTTTGCCCCGATACATAATGGCCAGTGAGCAGGTATAGTATTTGGTCGCCATCCCGATCAAGGCACTTATCCACATCCAAAAAAGAGCACCAGGTCCGCCCATGCCAATAGCTATAGCTACACCAGAAATGTTACCCATGCCCAAGGTAGATGACAAAGCCGTCGACAACGCCCTAAAGGCACTGATCTGGCCAACACTGGCTTTGCTATCATATTTTCCGCGTAAAACGGCTATTGCATGCCAAAAATGCTTGAACGGTAAAAATCTGGAGTACAATAAAAGATAGATGCCACCGCCTACCAGCAATATCAATAAGGGCAGATCCCATATCCAGTTGCTTAAATCGACAAGGATTTTTTCAATATCCATTCCGCGCAACTAGTGTTCTTGGCCAAATTTATTGGAATATCTAAGATAAAGTTCTTGGTGCGGACCATCAAGAGTTATCTTTTTACCTCGGATAAAAGCATGGGTAAGTGAATTGTCCAAAATATCCAGGGCATCGCCCATCGAAACAAAAAAAGTAGCATCCTTTCCAACTTCAAGGGATCCGACCCGACCATCGATGCCCAAAATCTTGGCAGGATTCAGGGAGACCAACTTTAACGCTTCCTCTTTGTCCATTCCAAAAGCGGCCGCAACACCTGCATAGAAAGGAAAATTTCTGGAAGTGGACAACATTCCCTTGTGGCTCAATGCCACTACTATGCCTTTTTCTGAAAGTAAACGTGGCAGGCTGTAATGGGCATCATAATCCATGTCGTCCATATTCGGAAGATTGTACGTTGGGGGTATTATAACGGGTATATTGTTGCTCTTCAGAAAATCTACAACGTCAAGGGCCGCATAAGAGGTTAGGATACCTATTTTTTGTACGCCCATGCCTTTGGCGAACTGTACACTCTCCACAATTTCTTTCGCTTCATTGGCATGTATCATCAAGGCCTTAGTACCTTTAAAAAGCCCTTGTAGGGCTTCTAATTTAAGGTTGGCGGGCCTATTCTTTAATTTACCGTAAGATAGTGCGGCAAGGAACAAAGCCTCCAGTTCTTGTACCCTGTTCTCGTATGAACCGCTGTTTTTTATCTTAGTGGTCTTGGTATCGGAATCGTAGGAGCGGGACAATGAAGAAGGCCAGTGCAAGTGTACCGCAGCTTCCTTTTTATGGACCGCCTCCTGCCAGCTCCATCCATCCAGTTCCATTACGGAGGAAGTGCCCGATATCGTACCCCCGGAGGGTATCGTCTCTACCATAAGTATACCGGTGTACCTAAGCGTGGGAATATGCCCTGAGCCTGTGTCGAACGCATAAAAGGACTTTAGTCCCGGATTGATCGACCCCTCCTCAAACTTGTCATTGGAGTGGGGGACACCGCTGATTTCCTCGATACCGATTAAGGAATTTGGCAAAATAAGGCCGGGGTACAGGTGTTGTCCCCTTACTTCAATACTAGTATACCCTGATGCGTCGAACGCCGGATCGCTGGCCTTGCCGACAAACGAAATTTTACCATCGGCAAAAGCCAATGCTCCATTGTTGATGACCTCCCCGGTAGCGGTATGGATAGTTCCTCCTATCAGCACTATAGGTTCTTGTTGGGCCTCGGCGGGTTTCGGCACCAGTTGTGCGGTTCCAATACTAAAAAAGAAAAGTAGGACAAGGACACAGCTACATTTTTGAATAAACTCTTTGGTTTTCATATAAACATTTTTTTTACTCTTCGCCCAGATACTCACAATGAAATTCAGGCTTCGTGGTGGATATTTTTTGTTCAGCTTTGGCCGTCCCTTTTTCAGAGCGCATAAGTTGGATGATTCGTGCTCTTTCCTTTTTGATTTCGGCCCTGAGCTTAAGATCCCTATCCATATCAAAATAAATGGCACCTTCAACAATGGTCTTTTCCGGTTTTGCATAGATAGAAAGCGGTGGGCCGGACCATAGGACCAGATCGGCGGATTTGCCCTCTTTGATACTGCCCATCGTTTTATCTAAATGCAACAGTTTGGCGGGGTTAAGGGTAATCAGTTTAAGGGCATCCTCGGCACTCATTCCC
Organism: Croceitalea marina; assembly: GCF_042684265.1. Classification (NCBI taxonomy): domain Bacteria; kingdom Pseudomonadati; phylum Bacteroidota; class Flavobacteriia; order Flavobacteriales; family Flavobacteriaceae; genus Croceitalea; species Croceitalea marina. The sequence goes on along the minus strand of NZ_JBHULB010000007.1, from coordinate 169,239 downwards.
CCATACTTCATCGATTTGGCCGCTTCGTGGTTCAGGTGCCTAATGGTTTCCCTGCTGTCGGAATTAATGGCCGTTGTCACTCCTTCCCGATGCATAATAACCGCATTGTACGGAATGGCGTTTCGGGTTTCCCACTTAAAATTCCATTTGTCGGAAAATGTACTACCGCCGACCCCGTGAGCGGCCATTTTATCGGCAATGCGATGACCTTCCAAGGCATGGGTAAACGTATTGACCGTAAAACCGAACCTGTCGGCTACATCCATCAACATGAGCATTTCCTTTTCTTGATAGGAATGGCACGAGATAAAGCGATTCCCTTCTACAATTTCCAGCATGGTCTGCTTAAGGATATCCGTTCTAGGAGCGGAAACCGATGTTCTTTGTTTTTTCCCCGATCCGTTGTAGGCATTCCATTCTTTTTTATAGTCCAGGGCCTCGACGAAGGCATTGGTGTAGAATTGTTCCAGACCCATAAGGCTCCTCGGAAAACGTAGGGACGGAGCACTTTTGGAACGCTTGGGGTTTTCGCCAAGGGCAAATTTTATAAAGGGTGACGCTTTGCTAATTTTTAGATTTTCAGGGTTTTCTCCCCATTTTAATTTGATCAGTGCGGACTGCCCTCCTATGGGGTCGGACGACCCGTGCAAAATATGGGCGGCCACCACACCCCCGGCCAACGCCCTGTATATACTTATATCTTCGGAATCGATGACGTCCCCCATACGTACCATACCGGAGTTGGCCGCAATGTCGTTGACCGCACTGATGGCAATATGCGAATGTTCATCAATGATGCCCGGGGTAAGGTGTTTACCTGTACCATCGATTCTTTTGGCAGTGGTGTCTTCCAGATTTGTTCCGATGCGCTCAATTTTACCATTGGTTACCAATACGTCCATATTCTCCAACACGCCGATGTCTTCGTTGGTCCATACATTGGTGTTTTTGATAAGTAGTCTTTCTGGCCTAATTTTCTCTGTATTTCCATAGGCCATAAATGGATAAACAATATTTCCGCTGATTCGTCTATCGATCAAATCATTGTCATTGATAGTCTCTTTTAAGGGGGAAATCTTCCGTGCGCTCCAACTCCATTCATTTTCGTAGTTCAAGCTGCCCGTTCCTGAAAAAAGGACTGTTTGGTCTTCGAAAGTATAGAAGCCGCCCAAAGTATAGGTTCCTTTACTCGGCAAGCTAAATTGTAGGCTTGCCATAGATCCGTGAATCGAAAAATCGGCTTTGAGATTTTCCCCTGATGCGTTAATGACATGGGCCCGATATTTTCCTTTGGCGGACTCCAGTTTCAGATCGAACCGGCCTTCGGGTAGCTTAAGCCGGTATGTCCCCAAAATTTTGGCAATAGGAAGTTGTTGTAGGGTATGTCGTGTTCCCCTTATCCAATTCTCCAATACGCTCGTATTAGGGTTAAATAGATTTCCGTCCGTTATCAAAAAGTTGGCGATCTTGCCCTTTTCCAAAGAACCCAAACTGCTTTCCGATCGCAGCATCTTGGCAGGTACGGTAGTCAGTGCCGCCAAAGCCGTTTCTTCATTTAGCCCAAAACTGACCGCTTTCCTGAGGTTGGCAAGAAAATCACTACTGTTGGCCGACGGATGCGCGGTAAACGCAAAGGTGATACCGTTTTTTTCCAGAAGGGCAGGATTGCTCGGGGCCATTTCCCAATGTTTGAGGTCTGCCAGGGAAATTTTTTGGGTGATGTACGGATTGCTTACATCAAATGTCTTGGGGAAATTCAAGGGAATTATTAACTGGGAATTTGTTGCTTTAATTTCCTCCAAACGTTGGTACTCGTCACCGCCTCCCTTGATGATGAACCGCATATTGAATTCTTGGGCAATTTTTGCCGCCCGTAAGGCAGTCAACCAACCGTTCGTTTCAAAAATCTTTGGTAACGGGTTGCTATTTGCCAGGGCTTCCAGTGAAAGATCGGTAAAAGGTTTGGGAGCCAGGTCCTTGTACCATGCGGCATCATAAAAGGTCTGTCTTAACAGCGCAATGGAACCCATGGGGGATATCGGAAAATCTTGGGTAGAGCTGCCCTTATCAAATGAAAAGTGGGATGCAACCTGTGACCGTACTACCATTTGGTTTTCTCGCTTGTCGCCCAAAAGCACCAAAGCGGCCGTACCCCTTGCAATACCGTCCGGGCGCAGACTCGCTACGGCACCGAACCCCTGTTCCCTTAGTTTTTTGGCGTTCTGGGTATCCACTTCAAATCCGTCCGCCGCTTTATAGGAAGCCTTTATGGCCTCGTTGGCGTTATAGGCACCCTTGGTGTCCGACTGTATCTGTTCTTTTTTAACGTAAGGATTTCCTCTTGGCCGTTTTGTTACCTCAGGCTGTCCATAGGTACTGAAAATATCTATAAATGAGGGATAAATGTGATGCCCGGCCATATCAATTTTCGTGTAGCCATCCGGAACCGTCCCGTTGGATGTCACCGTTTCGACCATACCATTTCTAATCAACAGTGTAGCGTTTTCCAATTTTGCTCCAGGGGCCGTGACGATCATGGCGTTGGTAAGGGCAAAGGCTTCGGGCCTCTTGTCTGCCACATCGTTTTTCGGAAAGGTTTCCTGACCAATCATGGTGTTAAAAAAAAAGCCAAAGACCAGGGCAAAGAACAATGAAGTCCGTTCAGCTTTTATAAAGTATCTCAATTTCATATAAATATAGTATTCATGGATTATAGGCTGAACCAATCGGTCAGGTTGGGGTTTTCCGATTTTTCTTGGATGTGGTAAAACTCATTCTTGTTTGCATTGTACCGATATTCCCTCGACCATTCCTTTCCATGCTCCGAAATCTCTCTGATTGCATTGAGAATATAGTCCAGCTCATCATTGGTCATGGTCGGATGCAGCGACACCCTTACCCAACCCGGCTTTTCGGCAAGGACACCTTCATCTATTTGATCCGTTATCCTTTTGGATTCTTCTTTGCTAACGTTGAGCAACAAATGGCCATACGTACCTGCACAGGAACAACCGCCCCGTACTTGTATTCCATATCGGTCGTTCAAAAGTTTTACGGCCAAATTGTAGTGTACATCTTCAAAATAGAAGGAAAAGACCCCCAACCTGTACCGTACTTCTTTTGCCAATATTTGTATTCCCCTAATTTTATGAAGTCCTTCAAAACATTTGCGTACCAATTCATTTTCGCGTTGGCGGATTTTTTCAACTCCCATTTTTTCCTTCAACTTAATTGCCAACACCGTTCTCATGGTTTGGAGAAATCCGGGCGTACCACCGTCTTCACGGGCCTCGACACTCTCAAAAAAATGATGTCCGCCCCAAGGATTGGTCCAGGTTACCGTTCCTCCACCGGGATTATCGGGGATACGGTTTTTGTATAGGTTTTTACTAAAGACCAAGACACCGGAACTTCCGGGACCTCCCAGGAATTTATGGGGCGAAAAGAAGATGGCATCCAACCTTTGGGATTCTTTTTTGGGATGCATATCCATATCGACGTAGGGTGCGGAGGCCGCAAAATCCACGAAGCAAAATCCGCCGTGTTCATGCATGATCTCTGCCAGTTCGTAGTAGGGGGCACTTACCCCGGTTACATTCGAGCAGGCGGTAAAGGAGCCTATTTTTAATTTGCGGTCCTTATATTTATCCAGTTGTTGTTCAAGCTTTTTCGCATCTACGAACAATCCTTCCGAAGGTTCCAGAACCACCACATCTGCAATGGTCTCCAGCCAAGTGGTTTGATTGGAGTGATGCTCCATATGGGTCAGAAAAACTACGGGACGTTCGCTTTCGGATATTTCCAACAAATGCGAAAGTTTTTCGGGAACCTTAAGACCTAGAATCCGTTGAAACTTACAGAGAACACCGGTCATGCCCGTGTCCGTCGTAATGATGACATCTTCGTCTGATGCATTCACATGCCCCTTAATAAGCTGCTTGGCCGTTTCATACAAATGGGTCATCAATTTACCGGTTTGCGAGCTTTCCGAATGGGTATTGCCGACCATAGGTCCGATGCTGTTGCGCATGATATCCTCTATCGGGGCGTAGAGCCGACCGCTGGCGATCCAATCCGCGTAGACCAGCGGTTTTTTTCCATATGGGGTCTCTATTTCATGGGTAACCCCTATGATATCCCTTCTAAAACCCTGGAAATAGGTTTCAAGGGCAGTTGTTTTTTCTTCGACCATCCTTTTGTGATAAAAAGGGCTGTTCTAACATTATTGACCCAGAACGGGATCGACTAACTCAAACAAGGAAAACTAACGCTAAATTTTTCTTCCAATCCGGTCCTGTCATGATTCGAATAATGCGAACAGCCCTAAGTTTAAAATGTTTATTGCACCCTATCATACTGGCAACAGCCCGGTAAGTCATTATATATTGACGCTTCGGCCTTATGAAATTCGGTATCGTGGCCTACACCGGAGATTGCTTCCGAAACCATATCCCTTGTCGTGCTTTCATCCGAAACCTTGATATTGACAACCTTGGTCTCTTTATCCCAGTTCGCTTCGATTACGCCCGTCACGCCTTTGGCCGCTTTTTCAATACGTTTTTTGCACATACCGCAATTACCGGAAACCATAAAACTAAAAGAAGCTACGGCCTCTTCTTTGGAAGCTTTTGAATTATCAGGACCTTCCCTATCATACTGGCAACAGCCCGGTAAGGCATCATAGGCGCTATCGCTTGCTTTCCCAAATTTTGTATCGTGGCCTACTTCGTTTATGGCCTTGGATATATCTTCCAATGAGGTCTTTTCCGAATCATACGCCACCTCTATTATTTTGCTGTCCTTGTTCCACGAGGCGCTGGCCACACCTTCTATTGAGTTAGCTGCTTTCTCGATACGTTTTTTGCAGCCATTGCAGTTGCCCAATACCTCGAATTCTGTCGATTTCTCTTGGGCATTACCAAGGGATACAGCACAAAGGGTAAACATTAGTAGCATAAAATTTTTTACTTGCTTTTTCATTGAATTTAATTTTAAGAAAATTGATATTTATTATTGATTAATGGGATTTGGCGCAAAAAGACCTGGATCATCTGGCACGCTTGTGTTGGCTAGAACTTCATCCTCTGGGTACAAAAACCGTTCTACCCTTCCTGGGGCGGTGGTTGTATTATTTGGAAAAGGTACCGCCACGGCATTCTCCCTACGCAACCTTCTGGCATCGTCGAACGGCATGAAGGTGGTAAAGCCCGTTACGTATCGTTCTTCTACAATCTCACGAAGTAATGCAGTGTCCGTATCTATATTGTCAGGGTTTTCTATACCGCCCGGGCCAAAATCAGCACCGGTGTAGGCATCGTATAAAATGGGTTCCCCCGCAACACTGGCATTGAAAAAATCACCAGTGGCCAGTTGGGACCGCCATGAGTTCAGATGGCCCAGACCGACATTGAAACCTTGGGTACGGGCACCGGCCTCGGCCAAGATCAATATATTCTCTTTATAGGTGATCAAGGGTTGTGGTTCCAGTTCATTGGCGATACCCAAATTACCGTCGGGGTCGTTCTCGTTGATGGTATAGTACCGTAACCTGGCAGTTTCATCGGTTTTTGTATTGTTTCTCGAAATACCACTGGACGGATCCAAAAGCTGGACAAGGTAACTGTTTCCAGTTCCCACACTAGGCGTGTTGTTAAGCAATATCCAAAATTTGTTTTTTGTGCTGGTCACGTCCTCAAGATCCAAGGGAACAAAGATCATACTGTTGTCCTGTGATGCTATTCCGTTCTGTGCCGCTGCATAGGCCAAATCATATTGCCGGGTCAGCATATAGAACCTCGCTTTCAAGGTCCAAGCGGACTGCAGCCATTTCGTGGCATTGCCATTGAACAGAAAATCTTCCAAAACAACATCTTGTGGCCCCACATTTGACAGACTGTTTATGGCCTCATCCAACAATTCCTGCAAAGACCCAAAAACCTCTGCTTGGTTATCGAATTCAGGGTTGAGAACATCTTTCAGGGCGTTGGAATAAACGATGTCTCCATACATCGAGGCATAGTTTCCTATAATCTGTGCTTCCAAAACCCGCGTGATACCCTGATATAGATTATTGTCGGGCGTACGCGATCTGATTTCCCTTACCGGGGTCAAAATTCCTTGGTATCCATTCCAGTCAAAATCCGTAAAAGTAACATTGTAATTAAATCGCTCTAGCTCGGTTTGGTCAAACCCGATTAATTGCCCAGACCAATAGCCTGCCATACGACTTGTGGAACCTAATAAAATATTTATTGAATTGAGTTCCGCACCATTTAAGAAAAGTCCCGGATCCAATTCGTCTAATGTAAAACTGTTGGGGTTTTCGTTAATACCATCCACCAATTCTTCGCATCCGATAAAAAGGGAGGTGAAAAATAATAATAGGATGATATGGGTTTTATATTTTGTTTTCATTTTATACTGTTTTAGTGTTCGTGGATTAAAATGTGGCCGTTACGTTAAAGAGAACCGAACGCGTTGAAGGATTGGTGAAATAGTCCATGCCTGACGCATTGCTAATACCGTAATAACTGGTTTCGGGATCTGAGCCGACAATGTCGGTCCATAAGATAAGATCTCTTCCTGTCAAGGATACCCTTAAACTTTTTAAGGGAAAGTTTTTGTACCTGTTCCTATCGAATGTATATCCTAAGGTCACGTTCCGAAGTTTAGTCCATGTGGCATCCTCAATATAAAGGTCGTTGAGTTTGTTGAACCCCAGACCTCCGCCCCGTGTTCTATAAAAGGATTCATCGAGCAATACATTACCCGCCCCAAAATCGGCGATATTTCCTCTTACGGTTGTTCCTGCGGCAAAGACATCGCCATTTACATTAACAAGGTCTTCAGTGAGGGTAACCTCATTGCCCACATCGGCATGGGTACCGAAACCATACATCACAATTTTTCCCCTATTAATGAAATCTCCACCTTGTGAATGCTCAAAAAGAAAACTAAAATCAAAGCCCTTAAAATTCAGTTGCATGCCTGCGCCCCCTCTCCAATCGGGGTTGGGATCCCCTATCACCCGCCTTTGGGTATCTACTTCAGGAAATCCATTTTCATCCAAGGCACGGGTACCGTCTTCGTTCAGCACGGATGCGGGCAACCAAAAGGAACTCATTGGGAATCCTTTGACAGCTTTGGAAGTACCACCGATATCCACCGTCTCGGCACCGAATATATCTACCACCAGATTTTCGTTGTTGTTGAAATTCGCATTGAATGATAATGAAAAATCCTTTTTTTCGATGATCTTGCCGGTAAGGTCTATTTCCCAGCCTTTGTTTTCTATGATTCCCGCATTACGGTAACTGTTATTGAAACCCGAACTGGGATTGGTCTTGACCTCGAACAGAATGTCATCTATTTCATTTTCATAATAGGTGACCCCTAGGTTCAACCTGTTCTTAAAGAATCGTAAATCGGCCCCAATTTCATATTCCGTTTTTATTTCTGGTCTAAGGTTTCGGTTTCCTTGAACATCTGAGACTTCAAAAGCCCCTCCAAAGTCTGTAAAGCCTGTTGTGGCCAAGGTCTCAAAACGATATGGTCCTGGTTGTATCCCCACTTTTCCCCACGATGCCCTCAATTTTCCGAAAAATTGCTCGTCACTTTCAAAAAGGTCGCTGAATTGCCATGCCATATCCACGGAAGGATAAAAGAATGCCCCTTCAATGGTAGAAGATGCCTCTAAAGAGGCAGATGCATTGACGAACAACTGGTCGAACAAGCCAAAACTGACCAGCGCATAACCTCTATTGGTTCGGATTTGACGTAAATTCCTGCTCCAGCTCGTGGAAGCATCATCCGGATTCAAATCTGAAATAGGTTGTCTCGAATCTACTACAAAGGGTCTCAATCTTATGGATGATGTGGCTCTATTTCTGTTATTGAAGTTAAAACCCAATGTTGTGTTTACATTTATGTCCGGCGTGAGATCATGCTTGGTTTTCATAAGAAGGTCAAAATTGTACTCCTTGCTTACCGCAACGGTTGAACGCATATCACCGAACCTAGCCCCCCCGGACGTATTGATCGGCAGAAACTGTAGTCTTTCATCGGAGTAATAGTCCAATCCTCCACGAAGTGTAAAGTCAAGCCAATTTGAAGCCCGAATATTTATTTCGGGAGCCATTAAAAAACGATCTACCTTTGTTTCGTTACGTTGCTCGTATATTGTCCATAATGGATTATTATACCCTGCATTATTAGAGGCCCCTATCTGATTTCGATAAGATCGCTGCCTGTTCTGAAAAACATCACCGTTATCATTGACGTAGGTTCCAATTTGGCCCCTGATATCAAAATCCGCAGGGTTCCTCAAAAGACCTATATAAAGGCCGGTGATACTTCCACCACCTCGAATCCTGTTGGATTTTGTAAAGGTATAGGCCACATTGTTTCGGACATCCAACCAATCAGTGAGATTTACTTTGGTGTTCAGTCTAATGTTCTGACGGTTATAATCTGCATTTTTTACGATCCCATCCTGTTCCAAGATTCCGTAACTAAAGAAATAGGATGCCTTTTGGCCACCACCGGCAACCGAGAAATCGTGTTGTTGAAATGTACCGTTTCTAAATACAGCATTGAAGTTTTCATCAATAAATGTTTGCCTGGAGTTTTTATTGGCAATCGGGTAGAATATTTCGCCGGAGGGCGTGACAAAGTATTCCCCGCTAGTGTCAAAATCATCTTCTCCTCCGGGCCGGTCAGCGATACGGTCTCCCCATGATTCGGTTCGGTTCAATGCCCGTACACCACCCCGGCCTTGTCCAAACTTGTCTTGCAAGGGTACCCTTACCGATATATCGTCAAAGGAATAGGTAGAGCTGTAGGTATATGTAGGACGTCTATTAAATGATCCTCCTTTTGTGGTAATTAAAATAACCCCGTTGGCCGCTCGTGAACCCCATAAGGCGGCAGCCGATGCTCCTTTCAAAATTTGAACATTTTCAATATCATTCTGGTTGATGTCGTTCAATCTCGACTGCTGGGTAACACTCGTACTGCCTCCTACACCATCATCATCAAAAGAATCATTACTTACAGGGATGCCATCTATGATAATGAGTGGATTGCTGTCTCCTTCTATGGAGTTGATGCCCCTGATCTGTATATTGGCACCTGCACCGGGATCCCCATTCTGCCTGACAATGCGAAGACCGGACACTTTTCCTGACAGGGCATTGATAACCCCAGTTTCCCCGGATTTTACTATTCGTTCCGGTTCTACCGATGAACTGGTTGCACCCGTTTCGTCTTTTAACTGCTTGGTCCCTATTGCCGTCAAGATTACTTCGTCCAGTTGATTGGCACTCGGGGCCATTTCCAAGTCAATGACATTATCTTGTTGCACTGAAACTTCTGCCGTCTGAAAGCCGATGTATGAGAACACCAAAATATCCCCGGCGGAGGCAACTATCTTATATTTACCATCAAAATTCGTGGAAACGCCTTTTGTAGTACCCTTGATTACAATATTGACCCCGGCGAGGGGAACCCCTTCCTTGTCGGTTACAGTTCCAGTAACGGTCATGGACTGCTGTTCTTTTAACAGTACTCGTTGTTGATCGTCCTTTTCTTTTTTAAGCCTTAAAACGATATAGTTTTTTCGTACCACATAAGCAATGTTCGTTTCTGAAAAAATTTTTTCCAAAATTGCGGAAATAGGTTTTTTCTCCACGTTTATGGTTATTTTTCTGTTAATATCTACTTTTCGGTGGTTATAGGTAAATTTGAAATCCGAAAGGGATTCAATCTTATCCAGTACTTTTTGAAGGGAGACGTTGTCCTGTCTTAACGAGATTTTTTTATTTTGAGAGTAGGTATTCGCATGAATCTCAAACAATGATATAACTAGCAGTAAAGTGGTAATTTTCATTTTGAGATCAAATTTATATGCGTTTTTCAATTTGAAAAACGTACCTATGATTGATTTTTTCATACTTTTAAATAGTTTTTAGTGGTTTAAATTCTTTTTTAAATCATGCTACTATCGGGAAATGTTGGCGCATTTTCCGATTTTTTATTCATGATTTATTGAAGTCATTGTTTTTCTATCCCATAGGCTCTTCTGGTATTTATTAACGAATCGGTCGGGTAAGGGTTATTGTTTTGTCTTCCGTGCGGTACTCGAACGGAGTATCTTCCTTAAAAACCTCTAAAATTTGTTTTACATCTTCTTCTTTATAAAATGAGGCCGTATATATTTGATTGTCCAAAAATTTGTAGTTATTCACTATGGAGATGTTAAAATGGCGTTCAAGCTTCTTTTTGATGCTGGAAAAAGGGGTGTTCCTAAAAAGTAGAATACCGTCTTTCCAAGCGGTGTAGAGTGAGGTATCTACCCTGGTGATATCCAGTGAGCCGTTTTTCCTATTAAATGCGGCCATGTGTCCTGGATTCAGCAAAGTCGAGGATTGTTCAAGGTTCGATCGGAATACCTTCACTGCACCTTCCACCAAAACCGTTCTTACCTCAGGATCTTCAGGATAAAAGGAAACATTGAACTCTGTACCCAACACCTCAATGTCTACCTGATCCGCATTTACAACAAAGGGGTTTTCACTATTTTCTGTTACCGAAAAATAAGCTTCTCCCTTCAAGAATACTTGCCTTTGGCCGCTTTCTTTAAATCTGACCGGATATCTCAGCGAACTACCGGCGTTTAGGTGAACCCTTGTTTTATCCGATAGTACCAGCTCGAATATTTTTCCATAGGGTACTTGTAATTCGTTATAAATGACATTACCGCTCGTGTTCCCGCTCGAATAAAGTAGGCTATTCCCTTTTTGTACAACTGTTACCTCACCATTTGTATTAATAATCTGTTTCTCTTTTTTATTTTTATCGGAAATAACTTCAACAGTACCATCTCCCAGTTTAAGTATAATGTTTTCATCTGAAACATTCGAAACGCCGGTGCCTTCCATAATATTTTCAGAAGTGTAATTTTTATAGAAAAAGAGCAACCCAACGATCCCTATAAACAATGCGGCATACTTATAGAACGGGGCTATCCGATTTTTTACTCTTCTTCTGGTCTTAACTTTTGCCAAAAGGGCATTCCGAGCCTTTTTGATATTTTCCGTTGCAACGGACCCTTTGATCAAGGTGTTCAAACGAATGTATTCAGCAAACTTATCTTCGTTCGCTTCTACCCAATTGCCCAGAACACGAAGATCATTGTCATCGGCCGTTTTGTCCAGGTATTTAAAAATCAATAATTCGACCTCTTTATCTATCATTTTGCGAAATTAATTCTTGAGCAAAAATGTTGCTTATTATTAGTATGACGAACGAATATGCCACTACCCTTGCCCCTTTAAATAAAAATTTATGATATTGTATGTTAAAATTAGTTGTGCCGATGAATTTGGAATTTGATAGCGAGAAGGACTTGATCGAGAACCTTAATAGGGGAAACCTGCAGGCCTTTCAAATTGTGGTCGAGCAATTTTATGACATTCTTTACGTGTACGCACTCGGTCTTGTTAATGAAAGGGCGGTGGCAGAGGATATAGTTCAAGAAGTATTTCTTAGGCTATGGTCAAAGAAAGGAAAGCTATTTATAGAAACTTCGTTGAAAAGTTTTCTGTACAGGTCTATTCACAATGAATTTGTGGATTACTATCGAAAAAAGAAAAAGGAAATCGATTTTTTGGATCGGATCTCATTGGAAACCGTACATACCTTTATTCAGCTAGAAGACCAAGATCTTGTAAAGAAATTGGAAAAAGTAAACATAGCAATAGAGCTGCTTCCCAAAAAATGTAGAGAGGTCTTTCTTTTAAGTAAAAGAGATGGATTGACCAACCAAGAAATCTCCCAATATTTGAACGTTTCAAAAAAGACCGTTGAAGGTCATATCTCCAAGGCTTTTAAGGTAATCAGGAAAGGGTTGAAAAAAACCAATCTACTGTTGCTTTTTATTAGACCTTTTTAACATGCCTTTTTGGGACCTAGTTTTCGAATCCCTTGATTTCAAAGTGGCAAGAACATACCATAAGCTCAATCGTCAAGGGATCCGGTTTCCTTTTTCAAGAAGTCGGGCGCCAGAAGCTGTATCCGTTCAAGTACTATTTTTGCTTCTTTGTCTTTCCCCGCATTCATAAGCCGAATATAACGCTGATAGAGCGAACCTACTTTTACGTACCGGATTTCGTCCGGTGGCAGGTCCGAGAGGTAGGGATCCTCTTCTGGGGGGAGGTTACCGGCCAGTTCTTTGAGAAAGTTTTCCAATTCTGTTCCTGTAACATACTTGGCCCGCCCCGCATTGGCTTGTTGCGATAAAATGGGGGCTTCGAATTCGACCGATCTTTTGTCGTCGGTGTTGGGGCGAATTCCCGATAAACGGTTTCGAACGGCATCGAGGTTGCCTAAATAGAACAGGCCTGCCATATGATCGTCTTTGGTCGAACTGCCTTGCCCACGAACGATATGGGCACTATTTTGCCTAAGCGTATTTTCGTCTAGCGGCGTACCTTTCTCTTGGCCAATTAGCACGATACTTGCCCGTGTTCCTGAAAAATCGGCCCTCCATAGGGTCACTTGGGGAAAAACCGAAGCGAACGTGGCGGCAATGATATCGAAGTTTTCGGAAGTAAGCTGGTACATTGGCAACCATTGTGCAAAAATCCCACCGGAAGATAACCGCTTTTTCGCCTCTTTAAAATGTTCAAGGGTGTAAAGGCTTCCGGTACCCGCGTGCCAAGGGGTAAAAAGATCACCAACAATAACATCGAATTGCTCGTGCGTGCCCAAAAGATAGTTTCGGGCATCATCGGCAACAATGCTTACGCGTTCGTCATTGAAAAGTCCGTTGGCCCAAGGGGCAAAATAGCGCTGTGCGGCCGGAATTACGTTGGATACCAACTCTACCGCGACTACCTTTTCTACATTATGGTGGAGTGCCGCCCCCGCAGTAATACCGGTTCCCATGCCCAAGAAAACTACTTTTTTTGGTGCTGGATGGATAAGTAACGGAATGTGGGCCTGCATTTGTTCGACCAACAGGGAGCCGGAATCCCCGAGCACATAAAAGTTATCCAAGCGCATCTGAATATTCTTTGGTACTTGCACAATGGAAACTACACCATCGCTCGATTGCCAGGAATCCAATAAAGTTTCATCAGCGTCCAAGCGCACTATGGGTGGATCTTTCAGAACAAGGATCCCCATAATTACGGCAATGGGCATTAAGGCCCAACCAATTTTCTTTCGCCCATAAAACGATAGGGAGGCCATAACGGCCAAGATTCCGTACGAAACGGCAACGATTTTTATACCGCCCCAAAGGCCTAAAGTGTCGAGCAGAACGAAACCTGATAGTACGGGGCCAACGAAGCTACCCATGGAATTGAAAAGTACCAACCTGCCCACGAGCTGCCCTGACGGCTTATCTGTCATGGGAGCTACTTTGAGCAAGAATGGAAACACTGCGCCCAGAACAACCGTTGGCGGTAAGACCACCAAAAAGGCCAATTTAAAAACGGCCCATACATAGGCGTACCAAGATGCGCCCATTGCCAGATACCCAAGGCCGCTTGTCGCGATATTGAAAACATTCGGGGAAACCCCTATTAAAATGGCCGATACGGAGAGGAGTATGGCCAAGGCACTTTTTGAGGGCATCCTTGACCTAACAAGCAGATGTGCGACGAACCCACCCAATGCCAAAGCCAAAAGAAATACCACCAAAATTGCGGAGAACGAATACACCGAATTTTGTAGTACTTGAGCGAACATCCTGGTCCACAAGGTTTCGGCCGATAGTGCCAATACTCCTGAAAAAAAAGCCACCACGGCAAACTGGGTATAACTTAACTTGGCCGAACGTTCGGTATTCTTTTTGGGTTTTGGCTTTACCTCGGCCATCGTGGGCGCAACGGAATAAGACACAAGGAATTTATCAAGAACAATGGCAAGAACACCTACGGAAGCTGCCAGTATCAATGCAAGGCCATAGGTTGAACTTACCCCATATTCCCTGATCAGATAAAACCCCGTAAAAAAGGCTCCAAGTGCTGCTCCCAATGTATTCACCGCATATAGAATGGTTCCGCGCCTTTCGAGGTACCTGCGATCTTTACCGATATACTGTGCCAATATGGGAAAAGTACCTCCCATAAGGAACGTTGGAGGCAAAAGCAATAAAGCGCCAAAAAAGAATTTCGCCAGTAAAAGCGCACTTTTTGAACCGCCCAAAAAGGATACGACCTCGGCATAGTACATTTCATATAGATCAAGACTTGGTATTATCAACAAGGCAGTTAGCGCAATGCCCAGCTCCATAAGCCCATATACACGGAACGGTCTCTTCAAACGAGCGCCGACATTGCCAAAAAACCTTCCCCCAATTGCGAGCCCAAGAAAAAAAACGGAGAGTGTTGCCGCGGTTGCGTACGCGGCGTTTCCGAATACCAGCCCTAAACGGTACATCCAGACCACCTGGAAAATTAGGCCGGCGGTACCGGACAGAAAAAATAAAGCATATAAAAAAGTGAAGTTTCCCGAACGTTCAAATTGTGGAGACATAAACTTATCCTTCATAAAAAATGGCTAATTTTCACTCGATAATCGAGATTTGAATGCTCTGAGACTTGCCTCGAAATCAAAATGTTTTTTCTTTAAATGCCTCGTGGGCTTGCCCGGAGGTAGTTTACTTAAATGTAAAAAGTTTAAATCAGTTCATTGTGGTATTTTACAAACATAAAAAGAAATATGACTATCGGATAGTTTGCACATGAAGTCAACTTTTAAGTTTTGTAAAAAAAACACCTCCCTCTATCCCTCCTTTCTAGGAGGGAAGAAATCGTATCCCTTCTAAAAAGAGGGGATCAAGGGGTGTGTAGGCCTAAATTTAGTCGTAAATCGTATGATCCGGAAAAAAAGAGGATAACTTGATCGACGTGCCGACTACAAAAAAAGCTATGTAACAAATCCGATAGTCATAAAAAGAAAAGAGGCTTTATAGCAGCCTCTTTTCCCTCTATTATTTTGGTGATCAATTTAATCTAAACACCCTAGATAATTAGGGTTGTTCGATTCTGACTGTGGAACGAGAAATTTAAGGGTGGAACTATATTCCCCTCCCTTGAAATACGGCCCCCACGGAAATACATTGGAGGGCATCATGCCATAAACGTCCACAAGTCTTCTAAGGTCGCCCAGGCGATGACCGGTACTGAAGAGCCAAAAGGCACGCTCAGAAAAATGGGCCAGCAATAGGTCGTCACCGCTAATTCCTGAGAGGTCTAAATCTGACAGACCTATAGTAGCCCTAAGTGCATTATGTATGTCCTCCACGGTGGCAGCATCATCCGCATTGGCGGCTGCCTCGGCCTCGATCAATCTTGCCTCTGTTCCAGAAGCCAGGACTACGGGCACATTGGAAGAATCATATTTGAGCTGATTGTAATACAGGGTGATATCATCCTGCCCAAATTCCGTACCGCCGTCCCAAGGCGTCCTGGGATCCATGGAAGAGCGGAACATTAAGCCGTTCCCCCCCTTTCCGTCGGCGATGGAAAACTGACGGCGAACGGTGCTCATGATGTAAATACCGTTTTCTTGCCTAAAACTATTGTCGGATTGCTCTATGTTGTACACAAAATCGGTGGGGATGCCGGCCACTTCGGCGGCGGCGTTCTCAATTTGGCCCAAGCCCAAAAGGGAGCGTGCTTTACCTACACGGGCCAAGTTCGCCAAGTTGGCATTGCTACCGGCATTGGCAGCCGCCTGATCGAACCAGCTAATTGCCGTGTTAAACATTTCCTCGGTCGTCAAAGGCTCCCCATAGATCAATTCCCCACCATCGGCCGGGGCCTTGCTGAACGGGACCCCCCCGCAAAAGGTTTCCGCGAACATGACATAGGCATAGCCAGTAACGCTTTGCATCTCGCTTTCAATTTCTGGGTTTCCACCGAAATCGGCAAGAAGGTCAACCGTAGTTTCGGCACCCGTTCGCGATCTATGCAGGTTGCCATAAATTGTATTTACGTCACTGTTGATATCTTGAAGATTACGGGTGTCTGCCTCACGCCTGGTGGGAAAGGTTCCCGAATAGGTATACTCATCAGCCATAAGGCCACTCATAATAATTAGGCCCGTAGTGGCGCCGTGGCCCGCAGCGGAACCGCTCATGGCCACCGCTAGATCCCCCAAAGAGCCCGCGCGAAGGGTTTGTATACCGGCCTCACTATTTAATGATTCCGGGGTAACGATATCAGGATCTGTGACTTCTACCACGGAATCGCATGACATACCTAACGAGGTAAGTACCATCAAGACAATGACGTTGAAAAGAAGTTTGGAATAGTTTTTTTCTGCATTAATTGACTTTTTCATTTTCTTAGATTTTTATGTTAAAAAGATAGGTTCAGTCTTGCTTTCCAAGAACGTACAGGCGGCTGACTGAGAAATTCTTCGGTGGTGAAATTGGCCTGTCCTTCAGAACTAATTTCGGGATCCAGTCCGGAGTAATCCGTCCACACGCCCAAATTCTGTCCGGAAAGTGTAACGCTTATACGGTCAAAACCAAGTTGGCTTGAAAAGGTGCCCGGTGCGTTGTAAGTTAATGAGATTTCACGAAGCCTCCAAAAAGAGGCATCTTCGATATAACCTGCATTTGTCCCCAAAAATTTTGAGGCCACTGCCCTGGCCTGATCTTCAAGCGAGGCATTGGGGTCGTTCAGTTCTCGGTTATTACTGTTCCCGTTTCTCCATGAACCGGTGTTATTGTAAAGTTTTTGACCGCCCCTATAGTTTAAGAGCCCTCTGACCACAAATTGATTTTCGAAAAAGCTCAGTGTCGGGGTAAAAGAAATATCGGTGGTTGCAAACGGGGTGCCCAAATACCCTATTTCCCCTACCTGTATTTCATCTTGCCCAATGAAACCGTCGCCATTGGCATCGCTAAAGGTATAGGTTTCGTCCCAATATCCACCGAGGGGAAAGCCTTCAACATGACGTTGCTGACCAAATATGACCGATTGTATACCCTCGCCCAGTTCGATCAGCTCGTTATCGATAAAAGAACCGACCAAATCCAGTCCAAAGAAAAACTTGTCGGTCTCGATGATTCTGGTATTCACTGCTATTTCGATACCCGAGTTTTTTACGGAACCCAAATTCTCAAAACGTCCTTCACCCACACCCAATGACAAGGGTAGTTGCCTGAAAATAAGGGCATCCTCGGTACGTTTATTGAAATAGGTCATTTCAAAACCGATTTTATCGGACAATAGTTTGGCGTCGAACCCGAATTCAACTTCTGTGGATATCTCAGGACTTAAACCGGTATTGCCGACACTTCCAATGGTTACCCCGGTTACACTTTGCCCGTCCAAGGTAGCTGCGATAGGATTGAAAAATCTTAAGGCATCATTAGTGCCGGGCTGGACCCCGGAGGCGCCCCATGCCCCCCTGAGCCGTAAGGAACTTATTCCATATTTATCGGAATTATTAAAGAATTCTTCCTCGGAAATTAGCCATGAGGCACTCACCTTGGGGTAAAAAATAGAGTTGAACGAGGCACCAAATGAACTTCCGCGATCCGCCCTTACTGCACCGGTTACGAACAGTCTATCGTTAAAACCGACCTGTTCTTCCAAAAAGACACCAACGGTACGTGATTCGATGGTCTGTTCATTACTCTGTGTAACAGCGGCCCCGGCAATGGAGTTGCTACCGGCAACCAACAGAAGCCCGGTCGCAAATGTACCCTGTGATAAATTCTGTAAATACTGGAACCCAAGGGAAGTACGTGAATTTATACCTTCCCATAAATCGGTTTTGTAAGACCCTACCATGTCAAGGGTATAAACAAAGTCGTTAAACCTATTGGAAAATCGGGCACCTTCGTCATAATTGAGAAAAGCCGGTGCTTCTCCCGTTGGAAAAAACTGGCTGTCCCAACGGGAGGTAAAGTCAAGTCCACCGGAGGCCCTAAAATTCAGTTTTTCGGTGGGTTGCCATATAGCTTCGAGACCCGAAGTAAAACGATTGATTCTTTGTCGGGTATCGATCGTGAACAGTTCATCCGGGGTAAATTCGCCCCAACCACTATTTATATCTATCGAAGAAGTTCCATTCAGGCCCTGGCTCATCAACGCTAGGGCAAAATTGTCGTTCAAGGGCAATTCCAAATCGCTATTGGTGTAGCCCGTAGTTAAATTGATCTTTAAATCATCAGTAACTTTGGCCCCAAAATTTCCCCTGAAATTGGTTCTTTTTATATTATTTACCGGCAGTACACCTTCACCGTCGGTAAGACTACCTGAAAGGAAGTAGGTAAGCACTTCCGAACCTCCCGATACGCTCAATCCGGCGCCATAGGACTGTCCCGTTCTAAAGGGCGAGGTCCGCGGGTCGTTCAAGGGCTGAAAGGAATTGACCGTACTGGGGACAAAAGTGCCCTCGGCCGCTTCAAAATTGAAGCCAGGATTACCTTGCGCATCCAGTGCCTGATAATTTCTAGGATAAGTCGTCACATCCTCTACCAGACCGCTCTCCATAAAAGCGGACCATCGCGGTTCCCCTTGCTTCCCTTTTTTAGTGGTAATCCGAATTACACCGTTCGCCGCAATTGAACCGTACAAGGTCGCTGCAGAAGGGCCCTTGATGATTTCGATAGATTCAATATCCTCCGGGTTGATATCGTTTAACCTTGAAGGTGACTGCCCGCCCGTTTCAAACGAGATGGAATTGGCCTCGTTGTTGATGAGGATTCCGTCAACATATATTACCGGTTCATTGGAAAGGGATGCACTATTTGAACCCCTGACCCTAATACGGGAGCCCATGCCCGTAGAACCTCCACTACTTGAAATTTGGACACCGGTGGCCTGACCCTGAAGCAAGTCTGAAACATTGCTGATCGGACGCTGTTTTACGTCGTCTACAACGTTGAGATTTGCGATGGAATTACCCATCTCGACTTTACGGCGTACACCGGTTGCGGTAACGATTACCTCGTTAAGATCCATCAAATCAGCCTTCATGACTACGTTGATGACCGTTTCTTGTGCTACTTGTACCTCATGTTTGGCGAAACCGATGTAAGAGAATACAAGAATGTCCCCTTCTGAAGCCTCAATTTCATATTGCCCGTCAAAATTGGTGGAAACCCCTTTTGTGGTGCCCTTAATCACTATACTTACCCCGCCCAAGGGCACATTTTGCTGGTCGGTTACCATTCCGGTTACCGTCATTGCCTGCTGCTTTATCTTCGGAGGATCTAAGGATGATGTCTTAATTTCCGTTCTCGGAACCATCTTCTTTTCCAGAAGAACAATAAGTTTTCTCCTTATTTCAAAAGAAACATTTGTTTCCTTTAAAATAAGGCCCATTAAATCTTCAATTTTGACTTTATCCGCCTTTACCGTTACTTTTCTGCTTGTGTCCAAGGTGGAATTTTTGTACAGGATGTTGAAATCCGTCTGTCTTTCTATTTCATTAAATATGGACTCAATGGTGGCATCCTCCATATTCATTGAAATTTTCCCCTTTTGGGAATACGCATTCTTGGCACTAAGTTGGAATAGGGCAACCAATAATAACAATGCGGTTATCTTCATTTTCAGGTCTACTTTAATCGTAAAATAGCTTTTACATAGTGTGCTTTTCATATTTTTGTAAAAATTTAGAAATTGGTCAATCAGTTTTTAAGTTTGTTTGGAATTCGGGGATTGTTAGAGCAGTCCCTGATTCTTTTGTTTATTTCATACTTTTATCTTTTAGGGTTAATGATTACTTCTTTGTCCTTTATTGCGAAATCAAAATCTTTTATACGTTGAAACGCTTGTAATATTTCTTGAATAGTCTCCGTTTTAAACCTTCCGGTGTACCGCTCTTTCCCCACTTCTACGTCGTTGAAATCAATCTTTATGTTATAGTGCCTTTCAAGCTTTTTGGTGATTCGATAAAAGTCCTCGTTTTTAAACAATAAGATACCATCCTTCCATGCAATGTGACTGCTTACATCAACATTTGTTTTAGCCAGTTCCTTATCAGAGAAACTATAGGAGGCCATTTGATCTGGCCTTAAAACAATAGCCTCTTCATCAGAATTTTTGTCTTTGTTCACCGATAGACTACCTTCCACGAGAACAACCTTGGAATATTCATCGTTGGGGTAATTGGAGATATTAAATTCGGTGCCCAAAACCCGGGTGTCCAATAAACCGGCGTCCACCGAGAAAGGCCTCAAGGAGTCTGACTTGACAGTAAAGTAAGCCTCCCCCCTTAAGACCACGTTCCGAGGTCCTTCATCATAAAAAGCCACGGGATATGTCAAGGATGATCCTGAGTTTAAGTATACCTCGGTACCATCAGACAATACTATCTGGAATTTCTTACCATAGGGGACTTCCAAAGTATTGTAGACCAACGGCCCTGAGTTTTTCAGGGTTTTCGCCGATTTTTTTTTGTAAATGATTTTACTTCCTTCCTGCTCGGCCACATACGTGCCGGAGCTGGAGACCACTTCCGAAGTTTTGGCTTCCAAAATTTCCTTGGTGGATCCATCACCCAAAGTAATGGTGATTTGCTTTTGGGGTAAATCTTTATCCGCAATTCCCCCCAAATAAAATAAAGTGCCGACCGTAACAATACCTATGAAGACAGCGGCATATTTCAGTACATTGAACCTTCGAATTCTTCTTTCCTTGATCTCGAACTGTTCAATATTGTCCAACAAGTCCCTTTTCAGGCGTTCCGCTTTTTCTTCCTCAAAAAGCCCTGTAACGAGATGGTGCAGTTTGATCTCTTCTTGAAAGCTGGCCTTGTTGTTATTAACCCATTTCGTCAAAAATTCAATTTCCTCAACAGTGGCGGTATTGCCCAGGAATTTATGAACGATGGTTTTGATATTCCTTTTTTTCATTGTGAAATATTAAGATAATGCCAATGCATACTAACCAAACGACCGAACTTTACAATACCCTCGCTTTTTATTTACATTTACCTATAATTTTGATAAATTTTTGTTAAAATAGTTTATGAATTCAAATGATCGTAATATAAATGTTGATGTCAATGCAATCCGAAATGGGGACAAAGCGGCATTTAGGACGGTCATTGATCTGTACTACAAAGAAGTCTATTGGTATGCCAAAAGTTTAGGTCGTGATGACACTTTGGCAAAGGACCTTACCCAAGAAACATTTTTTACGTTATGGAAAAAAAGGGACAAGTTAAGCGATGGAGTGGTGATTAAGGGATGGCTGTACAAATCTGTTCGCAACAAGTTCCTAGACCACGTAAAAAAATACAGGAAAGAGACTTATTTATTGGAAACCGCTTTTGTTGAGACACTCGATTCTGTTGTCTGGTCAGAAAACCAGGAAATTTTAAGGCGCAAAATGGAAATCATTGATAGGGAGATTCTGAATCTCCCTAAAAAATGCTCCAAAGTATTTTTGTTGAGCAAAAAGGAAGGATTGACCAATAATGAAATTGCAGATTACCTGGGCGTTTCCCTTAAAACGGTAGAAGGGCATCTTACAAAAGCGATTAAAATACTGAAGGAGAAATTGAGAGAAAAGTTTTCAGTATTATTCATGCTTTTTCGTCATTTGGGACAGAACTAAAACAATTATGGACATTTTGTACTATTACGCATTCAGATTGAATCTTCCATTTTTTAAAAATTGTACGCTACTGAAAAGTTGATGCCAAAAGGATGCCCCGGTCTTAAGCCCGCAGGAACTCTTGATACTGCGTAAACTTCATCCAACAGGTTTATGACATTAGTGGAAATTACAAAGTGTTTGTTGTAGAAATATCGCGCCGACATATCGATAACAAAATTCGACTCCACCTTTAGGTTTGACGGAATCGCACCTGTTCCCGCCAGTGTCCTGAAAGCATCCGTGTAACGTGCCCCCACATCAAGGGCAAATTTCTCATGTTCCAGCCCTAGGTTCAAATTGAATTGGTTTTTGGCTATATAGGGTATTTCATCCCCTGCCGTGACCGCACCAAAGATGTCATTATCACTTTCAAAAGAGCTTAGAAATTCGGTATCCGTCAAGGTATAGGTAAAGGATATGGGTAGGCCGAATTTTTCGGAGGTATTCTTCAGGAGATTGTAACCCAATAGCAGTTCCGCTCCACTGACCCTTACAGCTCCGGCATTAAACTGATCCAGACTGCCCGTGCCCCCGCTAGCGGCAAGGTCACTGCCCAATAGGTTTTGGTAATCATTATAATATAGGACGACCTCGCCGCGAATTCCCTTATGGTTAAAACGGGTCCCCAGTTCGTAATTTATGCTTTTTTCGGCATCCTGGCCATCGATGTTTCCAGGGGGAGAAAATCCTTTGTGTACCCCGCCGAAAACCGATAGGTTATTGGAAAGGGTATAATTTGCCCCCACTCCCGGAATCCAAACATCCACCCTGTTGGATCGCTCGGAAAGCTCCGTGCCCAATCTACTAGTATCATCTGTTCCATAATCCATTCTCTCCATGGTTATTTTCTCGTAACGAAGCCCGGGAGTTAAGGTAAACCTGCCAATATTTAGTTTGTACAAGGTATGAGCCGCAAATGCTTTCGCGTTGCTGATTCTATTTGCATTGGCTCCCTTGACCCCCACTGTTGTCCGTATAAGTTCATTATTGGAGAAGGCATACCTGTCCACCCATTGGAATCTATCTTCCTCATCTACGTGGTACCTAATCCCCAATTCCAGGCTTTGCAGCCAATCCGTGCCCCAACGCATCCTGGCAATGGACTGTATGCCCTTGGAATTGTAAGCCCTGTTATTGGCCTTTATTCCAAACACGTCAGCTACCGTATCCGTATTTCCCAGCAATGCACTGTATTCCATATCATATGTGCCAGGGTCTGAGAGTACCTCATTTATTCCAACACGCTCCCCTAGGTTGACATCGTCCAGTTTATACCAATTACGTTTAAACTTGTTCACGTATCCAGTGGTACTGAAACTGAGTGCAGGCGAAAATTTAAGAAAATGGGTCAATTGATACTGCCGGTGCTCCGTATCCATAACGTCCTCTGAAGATGCCCTATATCTTCGATATGGATCTTCATTAAAATCGGTATCCGTCAGGCCCAAATAGGTTTCATTGGCCTTTTCCTCTGAAAATTGAATTTTAAACAGAAGCGCTTGGTAGATTTTGGCATCTTCATCCGTATTTATTCTGAATTTTGCCAAATAGTCGGATTTATCAAAACCAGTATTGCCTCCCCCATCGAGGTTTTTGAAACCATCGGAATTATAATTGTAATACTCACTTACGAATCCAAAATTTCCGAAATCATTGCCGACAATAACTTGGGCGTTCCTTGAATTATAATTGCCGGCCGATAGGGAGACCTTACCCCCAAATTGATCGGGAATCCGTGCAGAAACCATATTGATCGCCCCGCCCGTTGTATTCGGGCCGTATTGGATCTGACTGCTTCCCTTTAAAATTTCCACGGCCTGCATTCTGCCCAAAGTAGGAAAGTAGTAGGCCGCAGGGGCACTATACGGTGCAGGGGCGATCAGGACCCCATCTTCCATCAGGTTAATTTTTGCGCTCCTTTCCGGGGAGGTGCCCCTTAGGCTGATATTGGGCCGTAGACCGAAGCCATCCTCCTCATATATATTGACCCCCGGAATTCTTTTCAACGTTCGATTGATGTCGGTGTAACCAAATCTTTTCAATTCCTTTTCCGAAATAAATTGCGCCGATCCGGTCCTATTCCTCGCCTCGAATTCACTCCCTAAGATTACGCTGCCGCTGACCACCACCTCATTGAGCACCTCAATTTTTGCAGTTGCCGAATCTTTTTCGGTTTCATTCTGTTGAGAAAGGCCGGTATGCGCTACCAGTACCGCCGCAATGGCCGAGAACAAGTAATTTCTCATATAATATTTATTTAGATTTGATAAAAATAGAGTACAAACCTAGGCATGTTTTCCCAAGTCGCAAAATAATTAAGAAGGATTCTAAATAATATTTCAGATTATTTTTCCCGATGCCGCTACCTTGCTACTATGAGCAATATCATAATTTCCGTGGTTCTAGTATGGTTATCTTTGAAAAACAAAAACACATAATGATCTCGAAAATTGGCAAAGTCCTATTTCTGCTGTTTTTTTTAAACTTTTCCCTGTTTTCACAGGAGGGACTTGATGATTATATTATCGAATATCGGACCCTTACCAGAGGGATGTTCAAAAGGATAGTGGTCAAGGAAAAAATATTTATCTATCACAGCTCACGAAACAGCAAGACTGCCGATAGCTTGGAGATCAAGGATGAACTACGGGCAAGATTGGCTAAATTGTTGGAAGATTTACCTTTGAAAGGAATACCCTACTTAAAGGCTCCATCGGATAAAAGGTTGGCTGATGGCGCTGCCCATGCCAAACTGAAAATTTCCTTAAAAAAGCAGGCTTATGAATCGTCTGGCTTTGACCATGGAAACCCTCCGGAAGAAATCAGGGATCTTGTGGAATTTATATTGAACATCAGTGGATCTGTACAAAAAAAGCAGTGATATGATCTTTTTTCTGCCTCTAAAATTATGTTAAACAAAGTTTTCGTGTTAAAATTTTTGTAGTTTTGTTGTTGGAATGAAGAAAATTCTTTTCAAAATATCATCTTTTTGCATGGCACTTTTAGTGTTTGTCTCAACATTGTCTTTCACTATTGAGAGTCATTATTGTGGCGATGTTTTAGTGGATTCTTCTGTGTTTGGTTCAGTTGAATCTTGTGGTATGGAAGTTCAGCAGAAACCATCTTCAAAAGAATGTGACCTTATTAACAAAAAAAACTGTTGTAGTGATGAGCAGTTGGTTGTTGATAGGCAAGATAATTTAAAAATTTCTTTCGATAAATTAGATAAGGAACAACAGTTATTGGTTGCTACTTTCATCTATTCATACATAAATCTGTTTACTGAACAACAAACAGAAAACACTTCTTTTAGAGATTATTCTCCTCCTCCCTTGGTCAGGGACGTTCAAGTTTTAGACCAAACCTTCCTTATTTGATTTTTAAGTAATTAGTACTGTAGTCCAACATTAAATTGTTTGGACTAAACTGCTTGTCTTTTGTTTTTTAAAACAAAAATTATAACTACTTAAAAACTCATTTTTATGCTAAATAAAAGCATCAAATTTTTAATAGAAAATAAATTAGTAGCTGTTTTGTTACTAGCTTTATTCGTGGCATGGGGTGTTGTAAATGCACCTTTTGAATGGAATACTGGTTCTTTACCACGTAATCCTGTAGCCGTAGACGCCATACCCGATATAGGTGAAAACCAACAAATTGTATTTACAAAATGGGATGGTCGTTCCCCTCAAGATATTGAGGACCAAATTACCTATCCACTAACCACATCACTTCTGGGAATTCCTGGAGTTAAAACCATACGTAGCTCTTCGATGTTTGGCTTTTCCAGTATCTACATCATTTTTGAAGAAGATATTGAGTTCTACTGGAGCCGAAGTCGTATTCTCGAAAAATTAAATTCATTGCCGGCAGGTTTGCTACCCAGTGGTGTTAATCCTGCACTTGGCCCTGATGCCACAGGTCTAGGACAGATATATTGGTACACCCTAGAAGGCCGTGACGAAAATGGAAATGTTACCGGTGGTTGGGATTTACAAGAATTGCGTAGCATTCAGGATTTCTATGTAAAATATGCGCTGTCATCCGCAAGTGGAGTTTCTGAAGTAGCATCTATTGGTGGCTACGTTTTGGAATATCAAGTAGATGTCAACCCAGAGTTGATGAAACAATATAAAATTGGTTTAAATGAAGTTGTAAAGGCAGTTAAACAAAGTAATCGAGATGTTGGAGCTCAAACATTAGAAATCAATCAAGCAGAATATCTTATTCGTGGTTTAGGATATGTCAAGTCCATTTCCGACTTGGAGAATGCAGTAGTTACATCAGAAGATTTTACTTCAATACGTTTAAAAGACATTGCAAAAGTATCTCACGGTCCTGCAACTAGGAGAGGACTTTTAGATAAAGAAGGTGCCGAAGTTGTAGGAGGAGTAGTTGTGGCGCGATATGGTGCAAACCCTATGGCGGTTATTAATAATGTAAAAGAGAAAATAAGTGAATTAAGTTCGGGACTACCTTCAAAAACGTTAAGTGATGGTAGAACGTCGCAGTTAACCATCGTTCCTTTTTATGATAGAACTGAACTTATCCAAGAAACCTTGGGTACACTTGATGAAGCACTGACGTTAGAGATTTTGATTACCATTTTCGTGATAATAATAATGGTATTCAATTTAAGAGCTTCTGTGCTAATTTCAGGACTGTTACCAGTAGCTGTATTAATGGTTTTTATTTCAATGAAACTATTTAATGTAGATGCAAACATTGTGGCCTTATCAGGTATTGCCATTGCTATTGGTACAATGGTCGATGTAGGTGTTATTCTATCCGAAAATGTGCTGCGGCATATTGATGAAAATGATGAAAACCTACCAATGAATACCGTTGTGTATAATGCAACTGCCGAAGTCTCTGGAGCCATATTGACAGCGGTAATGACCACTATTATAAGTTTTATTCCCGTATTCACGATGATTGGTGCAGAAGGAAAATTATTTAGACCCTTGGCTTTTACCAAAACCTCTGCATTAACGGCTTCTCTAATTGTAGCCTTGTTTTTAATACCACCCTTTGCAGCATATTTGTTTAAAAAGCGAAACATTAAGACTTCCTTTAGTTATATGCTCAATGGAGCAATGATTATTCTAGGTGTTCTTTCCATTATTTTTGGATATCCTCTTGGGTTAATATTAATAGCATTTGGTGTCGTTGGCTTTCTTTCACTAAAAGAGAAAATAACTTCAAAACGTGCCAATACTATTAACATATTTGTATCGGCTTTCGCTATCATATTTTTACTAGCCGAGTATTGGAGACCATTGGGAGTAGATAGAAGTATTCTTTGGAATTTAATATTCGTAGGCTTAATATGCTTCGGACTTTTAGGTGTTTTTACGCTGTTTAGAAGCTATTATGTACGTATTTTAAACTGGGCATTGCGCAATAAATTATTGTTCCTTTCTCTTCCCACAGTAATCATAATTTTTGGTGTGATGATAATGCGTAATACAGGTAAAGAATTTATGCCGTCATTAAATGAAGGTTCTTTCCTTTTAATGCCTACATCAATGCCCCACGCAGGTGTAGAAGAAAATAAAAGGGTATTACAGCAATTGGATATGGCAGTAGCCAGTATTCCAGAAATTGAAACTGTAGTCGGTAAATCTGGACGAACAGAATCGGCATTAGACCCTGCACCGTTATCAATGTATGAAAATGTAATTCAGTATAAGTCGGAATATATTCTAAATGAAAAAAGAGCCAGGCAACGATTTAAAGTAGACAATGATGGGCTTTTTATACTTAAAGATGGAAGCTTGGTTGTCAACCCAAATAGCGAAATCAATGAAGGGGCAGACTACGACATTTCCAAAACCAAAGACCCATTTTCAGTTCGTCGTTCACAACTTATACCAGATGATGATGGAGAATATTTTAGAAACTGGCGACCTGAAATTGAATCCCCAGATGATATTTGGAAAGAGATTGTAAAAGTCACTAAACTACCAGGAGTTACTTCTGCACCTAAACTGCAACCCATAGAAACACGCTTAGTAATGTTACAAACAGGTATGCGAGCACCAATGGGAATTAAGGTAAAAGGACAGGATTTAAATGAGATTGAAGCATTTGGAGTACAATTAGAAGATATTCTCAAGCAAGCCGATGGTGTTAAGGATGAAGCTGTTTTTGCAGACCGTATTGTAGGGAAGCCTTATCTATTGTTAGATATCGATAGAGAACGGCTTGCACGTTATGGGATTTCCATAGAACAGGTACAGCAAGTCATTCAGGTATCTGTTGGTGGTATGGTACTAACTCAAACCGTTGAGGGTAGAGAGCGATATGGTATACGTGTACGATATCCAAGAGAGCTACGTGCAAATCCAAGTGATTTAAAAGATATTTATGTGCCTGTAGAAAAAGGTAATCCAATTCCATTAAGTGAACTGGTTACTATTCGTTACGAACAGGGTCCACAGATTATTAAAAGTGAGGACACATTTTTGGTAGGCTATGTCCTGTTTGACAAATTAGATGGATATGCTGAAGTAGATGTTGTTGAAAATGCACAAGCGCTCATTCAAGAAAAAATTGATAGTGGCGAATTAATTGTTCCCAAAGGAATTAACTACCTATTTACTGGTACATATGAGAATCAATTGCGCGCTGAAAAAACCCTGTCTGTGGTTGTGCCGTTAGCACTAGCAATAATATTTCTTATTCTCTATTTCCAGTTCCGTTCTGTTGGTACATCATTAATGGTATTTACAGGTATCGCAGTTGCATTTGCCGGTGGATTTTTAATGATTTGGTTCTATGGACAAGACTGGTTTTTAAACTTTAGCTTCTTTGGAGAAAACCTTCGAGACCTTTTCCAAATGCATACCATAAACTTGAGTGTTGCCGTATGGGTAGGGTTTATTGCCTTATTTGGTATTGCAACAGATGATGGTGTAGTAATGGCGACTTATCTAACGCAAACCTTTGACAAAAATAAACCTAAAGACAGAAAAGGAATAAGGGCTTCTGTAGTCGAAGCTGGGGAAAAACGTATTCGACCTTGTTTGATGACAACGGCAACTACCATTCTTGCTTTACTGCCTGTACTCACATCGACAGGTCGTGGTAGTGATATAATGATACCAATGGCTATTCCATCTTTTGGAGGAATGCTCATTGCCTTAGTAACCCTATTTGTTGTGCCAGTTTTATTTAGCTGGAAACACGAGTTTCAATTAAAAAGAGCTACAAAATGAGATATATAATTTTAATAGGAATAGTTGTTTTCGCTTTCACGAAAACAAATGCACAAGAGTTAGTGTCTTATATTCAGGAAGCTGAAAGGAATAATCCAGAAATTCAAGCTTTTGAATTGCGGTATAACATAGCCGAAGAAAAAGTAAATGAGGTCAATACCTTACCAGATACTCAAGTAAGTGCTGGCTATTTTGTGAGTGAACCCGAAACCCGCACAGGAGCACAACGCGCACGTTTTTCAGTTAAGCAAATGTTGCCTTGGTTTGGAACCATTACAGCTAGAGAAAATTACGCAAGTTCAATGGCAGAAACTCAATATGTAGATATTGCGATTGCCAAGCGAAAACTTGCCCTAGCAGTATCTCAATCTTATTATAAGCTATATGCCATCAGAGCAAAACAACGTGTTTTAGATGAGAATATTGAGCTTTTAGAAACTTATGAACGCCTTGCACTAACCTCGGTAGAAGTTGGTAAGGCATCTGCAGTAGACGTACTGCGCCTTCAAATAAGACAAAATGAACTTGTACAGAAAAAAGATGTACTGGAGCAAGATTACCTTGCTGAACAAGTAGCTTTCAACAATCTATTAAATCGTGATGAAACTATTACGGTAACCGTTGTTGAGGAGATGTTTATTCCAGAGGAGGATGCATTAATATTAACCGAAAATCTTCAGTTAAATCCTGAACTGCTGAGGTATGATAAGTTATACGAATCGGTTGAACAATCAGAGTTATTAAATCAGAAAGAAAGTGCACCCAACATAGGTTTTGGTTTGGATTATGTGCCAGTTTCTGAACGTCCTGATTTGAGTTTCAGTGATAACGGAAAAGATATAGTAATGCCAATGGTATCTATTTCAATTCCAATTTTCAATAACAAGTATAAGTCTGTAACAAAGCAGAATGAATTAAAACAGTTACAAATACAATCTCAAAAAGCAGATAGGCTAAACAAACTAGAGACGTTACTTGCAGATGCGCAATATAGTAGAGAGACAACAAGAATTAAGTTCAATATTCAATCAGATAATTTGAAGCAAGCCAATGATGCTGAACAAATCCTAATAAGAAATTATGAGACGGGTACTATTGATTTTAATGATGTATTAGACGTTCAGGAGTTACAGTTAAAATTTCAAATCAATCTTATTGAATCTATTAAGGGCTATTATATACAATATGCCTTGATTAATTACTTAACACAATAAAAATGAGAATAATAAATATAATAGCACTATTACTATTTACCTCTTCAATTTTTGCCCAAGTTGGTACAAACGGCGATGACAGAAAAGAAGAAGGGCGACATATTAAGGAGTATAACCTGACTATTGAGAAGAATGAAATGACACTTGGTGGTGTAACTGCAAAAGCAATGACCATCAACGGCAGTATTCCTGGTCCTACGTTAGAATTTGATGAAGGTGACCTTGCGATAATCAATGTAACTAATAAAATGGACGAAGAAACTTCAGTACACTGGCACGGGCTAATTCTTCCAAATTTCTATGATGGTGTTCCTTATTTAAATACACCGCCAATTGAACCTGGAGAGACGTTTCAATACAGAATCCCTATTAACCAATCAGGTACCTATTGGTACCATTCTCATACAATGCTTCAAGAACAAAAGGGGGTTTTTGGTTCCATTATCATTCAGCCCAAAGAAAAAACATTGGATTATGATAAAGATTTGATTGTAATGCTGTCTGACTGGACCAATGAAAAACCACTAAATGTATTACGCAACCTCAAAAGAGGTAACGAGTGGTATCAGGTAAAAAAAGGTACAGCAGTACCATTGAGTCGAGTCATTAAAGAAGGTGCATTGGCCGCACAATTTAAATTTTGGCGAGACCGTATGGAAGGAGCTGACATTTCGGATATCTACTATCCAGCATTTTTGACCAATGGAAAAAAAGTAGCAGAATACCCAGAGTTTAAGCCAGGTGAAAAGGTCAGACTTCGCTTTATAAATGCTTCAGCATCCACCTATTATTGGATGGATTTTGGTGGAGGCAACCCAATCATAGTTGCGAGTGACGGTATAGATGTGGAACCTGTGCATAAAAGCCGATTTCTTTTTGGAATAGCCGAAACCTATGATGTGATAGTAACTATCCCGGAAGGTACTTTAGAGATTACTGCCACAACGCAAGATGGTTCTGGTAACACCTCTTTACATCTAGGACAAGGAACACTTTTTCCCGCAGTTGTAATAGACAGACCAGACAAAGTGGAAATGATGAAGCAAATGGCAAAAATGGATATGAAGATGGGTGCACCTGCAATGGTGGGCAATCAAAAGAAAAAAACGCCAGAAGTATTAATGCAAAAGTACGGGATGAAGATGGATATGAAGGATGGGCAGATGAAAATGAATATGGGCAATACGATGGAGATGAAAAAGGACTCGATGTCAATGAACCATAACGAAACATCGGACAAAATGAAAGGTCATATGAATCATGATACGTCCAAGATGAAAAAAGACAGTTCCGTTTTCGATTACAGTACTCGTAAAACCTATTTCAACTATGATTTTTTAAAGGCAAAAGAGAATACCACTTTTGAGACAGATGCGCCAGTAAATGAGATACTGCTTAATCTAACCGGAAATATGCAACGATACATTTGGAGTATGAATGGCGTACCATTGTCAGAAACCGATAATATTAAAATTAAAGGCGGTGAGGTTACAAGAATCACCTTAAATAACATAACAATGATGCATCACCCAATGCACCTTCACGGACATTTTTTCAGGGTGATTAATGAAAATGGGGAGCGTTCACCATTAAAGCACACGGTTAACGTGCCACCAATGCAAAAAGTGATTATAGAGTTCTATAATGAAGAAGTTGGTGATTGGATTTTTCATTGTCACGTACTATATCATATGATGGGTGGTATGGCAAGAGTATTTAGTTATGATACACCAAGAGACGAAAGGATGAAAGAATTTCCAGCTCAAAAGCTAGTGGATGAAACAGACCTGTATTACTCGTGGGGAGCTGCGCGGATAGGTTCAAACTTTAATGAACTCTTTTTAACGACGAGCAACATTCGTAACGAATTTGGATTACGTGCCGAATTTGATTATGACCAAAATGCCGAAATAGAAGTAAATTATAACAGGTATTTGAATGATTGGGTACGTGTTTATGTAGGTGTAAATACTGAAACCGAAATCCCAAATTCTTATGATGAATTTAATACCGTAGGATTGGTAGGTTTAAAATATTTCACGCCTTACAGATTTAACGTAGATGTGAGTATGGACCATCAATTGCGCCCAAGAATACGGTTGGATAGAGAGATATTGATTTTTCCAAGAATTTTTCTGGAAGGGGAATATGAATATAGAGCCGACTTTGGTTGGGTCAATGATTTAGAAAATAATAGTTCTTATGAAGGTGAGACCCAATGGTTGGTAGGAGCTTCTTATATCCTTTCAAGAAATTTTTCAATACAAGGAAATTATAATAATGTATATGGTTGGGGTGGTGGCCTTTTAGCCAGATTTTAAAACTATAAATGATAAACTTTAAACAAATAAAAATGAGCAAATTAAAATTAGTATTTGGAGTGGTTGCAATAGCATTTGTAACCTTAACAGCAGTGTCTTGTAAAGATGCTAAAACAGAAAGCAGTACCAATTCTGAAACGAGTACTGAGGAAGACCATTCAAAAATGAACCACGATAATTCCGATGGGCATCATGATGGTGAGAAAAAGGAAATGGCAATGAGTGGAAATGGCAATTCACAAACTGTATTAGATGACTATTTCAGTCTTAAAGATGCCTTGGTAGCAGATGATAATTTAAAAGCCAAAGAACTCGGGGCAGCCTTAGCAAAATCTTTAGGGAGTCTTGATATTTCAGCAAATTATTCAGACAGTCAAAAAGCAGATTTAAAAGATATCATCGAAGATGCTGTGGAGCATGCAGAACATATTTCTGAAAGTGATATAGCACATCAGCGAGAGCACTTTAAAGTTTTAAGTAAGGATGTAATAGATATGGTTGCTATAACAGGAACAGAGATGAAACTCTACGAGCAGTTCTGCCCTATGTATGATGGCGGTACGGCGTGGTTAAGTACAAAGGAAGAAGTCCGCAATCCTTATTACGGTAGCAAAATGCTGAAGTGCGGTAAAGTACAGCGAGAAATTAACTAAATGAAAGTAGTAAAAATCATAGCGATAGTTTTATTGGTAGTGTTTGTGGGGATTCAATTTATCCCCACAACACGCAATCAAAGTGAAGGTGTTCCAAAAACCGACTTTATGTTGGTAAATGATGTCCCAAGTGATATCAAGAACAAATTACAAGTCTCTTGCTATGATTGTCACAGTAACAACACAAAATATCCTTGGTACAACAAGGTGCAACCGGTAGCCTGGTTGCTGGAAGACCATATAAAAGAAGGCAAGGCAGAATTGAATTTTAATGAATGGGATTCGTTGTCTAGTAGAAGAAAAGCAAGTAAACTTAGATCCATTATTAAGCAGATTGAAAGTGGCGAAATGCCTCTGGATTCTTACACTTTGATTCATAAAGACGCAAAGTTTTCAGAAGAAGAAACCCAGCAGCTAGTTAAGTATATAGAAAATTTAAAAGACAGTTTATAATTAAGAACAATTAAAAATGAAAAGAATGAAAAATTTAAAAATGAGTATCGCAACAATGCTATTGTTAGCAGTATCTTTCACTTATGCACAAGATGGGCATAATCATGACCATGGTAAAATGGAAAAAAATGGTAAGAAAATGGGCCATAGTAAAATGATGAATATGAAATCTGAAGCGATTTTAAGTGATTATTTCAGCTTGAAGGATGTATTGGTAGCAGATGATTCTAAAAAAGCAGCTGAGGCAGGTTCTAAATTGGCGGCTTCACTAAAGGCATTTGACAAGTCAAATTACACCGCAGGAGAGCAAAAAGAATTGACGGATATTATTGAAGATGCTACAGAGCACGCAGAGCATATTGCAAAAAGTGAAATAGGCCATCAAAGAGAACATTTTAAGACATTAAGTAAGGATATTACGGATATGGTAGCTATAACTGGCACTAAGAATACGCTGTATGAACAGTTTTGCCCAATGTACGATAAGGGTAGTTCTTGGTTAAGTACAAAAGAAGAGGTGAGAAACCCATATTATGGAAGTAAAATGCTTAAGTGCGGGAAAGTTCAAAAGACTATTCAATAGATAATCCCTTCCTTATGTCTTTATACATTCTTCTGGTTTATTAGTTAACATAAGATGATAAAATGACAAGGATATCTGAATAGTTAGAAGTCCTGTCGTGGGAAGGAAAAATAGTTGATGGTTAGTGTTAGTTCCTTCCCAGGTCAGGCAAAAATAAAAGTCCTAATAAGAGAAAGGGCGCATGTTTTTAGTTGGTTGGTTATGAGGCCCTTTCTCTTAATTAGGCACAATGGATTTTCTGAAAAAGAAAAGTTGATTTGGTTAATAGCAGCCTGTGCAAGGGAGAGAGAATAATCCCCTATAATATAGTATCTCTCTTCCTTTTTCAGGCAAAACATAAGCTTTTGAAAAAGAGAAGTTTAATTAAATGCACTTGATTTTGAGAGAAGAACCTGTTTTTTGATTGATGGATAGCGTCTAACTCTCATTTTCAGGTGCTGTTTAAAGAGAAAATAATAATGAAGCAAAATTATAATTTAATTTAACTAGAGTAGTGTAATGAAAGATTGCTGCAAGGACGGTTGCTATAACAAAACAGAGAAATCTGTAGTTAGAAAATGGTTCAATTATATAGTATACGCAATACTTATATTAATAATTGGTGGTGCATTGGCACTTCAATTATTTGATTAAGAGTATTAACCAAAGTGAGTATGGAGAACATAACAAAAATATCAAACAACACAGGCTTTTACGAACAGCTTTTTAAAAAAGTATTGTTTACCACTAGCGTAGTGACTATTGTGTCATTGAGTTATCTGTTTTGGATTTATGAGAATTCGGATAGCTCATTCCTACCGTTTTTAATTGTTGGTTTGGCTCTGATTAAAACAGTTTTTATTGTCAGGCTCACTTTTATACAATTAAGTAAAATAATAGGGGAAAGTCATCAGCTTACGCACGTTCTAACATTATTTGGCGTATTAATTGTTTTGATTGTCCTTTCATTTTCGGCAGATTATCTAGCGTTGTACGTATTGAATTCAGAAAGTTTTAAAATTGCTACAGTACTCAATGGTTCCTCTTTTTTGCAATTCTTTGAGTTTACATACTTCAGCTTAATCACTTTTTCATCTGTTGGTTTTGGAGATATAGTACCATTAACTATTTCAGGAAAACTTTTAGTGATGATGGAAGTTTTTTTAAGCTTTTTGGTACTCGTATTTGGTATAGCCAACATAAATAGAATACACGTCAATAAATAAAACTTAATAAAACCAAAATTATGAAAACACTAAAACTTACAGCATTCTTAACGCTATTGTTATTTGCAACTAGTCAAATCTATAGCCAAAACAGAGATTTAGAAACAGAGAAAGAAACTGTTCTTGAAGTAATGAAATCATACAAAGATGCCTTGCAAAACCTTACTACAGAAGGTACATTCGAGTTATTTACAAAAGACTCTAAAGTGTTTGAATCTGGAGGCGTAGAAGGAACTTACAGCCACTATATAGAGCATCATTTGGGTCCAGAATTAGGGCACTTTAAAAGTTTTACATTTTCAGATTATGAAATCGATGTACAAGTAGATGCACCTTATGCATTTACAACAGAAACCTATATCTATACCATCGTTCTAAACCCTGATGATAAGGGCAATTCTAGAACCATAAAGAAAAAAGGAGTGGCAACATCAATTTTAAAGAAGATAGATGGTAAATGGAAAATTATTAAAACACATTCTTCATCAAGAAATATAAAGTAAAATCTAATGAAAAAATATATCCATCTTTCTGTATTACTTATCGCTTTTTTAGGTGCCTCTTGTAAAAAAGAGGTGAAAGAAGTGAAAGAGGTAGTTGTTGAGGAAAAAGCTTCAGAAACTTCTGCACAACCAGATAAAAAGAAACCTTTAAGCCCACATACATCAACAATGGCAATGATAGGCGATGCCCATATTCATATAGATTATTCATCACCAGGAGTAAGAAATAGAATCGTTTTTGGTGGATTGTTGGCTTATGACCAAGTATGGCAGGCGGGTGCTCATATGGCTACCTGGGTAGAAATGAATAAGGATTTAGTTATTGATGGTAAAATGTTGCCTGCCGGCAAATATGGATTTTTCACAATTCCATCAAAAGATGAATGGACTATAATTTTTAATTCAAATTGGGACCAACACGGAAAGGATGAATACGACAAAAAAGATGATGTCTTGCGCTTCAAAGTTAAGCCTATCATTTCAGACGAAGTAACAGAACACTTGGCATATCAAGTGAATAAGATTAATGATAACGAAGGTACAATTTCATTGAGTTGGGAGAAAGTATCTATAAAGTTCAACTTTAAGGTAAATCAGTAATATGGTAAATAGGCATACAGCACTAAAAATTAGAAAAACACATAGGTATTTAGGCCTTTTCATCGGCATTCAATTCTTAATGTGGACTATTAGTGGTCTATATTTCAGTTGGACAGACATTGATGAGATTCATGGTGACCATTTCAAAAAAGACGTTCCTGAACAAGCTACATTTAAGAACTTGATTGGTTTATCTGAGTTGGAAAATGAGTTGAATGTAAAATCTTTAGAGTTATTAGAAATTGATGACAAACCTTATTATTGGATAAATGAAGAGCATCTGTACAACGCTGTTTCAGGAGCTAAGAAGAAAGAAATTACCCAACAGGAAGCAATTAGAGTAGCTGAACGCTATATGTTGTCAGATTTAGAGTTTGACAAAATACAGAGAATTGAATCCGTAGGCAATCATCACGAGTATAGGGGAAGACCTTTACCAGCTTATGAGATTTCATATAAAACCGATGAAAATCTTAAGGCTTATGTGGCGATTGAAAATGGAGCTTTTCAAACAGTACGTCATCGAGATTGGCGATGGTTCGATTTTCTTTGGATGACGCATACTATGGACTATGAGGGACGAGATAATTTCAACACCATTGTTTTAAGAGCATTTTCACTTTTAGGTTTGATAACCGTTTTAAGTGGATTCTTGCTTTGGTATACGTCATCACCAACGATTAGAAAAATTAATAAAAAAAATAAAAAATAAATATTATGAATAAAAACATCATTTATATAGGTGTTGCGTTGATTGTTGGCCTGTTGGGCGGCTTTCTAATTTTTGGTGGAGATTCTGCCGATAGTGCAACAAATGAGGTTATGGACAACCATAATCATTCAGAAGAAATTGCTTCCAATCAAATGTGGACCTGCTCTATGCATCCGCAAATTATGCAACCGGAAGCAGGAGATTGCCCCATTTGCGGAATGGATTTAATTCCAGCTGAAACTGGTGCAGATGGTCTTAGTGCAAATGAGATTAAAATGACAGACAATGCGACAGCATTGGCTAACATTCAAACATCCGTGGTAGGACAAGGAGAAATGGAAGATAACTCTTTAAAGTTATCAGGTAAAATAAAGGCCAATGAAGAGTCTAATGCAGTACAAGTCACTTATTTTGGCGGAAGAATTGAAAAACTATACGTTAATTCTACGGGAGAACGTGTAGGTGCTGGACAGCGTCTAGCAACTATTTACTCACCAGAATTAGTTGCTGCACAGCAAGAATTGCTTACGGCTTCATCCCTAAAAGAATCGCAGCCAGAATTATATAAAGCTGTTAGAAACAAACTTAAACTTTGGAAACTTTCAGAAAAGCAAATAAACGCTATTGAATCTGCTGGAAAAGTACAAGAGTACTTTCCCGTATTTGCAACAGTTTCAGGCACGGTAACTCATAAAATGGTAGAAGAAGGTGACTACGTAAAACAAGGACAACCTCTTTATAAAATAGCCAATTTCAATACGGTTTGGGCAGAATTTGATGCCTATGAAAATCAAATTGCTTTGCTAAAAGAAGGTCAATCTATTAAGGTTACTACAAATGCATACCGCAATGAGGTTTTTGATGCAAAGATTTCTTTCATAGACCCATTACTGAATTCAACAACCAGAACTATCGTTGTAAGAGCAGTGCTCAACAATAAAAAAGATAAGTTTAAACCAGGAATGTTTGTTGAAGGTAAAGTTGAAGGGATTCAATCGAGTTCTAAAAGTACGGTTACGGTTCCTGCTACTGCTGTAATGTGGACAGGTGAACGCTCTGTGGTTTATATTAAAACAAAGCCAAATGAGTCTGTTTTTGAAATGAGAGAAGTTCTTTTAGGTAATACCAATGGCACTAATTATACAATATTAGAAGGTCTTGAAAATGGAGATGAAGTGGTGACTAATGGAACATTTACAGTAGATGCAGCGGCCCAATTACAGGGTAAAAAATCTATGATGAACACCGAAGGAGGTAAAACAACAACTGGGCACGAAGGGCATCTAGGTATGCAAGACAATGGTTCCGGAGATAAAAAGGAAGAGGCTAACCATTCAGAGATGAATAAAAGAATCGAAGTTCCCAATAAATTTCAAAATCAATTAAAGGAAGTTTTTGATGATTATATTCTATTGAAAGATGCTCTTGTTAATGACAACTCTGAAGAAGCACAAACAGTTGCAAAAAACATAGGAAAGAATTTAGCAAAAGTAGATATGAAATTGTTGCCCGATAACGAAGCACATAACCATTGGATGACCATACAAAAAGAATTAAAAAACTCTGCCAGTGCTATTGAGAAAAATTCGAACATAGCGGCGCAAAGAGGACATTTTAAACATCTTTCTGCACATATGATAAGTAGCGTAAGGCTTTTTGGGATTAACCAAACAGTATATAGTGAGTTTTGCCCTATGGCAGATAATAATAAGGGAGCCTATTGGTTGAGTTTAGAAAAAGAAATTCGTAACCCATATTACGGAGAAGCAATGTTAACCTGTGGTGAAGTAAAAGAGACTATAGAATAAAATACGATTTTAACACACGATTTGTATAGGTTTTTTGAAGTTCTTTAGCTTTAAAAAAGTAGAAGAATAATGATGAATGAAAGTAGACGAAATAGAAGAAGAGCAAAAAAGAACAAGCGACAGTCTAAAAATGATGTTTCTCGAAAAGATAAAATCATTTGCATACTGGCTATAGTTACCATATTTATAATTGCTGCTGTAGCCGCATATTATTATTCACTTTCAAAAGCAGGAGTAAATCTATTTTAAAAAAAATGAGTTCAATTATTCACATAAAAAATATGGTATGTCCGAGATGCATATCGACAGTATCGCAAATTTTGTCAGATTTAAATCTTGACTTCAAGGCTATTAAGTTGGGTGAAGTAGAATTGATTTCAAAACTTAACGAATCACAAAGAGAAGCGTTAGCCAGAAAACTTCAAGGGTCTGGTTTTAATATAATTAATGACCGTAAATCACAGCTTATTGAGCAAATGAAGAATTTAGTAGTTGAAAAAATACATCATTCCAATGAAGAAACCGATGAAAAATGGGCAGATGTTATAAGTGGCGAGCTCAAACTGGATTACAAATATTTAAGTTCCCTATTCTCATCAGTAGAAAGTGTCACGTTTGAGCAATACATTATCAACCAAAAAATTGAACGTATTAAAGAACTGATTGTTTACGATGAATTGACCTTGAGTGAGATAGCTTTTCAACTACATTATAGTAGTGTAGCCTATTTGAGTAATCAGTTTAAAAAAGTTACAGGAATGACACCTACACAGTTTAAGAAGTCTGTGGACAAAAACCTAAAATCTTTGGACGATGTTTAATAAATTCTTTTATGAAAGAATAAGATATATGGTCAACTTACGTGACAATTTACAACTTGTACATTATAACATAAAGAAAGAACAGTGAATTATAAAAAACAGATTGGTAAAAGTATAGTTGCATTAGTGCTCTTTGTAGCATTAATGACACCTTCTGCCATTCAGTTTTTTCATACACTCGAAGGCCACGAAAATATCACCTGTACAAAAAAGGTCACACATATTCATAAATCCATTTCAAAATGTGAAATATGTAGTTTTCTTTTTACATCCCTCAACTACGATATAGCTAAATACACTGATTTATTATTACCTATAATTTTTGTAAAGGTTGATGAAACCTTAACGTTATTACAGTTCCATTCCCTTAAAATAACCAATAAACAACTACGCGCACCCCCATTTTTTTCTTAATAGACAAATTAACTGATACGTTTTATTTTAATTAAGAATTTATATGCGCAAGTATGCATTATTGATACTGCTATTGAACAGTATCACATCTTTTTCACAAAATTGTGACAACACCCTTTCCGGCACAGTAACAGACCTGCACGATGGGTCTCTGCTTGTAGGCGCAACACTTATTGTTGCTGGTTCTGAACAAGCTGTGGTTACAAACCTCTACGGAAAATTTATAATTAGAAATCTCTGTAATGATACGTATAACATACAGGTTTCGCACCCCTATTGCCTAACCAAAGGGTTTACCATTAAGGTATCTGGCAACACGGTCAAGAACTTTAAACTGGAGCATCATTTAGAAGAATTGAACCAAGTTACCGTTAGGGGGAAAGCTTACGGTAATAAAACGAAAACAATACAGGAAAACACAATCTCAAAAGATAAATTGGAGCGTTTTAGCAGCGGCACACTCGGTGACGCGTTAAATAGCTTGAGCGGTGTATCTTCCCTCAACACAGGAAATACAGTTGTAAAACCTTTAATTAATGGACTTCACAGTAGTCGTGTTGTCATCATCAACAATGGTGTTAGGATGGAAGACCAAGAATGGGGAGCAGAGCACGCCCCAAATGTGGATATCAATTCCGCAGGAAACCTAACGTTGATTAAAGGAGCAGGAGCATTACAATATAGCGGAGACGCCGTGGGAGGTGTAATAGTTGCCGAAGCTTCAAAAGTTCCCGTTAAAGATAGTATTTACGGTAAGACCTTACTAACAGGAGCAAGCAACGGTCGTGGTGCTTCCCTGACTTCGCAATTGACCAAAAGCTATCAAAGCGGATGGCACGCAACGTTGCAAGGAACATTAAAACGTTTTGGTGATTTTGAGGCACCTGATTATGTGTTGAGTAACACGGGAACTTTTGAGCGTAACCTGTCTTTAAAGGTAGGTTTAAATCAATTTGATTATGGTGTAGAGGCATATTATTCACTTTTTAAAAATGAAATTGGCATTTTAAGGGCATCTCATTTGGGTGGTATTCAAGACCTAGTTATGGCATTAAATAGTGCTAGGCCTTTAAGAATAAATGACTTTACCTACGATATCGCTGCACCAAAACAAGATGTCACGCACCATTTGGCACGAATAAAAGGTTTTAAGAGGTTCGACGGTTTCGGAAAAGTGAGCCTACAATATGATTTTCAGCGTAATAACCGTTTGGAATTTGATATCAGGCGTGGTGCGGATAGGGATAAGGCTTCATTGGATTTGCAATTGGACACACACACATTGATGCTCGATTTAGATTCGCACTTAACCGATGCAGTAAACCTAAAAACTGGTTTAATGGCAAGGTATCAAAACAACTTTGCTGACCCCAATACGGGAGTACGAAGGTTGATACCTGATTATGACAAATATGATTTTGGGATATATGCCATAGCAGATTATAGGTTAAACGACAAGTTTCTTTTAGAAGCTGGTGGACGTTTTGATTTCACATATATGGACGTTTTCAAATTTTACCGAACGTCCTTTTGGGAATCACGTAATTACGGAGAACTCTTCCCTGAAATTATAGTCGAAGAATTGACCAATCAGATTTTAACCAATCCACAACTTAATTTTTACAACGCTTCGGCAACGTTGGGTGCCACATACTCTTTTAGCGATGAATATAAACTGTTTTTCAACTATTCACTGGCATCTCGTGCACCGAACCCTTCCGAACTTTTTAGCGAGGGCTTACATCAATCTGCCTCTCGCATCGAGTTGGGCGATTTAAGTTTCAATTCAGAAATCGGAAATAAAATCGCATTGACCTTTCAGCGGGAAAATGAAAAGTTCAGTTTTTCAATAAGTCCTTTTATAAATATTATCAAAGACTTTATGATTATAGAACCTGTAGAAATCCAACAAACCATACGAGGTAGCTTTCAAGTTTGGGAATACAGGCAGACAGATGCCCAACTTTTAGGGGTAGATTTTGATGCCTCTTACGCCTTTGCCCCAAACCTTCGCTTAAACCACCAATTTTCTCTCGTAAAGGGATACGACAGTAAAAGGGATGAGCCCTTGATAAACATACCACCCATAAACACAAAAAACGAAATTGTATATCAAAACCCAAACTTTAAGAATATAAGGTTGGCACTACAAAGCGAGTATGTATTTCGTCAAAACGAATTTCCAGATAACAATTTTGAAGTGTTCTTACCAGTAACCCAAACGATGGAAGTTGTTGACGTGAGCACACCACCTGATGCATTTCATTTAATCAATTTTAATTCTAGTATTGATTTTAAGACCACTGAAAAATCAGTACTCACGATAGGTTTTGGCATTACAAACCTATTTAATACACCCTATAGAAATTACCTGAATCGCCTGCGCTTTTACGCAGACGATTTGGGCAGGAACTTTTTATTAAATCTCAAATTCAATTATTAACCTTTGAAATCAAAATACAATGAATGCAAAACTTTTTAATTCAAACTCAATTATTAATTTTTTAAACCAAAAACAGATGAAAAACGTAAAATTTTTAGCCACTGCAATTTTTGCAACCGTTTTGTTCGTATCGTGTTCAAATGACGATGATGCGCCAGAACCAGTAAATGAAGAAGAACCATTAACCACTTTCACGGTGACACTTGAACCCGATGGAGGAGGCACACCCATTACTTTACAGACTCGGGATTTGGATGACGATGGCCCAGAGCCGCCAGTCGTTACCGTTTCGGGCAACCTAAGTGCTGGAGTTACGTACAATGGTAGTATTGTAATTCTTAATGAAACAGTGAGTCCGCCTGAAAACGTTACCGTAGAAATAGAACAAGAAGATGTAGACCATCAGTTTTTCTATACTACTGCTGGCGGTCTCGATGTGACAACGGAGTATGGCAATTTTGACGTCAACGGTAATCCCTTAGGTACAGAATTTACGCTTACGGCTGGGGCAGCAAGTTCAGGGGTATTGACCTTTACATTGAGACATCTGCCTACTAAACCAAATACGGGGCTTGATGATGCCGGTGGCAATACAGACATTGCAGCACCCTTTAATGTAACAATCGAGTAAATCTAAATTAAGTCGCACTTTTCTTTACCACAAAATGGATGCCCTCCATGGTTTTGCCATAGAGGGCATTTTAAATTGGACCAATGAAAAACCAAATCTAAATTATTTTATATTTCTTTAAAGATGTTAAAAACTGTACAAATAATAGCTGTTATACAAGGGGTCTTTATACTGCTTGTTTTATTTCATAAGGGTAGTAAATATAAGACACCAACATTCTGGTTATTTGTTGGAAGTATTATTTCTATTCTTTTATTCATAATTGGTGATGATAGCAATAATCTTTTTCAAGAAGGAGCAGACTGGCTTCTTTCTGATAGTACTTTGTTCATTACTTTTTTATTACTATTCTTTAAGTATTATAAAACGGAAAAAACACATTTCAATAAAAAAGATTTATTGTTCTTTTTACCAAATATTCTTTACTTTATTATGGAATCTATTGAGCTATATCAGGGTGAAGAAACCATGTTTGTTGAAGCTGCTGAAGAATTAATAGATTTTGCATTTTTGGGATATTTAGTATATATCATTTTTGATTTGTTTAAGAATAAATCAAAGTATTGGATTTTATACCTCACAATACCAATAGTGCTGCTCATGGGGTTTAATTACTTTAATGAAGTGACCGAGTTGGCTGAATATAAAACAATAGCCGTATCAGAAAGTGTGCAATACCAAAGTTATCTTCTACTCATATATGCTTTTCTTTTCTATAGCATGACCTATTATTTAATTATTTGGCCTAAAGAATTATTGCCAATATCCAAACCAACTAAATACAAAGGTTCAAAATTAAATAAAGAGCAAGTTAAAAACTACAAAACAGCGTTGTTGGATGCCATGCAACGTAAAGCATTATATAGAGACCAAAAATTGTCTATCCATAAATTATCTCAAGAATTAGGCATTCCAAGACAGTATATTTCTGAAGTTCTAAACTTGCATTTAGAGAAAAGTTTTCAGGATTTTGTAAATGAATATAGGGTTGAAGCGTTTGTAAAAAACCTGGAAAACGAACAACATGGCCATTTTACCCTTTTGGGGATTGCAACAGAAGTTGGCTTTAGTTCCAAGTCCACTTTTAATGCTACTTTCAAGAAGATCAAGGGAATAACACCAACACAGTTTAA
This sequence comes from Croceitalea marina, assembly GCF_042684265.1. Classification (NCBI taxonomy): domain Bacteria; kingdom Pseudomonadati; phylum Bacteroidota; class Flavobacteriia; order Flavobacteriales; family Flavobacteriaceae; genus Croceitalea; species Croceitalea marina. The sequence continues at coordinate 124,887 of NZ_JBHULB010000007.1, read as the reverse complement.
GAATTCTATTGCTGAAAAAAAGAGAATAGGTGCAGAATAAGCATTCTGGACAACTGGCAAATAATCTTGTATATTGATATCTCGTTCTTTGGGTAATTAAATCCTTAAAAGCATGGCACTACAAGAAGAATTGAAAACACAAGGTGACTTTTTATTTAAAAATAGAAGTTATTTACCATTGATTATTTTGGTTATCGGTCTATCGGTATTTATCCATTCTGAATATCAAAATAAAATAATAGACAATCGGATACCGGAACTATTTAACTACATCTGGCTTAGCATTAGTTTATTTGGCTTATATATAAGAGTGGTCACGGTGGCTCATACACCTAAAAACACATCTGGAAGAAATACAAAAGAAGGGCAAATTGCTGAACAGCTGAACACAACAGGCATCTATTCAATAGTTAGGCATCCTTTATATTTGGGTAATTTTTTTATGTGGCTAGGCGTGGCAATGCTCACTAATAACACTTGGTTTGTGATAGCCTTCATTTTGTTATATGCATTTTATTATGAACGTATCATGTATGCCGAAGAAAGTTTTTTAATACAAAAATTTGGTGACACTTATCTGGATTGGGCAAAAAACACACCTGCATTTATACCCTCATTTAAATATTATCAAAAAGCCAAATATCCCTTTAGCATAAAAAAGGCATTAAAAAAAGAGAAAAACGGTTTAGCAGCCGTGTTTCTAATATTTTGGGTTTTTAGTTTTACAGGCAAAATGGTAAAAGGAAAGGCTATTGAATTTGAATTCTGGTTTTATGGTGCTTTGGCTTCAACAATGATTTACATAGTATTAAAGATTGTAAAAAAACAAAAATTATTGGATGAGATCAATCGCTAATAAATCTACAACGCAGCAGATCCAGTAATATGGTAATCATAACCTAATATAGTCTTTAAAAGCTGGCTTGCATCACAGCCAAGGGCAAACCTTTGGACAGTATAGGCAAAGCAAAATAATCTATTTTAAAACAATCAAATTATACATGGAGTATTCAAATCAATTATTCAAGAAATCATTTTTATCATTATTTTTTATTTTAATTAACAGCACCCTATTTGCCCAAGAAGAATTTACCTTGCGTGGGACAATTAGCGACAAAACAAATGGTGAAACAGTATTTGGTATAGCAGTATACCTTAAAGGTACAACAATAGGAACCACAACAAACGAGTATGGCTTTTACTCTCTAACAGCTCCAAAAGGAGAATATACTTTGGTTATTTCGTCTCTGGGATACAAAGAGGTACAAGAAAAAATATCGCTTGTTAAAGATATAAAATTAAACATTGAAATTACAGAAGCTCTAAACACATTAGACGAAGTTGTTATTACATCAACAGAAGACTCAAAAAGACTAAACATTCGAAAACCTCAAATGGGAGTTACCACTTTAAGCGCATCAACAATAAAAATAGCTCCAGCTGTAATGGGCGAAGTAGATCTTATAAAAACCATCCAGCTTTTGCCAGGAGTTACAAATAATGGAGAAGGTTCTGCCGGGTTTAATGTAAGAGGGGGAGCAGTGGATCAAAACCTGGTGCTTTTAGACGAAGCTATTATTTACAATACATCTCACTTTTTTGGATTATTTTCTGTTTTTAATAATGATGCAATTAAAAATGTAAAACTGTACAAAGGTGATATACCCGCAAAATTTGGAGGGAGAACAGCTTCTGTATTAGATGTAAGACAAAAAGAGGGTAACAATAAAAGACTCGAACTCAATGGGGGTATTGGGCTAATTTCAAGTAGGCTCGCTGTTGAGGCACCATTGTTTAAAAAGAAAGGCTCTTTTCTATTAGCCGGAAGAACAACTTATGCACAGCTCTTTTCGGGTTTGCTAGACGATCTTGGAAATAGTAATATTAGTTTTTACGATATAAACCTAAAAACCAATTATGAAATTAATGAAAACAATAAGATATACCTATCAAGTTATTTTGGGCGAGATGTTTTTAATATTGTAAATCTAATAGACAGTAATTACGGAAACATTTCTGCAAATCTTAGGTGGAATCATGTTTTCAATGATAAGTTGTTTTCTAACCTATCGCTTATATATAGTAAATATGACTATCAGATAATACTGGACTTTGATCAATTAGATTGGATATCTGACATAACAAATTATAACCTAAAATACGATTTTGGATATTATGCAAGCGATAAACTAAAAATAGATTTTGGAGCAAGTGGCATCTCATATAATCTCAATCCTGGAGAAATTACGCCAACGACCCCAACCTCTCCTATTAATCCATTAACATTAGACCAAAAAAGGGCTTTTGAAGGAGGGCTTTACGTGAGTGCAGAACATAAAATTACAGATAAGCTTACTGCAAGATATGGTTTGCGCTATAGCACGTTTAGCCGCTTAGGAGGGCAGTCTATTACAAATTACACTAATAATCAACCTGTAATTTACAATCAAGAGTTGGGTATTTACCAAGAAGGAGAAGCCATTGGAGAAACAGATTACTCAAAAGGACAGACTATTGAAAAATTTGGAAATTTAGAACCACGATTAGGCTTGTCCTATGTATTAACAGACAACTCGTCCATAAAGGGAAGTTACACTCGCACAGCACAATATTTGCATTTACTGTCTAATACAGCGTCGGTGACTCCTTTAGACGTTTGGACAACTAGCGGAACATATGTAAAACCGCAATTATCTAACCAATATGCTTTTGGTTACTATAAAAAATTTAATAATAACGCATATTCATTTGAAGCAGAAACCTATTATAAAACTACCCAAAACCGTATTGATTATATTGATGGGGCAAGCTTAATAGGAAACAATAATATCGAAACCGAAATTTTAAATGGTGAGGCCAGAGCCTATGGACTTGAATTGTTGTTTAGAAAAAACAAAGGTCGCTATACAGGGTGGATTTCATATACTTTAGCTAAATCCGAGCAGCGTTCTTTTGGAGGAAATGCCGGAGGTCCTGGAATTAATAATGGCAATTGGTACAATGCCCCTTTTGATCGTACACACGATATTTCTATTACAGGAGTCTATAAATTAACCGATAAATGGACATTTAGTGCAAATGCAATTTACCAAACCGGTCGTCCTGTAACTTATCCTGTTGGACAATTTGAATATGAGGGCTCCTCTGTTGTGATTTTTAATGAAAGAAATGCCGACAGATTACCTGCTTATCATAGATTAGACATTTCAGCGACCTATAAACCCAACCGCAAACCTAATAAACAGTGGAAAGGTGAGTGGGTTTTTAGCATTTACAATCTTTACAATAGGCAAAATGCAGCCTCCATATCATTTAACCAAAACTATAATACTGGAGTAAACGAGGCCTTGAGGACTACAATATTTGGTATAATTCCTTCCGTAAGCTATAACTTTAAATTTTAAGAATCATGAAGTACATAATAAATATATTTAAAATAGAAAACAAGATTAAAGTATTAAGCCTTATAGGATTAAGTGCCATTATTTTTTCTTGTACAGAGCCCATAGACCTAACTGTACCAACCGAATCTCCAAGATTAGTTATTGAGGCATCTTTAGATTGGGAAAAAGGGACTTTAGGAAATAATCAGACCATAAAGCTAAGTCTTTCCACACCTTATTATGATACAGCACCAAACCCTGTAAGTGGAGCATCCGTAATAGTTGAAAATACTACAAATGGAGACGTTTTTATCTTTAATGATCAACAAGATGGCAGCTATACAACTACAAACTTTGTGCCTATAATTAACAATACATACAATTTAGAGGTAATTTACAACAACGAAACATATACTGCTCAAGAAACCTTAATTTCTGTTTCTGAAATAAATAGAATTGAACAATCTCGTGAAGGTGGTTCAGATGAAGAAGAACTGGACCTAACCATCTATTTTGACGATCCGGCAAATGAAGTGAATTTTTATTACATCACCTTTTTAGAAGGAGAGGATCTGCTTCCCACAAGAGAAATAATGTCTGATGAGTTTACAAATGGTAATGAAATGTCTCTTTTATATGAAGAAGATGAGGCAGATGCAGAAGATGAGATTTTACCAGGAGATGAAGTAGATATTAATATATTTGGTGTATCCGAACAATATTACAATTTTTTGAATAGATTAATTGAGCAAGGCGATAATGCAGGAGATCCCTTTGCAACCGTGCCAACAAGACTAAGAGGTAATTATATAAATCCAGAAAACCCAGAAAATTACGCTTTTGGGTATTTTAGGGTTACAGAATCTGTAAACGAGGTTTATACTTTCGAGTAGGTGTTTTAGCCGAATTTGAAAAGTACATTCTTCTAAAAGATTATCCGGAATATCCTGCATCCATCAGAAACATCTATTTGTTAGAAGGTTCTAACAAACTTATTTCTACAATGTCTGAAAAAGAAGTATCTAATACTTTAAAATATTAGATACAGAAGTGCTTTTAAATGAAGTTGTGAAAGTGGTTTCAAAGAGAATAAATTGACAACTTTTCCAATTCAAAAAAGTAACAGGAATGACACCCACACAATTCAAGAAGTCTGTGGACAAAAACCGAAAATCCTTGGATGAGATTTAAGATGTTTTTACTAGTCTTAGAGGGATATTTTTAATCAATAGATAATATAATGAGTTACCATTAAACTGAATTTAGATATCAAAATGAAATTAGACAGAAAGAAACATTGGGAAACAGTTTATGAAACTAAAAATCCAGACCAAGTAAGTTGGACGCAAGAAATACCAAAAACTTCGCTGGAGTTTATACATTCGTTCGAACTAAACAAAAACGCAAAAATTATAGACATTGGTGGTGGCGACAGTAAGCTTGTTGACTATTTACTTGAAGAAGGGTATAATAATATTACTGTGCTTGATATTTCAGAAAAAGCAATTGCAAAAGCTAAAAAAAGACTGGGGGAAAAGGCGAGTAAAGTAAATTGGATTGTGAGCGACATTACTGAATTTGAACCTCATCCGTCTTATGATGTCTGGCACGACAGAGCAACTTTTCATTTTCTTACTACGGATGAACAGATTAAAAAATATATTAAGATAGCGACAAAATTTGTAAGTGGTTATTTAATAATAGGAACCTTTTCACAAAACGGACCAAAAAAATGTAGCGGACTTGATATAAAACAATACAATGAAGAGGAATTAACATCAGAATTAAAAAAAGGATTTGACAAAATTCAATGTATAACTGAGGACCACTTAACACCATCTAACACCACACAGAATTTTCTGTTTTGTAGTTTTAAAAGACAATTAACTGTGAAGCCACTAATATCTTTACCTGCAAACTAAAAAAAACAGATGCACATTTTGGCACTTTAATTTTTTACCCACACATAAACCAAAACAAAAGGAACATAATGCTGTTAACTTCTTTATCATTTTATATTTATTTTAGCATTTGCTTAAATAAGAAATAATTGTAACTTTGTTTTATGGAAAATAATTCTTGTATAAGACAGCAAGCGGATATTAAACAGGTAAACCGTTGTAAAGAAACAGTTTCAGAACTAAACGAAACATTTGATTATTTAGCAAATGGACTTTCATTGGTTGGTAATAGTGTAAGACTTAAGATACTTTACTTACTCTTTGAGGAGAAACGACTTTGTGTTTGCGACTTAAGCGATATTCTCGGAATGAATATTTCTGCCATCTCTCAACATCTGAGAAAAATGAAGGACAGAAATTTATTGGATACCGAAAGAGATGCTCAAACCATTTTTTACTCGCTAACCCCTGAATATTCAATATTGTTGAATCCTTTCTTTGAAATACTTGATAAAAACAAAGTTTTAGAAACGATATGAAAGCAGAAAAGACATCAAAAAACGCAGCTTATACAGGTTTGTTCGCTGCGGTTGCGGCATCATCCTGTTGCATACCACCAGTTATTGCGCTAATTGCAGGAGTGGGTGGTAGCGCATCAGCACTATCATGGATGGAACCTTTTAGACCCTATTTAATCGGTTTGGCCGTTGTAGCAATTGGTTATGCCTGGTATGCTTACTTAAAACCTCAAAAAGAAGATGATTGTTGCGAAGTTGATGCAAAACCAAAATGGTATCAAACCAAAGGGTTCTTAATCGTTATTACATTGTTCGCTGTCATTGCTATTGCATTTCCATATTATTCAACCATTTTTTATCCGGACAATAAAAAAGAAGTGGTCATTGTAAGCCAATCTGATATTCAAATCATAAACTTTACTATTCAAGGAATGACCTGTGCTGGCTGTGAAGAAAGCATAAAACACGCTGTAAATGAATTGGACGGCATTATAAATGTAACCCCTTCCTATGAACAGGGAAGTACCGTCGTAGAGTTTGATAAGTCTAAAACCTCTAAAGCAGCTATTGAAAAGGCAATTAATTCAACAGGTTATAAAGTAACAGACAGAAAAAACTAATGGAGATTCAATTAAAATCAGAAATTACCTGTCCAAATTGTGGATACAAAAAAGTAGAAGATATGCCGACAAACGCTTGCCAATTCTTTTACGAGTGTGAGAATTGTAAAGAAGTATTAAGACCAAACGAGGGAGATTGTTGTGTCTATTGTAGTTTTGGTTCAGTAAAATGTCCTTCAATACAGCTTAATGAAAATTGTTGCTGAATTACTCTTCATATACTTAAATCTAAGATAAGTGAAAATTCTGCAAATCATTCGGCTTATTACGTAACACATTAAAATCATTAAATCCTGAAATTTGTAGTGTACAAATAAGAATGGATTTATGGAGGCAATCAACATATTTGAAACCAAAAAAAGGAATACTAAAAAAGGAATACTAAAATCCTTCCCAGTAACAGGGATGACCTGTGCGGCATGTGCATCTAGTGTTGAATCTATACTCTCACATACCGAAGGTGTGAACGACGCGCAAGTTAACTTTGCCAACAGTTCGGTATTGGTGGATTACGACGAAGCCACTACCGAAGAACAATTGCAAAATGCCTTAAGACAGGTCGGTTATGATATTATTATAGATGCTGAAGACCCTTCAGGAATACAACAAGAACTTCAACAGAAGTATTATCAGGACATAAAAAACCGTACCATCTGGTCGGCTATACTTACGCTACCCATTTTCGTGTTGGGAATGTTCTATATGCAATGGGAACCTGGCAAATGGATTTCTTTGGTATTGGCCTTTCCCATTCTTTTTTGGTTTGGGCGTAGCTTTTTTATCAATGCGTTCAAGCAGGCCAAACACGGAAAAGCAAATATGGATACCTTGGTGGCGTTGAGCACCGGAATCGCCTTCCTCTTTAGTATGTTCAATACTTTCTTTCCTGAATTTTGGTTGAGTCGTGGCATCGAGCCTCACGTGTATTACGAAGCGGCTACTGTGATTATTACCTTTATTTCCTTGGGGAAACTATTGGAAGAAAAGGCAAAATCAAATACCTCTTCAGCCATCAAAAAGCTGATGGGCCTTCAGCCTAAAACCCTTAAAATTATTGAGAATGGGGAAGAAAAGGAAATTCCTATTGCATCCGTACAGGTAGGTCAGACCATTTTGGTACGTCCCGGAGAAAAGATTCCTGTGGATGGCGAAGTTTCCAAGGGAAGCTCGTATGTAGATGAAAGTATGATTACTGGAGAACCTGTTCCAGTTCAAAAATCCCAAGAGGAAAAGGTATTCGCTGGTACCGTTAATCAAAAAGGGAGCTTTCAATTTACCGCTGAAAAAGTAGGTGGAGAAACCTTGCTTTCACAAATTATTAAAATGGTTCAGCAAGCGCAAGGGAGTAAAGCACCAGTTCAAAAACTGGTCGATAAAATTGCCGGTATTTTCGTTCCTGTGGTATTGGGCATTTCCATTGTAACCTTCATGGTCTGGATGTCAATAGGAGGCGATAATGCCTTCTCACAAGCCTTATTAACTTCTGTAGCCGTATTGGTCATCGCTTGTCCCTGTGCCTTGGGCTTGGCAACGCCTACCGCCATAATGGTGGGTATCGGCAAGGGAGCCGAAAACAATATTTTGATAAAGGATGCAGAAAGTTTAGAGCTTGGCCATAAAGTAAATGCAGTCATCCTCGATAAAACGGGTACGATTACGGAAGGAAAACCATTGGTAACCGATATACTTTGGAAGGATACCCTTGAAAATCAAAATAAATACAAGGAAGTTCTCTTGGCTATCGAAGCACAATCGGAACATCCTTTGGCAGAAGCAGTCGTTAATCATTTGAAAGAGGAAAATATTGAACAAGCAGAAATTACTTCCTTCGAAAGCATTACCGGAAAAGGTGTAAAGGCGCAACAGCAGAATGGTTCAAAATATTATGTGGGCAACCATAAACTAATGGTCGAAAAGAATATTCAAATCGACGCTACTTTAATGCAAACGGCAGAAAGTCTCGAAGAAAAGGCAAAAACAGTCATATTCTTTGGTAACGAAAATCAAGTGCTAGCGATACTGGCCATCGCGGACAAGATTAAAGAAACTTCAAAAAAAGCCATAGCTACGCTTCAAGAAAGAGGCATCGAGGTCTATATGCTCACGGGAGATAACAATAAAACGGCTTCTGCCGTGGCACATCAGGTAGGAATAACAAATTATCAAGGCGAAGTAATGCCTTCCGACAAAGCGGCTTTTGTTGAAGAATTACAGGTGGAGGGAAAAATTGTCGCAATGGTAGGCGATGGTATCAACGATTCGCACGCGTTGGCGCAAGCCAATGTTAGTATTGCAATGGGTAAAGGTTCGGATATAGCAATGGATGTTGCAAAAATGACCTTGATAACATCAGATTTACAATCTATCCCAAAAGCATTGGAACTATCAAAAAGAACCGTGTTGGGCGTACGTCAGAACTTGTTCTGGGCATTCATTTATAACATCATTGGTATTCCAATTGCAGCAGGAGTTTTGTATCCAGTAAATGGATTTTTATTGGACCCAATGATTGCAGGGGCGGCAATGGCATTTAGTAGCGTGTCCGTGGTTGCCAATAGCCTCAGATTAAAACGGATAAAGCTTTAATGTAAACTATAAATTCAAAATTATGAAGACTCTAAAATTCAAAACAAATATCAACTGCGGTGGGTGTGTATCAAAAGTAACCCCTTTTTTAAACAAACAAGAAGGTGTAGAAAGTTGGGAGGTGGATACCGCTAATCCTGATAAAATCCTTACTATTGAGAGCGATGGTGCAACCGAAGAAGATGTAAAGGCAACTTTGCAAAAAGTGGGATTTAAAGCAGAACCTGTAGATTAAAACCTTTCTTTTAATATGGTTTATATTTTAATTTCGGTTGTGATTATTCTCTTTGCTGTTCATTTTTATAGAAAAGCCAAACGCCAAAGCGTAAAGCCATTTCCAGAGCATTGGCATAAATTATTAATGGATAATGTGCTGTTTTATAGAAACCTTTCAAAAGATAGGCAGCTTCTTTTTCAGCAAAAAATGATGCTATTTTTAAGTGAGGTCTATATCGATGCTGTGCAGTTTGAACTGGAAGAGTTGGATAAGGTTTTAATTGCAGCAAGTGCCGTCATTCCAGTTTTTGGCTTCAAGGAATGGCACTACACAAATTTAAGTGGCATCCTTTTATATCCAGATAATTTTAATGAGGATATGCAATTCAGCAGTAAGGATAACTCACGGAATATTGGTGGAATAGTTGGTAATGGAAGATTCGAGAAACAGATGATACTTTCTAAAAAAGCATTGTATCACGGCTTTAATAATACAACCGATAAAAGTAATACTGGCATACACGAATTCGTACATCTTATAGATAAGTTGGACGATAGAACAGACGGTGTGCCAGAACGGCTATTGGAACATCAATATGCCATACCTTGGTTAAACTTAATCCATAAAGAAATGGAAGCGATAAATGATAACCACTCTGATATCAGAAAATACGGAGGCACTAATCAAGCTGAATTCTTTGCCGTTGCTTCAGAGTATTTTTTTGAACGCCCGAGCTTGCTTAAAAAGAAACATCCCGAATTATATCAAATGTTGGTTGAATGTTTCCGTCAAGAACCTAAAACTGACGAGCCCAAAAAGTCATAATTAATTCAATGGTGTGACTTGTTTGACAGCCTCTATTGAGTCCGTTATTGTAATAATTACTTGCAAATCAAGTTCATAAACCTCCGATTTTCTTCAACACATACAATTTTGAATACAGATTGTACATATTTTTCCTACAAATTGTAGAAAAAAGATAATTTTGAATCCTATAATAAGCTCTGCCTATTTTTACTCATTCTTCCCCTATCAGAGCGGTCATACATAAACGGATATTCTTTAAGCAAGAAAGATTGCCAATTCCTTTCTAGAAATTGGACTGCTTTTTTCTGAAGAAACGGCAATTCAATTACTTAATCGAAAATAGAATATTATGGCGCTGGGAGACGGAATAAGAAGAAACATTGCACATGTATCGGATGTTGAAAGAGATCGTTTTATCAATGCGGTCGTACAACTAAATAGTCGTTATTATGCCGATGGGGTTTCCAAATGGGTTAAACAAGATCAAATACATGAAGCTACCCATGTACATGGTGGGCCTTCGTTCTTGCCCTGGCATAGGGAGCTGTTAAATCGCTACGAACAGTTATTAAGGGAAATTGATCCCGATTTGTCACTGCATTATTGGGATTGGACGGAAGACCCACGTGCCGCCGCTAATGTAAGTGGAGGAACATACAATATTTTCACGACTTCCTTTATGGGCGAATCCAACGGAAATGTGGGAGCGCCATTTGCTGGCTTTCCACCCATTTCGAGAGATGTTGCAGGAGGTGCAGCCGCTCCTTCACATCCTAGCGTTGAGTCCGACACGACCATTCTCGATTCATCCGATGGCTTTCCGCAAAGTGAACAATGGCATGAATTTCGATTAAGGCTCGAAGGTTCTCCCAACCATAACAGCATTCATGGCTATATTGGGGGCACCATCGGCCCTGCCCATACCGCCTTTGAAGATCCGTTCGTGTTTGTGATGCACGCGAACATAGATCGCCTGTGGGCCAGATGGCAGACGGAAGTCGGCGAAGAGTGGCGTTTGGATCCGCTATTCACTTACGGAAACGAGACCAATGATCCTTCCATAGTCGAAAACCTAGAACCATGGGCAGGTGGCTCTGGACTAAGACCTTGGGCGGCACCCGATAATCAGCAAGAAGTCAAAAACTCCAAACATATATCGGTTGTGATTCCTCCCTGTTACGATACCAATTTGAACAATGAGCCCATTGTTGAAGTGGATAATGTTGGTACGCCACCTTTAATTAATTTTAAAGATATACCTGAAGGAGATACAGCTGCCCGTGCAGCCGTATTCAATATATTCGGTTGTGCCGAGGCTACAATTAGGGTAAAACCTGGATCAGAGCCATCGTCACCGTTTTCAATTCTACATCCGATATCCGGTTCGATAACCGTAGCGCACGAACCTGTTGCTTTTAAGATAGGTCGTATATGGTTGGCATTTACGGCTGGTGCGGCGGGTGTTGCCGTACCGGATGGATCGGTCACGTTTGAATGCATAGAGAGCGGACAGGAATTTACCTTTACCCTCAAGGCGAATGCTATAGAGAGGCCAACAGTGGCAGTAATTCTTGCTTTAGATCAATCGGGCAGTATGAACGATCCAGCAGGAAATTTGGGAAATACTCGTATCGAGGTACTTAAGGATGCGGCGAGGACTTTTGCGGAAATCATTCCGCAACAAAACGGTCTTGGGTTGATTCGATTCGATTCAAATGCTTATCCAGTAAATCATGCTACCTTCCCCGGTCTAAACGTGACCAAAATCAATTCGGACAGTATGTTGGATGCGAATCGCATTATGGCAATCAATGCGGTAACGAGCCATGCCACGAATCCGGGAGCGAGAACTTCCGTAGGCGATGGAGTGCAACTGGCAAGGGATGTATTGGCCCCAATCCCTCTTTCGGAATATCAACAAAAGGCCATTATCGTATTTACCGATGGTCTGGAAAACGAACCGGTAGATATTGCCGATGTAACCGGGGCTATAGATAACCAAACCTTTGCCATTGGTCTTGGAAATGAAAGTCAAGTAAACACCACTGCGCTCACAGCACTTGCAAACTCCACCGAAGGTTGGTTATCTTTTATTAACCGGATTGCTATCGGCGAATATTGACGATTACTTTAGGCTAACAAAGTATTTTTTACAAATACTTGCAGGAGTAACCAATAACAATATTATTCTTGATCCAAATGGTTACATAGCCCCTGGTACAACAATTAGTATTCCTTTTTATGTAAACGAGGCTGATATTGACGGCACGGTAATTTTACTGACCGATTATCCAGTGGTGGATATCATTTTGGAAACTCCCGGAGGGGACTTAATTAATTCTGGCAATGCAGCGGGTCTCGGTATTTCCTACGGCGAAGGTTCCAAAAGCAAGAACTATAAATTCACAATGCCTGTTGCCTTTCCTGCCAATAATCATGGCGGCAAATGGATTGCACACCTTAAAGTGGATAAAGATGATTTTAAAAAATATGTATCGATACTTAGGGATACAAAAAATAATGACCCTAATGCCATACAATCTTTTGTTACACACGGTGCCAGATATTCGTTGGTTGTCAATACGTATTCCAATCTAAAGATGGAAGCCGCCATTTATCAGGATAGTCTTGAACCAGGCTCCGAGATGGTATTAAGGGCGACACTTAATGAATATGGCCAACCCGTTGAAAACAGGGCAGTAATAAATGTCGAGGTAGAACGACCCGACAATACACAATTTGTTCTGCAACTTGATGAAATAGAAGCTGGTGTGTTCGAGAAATCGTTCCCTGCGCAAATCTCTGGGACTTATTTTTGTCGGTTTGTTGCACGTGGTGCTACGTTAAGAGGAACGGCATTCACAAGAGAACAGACCTTCACGGGTGCAGTATTTAGGGGCGGCGATAATCCAACCAATGGAGGGAATACGGGCACGGATGACCCCAGCAGTATAGGCGAACTAATCGAAAAATGCTGTAAAAACCTCACTCGCATATTGATTGCGATACTGATATTGCTAGTAATTTTTATTATACTGTATTTGCGTAGATAAAAGTATATTTCAATTATTAAAACCATAAAGGCCGCCCACTTCGAGAATGGCTTTTGTGGTTTCTATTCTTTAGATATTATTTGAAGAAAAGTTACTTGCCCAAAACTTCATAGAACAATCGTTCCAACCTTTTACCTCGCCCCAAAGAATACTTCAAGCATCGAATTCGATTCTAAACTTCACAGCAGTCTCTTAACCCTTTATTAATAGAATTAAAAATGAAATCTTTTACGGCAACCCTATGCGGTTTCGAATGATATTTTTAATAGAAATTTAGGAAAGGTGTTCATTTGAATTCGTTAGACGACACGCTAAAAAAATTGGAAACATTCATGAATAATTCAAAAATTTTAATAGAAACCCTGAACAATTGCGTTGTTCAGTGCAATCGTTGTGTCGATGCCTGCTTGGATGAAGATGACATCGCTTCAATGGTAGACTGCATTCGTGCCAATCGCGTATGCGCCGAAATTTGCGGTACAGCCTCGAAAATACTGGCCACGACCTATAAAGACGTTGGCGACCTGATAAAGTATTGCCATAGGCTGTGTATGTCATGTGCCACGGAATGTGAAAAACATGAACATCAACATTGTGTTGAATGTGCGGAAGCCTGTAGAAAATGTGCGGCTGCCTGCAAGGATACTTTAGTGAAATATGAAACCTCAAACATACAGCAAGATGAAAATTATTTTTAGAACAGCTGTATTTCTAAACCCATTTTTAGTGCTGACCTACTGTTTGGAAGGTAAAATGAAGCAGAGCGTAAAGGTACTAACACCTCACGAAGTCAAGGCTGCAGCCCAAACTTATAGGGTAGCCAAATACTTCGCAGAAGGTTTTGGGTACAAGTATGGTGTTGAACCTTCTGGAAATCAAAAATCCATGTGTTGGGGAAAAGTTGATGGACTGCGGTTTGGTTGATGAAGTAATAGAAATATAACTGATTAAATTATAAGAAAATGAAGAAAACATATTCAATCGAAGGGATGAGCTGCAACGGATGTCGCGGCCATGTAGAAAAATCACTTTTGAACGTAACGGGCGTCGCCGATGTATCGGTCGATTTGGAAGACGCACAAGCAACTATTGAGTCACAGCATGAGGTACCACTGGATAATTTAGAGGAGGCGCTACAAGATAGCCAGTATTCGATTCAGCCACTGAAAGTTGATTAACATCGCCTCGTCATAATAGTTGTATGAACTTTTTGTAAACGAAATATCAAATCAAATCACTCTTATGGGCCAGATTATGCACAAACATTCATACCGTCCAGAGGAAAAGAACGCTTTTAAGAATTTAATTTCAATTTATTCAAGAACATAACTTTAATATAGAACCTAAAAAAATGGAAAACAAACACGAAAACGGCAACAATTACGGTAAATTTTTTACGATGATTGCTACCGCAATGGTAGCAATGTTCTTTTTAATGTATACCCATTCGTACCAGATCATTGATCATTTCTGGTACAGTGAAACCCGATTTTTCATGACGTTGATCATGGCCGGTTCCATGATTGTCATAATGCTCCTCTTTATGTTGAATATGTACAAAAAGCGGGGAGTAAACATAGCAATAATCGGATTGGGTATCCTATTGATAGCCGGTGGTATCGGTTTGGTTAGAAGTCAGGTTACCGTCACTGGTGTTGATTATATGGAAGGCATGATTCCCCACCATTCCATCGCCATTTTGACAAGTGAGCGGTCTCAAATTAAGGATATACGCGTAAGGAAACTTGCTGACGAAATTATAAAGGCACAGCGTAGGGAAATTATGGAAATGGAATGGCTGATCAACGATATCAAAGAGAATGGTCTAGTAAAAACAGAAGAAGAACGGAAAAACAGGCCCTTGCCCAAGTTTGAAGGAAAGCTAGGCGAAGAAACACGAAACCTGACTGAATAGCTAGATTACTTTGGCTTGGAAAACGAGGAGGGTTGATTTTGATTTGACTTCCAACAGGAAAATTCGCACATTATGAGAACTTTAGCAGTAATTTTTAGCCTTACTATATTCGCTTACGGCTTGGGGCAGGATAAAGCGATAGATTCGCTTCCCGAACCGTTCGCTACGAAATCCGTTTCTAACTTTTCGAATGTCATAGGTTGGGAAGACGGTAGGACGCCCAAAGCACCGGAAGGTTTTACCGTTACCAAATACGCCGATGGTTTCGAGAACCCTCGTTGGTTGTACGAACTGCCCAATGGTGATATTTTGGTTGCACAGGGCAATTCGAACTATGGTTTCTTTAAACGTATCGGTGCATGGCTTATCGGTGCGGGGAAATCCAAAAATCTTTCCCCTAGTGCCGACCTGATTACCTTGCTCCGTGATATCGATAACGATGGAAAGCCCGATGTTCGGGAAACCTTTCTTCACGATGGCTTGAACCAACCTTTCGGTATGTTGCTCATTGGAAACTCTTTTTATGTGGCGAATACCGATGCATTGATGCGATATCCATATAAAGAGGGACAGATGAGCATTACCGCCAAAGGGGAAAAAATAGCCACATTACCGGCCGGAAAGGCCAATCAACATTGGACGCGAAACATCATAACGAACGGAGATGAATCGAAAATCTATATTGCAGTGGGAAGTGGGAGCAATATTGCAGAGAATGGTATTGAAAAAGAATTGTTGAAAGCTAACATTTTACGCTGCAATACCGATGGTTCGGAATTGGAAGTACATGCTTCCGGTCTTCGAAATCCCGTTGGAATGGACTGGGAACCAGAAACCCAAGCTTTATGGACGGTGGTCAACGAACGCGACGGGCTGGGCAACTTTCTGGTGCCCGACTATCTGACCAGCGTTCAAGAAAATGGTTTTTACGGATGGCCCTATACCTACTTTGGACACGAAGATCCGAGAGTCAAAATCGAAAAGCCCATGAGAAGGGGCGAAGCTTTGATTCCGGATTATGCCCTAAAATCACACACGGCCTCCCTAGGATTGGTCTTTTATGATGGGAATAGTTTCCCGGAAAAATATCGCGGCGGTGCGTTTATTGTACAACACGGTTCTTGGAACAAAGAAAAACTTTCAGGCTACCGGGTCATCTACATTCCCTTTAAGAATGGGAAGCCCTCGGGACCTGAAGAAGATTTTTTAACAGGTTTTATAGTTAATCCAAATGAAGACGAAGTTTACGGTAGGCCCGTAGGTGCAATAGTTACCCAAGATGGGTCATTATTGGTAACCGATGATAAAACGCATACGATTTGGCGTATAAATACAACCGACTGAATTCGTAATCCAACTTCATTTCCTATGGAGTGGTGTTCTTCTAAGAACTTAAAATTAAATTTGAGGTTATTGCTGCAACGAATAGGTATATGGGCCATGTCCTTTCTTGTTTGAGCCAGCCCATTCCCCGAACATTTTAGGAATGCCACCGCCCAAAAATAACGAGTCATCATCTACAATCAGCCAAGAAATAATTGGGGCGGGATTATTGTGGGACCATATCTTTTTTCAACTTCAACAAATTTGAGCCTATGAAGAAATTTTAATATGAGCGCTCACAATGAAAAGGAATCAAAAGTGTACACCAATAGTTTTGAAGCTTTGGCTTTGTTTGCCATGTTCCTGCGGAAGTTCAAAAATCTTCCACTTCAAGACTTCCCGAGCGAACCGCTACGCCGGTTCGCATTCGGGGTCTTTCAGTTCCAGATTTTTGAACACCCTCTGAACCGCGCATAAACCCAAACAGACGAAAAAAATCGCCTGTTTGCATTTATCTTGCCGCCGCACAATTAATTTTGAAAATTCTTGTTTAAAAGATATAATCCTCATTAATATATTTGTACTAATCCAAGGCACATCAAATGAAATCAAATGTTTTCGTTTTTCTTGCACTCCCAATGCTGCTATTTCTTTCATGTAATAATGATGATGACAGCGTAGCGGAGTCGGATAGGAGCCAAGCTTTGTTGGGCCAATGGGAGTACGAGGCCATTGATTCCAATACTGCCGTTGATATTAATGGGGACGGTACGGTCAACGTTGACTTGTTCAACACCAACGAAATACGTCAATGTCTAAAAGATAATTTAACTTTTTTCAGCTCTCGGGGGCCTGGAGAAAAAAATGCTTTTTCTATTAATGAAAACGGACTATCTTGTGGGGAAGTACCCGCATTTCAAAATGTCGAAGATGATAGGTACGAGCTCATAAACAATGAGATTATACGATTTGATAATCGTAGCGATTGGATTATCGTAGAGTTTTCCAACGACCAATTGGTTGTTGACGAAGAGGATTTTTTGGACGGTCAAGATGTCGTTATTACCTATACTTTTAAAAGAAGCTAGTTTTAATTGCCTTTAGTCAGTAGTATTGAAAGCGCCCATGATGCTTAAACTCTGACCACTCTTCCTGTAACTCTTTCACTCCATTGGCCATTCGTATCCCTGACCCTTACCTCGAAATCCTGATCAAGATATTTCAAGCGGCTTTCACGGGGTTCCTCTTCCAGCATGAAATACCTATCCACTCCACTGCCCGTGGCTTCGTTGTAATTGAATAAGCGAGTATCCCATCGGTTGGAACTCCTGTTGAATATCCTGATTTCTACCTGATCCAACGTCGCACCGCCATAAGCCTCCGAACACCCAATATCAAAACAGGTATAAATCCTGACTTGATAATCGCAACCGTTCAATCCCCCACAACTGACATTGTACTTTTCCCCTTTGACCAACGCCACAGGTTTTCTTATGGTGTCCACAAATGTGCTTTCGATTTGGGATTGCCCCGTTGAATTCTCCACTTCAAAATCAATGGTAAACGTATCTTGGCTATCGGGATAGAAGGTAAGGTTAGTACTTCCATAATTCAATGGAATCGTTTGCCCCTCATCATATCTATTTCCACCATAAAGGAAATAACCGACGCGGTTTCCACTAAAGGAGAATGTCATTTGATAGGTTACATCCGGGTCATGTGTGCCAATGGCGTTGGTAATGACCGCAATGTTAAAAGGTTCCCCCTCCAAACGTTCTCCGGGGGCCTGACTAATGGTCAATTCGAATGGTTCCTCATATACCGTATAGTTTATATTGACGCTGGCCGTTTTCTCAACATCCGATGAAGAGCGCACTGTGAAAGTGATGTTGTGGTTGCCCTCGGTCGTTCCAGTATACTTTCCCGAAAATGCCCCCACAAGTACGTCAAAACTTTCACCGGCGGAGTAGCTAGTACCTCCGTATTCAAAAGAACCATTGTTACCACTTGCTGAAAAATACATCTCGTAGGTATCCCCGCCGATTCCGATTTCGGAAATATTGAAGTTGATATCCACCTGTTCCCCGGTATAGGCCTGCTGCAATGTGCCTGATGCAGTAAAGGTATAATCTTTGGCCGCCACGTTTACCGTAATATCCACTGTTTTCTCCAACCCTGTATCGTTTCGAACGGTGAAAGCCAATCGAACCGTGCTCTCATTGGTTCCCTCAAGCGTCCAATTAAAGTTTCCAGTATTGACATCGTAACTGTTACCTGGGCTTACCTCGATACCGTTGTTATCCCTGATGAGTGCATTCCCGTTCATACTGAAACGCATGGTGTAATCCGAAGACCCCACACTTTCGGAAATATTGAAATTAAGGCCAGTAGTTTCCCCTACAGTTATATCCGATTTTTGGGTTCCCGCCGTAAAGGTAAAATCCACTTGGTCGTAGGTTATAGTAGTATTGGCCGTTCGAGTAACATCCGAACCGGATTCCACGCTTAGAATGATATTGTGCTGGCCAGGTTCCAGTCCTGTATATGTGAGATTATTGACTCCTGCACCCAATGGGAACTCTTCCCCTGGACCGTAGGCCACACCATTGACCGACATCGAACCGTTCTGGCTTGATGAAAAGAAGGCCGAGTAGCTATCGTTCGCTCCCTCGGGTACTTCATCAATATCCACAATAATCCCAACCGGAATATTGGAAAATTCCGTTGCTTTTGATGGTGTCATGCTTACCGTAAAATCATTATTCCCCACGACGACCGTAACTTTTTCTTCTAAAATCTGTCCATTACTATCCCGAAGTAAAAAGGTAATTTCATAAGTCCCGGCCTCTTGTGCAATAAAATCATATGCAAAACTTCCAGGTCTTACCGTAAAATATTGGCTCGGCACAATCGGGGAATTCCCATTGTAAAGCTGGGCCTCACCACCCGATATAAAATAATTCAGTTCATAAGCTACTCCGCTATAATCACCTTTTTCAATGAGGCTCAATGAAATAGTTCCGCGTTGCCCAACCAACACCTCATTACTATTGGCGGAGGCATTAAATTCCAGTTCTAGCTGTTTCGCCTCCAAATCGATTTCAACAGGTCCGACTTCCTGCCCATAATTGTCCGTAACGAAAAAGTTGATTCGATGCGGGCCCAAAGTTTCCGGAGTATAGAACAATGGAAAATTGCCCAATTCCACGGGATAGTCCGTATTGTTGCGGATTATATCGCCATTGATTCCCGTAACCGTTCCGTTTCCTTCCTCCGGATCGTAGGTCAGGAAATAGTCGATGTTGGACGTTTTACCGTTCGATTTGATGTTGAAGTTAAGCTGTGTTCGCTGGTTCACGAACACTTGGTTGCTTTCCGAGTTTCCACTAAACGTAAAGGGGATATTGGCAACTTCGATTTCGACACTGTCGCGTTTCATCTGGCCATTGCTATCGCGGAGGTCGAAATAGATTTTACGCTGTCCCAATTCATCGTCCTCGAAAGTGAAGTTGTAATTGCCCGGCCCGATGGCACGAAAGGTTCCTGGATCCATAACCCCTCCATTTTGGTCCCGTACAGTTCCCGCACCTTGACTATCGGACGAAAAAGAGTGGCTTATGTCATAAGTTACTTCGCTTTCCTCGTCTTGAGTTTGCAAGTCAATATTGATGGCCAAATTGGTTTCTAGCTCAACCTGCGAGGAAGCCGCCGTAGCCCTAAAGGTAAAGTTGATATTTCCTACCACCAATAGCAGTTCATTGGTCAATGTGGCCCCATCAGGGGCCTTGGCAGTCATTGTCAACTTATGTTCACCCAAGGTTTCTGGTTGGTAGCTAAATTCCGTTACGCCCTTTGGCAGCATAAACGGAGTTCCGGCATCATAGGTGTTTTCGCCTAAAAAGAGTTTGCCGGAACCATCCTCCAATTGATAGGTGATTTCGAAATCCTGATCGGTCTCTTTGCCGGGATCGAAAGTCTCCCTATCACGTAACAGCGTTACGTTAATTGGATTTCGGCTATTGATGATGAAATCGTCGGTACCTTTGGTCAATAGAAAACTAAAGCTAGCGTGTCTGACTCTGTAGGTCAGCTCCAACTCTTTTTGTATTTTGTTCGAATCCCAGGCCAATACCTTGACCCTGTGCATACCCGTATCGATGGGCATGTAGCGGTAGGATGGGTCAAAATCCTTTACCGGTATCGTATCGGTCTCGCGAATGGTATCATTTTCAGTCCCAAGGTAATAGCCTCTTCCATTGAGGATATCATATTTCATAAAATAGGAAACCGTGGAGACCATCCGCTCGGGCTCCAAGCTGAAATCAGTTTTAACGGCTTCGAACACAAAACCGTTTTCCTCATTGGTGCCATCAAAGTTGAAATCAAAGGAATCCTGTACTATTCCTTCAAAATCTTTGCTACATGCCAATATAAAAATCATGCATAGCATACCTATGGCGACTATACGTTGTGGGGTACTGAATTTCATAACGTCGTCTTTTTAAAACAAAAAATACCGCAGACCGACACCGGCATACGGGTAAAAATTTCCCACGTCCGAATTGACGTGGTAGTATTCGTTCGCCTTGACCAATATGGAAAAATCGTTACTGATGCCTACTTCCAATTCTGCACCGAGATATAGACCGTATATAAATTGGCTTTTGCCGTTGATGAGGGCACCACTGGGAAGTTCATTGCTCCCGTTGTTAATGACCTCATATCCGAACAGTCCGCCCCCACCTAGGAAGAGGCTAAAATTTTTCCGCTGAGGGGCGATGAATACGCGATAGTACAGTCCGGGCTGTATAGTAAAGATGTTGTAAGGAATATTTTGGTCACCTTTGTCCTCCGCAATTGCGGCCAAAACACTTATCTGAAAATATCGATAGCGATCGGGATGAAAATTGAACGTTCCCATAATACCGTAGCCATCCTCGACATATCCGCCGCTCACGCCGACCGAAGAGGCAAGGTTGCCCCGCATTTGGCCAAAGATGGATGAGGCCACCAGACAAAATAAAATCGTAACAAAAAATCCTGTTCTCTTCATGATTTAAAGCCTAAAGGATTGTTAATGACAGAATGGTCTATGTCCAAAGACAAGTTTCGATTGCCCTTTTCTTCGTCCAGTTCCACCGTAAGAACTTTTTGCCGATCAAGGGTAAACTTATCGAAGACCACCATGAAATAGTTCTCTGAATTCCCCTCGACCTTTTTGGGAACCTTGTACCGGAACAAAGGTTTTTGTGCTTTCTTAATATTACTTGAACTGTTTTTGTATTTCGTAGCGATGCTGAATTTTATAAAATTGACGTCATAGTCGATATGCTCCTTGTTCTCCAATCGGAACTGCAGGTAAATTTCATCGTTTTCGTAGTACACGTTCTCCAGCCAAAGAAATACGTTATCGAATTTGGACAGATAGCGAATTATTTTGCCCTTGTTGAACTGATTGTAATAACATCGCCGACGTATGTATTCCATTCGGTCCAAGACATACAGTTCCCGGGTAAGCGGTAAAGGCTCACCTTCGGTCTCCCCGGTCTTAACGCTCAATTTTTCCTGGAAAGTCTCGGTAGGAACCTCGGTTTGCTCCATATCCAGTTGTCGTGAAACGTTGGATTTGTCTATTTCGTGATTCCCTCGCTTTTTGGAAAGCTCGTCAAGGTTATCCGCCATGGCGGTGGTTATGGTCCATCGCTTCTTGGAGGGGATGTCCACCAATTTCAGGATAAAATCATAGGCTAGGCCATCACGGGTATAGATTGTATAGTTTGTAAAGTCTGTTATATCGGGTGCCACATCGTTATAGATCAGCAATGCGATATTCCTGACCGTCCCGGAACCAATTTTTGCCGGAAAGGATTCTATGAAATTGAGCTCTTTCCCGTTAATGGAAAAATCA
The DNA here is from genome assembly GCF_042684265.1 of Croceitalea marina. Classification (NCBI taxonomy): domain Bacteria; kingdom Pseudomonadati; phylum Bacteroidota; class Flavobacteriia; order Flavobacteriales; family Flavobacteriaceae; genus Croceitalea; species Croceitalea marina. The sequence goes on along the minus strand of NZ_JBHULB010000007.1, from coordinate 102,656 downwards.
TATGGAGCGGGCAGGACCAATATCGTCTTATAGTCCCTTGAGACCGGAATAGTGTCCAGCTGTGCCATTGCCGACAACGAACCGAATAACCAAATAATTGTCAATAGGGATTTCATCTTCATTGCATTACCAATAACAGTTCATAATCATCGATCAATAAAATCTTATCTTTCTCCTTTAACCTTTTTTTTCGCAGGAACGTTCCCAAACCCCTAGTAATACCTTTCAGGACATCCGGTGCCCCGCTCGTGATTTCGTCAGCGGCTTCCTGTAGGGCATCGCCTGCCGTCTCGGCCTTGTACTCCCTCCAGAGCTCTCCGGCCCTCTTGTTATATATGCCTTCCCGACCGTCGTTAAAATCCCTGACGGAGATATCGACCGGGTAATGTTCGATATTGTCTATGTCCAAATAGACCCTGTTTCCCTGTATCGAAGCCAAGGCATGGATAAACGTATTCTTGGGAAATCGTTTTTTGTGTAGAACCATGTCCTCCATGAGCAGCAGCCGTACATTCTCATTGGGCAAAATGAACTGGTCGCCATATACCGTTGCCCTAAAGAAAGTCGGCTTTCCGTTTTCGGGCACCTCCTCTTGCTCTTGCTCAGGATGGGGAATTTGCCCCGAGGATTCCCCGATTATTTTCTTTTTTCCCTCCAATAGCTTTTCACGATAGGCCAAGCGATTCTCCACAAATTTTTGCTTTTGTTCCTCCACGGTCATCATAGTCTTCTTTTCCCTTTCCACTGTTTTATTACTATCTGAAATTTCGGCCTGTGGAACATCCTGCTGGTCCGATTCTAAGGATAGTCCTTCCAATCGTTTCAGGATCCTTTGGAGCGAATCGTTTTCTGAATCGTTCATCCGGGCAACGTCCGGTAAAGCCGAGGATTTCTCCACCTTTTTCTTTGCCAAAGAATCCGTAATTTTCAAAGGTGTATCGGTAGCACTGGATTCCAAGGTCGGGACTTTGCCGGGCAACTCCGGATTAAAGCCATTCGACACATCGGTCTCGGAGTTAGGCCTTAATTGGAAATCCTTGACGTTCTCAATAACAAAGAAACTGGTGAGTATCAGGATCAGGGGTAGGGCAATGGCAAAGTTTCGGTGCCTGACGACCCAGCGTTTCAAACGTTTTATGTTGTCCCCTAATTTCATGTCCCTAGTGTTTGATGTCCGAATTGTCCACGACCTCAAAATCCAAAATCTTGATTCCGTTCAGGTTATTCAAGGTGATTCCCGTTTTTTTCAGGTATCCCTTGGTGACCAGTTTCCTATACGTTGTGGTTTTGCCTTTTTCTATGGCCTGTTTACCGTAGAAGTTGAACGGAAACGGATAGGTTGCATAGTCGATTTGAATCGAATCAAGTTCGACAAAGTAGTTATAGTCCCGCATTGCCACATCATGGAAGTACTTTTTTTCGACCAAACGGGCATATAAGCGGTTGCCTGACCCATCCACCATGAACAAGGCCTTTCCCTCGATATTCTTTCTTATTAGGTCCAACTCGGGTTCCAGAGCGAAAAAAAGTTCATGAAAATTGATAATATGTCCCTCACAAAGAATTTCGAGATTTTGCTTGATATCCCTGATGGGAGCTATTGGTAGGCGTTGCCCTCCGTATAGTAGATAAGCGTTATTGTTGGCCCGCTCGTTTGCCGCCGTTACATAATAGCTTGCAATGGCAAAGATTACGGCCACCAACACCAAACACCCATAAACCAGCCGCTTGTTGTGCCTTCGGCCTCTGTCTATATCGTTAAAAATCATATACCTATCCTTCATAAGCGAATCTTTATTATTGGATGAGTGTCCTCGCAGCTTTTGTGGCCCCGCCACTCTTCGCGTCGATGACCGTTTGTATCGCTTTTTTTCCGTAGTGCTTGGGCTTCGAGACGATGCCACCGCCCGAAATGTTGAGCCCTTGGACTACAAAATTGGCCAACGTCGGGGCCTTGATGTAAAAGAAGGAGGTCATCAAGATCAAGAGAGATGAACTCAGGATCAATCCAAGGTCATAGGCACTTTTACGGAGCAAATGATCCACCAGCGCATCCACAAGATTGACCATGAACATATCGACTACATATAACATGGGAAGCCATAGGCACAGGCTCATGAACTTTTGCAACCACGCTTTCCATAGGCCCGAAATGGCTGGAATGAACGAAAGCCCTATGTTAATAGGTCCAAAAATGATAAGAATGAAAAGGTAGATGGTGGCCAAAGCCTTGATACCAACGAAAATCAGTGTAGAAACGATATGGGCAAACGCCGTTATGGAACCCGCCAAACCGGTAAGGGCAAAGGACTGCAACGCATCAATATCCATGCTGAACAAGTTCCATTCCACAACGTTATTGGCCGCCACATCGATTTGGGCCAAGGCCACCTTCTGCCCGATGGTGTCCCAGTTCTTTTGCGTACTGACAAAGGAAGAGCCCAAGTTGTTGTAAAATTCAAAGATGGCATGCGCGAACTCGGAGTAGTTATAGAGGATGAACATCAAAGGAAACCACTTCAGGGCCTTGAACACATCGGCCCTGTCGTTACCCACAAAATGCATGATGGCGAAGATGCCCAGCCCGATTTTTGCCATTTGGAAGCCTATACCCAAGGTAGGGGCCAAATTGGTAAAAGCATCGTCGATATACTGATTGAATATCGTGTTCACCGTTTCTCTAAAACCTGTATCCGATTGCATAATGTATATCAATTGGTTTTAATCAGTGAATAGACCGCTTTGCGGTGTTCATTTTTTTGTAAGAGGGACGTATTGACCTTTATTATGGCTTCTAAAATAGTGTCCATATTGTCTAAGATGGACCGTAATGCCGAAAGCCTATCGGCCGATTCGATGATTTCGCCAGTGGTGGCAATCTGGGATCCTTGGGATACCAAGGAAGAAACCTGTAACAGGGCATCGGCCAAAATCTTGGTAGCCCTTTCCTTTTCCACTTTTTCTAGATTGGAAAAGGAGCGCAGGTTTTTCTGTGTGCCCTTATAGGCTTCCACGATCTTGTCCTTTAGGGCGTACAGTTCGTTCATTTCAGGACTTCCCATGACATAACTGGCCGGAGTTCTTTTTGCGGTAAGGTCTTGGCTTAGGATTTTTGAAGCGCTGGAATTGGCGGTAACATTTCGCTCCATCTGTGCCAAAAGCTTCCCCATGGTCGAGTTCAAGGTGACCAGTTGCGAATTGAGCGTGGCCACATTTTGATTGAGCAGTACCAGTTGGGCATTGGCCGCTACATCGGTCACGGGTATTTGGGCGGTTCCAAAATGGGTTATCAGCCCTATCAAAATAGTAAGACATACAATTCTTGGTTTTACATACATCATCATTTTCTATATTTTGGGTTAAGGTCACTGCCGTTCAAATTCTCTGAACCGGATTCCGCCAGTTCGGTTTGCAGCTGTTTATAGGCGTTGGCCGTTCTTTCCCAAACATGGCCATGTTTCTTATGTAGTCGGGTGATCTTTGCTTTTTCGTTGGGATTGGTTTCAAAAAGACATTTCGTTGGCAAGGAGGTCTCCAATCCGAATACCTTGACACGGTCTTTCCAACAAATGGCCATTTCCCGCAATTTCCGACCGATAGGCAAATCTTTGTTATTGGATAGGATCAGTTGCTTCTGCTTTTCGTTCAGTCCCAATACTTGCTGGATTTCCTCAAAGGAGTTGCCAAATTCACCAAGATCGAGCAAGACCTTGATATGGCTGTTTACCACGATGGTTTTGCCGATATATTTTGATTTGACAAAATCGCTTACTTTTTGGGAGATAAAAATGGGCTGACCCCCAAATTTCCGTGCCATTCGTGACTGTGCGTCGAAATAACTGGCCATTATCGGATTGTCGAAAAGGTCCCACGCTTCGTCGACGTTCAGTATTTTGTTCAGGGATAGTTTTTTGGGATCCTTCAACTTTTTATCGAAAACATCGATCATCAAAAAAGCCAGAATCGGGAAAAGCTGCTCGTTGTTGATCAGGTTCCCCAACTTGAAGTATACCAGACGTTCATGGCTCAGTCTGGATATCCTTGAATCCCTGCTGTTCAGCAAATATCCCCTAGGTCCGTCATGGGCATATTTTCCCAAGAGCAATAGAAATACATAGGGGTCGAAGACTTCCTTTCGGATACCCTTGGCATCCATAAGTGGGCCCAAGCATTTGCTGGTATGGTCGTAAAACGTATTGAAAGAGTATTCGGGATGGCTTTTTCCAAGTTGTTCCCGATAATACCCTTGAACAAGCAGTTCAATGATGGTCTTGGTCACGGCATCATCATGACCGTCTTCCTTACCGTTTCCTTGCTGTCCCAGCAAAAGATGGACCAGTGCGATGAGTTGGGTCAATTTGTGTTCGGTAAGTACCTTTTCACCACCTTTGTCAACGGAATCCACCGAATCCAGCACAAAGGGGTTGAATGTAAAGGGATTTTGATCATCGTTCTCAATAACGACCCCATCCAAATAGTCCAACAGTTTGTCATAGGAGTTCCCATTCTCAAGAATAAGGATCTCGGCTCCCTCGCGATACTCGGAGAATAAATAGGCATTGGCGTAAAAGGTTTTTCCGCCTCCAGATCCCGAAGCGATGAGCATGCCCCGGTTAAAAATCCAATCCTTTGCTTCAGGTTCCCTGTAAAGGCTCACCAATAAAGGTTTGCCAGTGGCCCTATCGACCATACGCAATCCGTGTGGGCCGTGCAACCGGTTTTTATAGCCCCCTTCAAAATACCAAAGACTGGCCGCCATGTCGGAGGAAAAGGGGCTATAGAGTTCCGAGCTCAATCCGATACCGTTGCCAAGGATACCCCCGAAAAATAGATTCTTTCTATCCACCGTATTTTCCTTCGCACGGACGCCCAGTTTCCTAAAAGCCGACCTAACGATATTGCACATCGACCTGAAGGACTTCTTTGTACCGGAAAGGCCCAGAACGTTCAAGTGGTAATAGACCAACTCCTTATGCTCGTTTAGTGTATGTTGTTGGAAATCATAAATTTGGTCGCGGTAGGTACTGTTCTTGTCCCCCTTTTTGTTCCTTGCATATTTGTTCAGGCGTTTCGCCTTGGACCTCAATTTGGCCATGGCCTTCTCTTTTTCCGGTATATAAATATACTGGTTGATAATATGTTCTTGGGGAATCTTGAAACCAAGGGAAAACAGGTTCCCGATGGGGAAGAGGTTGTCCCCGGTGCTGTATTTTCCAAAATACTCGTGAAAGGCCATATCCTCTTTGGAGAACTGGTCCAGATTTTCCAGAGTGAAAAACTGCCCCTGTTTGTCGCCGACCCTAAGACCGTTATCGGAAAAATCAATATCCTTGCCCATGCCTTCCCCGTAGCCCGTTTCCAAATAGCTATCGTAATAGCCCGCCCCTCCGAACAGTTCCTCGAAATCAAGGATTTTCGAAGTCATCAGGCCCGAATCGTTGATAAGGTCGTTTACGGCCCCGACCCTGGCCTCGAAATCTGCCATAACGCCTTCATCGAGGTATTCTTTGGGAACGTGGTTCTGGCCATAGAACCTACGTTCCTTTTTCAAAAAGGAATTGGCCCCTAGCGGGGTGCGGCCGATGTAGTTTTTGGGTACTTTGTGGATGGCCAAATAGCAACGATGCTCCAAGAAGGGCCGGTCCTTAAAATAAAGCTCATCCTCTGTCTCAAAAAAATCCCGCTCCAACCTCTGCCTGTCCATGGAATAGTTTTCCCCAAAAAACAGGTCCTGCTTGTGCAAAAGACAATTTTCGCCGAGTATTTCCAAGATGCCGGAAACCATACGATTGAGGTTCAGGTAATCCTTACTTTCCAAAGTGTAGATTTCCGGAAGTTCTAACTGCAACGGGATGCTTAGGCAACCTCTTTCCTTGGATACCAAAATCGGGGCCTCATAACCGTAAATGGGAAAGGCGTCCAAAAGATTTATTCTTTTTTCCATAGCACTAACATTTTTTTGTTGACATGGCCTTTTACACCAACCGGTCCCTTTCTGTCAGCCCTTGACTTAATAAAACCATTTTCCCCGTACGCCTTTGAATAGAAAAGCATAAGTATGATGTATAGGGCAGCGGTACAGAAGGAAAGAAGAAGGCTCAGAAAGGTCGGGATGACCGTACTGAGGAACAGCCCCATCATCAGGGAAAGGAACGAGCCCTTAAAGGCCTGGTCCACATATTTAGCGCGAAGCCCAAAGAAGGAAACGTCCTTTTGCAGGGCCTTAGGGATTTTGACCAACTTGTTTTCCATGATTAGTTGGCCAAGTTTTCCCCAATCTCGATAAGGCCGTAGAAGATGACCAGTCCCACAATGGCATTGCCTACTTTACGGGCCATGTCTTGGTTCTGTTCCCTGATAATAAGAAAGGCCAACGCCGCAATGGCTAGAAGTACGCCTGCGGCAATCTTGATGATTCGGAAAATACTGTTCCCGATTTGTGCCGTACCCTGTTCCGCTTCGTTGACTTGATCGACCAGTTCATCGATTTGGGCAAGGCCGGCAGCATGTAAAGTGATAAGTAGGAGTAAAGTCAGGAAGACTTTAATCGGAATCTTTCGCTTCCCCCTCCGGAGGGGGTTCGGAATTTTTAATAATCTTAAATTTTTCATGTTCTGGAATTAAGGATTCATTCTGAACATCTTTATCGGACGCATTGAAAATATCCAACAGCTCAGAGCTGGTTTCATTCCCATCGACACGGTTGAGTAACTGGTCCATATCTTTATCCTTTAAAGATGTGTTTTTTACAAATATATGTGATTTTTGCATATATGAATCATTTTCCTGAACTTTTTTTTCGTTTTTTGATTTTTTAAGTGCGACAAGGACAAACAAATACCATAACAGACATAGGCTGCCGATGATGACGTATACGATATGTTCCCATTGCCAATTCAAATCTTATCAATAATTCTATTTAGTTCCCGAATGTTTTCTTGGTGGTAAAGCTCAAGGGCCTTACGCATAATATCGTTTCGGGAAACCTTTTTTTCTAATTTGTAACTGCACGCACTGGCCAGCCGTTCATAGTCATTGAAGCAGGCCTTACTCAACCTAAAGATAAATTGCTCCTTTTTGTCGGTATAGTGGTCTTGTTCCATTAACCTCTCGAATTCCACAACTTTTTCTTGTTCCCTTCGGCTCAACTTTGTCATTGTAAATTTTCCCTGTACCGTTGTCCGCGCTTTACTACCCTCAACGTTTTTATCGCTTCTTTCTTTTATATCAATGGAACTTTTTTCGGCTTCATTGATTTTTGTACTTCGTTGTTCTTTAAGTCCCTCGACTTCTTCCTTGGTATCCATATTGTCTACGATTGCCGATTCCAGCAAGTCCTTTACGTTCATTTTTTTGCCCATCTTCAATTTTTTGAAATTTTTATAACCTCTTCCATAAATCGTTTTAACCCTAGTTCGCCGTTCTCTTTTGTCGGTGGAATCGGGATCAAAGTATTCCGGTACCGCTCCCTGTATACTGTGCGTTCCATGACGACCTGTTCCATCATGGGCATACCTGCTTTTGCCAAGGTCTTCTTCACCGTATCGAATTTATTAACCTTGACCAGCTCGTAGCGGTTAAAGAAAAGGTTGACGGACCGTAATACCCGATTTTCGTTCTGGAGATAGTTTCTTTCCAGCGTTTTATAGAACACTGCCGTACTGTCGATTTCCAGTTCGTCGAGAAAAAAAGGTATAAAGATGTGCTCGACATAAAGCAGCCCCCTTACCATTTCCTCATTAAGGTTTCCGGGAAAATCGACGATGATAAAATCCACAGTAGCATAGTATCTCTTGATCAACGATTCCAAGGTTTCGACCGTTGCCCGTTCCACGGGAAATATTGGCATCTCGGTTGGGCCCATCTGCCGCAGATCGCGTTTCCGCTTTTTGTATACGGAATACTGCGGGTTGTCCATATCGATCAACACAACCTTCTTTTGGTATAGATGGTACAGATTGGTCGCCAAGATGATATTGAGGGTCGTCTTGCCACAACCGCCCTTTTCCCCGGTACATGAAATTATTTTGGTTTCCATATATATACTTTTAAAAATCATATGGTCATATGACCATATAGTCATTGCATGCTATATTGCTATATAGCATTGATTGATTATTGCATTATACATTGCTATAACGCTATATAGCAATGTACATGGTAGTTCGGGGGTATGAACGAATTGGGGAAATTGAAGCTATCAAATTAGGGAATATTCAAAACCAAGAGTGTGCTACAGTGCGGACTTAAAATCCTTCATGGCCTCGGAAACCCGTTCCTCCATCTCAAGGTATTTTTCCCGTAGCCCCTCTTGATAGACCATATTTTCTCCAAGATTACGTTTTTGTACGAACTCATTATCGGGCAACAGAATCCAGATGGGATTATAGCCCAGGCTGTAGAAGTAAAGAATGATCTTGATGGAATTGACCATGGAAGAGCCACGCTCCACATTGGCCAAAGTAGTCCGGTCCATGTTCAGACGTTCGCTCAGCTTGGTTACGGAAAACTCGCTGAACCTTTTGTCCTCCGTGTCGTCCAGTTCCACCAGTTCGAGACGTATTTCCTTTAGGCGCTCCCCAATATATCCGAGATCCTTGGAGTCCAATTTGATGATTGATTCTATATCCATTATTCAAAGTTTTCTATGGGATACGAGGAAAATTCCTCCCCAAAATCATATTCCGTTTCTTCCTGAAGTGCCGCCAAACTTTGGGAGAGGGACTCGTCCAGACCATTACCGAAATCGTCCATGAACTTTTCCACGGCCGCCTCAGAGTTGTTGATGGCCTTTGCAATCTCGCCATTTATTTTCTTTTCGTCAAATATGGCACTCTTTAACTCCTTTCCGGTAACTGCCTTGTATTCCTCTTTTACCAAGCTGTCCACTTCATTGATGATCTTGTCGAATTCTGCCTGGGCCACACGGTCCATTTCCGTCCGCACCAGAAATTCCTCCACGATATGTTCAAATAGATGGTTCCACTCAGAGTGCCCTGAATTCGATTTCAACAGCTCTAAAATAGTATCCCTGAAATCGAAAAGGCGAAGCTCCCTGACAACATCCTTGAAAATTCGCCGCTTAGTGCCGTTGGTAAATTTGTTTTTGGCCACTTCTTCCAGATGGGTGCCATAAAATTCGATGTACCCGATTTCCCTTTTAAACAGATCCACAGCATTTCTTGGAAGTTCAAGTTCCCATACGATCGTCATTTGCTCTTCGAACAAGTCCTCAAAATTTTCTGGCCTAAAATCGTTGATGACCGGCAGTTCATGCTTCATGGCCCTACGCTTTCCCTCGATGTCGGGTAGCAACTGGCCATAACATTTCTTTTCCTTGATCTGGTGTTCGAAAGTATCGGCGACCAATCCCGCGAAATATCCCGTGGACATGGACGCGATCTTGCTTCTGGGCAAGAGTTCCATCATCTGCGTGCTCAGGTTGGTGCTTACATCGGAGCTGCTCATATTCTTTGACACCCTCTCTTGGTGGATTTTTCCAAAAAGTTCGCTCAATCGTTTGGCCGTTTCGCCCTTGGCCGCACCGCAGATGATGTTGGCACAGTTGTCATAGATGACATCGGCCAGTTCCCTGCCGTAATCCAGAATAAGCTGTCCAACACTCTGCAATCCCAAAATGGTAGCGATCTTGTTTTCCCTACCGGTATCGATAATGGTCCGCAACAACATAATGAACAGGGTGGGTACCTCGTCTATGAGCAGGGCCATTTGCCGCTTGCCCGGTTTGTTCACCCGTTTGAGAATGGTATTCATATACAGGCCCAAAGGTGCGGAATAGACCTCTTTCCGTTCGGGATTATTCTGTAACGATACGATTTTGGGATATCGGGGATCGTTCACGTCCAAACTGAAATCATTGGCGGACATGACATAAAAGATTTCCTTGGTTGCAATACTCGAAAGGCTTATTTGTACCGTGCTGGTCTGGCCCGACAATTGTTCCATGGCCTCCTTTTCCAAAGCATCCCGAAAGGGAACCAATATTTGTCGTACCTCGACGTCCTTGGTCATGATTTCCATCAGGATATCGATTTTTACGGTGGTCAGAATGGCCAGATGCCCGGGGGTACAGAGATACCTTCCAGTTTCTTCCGACTTTTTTTTGAGGTACCAGATGCAGCCACCGGTATAACTGATGGCACTGCGCGAAAAATAGTCTTGTCTCTTGATCCATTCGGGATTCAGGTTTTTCATGAGAGTGGTGGCCGTATCGATGGCGTCGGATTGGTTGACCAGACCATAGGGGTCCATGGGGTTGTTCCGGTGCGTCATCCGAAGGTCGTCAAAACAGATACGGTACAGCTTCGGAAAGGGAATTTCGGAATCGTTCCCGTGTTTTTTCAGGGCCTCCTGCAAATATCCGTATGCTTTACGGGTAAGCGTATCGAACTTAAAATCGTAGATGACCATGGCAAATTTTTTGTCGATGAACTGGGCCATGATCTCTTCGATAACGGAAAAGGATTTACCGCTCCCCGGAGTACCGATGACCAACAAGGCCCTGAAAAGATTGACAAAATTGACCCATCCCGTTCGTTTCTTTCCATTGTGGGAATAAGTATAAGGGATATTGGCGGAATAGGGCGTTTCGATTCTATTACCAGTCTGCTCAAAGGTTTCCTTTGTATCGTTGAAGGGGTCTTCTTTTGCCGGGTTCATAAAGTCCAAAAACTGGAACAACCGCATCCCGTGGGTCATCAATCCCAAGTAGGCCAGTGAAAGAAGTGTCATGGATGCCCACATCCCCAGTTCGGAAACTCCGTAACACCACCATGACACAAACAGGAAGGCCAAGGAAACGAGAAAGCCCAATGTACTTTTTCTACGGTTGACCCCATCTTTCTTGACCGGCCGGTACATCATGATGCCGCCCATCAATAGCCCCAATAAAAGTAGACGGGCAACCATGCCCTGGGAAGACAGTCCGGACCGGAGTAGAAAGGCATGGATAGTGTCGAAAAATTCCTGATGCCCATGGTGGAATACGTACAGGGCATATTGCTCCCGAAATAGGATAATCGCAAAATGGAAGGCCGATAAATACATGCCCATATACCCTCTATTTTTATCTTGCATATCCCTTCCTTTTGAGTGTTTTCTTTTTCCTTTCCGGAATGGGTTTTATAACAGGCTCGCTAGGCGACAACCGGACTTTTTTTTTACCGAAATCAGTTCCTCGTTCCAGTCCTTCATCGTCGGGGATTTATCCATTTTCAGGATATCTTGTGCGAAGCATTTTGAAAGTGCCTCCACCGTTAGCTTCCAAAAAGTTCTGGAATGCTGGGCGAGCAGCACTATCCTGTTCAAGTCCAGTTCCCAAATTACCTTATCGCGATAGCAGATGGCCTTTTGTAGGCCTTTGGGCATCCCGCGGGGACAGTTGGAGATTTGTGCATTAATATAATCCGTATCCTGCTCCATCATAGCGACGGATTTGGAAAGGTAGTTCAGTTTCAAGCGCATCACGGGGCGGTTCCAGTCCGTTTCGATAAATACTTGGTTTGACTTTCGATTGAGCCAGTAGCTTAGAAGAACGAGGTCGTAGCGCAAACCCTCAATGTCGTGGTCGAAGGCCAAATGAAGCGGAAGGTCATGTGAGCGATTTACTTTATTGTGCCATTGATGGAACTGTTCAAGTTTCTTGTCGTCGATATGCCCCGATAAGGATACATAAAAGACATTTGGACGACCGTGAAGCTCATGGTAGGCCATGGCGTCAAAACCGCTCTCCACGCATACCACTTTTTCCGCTTCGATATTCGGATTCGAAACGAAAAGGTACTCATAGCGTTTGTTGAGGAACAACCGGAATTTTTTTATTTTTCCGTCCTTTCTATCCCGATAAGGCTTGTTGTAGAGCGTATAATTTTTGATGTTGCCGTCCAATCCATATTTGGGAAGGGCGATGTTGGCAATACGGCCATCATTGTCATTGATATGGAAGGCATTAAAGATTCTGCCTTTGAACGCCGCGGATTTGAGCGTATCGATATTAAGCCCACGACCTTCCGTCAAATAAATCGGTCTGGTTAGAGGTTCTATATGATAACATTTTTCCAAGCTGATGGGCTTACTGTTTTTCTTTTTTACTTTGACGGGAGATGGTTCCGGATAATCCCTTTGTATAATGCCCAAGCCCTGTTTTATGGCCACGTAAAAATTGGCGGAGCGTTTGTGGAGGTATTTAAAAAAACGTCCCTTGTCCAAAGAGTCATTGCGATTAAAATAGGTTACCGGGTTTCTTTTTGTCTGTAGGACGATGCGTTCCGCTTCCTTACCGAATTCCTGTGAGCCCGAACTTCTTTTGAGAAGTCGGTATCCATGTGCAACCAGGTAACCGGGAAAATCAACCTCGCTATTGATTTGTGCAATCAGCTGTTTATAGTGCTCCGGATTTTCGGAATAGTTTTTCATAAGGGTATGGGAGTTGTTGACGGCACTTCACATGAATATGCGAATGCCGGATACCTTATTTTGTGATAGTATAAATGAAAAGTAGGCCGTCCGTATCGGACGGCCTTTGATAAGTCAACCGATTAGACCTTCATGCCTCGGTTCCGTGACTTTTTTTTTACTTCGGACTTTACCTCGATCTTTTTGGCCTTTTCCAAATCGATATTTTTGGTAATAAAGGTTTCCCGACTTGGGGACCAGGACACCAAATAGGGTTTGGTGCCGTGGACCTTGCTCTTGATCTCCATTTCGAGCTCTTGGCCCTTGTTCAGGGCATCCGCCTGTTTTGCCGTCAAGGTTCTTCCGTAAAAATAGGTGTTCGTGGAAAGTGCGGGCTTCGTGCGGATATCCTGTACTTTCGGCTCGTAATAGGCCAGTTTTTGAAACACCTCACCATCGTTGGTGCTTCCCTGAAAGAGGACGAACTCTTTTTTGTCGACCATGCGTTTGAACTCATCGGTACTGAAACTATGGTTGTAGGCCCATGCCTTATCCAGCGTCACATCTTCGTTTCTTCGGTACTGGACATCCAATCGGGAACCCAGATTCCTGTCATATACCATCTGGATCATCTTGGCACTTTCCTTGAGCTCGCCATCCGAAACATAGGTGCCTTCATAAAAATGTTCTTTCCCCTCGGTCAGATTGTCGCGTACACTAGGGGAGAGTTTTTCATAACTGATGTACTGCCCCTTCAACTGTTCTTCGAGGTCTTTATAAGCGAATTTCTGATCCATAGATTTAACGGGTTCAAAATACTTCTTGTTTTTTGGCACGTTGAACGACTGCCCGTCATTGGTCATAACGGATGCCTTTCCGTCCTGTTCTCCGGTAACGGTGGCCCTCTGCCACCTTTGGTTCACTTTTACGAAAACCTTTTCTGCTTGTTTTTCCATTTTTCAAGTTTTAATTAAGGATTAATAAACAATTGTTAACTTTGTAATTCTGGATATGACATTTCCATTTTTCATGTCCGGAATTAAGGATTGAAGGGGGCGGGAGCGCCCCCTTTATTTATACGGCCATCCTAAAGGCCTTTAATTTTTCGGTTCCTCCATAGGCTCCTTCCTTTTCGAACTCCAACGCCCAATTGGCATGTACGGGCTTTACGATTTCTACGGTCTTGTCCATATAGTTTCGATAATAGCTCCAAAGAAAATAGCGAAGTGCGTTCACCTCAAAGGGAATACGACATCGTACCCATTGTTTTTCCTTGGTCAGTACGATGCTCTTTCGGTTCAGAAGACTTTGGTCCGAGACCTTATTGTGTTTTAAATATTCCTTTGTTAGGCTGCTGTTGTATTTTAATACTTCGTTGTGCAGCTTCGCCAACGGCTTCTGGTCTTCCGGGTCGAACCGGACGGCCAAATGATCCTTTCCCACCCTGAACAGAAAGCGGGAATCGTTGATAAAGGAAATAAGCATCAGGTCATGTATATAGCCTTCTATTTTGGATGATCCGGTAAAACTGAGCACCATTTTTTTAAGTTTGGTACGTTTTAATATTTGCACCAGTAATTTCGAGGTCTCGTAATTGATGTCGGAAATTGTGAGATAGACCACATCCTCCAATTTGAACCTTCGATGAAAGGCCATGGCCTCCATGGGGTTAAGGAGTACTACCAAATGCTTTATCATATCGGGTACCTTGCTGAACCAGACCGATGCGGAAATATCGCTCTCCGCAACAAGGGATAGCTTTCCATCCTTCTCGGTTCCATATCCGGTTAGGGTGTTGGCCAAATTACGGTAGGGGAAATACAATCGGCCTTCCCGATTTTCGTAAATACGGTCCTCGAAAATGTCGGAACCCGTACCCTCCAGTTTTATTGGACTTAGGGCAAGTTCCTCGGCGAATGTTTCAAAATGGTTGAAATCATTGTCAACCGGTTCAAGGGGATTCTTTGAGCGGTCATTTAGAAATAGTTCCGGCTTTTTTTCAAGTTCGGTATAGAAATCTTCGATTTTGGTCCACAGCCCTATTTTTCCCTGCGCATCGGTTCGGGAAAGCCGCTCCAATATGAAGTCGAAGGAGGTAAGCTTTGTTTTTGGCGCGTCGGGTTTATAGTATCGATACCCTGATTCGGTATGGATAACGACATAACGCTCCTTTCCCAATTTATAGCAGATAAACCTATCCGTTTTTCGCTGGACTTCAAGTCCGAAATAATTCATTAAGGCCGACAGGTTTAGCACCGCATCAAATTTTCGCCATCTGTTATTCATATTTGTAAAAATTACATATATTTGTAATAATTACCACAAATATAAATAATTTTTTGAACTATCAAAATTTTATTTAAGACAGCTTGCAACAATTGATTATGAGTGCATGGAAGAACATTAAGAAAGCCTCTATAGGTTGGATAAAGGGATACGCCAAAAAGGTGGGCGGCGTGACCAATTCCGAGGATAGTAATCATTTTACCCCGCAAAACAGTAGCTATTGGATTTTTGTCGGGCTGTTCTTTCTTTGCTTCGCCACCAATCGATTTTTTTATAATGACACCAATAGTACCGAGGGTTTGGGTAACCTTACTGGTCATATAGCAGAACCTATGACCGAAGCGGTAAAGAAGGATTTGGTTTACCAAAGGCTCACCGACCTATTGTACCAGATAGAAAATTTCGGACAAATGAATCGGTTGAAACCATACCTGCCCTTGCGGCCCCAAGTCCTGGACAGCGTACCCTCGGCGGTTCCCCTCTTCCGTGAGCGTTATGTGCTGTCTAGTTCCTACGGAAACCGCCACCATCCCGTACACCGTGTTACAAAAAAACACTTTGGCGTTGATTTGGCGGCAGAAAAGGGTACTCCTATTTATAGCACCGCTGCGGGGAAGGTGACCTTTATTGAAAATAACCCTAACGGACACGGCCTACACCTTGTTATTTCCCATGCCTATGGCTTCAGTACCCTTTATGGGCATATGGAATCCGTGTCGGTCGACATCGGGGAAGCGCTCGATGCCCATGATTTTATCGGAACCGTTGGAAGTACGGGAATATCCACCGGCCCCCATCTGCACTACGAGGTCATCAAGGATGGCCAAAGGGTAGATCCCGCACCTTCGTTCAACCTTAAATATGAGGTGTATTCCAATTTGAAATCCGATTGAACCGATGAAAACAAAGTTGTACCATATCAGCCATAGTTCCATCAAACTCTTTCAAAGGATTAAAAATCTGGTATCCCGATTTCTGGACCCCAATTTCGATACGTTTAAAAAATTCGAATTCAAGGCAGTTCCAACCGATCAGATGAACGACCTAAGGAAGTTGAGATATGTACGGGACTTGGAATTGGCAAAATACGGTTTTATAAATACCGCATTAAAAGAGCAATTGGCCCATTTAAAAAGCAGGGACCTATTGTTCCAAAAAGACCAAGGTATTGTTCCCGTGGGCCGTATATCCGTTCACGAAGACGAAAATAAGCTGATAAAGCTGTTATTGGGCTATAATAAGACCGAGGATAGGGCTTATATGTCCTTTTACAACGTGAACAATTGCCCGGTCTGGCATAACTATGCCACATCGCTTCTTAAGGAAACTGTCCAGCGTCTCTATCCCTCCATATCCGACCACTTATTTATGAAACACAGGTATTTCGAAAGGGACGTGGAACATTTGGATTCGGGAATCCAAAAGAAATTGCGCCGTCTTTTCAATGGTGCCTTACAAAATATCCATTCCCATAATCGGTATCTGAAAAACGGTATCCAACCGATTATGCTCCCTGTCGGCAAATTGCCGAAACTTTCCAATAGGTTGCCTATTCAATTCAAACAAGGGCCCGAGGGACTTTTCGTTCCCGTAACCATTGGGAAAAACTTTGTCGTGCTAACGCCCTATCTGAAAGTCGCCAATGAAAAAAACCGTCTTTATCTTTCGGTACAAGAGTTCCGTTCCCTGCTTGAACAAAAATCGATAAGCGTTCTTGCCGAAACGAGATACGGAGTTTCCCTTGGAATTCATGGGAACAAAATCTACCTGAAGGCTACAGATGGGGGAGCAAATACGGATTCCTTAAAGCATTGGATGTTGCTGGACGATTTTTTGGAATCAAAAAACGTCCCGAAACGATTAAAATATGAGGTTGCCAAAAATCTTGTCGAAAAAAAGGACTTTATGGTAGTGCTGGACGAAATCCCCATACGTGCGACCAAGGATATCTTACTGCTAAAAAAGCACTACGCTTCGGGAAGAACGTATTTTGCCGTCAAACAAAACGGCAAAAAACCGAAGCCTGCCGATTATAGGCCCATTACCGATTTAAGAGATAAATATCCCCAACATTACGCTGCCTATCGAGAATATGTAAACAAAGCCAATTCTTTGCAACCACTAAGGGCAAAGGAAAAAAGAGGAATTAATATATCATTTTGACACCATGGTTTTTGAGATAAAGATTACTGATACAACCGGACGCCCAATACTTAAGGATGCTTTTTACATGGAAAGTATCACAACAATGCTGGATTTTTCTTTGGGGGTATTGCGACCGTGGAGCGGACCAACCGCGGAAAATGCCTATGAGCTTATTATTTCCTCCGAAAAGAATCGTCACGTTTTGCATCGCTTCGATTCACTTGATGCCGTGATGCAATTCAAAAATGCTTTGTACGGGCACCTTATCGAACTGAACGAAACTCCGTCTAGAGACATGGAAAACGCCAACGAATAGACACATTTAAACGAACCCTATAAAACGACATAGACCATGACACAAGAAGAACTCTTACTTACCTCGGAAATCCAAAAGTTCCGGGCCGACCATCAGGAAACGATCAAGGACTGGGAGCAACAGCTTGCCAACGGCAAATGTGGCCCTGACCTTCATTTCTGCTATTTCGCTTTGAAAACTTTTCCTAACCTGACCGCGCGTTTGGATGCTGCTGAATACCGTTTTGATTTTGCCATCAACGCCCATATCCTTCACGCAAAATTACAGGGACAGTTTCTGGAAGACGGTCACGTCGGGGCCCTTGCGAGGGAGTATGCCAATGATGAACTCCTGAAAATCTATGGGGCCTTGGACGAAAAACGGCCCATGGGCAGGGCGGCCATCCTGAGAACCCTTCAATAGTCCGGGATGAAACAGGAACATTTGATTCAGATCGTTGCTCTGATAAAGGCATCGAATCCCGAGAACTATTATATCAATAATGCCGGACTTTCCAAGCTGGGGGAACTCTTGTTCTATCCTTCATCCAAAAAGGAAAAACAGGGAAAACAGTTATTATATACACTTGAACAAGCGTTTCCGGAGACCTCGAAAGAAATTCTGGATTCGTTGAAGCGGTACCACTTGACAAGTTACTACACGCCAAATGCCCTTATCGAATATAAGATCGGTCTTCTGAAAAAAAACGGGTTCGAGCCCAAAACCATACTAGAACCCTCGGCGGGCAACGGTGCCTATGTTCAGGAACTGAAAAAGGCTTTCCCCAAGGCCCATATCACCGCTTTGGAACCCGATATATTATCCTTTGAAATTTTAAAGGCCAATAATATCAAAAGTCCGAATGTAACGGTGCTCAACATCCCCTTCGAGGAATTCTATTTGAATCATGCAAAACAGGGGAAATTTGATTTGGTCATGACCAATATCCCTTTTGGGGACATTCCCATTACCAAGGCCTACCGCCACGATTACCTGATAAAAGATGCGCTTAAAAATGTGGGCAATTATTTCAATTTCTATACTCCGAAAATGGTACGCCACGGTGGGGTCACCGCCCTGATTACCTCTTCGGCCTTTGCCGAGCGAAGCGCCTACAATGGCTTTAGGGAATCCATATTGCTGGAGAACGATCTGCTCCTTGCCAACCGTTTCAATACCGATCTGTTCGCCAACGAGGGTACCAAGGTCGTATCCGATCTATTGGTATATCGTAGGACTTCCAACAAAAAAGCGCTATCCGCCGACGAGATGGATTTTGCGGATACCGAAGCAATAGAATTGGAGGGCCAAAACTTTCTGACCAATCGTTTTTTCAAGAACAATCCGGAGCATGTTCACGGAACACCTAAGCTCGGGTTTTTTCACAACCGGCCGAATATTGTCTTCGAACCCGATGGAACGCCCTTGTCCGGCTTTTTGGAAGAACGGTCCAATGGTTTTGAATTCAAGGTCGGTTCGGTACCACCCGACACACAGGAAAAACCTAGACCCATACGGAAAACGGTTGAAACCGAGAAACAATCGCCGGTAGCAACGGAGAAACCGATTGCCGATACCGATTTACCGGTAATCACGCTACACAATGAAGAGGCCAAACAATTTTCCCGGTTGTTCTTTGGGACCTACAACTTTAACAAGAAGGGCGAGGTATTGTTCTATACCGACCCGCATAGCACAAGAAAAGTACCCCATAAGATCAAGGAATTGGTGTCGGACTATGCCCGAATGCGTAACGGCCTTGTTCTGCTCGAACTCAATATCGAAAAACAGCGCCTTTCAGAACAAGAAATTACCACACGCTTCCAAGATCTGGACTACCAACTGGACACCTTCCATTTTAAATGGGGGCCCCTGAAAGGGCATCTCATATTTCTGAAAGACGACCATTATTTCGAGCAGGTCCGACAACAGTTCGAGAAAAAGGTGGAGGGAGAGGGTTATGGCAAAAACCCGTCGTTCACTTTGGAACGATTTCTTAATGCTTCCATTGCAGTATCACTGCCTACCGCCGCTGTACCGTCACAGATTGCCCCGGATCCATCAAAACTCGACAAGCCCCGGTTCGAGAACCCTGAACAAATGGCACGCTACCAATTTGACCATATCGGGCAGATCGATATAGGCGCCATGGCAACATTCTTTAAGACAACGGAAAGGGAACTGTTATTGAACGGATTGGAGAAACGTTCCTTTTTTCTCGAACCCGATGCGGAATCGGAAACGGGCTATACTGTGGTTCCCTATTTTCTGTTTTCCAGCGGCTATATCCAAGATAAAGTCGAATATGTCAGGAAACACCCTCCGCCTTACGAGATTGGAACAGAAATGATGGAACAGGCTTTGATGGAACTGCTTCCGGCAAAGTTGGACCTGGATGAAATAGAGTTCAATTTTGAGAGTTATTTTATCCCCGTTTCCGCAAAGGAATCCTTTCTGGAGGAACTTATAGGCGAAAAGGTCCAGATCAACATGACCCAGTTCAATTCCACCCTGACCCTTATGTTTCCAAGGGACTTTAACCAAGAGGCCCACGAACGTTTTAGTGTGGTGCTGCATCATGAGGTCAAGGCGAACTATAAACGGATTTTACAGCATTTTGCGGAAAATAGATATCCCGTCATCTTCACTTCGTATAAGGACAGATCTGGAAAGACCATCAGGAAATTGGATAAAGATGCTACCCTGATGGCGCAAAACCTTTACGAGGAGCTTCAGCTCCATTTCAAGTCCTTTATCGAGGGGCGCCAAGAGCTGAAAACCACCATTGAGGAAAACTATTACCGGGCCTTTTTGGCCGATGTCAATATCACGGTGCCCAAAGGCTGGCTTACCTTTCCGGACACCTTGGTGTACCCGCCCTACCAGCACCAGATTGACTCCACGCTCTTCGGTCTTACCATGGGAAGTGCCCTGAACGACCACCAGGTCGGCAAGGGAAAGACCCTTTCCATGGCCATGCTGGCCCATAAACTGAAACAACACGGGAAGAGTAGGAGAACCCTGTTGCTTACCCTGAAAAGCGTGGCCCCACAAATAGAGGAAGAGATTAGGGCCAATTTCCCGCACTTGAACGTGCTTCGGTTGAGTTCAAAAAACATGGCCAAAAGCAAGCGGCCCAAAACCTTACGAACGGTCAAAAACCACAGGGCCATAGACCTAATCATCGCCGAGCACGGCCATTTAAAACAGATTCCCAAAGCAAGGGAATTTGTGCTGGAAACCCTCGAAGAAAAAATCGATATGATAGAACAGGACCTGCAAACGGCCCGGGAATACGGAAACATCAAGGAATCCAAAAAACTGATCAAGGGCCTGATTAAAAGAAAGGAACATTTGGAGGACAAGCTCCAGACGACCTTAAAGAAATTGGAGGAACGTTCTGGGGAAACGGAAACGACCCTGACCGATTTGGGCATAGAGGCGTTGATGATCGACGAGGCCCATTATTTCAAGAATATCGGTTTCACGACACGGCACCAGAACGTATCGGGCCTAAACAACCATTCGGATAGCCAAAGGAATCTGGATCTCGAAATCAGTATAAAATCCATCCACCACCGCATGGGGCCGGACAAGAACATCTTTTTCTATAGCGGAACTCCCTTGAAAAACTCGGTTACCGAACTTTATGCTTATCAGCGCTATCTTACCCCAATGGCACTAAAGCGCAAGAATATCTTCAATTTCGATGCCTGGGCCTCTATTTTCCTGAAGCAGAGCGTAAGTATAGAGCCGAATATTTTTGGCGATCCCCGGATGCACGCACGATTTCGATACTATACCAATCTGCCCGAACTGAGCAAAATGTACAACTCCTTTACCCATATCTGTAGGGACAAACATTTCAAGACCCATGACCTCGAAGTCGACAGGGAATTTATTATTTTGGAATCGACACCGACATACGAGGAACTCAAACAGGCCTCGCTAAAGTTTACCAAGGACCGGAACCAGAATGCATTGTTCAAATTGCCCATATATAGCGAAGAACAAATGAAGTCCGCCCACATAACCGCACTCAATATCAACAGGTCACTTTTGATCGACCCTTTGGCGAAAGACAATCTCGCCATCGACTTTTCGGAACTCGACCAGTTCAAACTCCAACGCCTGTGCCGTGATGTCGCCGAACTTTATAAAAAAACATCGGAACACAAAGGCGTGTGTTTGGTATTCTCCGACCTGAACGTTTGGAAACCGGGACAATACAATTCGTACCACACGGTTCGTGAGATCCTAATAGAAGAATACGGCATTCCTTCTAATGAAATCGCCCTGGCCCAAGAGGAAAAAGCAAGGAATAGAACCGATAAAATGCAGGAAAAAATCCGAAGCGGCTCAATTCGTGTAGCTCTGGGCAGTACCCAAGTTTTAGGTACGGGCACGAATATCCAAAAACGGGTGGTGGGCATCTTTCATATGGATATTCCTTATTCCCCTGATGCTTTCGACCAACGAGCTGGACGTGGTCTGCGTAAGGGCAATGAAGTGGCGCAAATTTATGGCAATACAGTGGTAGAACGTTTCTATGGCATAAAAGATTCTACCGATATATTTTCCTATTCGCTCAATACCCATAAAGAAAAGTTTCGGGAGCAAATTCGGGAAGCCGACCCGAACAAGCGCGTTTATGACGACTTGGTACCAGATGATAAGAGCCTCTCCTATGAACAGATGCAGGCCGCATTGATAGGGGATATGGACCAGTTCCAATTGGTCAAGCTTTCCGATGACCTTAAGTTTTTACAGTCACAGAAGCGATTGCATGAACTCAACAAAGCAAATTCCTTTAAGGCCATCGAGCGCATCGAAAAGGAGAACAAACATATAGTTTCCCAATTGGTCGAACTTGAAAGCGTACAAAAGGAAATTAAAAGTTTCAACTTGCCGATAGATGAAAGTGCATTCGAGGATTGGTCCCAATTAAAAAAAGGATTGAGCCTTCTTATTTCAAATTCCGTTCTTATCTCCAAAGAACTCGAAACTATGCCGTCCAAGGAATTTGTCAGGCATTTGGGGCTTACAATTGTCGAACGGTCAAAACTAAACTTGAACATTCAAAAACATAAAAGAGTCGCTCATTTGCCCACTCTTAATGCGAATCTGGTTTTTCAAGCGGAATATGTGCCTTCGAACGAGCATTATCTTTACTCTTTTGGATTGGAATTTAAAAACATACATATTTCAGGTAGAAAACAGCAGCGTTTCGGCCCTGAAAAAGTGGCCATGCAACTTATCAAGTTATGTCAAAAGGTGGCGCGTGAAATCAAATCGAAAAAATTCGATTTGGATTATAACCTACGCTCGATGGAAACCCATCGTAAGAAAACGGCCATTGGTTTTCCGGATGATAAGATGGCCAAGATGCAGGTTTTAAGACAGGATATCAAAGAACTCAAACGAAAAAGGGCGGTTAAAATTTAACGATGACCAGTATGTAAACTTAAAATGTCTTCCCAGCACAGACCAATACACTATCCTAAAAAATGTTTGTTTTAATAGACTTGGTCAATAATTCACATTGGGGTACCTTGATAGAAATGCTCAAGATAATTACCTGTTTCAAAATGATTCCAATTATCGTTTCAATTCATCATCAACATTGGTAGTAGTTTCAACTTCCAGTATCTCCATCCATCCATCTTCAGTATGTTTATATATGCCGGAACCGATTCCATAAAATGCAGGTCCTTGACCCATCGGGTACAATTTCCATTCAAAGTTGACAAGTACAACATCCTCAGAAAGGATTTCCACATCCAGTTGAGGGATGTCCATTTGCATATTTGGGAATTGCTGAAACACAACTTCAAAACGTTTACGCAATGCATCCTGCCCAAAATAGGTTCCATCGGTTCCATACATTTTAATGTCAGGCGAAAAATTTTCAAGAAATGCGTTTAGATTACCTTTGTTAAATTTATCAATTGAGGATAGAAACAAGGCTCTGACTGGATGGTTTTGCGCACTATGGGATTGTGTCTCTCCCATAGATTGAGTTCCTTTGCAAGAAAGGAAACCAATCATTAAAAAAATAATTAGTGGGATAAAAAAATTTAAAGTTCTCATAGGATTAGTTTTAAAATGTTAAATTATGTTGACTAAATAGGTCATTAAACTTATCGTGCAAATACGTCAAAATAAAAGCGCAAAAAAACATATTAATGGCGAATGGTCAATATAGTCAGTGAATGATATTATAGAAGATGCGAATGAATAAGAAGAAATGTGAGAGAACTAGTTTTGAACGATATAAACTATTTCTACTCTATCCTAATAAGTTTTTTTATAGTTTGAGAGTAGCTTTTGCTGCTTGTAATGGTAGATAAGCTTTTTTGTGAGAACTCTATTACATAACGTCCGTTTATGTGTGGTTTTATTTGCTTGACATGATTTGTATTTATAATGTACTTCCGGTGTACCCTCAAAAAAGATTCCGATAATCTTTTTTCAAGAAATAATAGGGAGTAGTCACATAGTTTCCTGTTACCATCTGTGTCGTAAAGAAAAGAATAATTGTCGTAGGACTCAAAATAGGCAATATCCGAAGTTGGAACCAAAAGCACATTACCGCCTTGTTTGACAGGAACACTTCCAGTATTTTTCTCGAACTTTTTGGGCTCTTTGATTTTAGAAATATTACTTTCCATATCATTAGTGGTTTCGTCTAAACCTGAACTTTTATCCAAGGCCAACTTTTTACTTTGAAAAAAGCTAAAACCTAGAAACAAGGAGATTATTCCGTTGAACAAATACATTTTCCCACCATTTAGTGGACGGAATGATTCACTTTTAAAGACTAATGAACGAATAACATGCTCTATCTCCGTAGCAATTATCCCTGCCAAAAGAAACATTACGGAAACTGACAAATATAATTTCCATGTTGGTTTTATAAAACCATTTGTCCAAGCCACGTTTGTCCCAATTAATACAGTTGTATACCCAACTATCATGCTGGTCGATAAAGATTGAATTGCCCATTGAACCCAATTCAGACCCCCATTCATTGTAAAATTGGCAGTCCCGATTCCCAAGCCAATTAATATAATGTAGGGTAAGAACCGGTTGGCTTTTTTTACTTCAAATTTCGGTTCCATTTCCTCGACCATGTCCGCTTTCATAATTTCAAAATGACAAAAAGAATATCATTGATTGATTTTGTTTATTCCATGTAAGATAGTAAACGTGTCCGTTCCTGAATCACTAATTGTCGAATTAACCATTTTTTTGATTATTTAGAACTTAAAGAAAGATGTTTCTATTTAATTAAAGTTCCAGATGATTTGAATATTTCTAGCGCTATAAATTGGCCAATTTAAGGGATGGTTCGGCCTAATCCATTTTTTTTGCGAGGTGTCCCATTCTTAGTCTTTTTTAGTAGTTTCGTTAATTGACCTTTTATGGGAAACTTTGAGTATCAAAAATTTAGCCGTTAAAATAAATAAATTCTACTTTCAATAAACTGATTCCGACATCAGTTCTCAATCTTTAGAGGGTTATTTTCAATCATTCCTACAAACGAATATAGACGTACACAAAGTCCATCCAAAGAATTGAAGTAACTCCGCCCAATCCCAACATACAAGCACCTGTTCCAACGCCCCTTCGGGGCGTATTTTGTGGGGAGGGGAAGAAGAAGTCAAGGGTGGATTTTTGTCTGATTTTATGGCTGTTCCCGAAGGTTTGGGTGTATCTTGAAGGTAGTTAAGTGATTGTATAACAAGCAAATACCTCTTCAAGATGAGCAATTTTTTTTCGACCTTGAAACAGATGGGTATCGAACAGTACGGCATAAGTATACTGTTCGATGATGAGACGGTCAGCGTATCCGTACTTCCTAAATCGAACGCCAAGGACAAGGCACTTCAATCCCTAAAACCACTTACCCTACGGGGAAACGTTACGGAAGTGGACGAGAAATTCTTTCAAATACTCCAAAAGCCTTTGGAACAGACTAAAGCCCTTTTTAGGAATACAGTAGCCTTTGAAGAATCCTTAAAGGAAACCGAACAAAAGACCCAACGGGCGAAAAAGAAAAAGGAATCGACCGCCAAGAAAGCGACCGAGCTTAAGCAACTCTTAAAGGAGAAGGGCTTTAACCCGATGCAAGACCACAAAAAAGCTACAGACCTTGCCACAGCAATTTTGAAGATAGACCCTGAACACAAGGAAGCCAAAAAGGTCATTGACGATATGAAAGCATATGACAACCCT
The DNA here is from genome assembly GCF_042684265.1 of Croceitalea marina. NCBI lineage: Bacteria > Pseudomonadati > Bacteroidota > Flavobacteriia > Flavobacteriales > Flavobacteriaceae > Croceitalea > Croceitalea marina. The sequence goes on along the minus strand of NZ_JBHULB010000007.1, from coordinate 77,278 downwards.
CAACTTTTCAACTAATGGAAGTAGCTACGATAACACGAAAGTACGTTTACCAAAATGGTAACAATAATTCGATAGAATTGGATGACATAGATTACAACTTGACCCACGAGCAGGTCATGGAACACTATGCACAGCTGTATGCAGAACTGACCAACGCTAACATCATGGACAAGGGAATCGTAAACGGCTACCATGAAATCCACTTCAAGACCTTGGCAGGAACAAAGGGATAGGGTTTTGAAGATAGACGAATTTTTAAAACAAGACCAATGCAAGCCGACATACAAATTGAACCCCTCAAGAGATTTAACAACATTTCACGACCGACTGTTTCGGGCGGTACAGCAGAAACACTATCAACGGGGAACGCAAAGACCGAAGGTACTGCAACCCAAGGTTTTTCCATTTCTGACATAAACCTGTTGCCCGTTCTATCCCATCCATTAATAGAAGAGGATTCCTATACCGACATTCGTGAACTTGCCCGATTGATGGTAGCCGTTACCCGAAAGTTCACGGGCAGCATCGACCATTGGGAATTTATACCAACCGATAGTTTGGACGATGTAGTACTACGGTGTACCCATAGGTTGAGGACGAGGGGCAATATCGACCATGTCGAAGTTCTTAGAGATGATGGAAACTTAAGGTTGATATTGAAAAAGTTTATTGGCAACCGCAGTACGGTGTACTTTATTCCCGTCCGTCCGATTATCGAACTAAGGCATCGAAACCAACCACTCTTTCACATTCTGTTGTCCTTCGTCAAAAGTCTGCCCTACGGTGGACTGTTCCCAAGCTGTGAATCAAGGATCGACTGGCTATGGGAATTTCTCTTTGAGGATGTAGCATACTACAAGGATAACAAGAATGTCATGAAGAACCATTCGACCAAATTCTACGCACGGTATAAAACCTTTTTGGAATCCTACGAAATCAGGGATTGGAAAACCCTGTTGGACAAATACCAACCTCAAAAACCGATTTACAAACAAATCAAGAAATTATTGCTAAATGCAGAAACCATTGATTTTCAGGTGCCATTTTTGTTGAGCGTCAAGGACGGGTATGACTGTATGTTCGAGCATTGGGAATCGTTTCTTGTAGTCGATAGGGAAGATAGTGCATTCGCCAATGGGTACATCCAAATGCTCAACGACTGCTCGAACGATTACGATATTATTTCCTCCTATCAACATACCGTTGCCGAAAACGGAAATATTGAACCCTTCGATGATGGCATTCCCCACCGATTGAACCAATTGGAAGAATTTATCAACGACCTGAGCGAACTCTTAAATAAACTCTAGCACATGGAACAAACAGCAGTTTTGAACGCCAAAGATCACTTCTTGCCAAAATTCGCGATCATCGGATATGAACGGGAAGACGAGAACTATCGCAACGACCACTACTTTTCGTACCACGAAGTAGCAGGAACAAAATTGACCGCAGGAATGCCTTTGACAAAGGACACCGCCCGAAACATCTTTACCTGCCTAGAGGGCGATCTGATAAAGTTCCGCTTCAAGGGAATGCTTCCAAAGAACCTGATACACTTCGATTTTAAGGGTAATTTTCAAATGATATGGTACGTACATCCCAGACAACGGATGCTTTACTTCGATACCAAAACAGGTATTCCATCGGGAAAATATCCCATGCCGAAATTGATTTTTAAACTAGAGGGCAACGCCTTGAAGGTATTCGCCCTGAACCGAAAGGAATCCCTATCGGACGATACCCCCCTGTACCACGCCCCTTTGCTGAATATAGGTAGGCAAGGCAATGTGTGTATGGGCAATGCCTCAATGGATTATGATGGATTTGAATACTACGAGGACGTTATGGGATTTGTGGAACAACAGTTTTTTCGCTCCGTTTTCACCGAAACGCACCATAACCAATTGGTAGATGGCAACATAGTGAACGTAATGAAGCAAAATCTTGAAAAAATGTCATTTGACGATGAAGTATTGATAGCCAACAAATTGACCTTAAACCAACTCTATGAAAACTAGGATACACTTTGCCCCCAACTATTTTTATGACCCGACACATCCCATTACAGTTGCGTTGATAGGGGTCGGTGGGACAGGCTCGTTGATGCTCGCAAGATTGGCAAGGATAGATTATGCCCTACGGCAAGTAGGACACCCAGGGTTGCATGTTATTGCCTATGATTCCGATAAGGTAGAGCCGAACAATGTAGGACGGCAACTTTATACGTTAGCGGATATCGGGGAATACAAAGTGGTCAATGCCGTATGCAAAGTCAATATGGCTTTTGGTCTACAATGGCAGGGCATTCCGATGGATGCCCTGCCCGAAGGAGAGGATGTACGGGCGAATATCATCATCACCTGCGTTGACAGCGCCCATTTTCGGATGCAATTGGCGCAATCGATTCTACAACACCACAAAGGGTCCGATTACGCCAATAGATATTACTGGTTGGATTTGGGCAACAGTAGGAACATAGGGCAGTTCATTTTAGGAACATTGTTCGATGAGGAGCGGAAAATGGAACGGGAAGATTTTGAAATGGTGGATAAACTAAAAAACATCATTGATTTTTTTCCCAATTTGGATGCGCACGATACCCCGACCTTGCAAGGCAATGGTTGCGCTTATTCCGACAAGTTGCAAGAACAGTCATTGTTTATCAACGATGTATTGGTTGCCCACGCTTCCGATTGCCTGTTTCGGCTATTGTACCATAAGCAAATCCAAAAGCACGGGGCATTTGTGAATTTGGAGAGCGGTAAGGTAAACTCGATTAATGTCTGAAATAAATTACCAAGCGAAAGTAAAACCAAGCCTATATGCTGTCCATTGAAATTCTATATCAAAAATTGCCCTTTTTAGGTTTTATCATTTTCATGGTCATAATTTTCAAGGGCATGCAAAGGCTCAAACGTTTTTTGGGAATACCGTTATTGCTTTTTCTTTTCATATTGGTCGGTATTCCCTTTATCAAGGATTTGGTGTGGCTCTTCGGAGCATTGGAATTATCCGCATGGGGATATCGTATTGCCAAACGATGGCCGTGGTCGTATTCTTGACCGTTCATAGTAACCCCCATTTTTATTGACCCATCTTTTTCTCTCCCTTCCCATTGTTTCTGCGGGAGTTGTACAAAAGCCGCACCTTAACGGCCTTCCGAAATCCCTACGGTATGTCGGGGCCGAGCGGTTTACTTTCGCACAACCCCCTCGAAACGTAACGGAAACGTATGGAAGTCCCCAACGGGGATTCCATACATTTCCTTTCGTATTATCGGTTCAAATGGGTTATACTATTTTGTTCGACCCTATTTTCATAATTGCGGCATTAAAATTGTAACAAATATTTACTAAATTTGTTACAAAATAGATTTGCGTGTATGGAGAGTGTTGAGTCCAAAATAAAAAAGGTCGTTTCCAAAAAGAAGCGGGGGGAACTATTGTTTCCCGATGATTTTAGGGCATTGGGTTCGCCCGAGGCCATACGTTTGGCCCTTCATAGAATCGAAAAAGAAGGCTTTATAAAAAGAGTGGCCCAAGGAATCTATGTTCGCCCAAAGGTAAGTGAATACGCGGGAGAGGTATTGCCAACCGCAGAGGAAATCGCAATGGCCATAGCCAAAAGGGACAAAATCAGGTTAGTGCCTACGGGAGTATATGCCTTAAGTGCCTTAGGGCTTAGCACGCAAGTTCCCATGAAACTTGTGTTTCTTACAGACGGAGCTCCCCGGGAGATAAAACTGGGAAAACGAAGTATAAAATTAAAGAAGACCACCCCCAAGAATTTATCGGCCAAGGGAGAAATAAGCAAGTTGGCGATACAGGCCCTTCGTGAAATCGGAAAAGGACGATTGACAGATGAGGAAGAAGCAAAAATCGTGGCCCTTTTGAAAAAAGAAGACCAAAAAGACCTACTTCACGATATTGCGTTGGCACCGGTATGGATTAGGAAGATTATGGAAAAGGGCTTGAACAATGGATAAAACGAAATTTTATAATATACCCGAAGAAGATAGGCTTGCCATTTATAAAAATGTTGAGAACAAAACGGGAATACCTGATTTTGCCGTTGAAAAGGACTGGTGGGTCGTTCAGACATTGAAGATCATCTTTGAAATGGGGATAGCGCAACACCTAGTCTTTAAGGGCGGGACCTCGCTAAGCAAGGCATGGAAACTTATCGAGCGGTTCTCCGAGGACATTGACCTTGCTGTTGACCGTGGATTTTTTGGATATTCCGGGGAATTATCAAAAAAACAGCTCACCAAGCTGAGGAAAGAAACAAGCTCCTATATTTCTGGGGAATTTTATCTGGAGCTACAAGAGCGATTTAAGCAAAGAGGATTTAAGGATGTCGATTTCAACATCATTCCCGCTGAATCAAGCGACCAAGATCCGCGCATTATTGAAATCTACTATCCTTATATCACGAAATCTCCCGGATATATCCAGCCGAGGGTGCAGGTCGAGATCGGTTGCCGCTCCCTAAGAGAACCTTTTGATTTTAAACCGATATACTCTTTTGTAGACGAACAATATCCTGATGCAAAATTTGTCGAACCTCCCGTATCCGTTCCTTCCGTAACTCCCGAAAGGACTTTTTTGGAAAAACTGTTCTTGTTGCACGAGGAATTCCAACGTCCAAAGGAAAAGATAAGAGTTGATAGGTTAAGCCGTCATCTTTATGATATTTTCCAATTATCGAAAACGGAATTTGCGAACAATGCCATCCGCGATAAAGGGTTATATGAGATAATTGTAAATCATAGGTTTGTTTTTACAAAACTTGGTGGAGTCGATTATAATCTGCATCAGCCCCAGCACATACTGCCCATTCCATCTCAAGATTTTGACGAAGCATGGAAGTCGGATTATAGAACAATGCAGGAGCAGATGATTTATGGAGATTCCCCAGCCTATGAAGATTTGGTCAAGGGAATCCAAGCCTTTTTACAAAGAATGAACGCCTTGGATTGGAGAATGAAACTGGAATTTCCAAAACCTAAAAGTTGAGAATAGTCAGGAAAGGTTTTGGTCATAACTTTATATATTAAAAAGTAATAACAAAGAATCACATGATTAATTTTTGTGAGGTTACCGGGTTTATCTGACAATAATCAATTTGTAAACAAAATGGGAAAAATTATGAAGGTCAGTTCGAAGAAGTATTTAAGCGTAATGGCTTTACTACTGTCTATATCTCTGTTTTCGTTCATAGTGCCGCTTTTTGCAAAATTGGACGTTCAAGAGACTAAAGTGGTTTTTGTGATAAGAATATTCACTCTGGTTATTTTTACATTAATGGCCATTGTTCCATTAATTCTATTCTCTATTGAAAAACCCAAGTCTAAGTAAACGATGCCAAAATTAACTAGGGAGGAGATAAATTACGTCTCGGAAGTAATTAGGATATATAAGACCACCTTTCTATTATTGGTATCTTATTTGCCGAAAAAAAGAAAAAGGCAATTTAGAGAAGATCGAATATAATGTGATCGAATTTTTGAATCTATCCCGTTTCATTGATTAATTTTATACTATGTCTGAAACCATGAACAAAGTATTGGATTTCGGTCGGCCCATCGGCCGACAGTCATTTAAGGGGGTCATCAGAGAGCTGGATAATACTTCCCCTTCCCACAATAGATTTACACTTTCGGAGGATCAACTGAAGACCCTCATCGCTGTCATCTTTACTTATGGGCTTCATTATGATGAAGTCCCTGAAAAACAAAGGGAGCTGCTTTTAAAGGCAATTCTGGAAGGTAAACAACCGCTGTTCGACCTGTCCCAAACATTTGCAAGACATCTAATGAACAATCTGAATGGCTCTGCGAAATCACAGTTGGAATCATTCCAAAATATCGAATATGATTTGAAACAGCCGCTGTCCAATGAACTGCTGGTTGATTTTGTGGAGATGGAGCTGCTGGACCAGACCACCTCGTACCGAAAATGGGAATATGGCCGATTCTCTGTGGCTTATTTGGCCGCACATTTATCAATGAAGGTCGGATGGGAAAATGTGGAGAAAACCGTGAAAGAAAAGAAACTGCGCTCCGAGGTTTATCTCAAAAATTTTGGCAAGGAATTGGAAAATTCCAGCTATAATCTCGATGCACATGAACAACTATTGTTGCATCTTATTGTCAAGGCCAAGCTGTGGCCAGATAAGACTACCATTCCGGATTATTTGTTGGCGGGTTCGATAACGCAACAGCACCTGTTGGGTCTCTCCTTGCGGTCTGAAAAACTTAGCACGGCCTTGAAAAATGCTTTGGAGAATGTCCCAACCATAAACAAACGCAGGGGCGGTCCAAAGTTATGATTCCATCCGAAAAACTGCTCAAGTATCTGGAATATCTGGCCAAGGAAGAACATCCGGAAATCAATGGGAAACAGTATTCTCGATCACAGATAATATTGGCCGAACGTTTGGTGCGAGATCTTGAAAAAGCAATCGGCATCGCTTCACAAAAGCCGAAACTTTCCCGTAGGCGATCCTTTATCGTAATCTTGGAAGAACTATATTTCAATGTCCCGAAATACCCAGATGACCTTACCCTTGATGGAATCCACAGAAGGGCTTCCCAAAGGTTCGAGTATATGAACAGGGATGTAAAATCCTTTACTACGCCCACGGAGGTGCATCCTAAAGACCCGTGCACTTATTATGAGGACAATTCCCATGCCAAGGCACGCTACAGGACCGCATTACAACACCTTGTATTGGAATCCCACAGGTACTTTGAAGTTCCCGAAGCCGAAACTTCCCTTGAAATCTTGTTCGAAGACGTACAACTTTGCTGAATCCATTTACCGTACAACACTCCATGTACGCCAAAGCCCCTCTTGACTTGCGATATGTTTTAGGTTTGGCCTAAGTTAATCGGAGGTCACGTAGCAAGCCATGTTTTTGCAAGCAAAAACCGCTCACTTCGTTCGCGAGGCTTGTTGGTGATCCTCCCCAAACCCCAGAATTATGGCGCGGCCAAAAAAGGATATTGAATCACTAAAAGCGATACGGGTCAATGTGCGTATGACGATCAACGAATACTTGATTGTTTCGGGAAATGCGGCCACGTTGGGCATGGGCATACCGGACTACATCCGAAAAAGGGTCACGGGCAGACCGCTTCCCAGGACCAAAATAACACCGGAGGATAGAAGACTTTTCGTCGAGCTGAGCCGGATAGGAAATAACATTAATCAGCTTACGAAAAATTCCCATTTGCGTATGCACTCGCCTAAAATTCTGCACCAGCAACTTGCAGAGGTAAGACGAATGTTACATGAACTAAAATCTAATATCAAGAACAAATGATAGCCAAACAGATAAAGGGCAGGGATTTTTACGGACTGTTGGCCTACAACCAAAAAAAGGTAGAACAGGGCGAGGCCGTTGTGCTGGACGCAAACATCGATTTGGACTGTACGGTGGAGATGACCAAGGAGTTCAATGTGGTCAGAAAGTTACGCCCCAGATTAAGCAAAGCAGTATATCATGTTTCCTTGAACCTTCCGCCGAATGAAAAAATGAGTGACAAGGAATTCGTTTCGATGGGATCTGACTATCTCAAGGGAATGGGATTCGATGACAACCAATACATCATGTACCGCCATGACGACCAAAGCCACCAACACATTCATATCGTTGCCAACAGGGTAAAACTATCCGGGGCGCTGGTCAGCGATAGCAACGATTATGAGCGTAGTGAACGTTTGGTACGAAAACTGGAAAAGAAATATGGTCTTTCAGAGCTACCGGACGCAACTTTGGAGCGAACGGTGGCACTCACTCAAAAGGAAATCGAGAAATCGCTTCGGACCGGTAACGCACCGATAAAAAGTATACTTCAACAGCAACTGAGAGAGGCATTGAAACACTCAGAAACGACGGAGGAGTTCATCCATCAATTGCATTCAAAAAATATTTGGCCAAAGTTCAATATAAGCAAGACCACGGGAAGGGTCTCCGGTATCTCCTTTAAATATGAAGGAGTGATTTATAAGGGGAGCAGTCTGGGCCGAAAATATTCATGGAACAACATCATAAAACAAATTGATTATGAACAAATCAGAGACCGTACAGTTATTCTCGAAAATAATCATCCAGAACAAGGAAATAAAGGAGCTGTTGCTCAAGATACAGGCTCATCAAGGAACGTTGGCGGAGAAACAAAAGATGCTACGAGAGGGACAATCCAAATTAGTGAAAAACCAAAATACGATTTGGGAGGCACTCAAAAAGATGGCCTAGATGATGAACCTTTCACTCCTTTCAAAATGGAGCTGGAGGATTTTGACCGTTGGAAGCGAAGGAAGAAAAGAAAAAAAAGGAGGTTATAGTGCGTCATGGAAGGAAGCCTGGTCAGCGAAAAATTGTTAAATGCCCTGGTGGATAGCTTATCCGTAGAGGATATGGAAGCTATTCTATCCCAGAAGATAGCTAAGGCACGTCCTGACCATAAACCAAAACCCATGACTGAAAGAGAAAAACTAAAAAAACATTATAGAAACCTATTCCTTTCTATGGGTAAGCTACATTTGAACAAATAATGAATTTAGCAGTTATCGCTAAGTTTAGGTCTAACAACAACATTGTTTTACGTTTGTTGGTCTAGAACTAGTTAAGTGATAACAAACCACTATAATCCTCTGGGAGTTCCGCATCAATGTCCTTCAAATAAGACTTAAGCGCATCTAAGGTAGAATGACCTGTAATCAGCATCAATTTGTCACATGTTTCGGTGTACGTAAATTCTTTTCTGAACTTTCTAAAAAGCAGTGTGATAAAAGTATGCCTAAAGGAATAGATGGTGTATTCACTTCCCAATTGCAGAGTTTTCCCATTTGTAAGTAGATATTCGTTATATTTCTTTTTGAGCTTCCAGAACCGTTTTGTAAAGTAATCCCTTCTACTTGATTCCGTAGCTTCCCATTCTCCGATACCAGTTGGAGTAAATAAAAATTGGTTTTGAATTGAGAAGTCAAAATCTTGAATTTCGCGAAGAACTATGTCAGGTATTATTTTAGTCTTTTCAGGTTTGTTCTTTGCCTGAACGCGCAATAGTTTTTGAGATAGAAAAATATCCTTGGCCCTTAGTCTACATACCTCGATTGGGCGTAAAAAATTATAAGAAACAAACTTCACGAAAAGCAACAGAATGGGGTCGTTTTTCTTCATATAGGCAAACAAACCTTCCAAAACTTCTAGGGAGTAAGTCTTATGGCTCACTGACTTTGTATTAAGTACCTTTATGTTCTCGATAAAATTTCTTGGGATGATTTCGTTGTTTTCAAGTTCACCAAATAGGGAACTCAATACAATACGCGTGTTATTCCGATTTCTTGCACTGGACGTTTTGACAATACCTTGAAGATAATCGTTGACGGTCTGTTTGGTAATGCTGAGGATACTTTTGTCAAGTAGATTCTTTTTATCCAAATAAGTTTTAAACCTGCCATATCGACTTTTGTAATCTTTGACGGAAGTTTCCGAAAGTTCACTGAGCTTTATGCCATACGCATAATCCAGTGCCGCTCCAGCCGTATATTCCAAGGATTTTGAGTTGAGCTTAAGCTTGTCCTTATAAGGGGAATACCCTTCTTTCAGCATTTCCAGCAGAACTTCCTTGATAATCCCCAAGTGCAATAACCTTTCCGCTTTGGACTTAAAATTTTTATTGACGCTCATGGTTATCGGCGTTTGGCGAATCAAAACGGGATTTCCGAATTTGTCTAAAAGGTCGGGTTTAGCGAAGGAGTAGTAGACATACCACCTTTTGGAGAGGTCAAAACTATCCCCGCCATGATATATTTTCGGTTCCGTATATTTTTTCCTTTCCAATCCGTGTTTGTATGCGGTAGCGTATGCGCTTTGCAATATATCAAAAAAAGAACCCATTGACAACAGTTTTAGAATACTGTCAATCAATGGGTTATGTAGTAGCGGGGACTGGACTCGAACCAGCGACCTTCGGGTTATGAGCCCGACGAGCTACCTACTGCTCTACCCCGCGATGTATTTTTAAAACCCTAAGTAATTGAAAACCAAAAGGTTAATATTTTTGTTAAATTTCTTGAAATAGTACTTTTTGTGCGGTCGCGTGTACGCTTTTCAAGTGTGTAAAAGTACGATTTATTTTTAAAAAACAAAATTTTGACATCTTCTGTGTTCCTAGCTATTCCTGCAATTGTATCAGGTTGATACAGTTAGTGTGGAGGTCATATTTAAGTTGTTTTCTAGGGCTTAAAGGCTCTAAATTTTGTTCGGTAGGGTAACCCTTTTTAAATGCGCTTTAGTGTGAATTAGGCAAAAGGTAATAGTGAGATTATTCATAAAATTTTGGTATACAGGTAGTAAGAGGTAAGAACGGAATCAATTTTTCTTGATGAAGAATTGATAGTCATAAACTACGATAATGACTCATTTCTAATTTATTGGTATTAGGGGTGTTGTCAAATACTAGTTTAGAAGGTGGTGCAACTTGTGCTTGGAATGACGACTAAACCCGTTAGATTCTTATTCTGGAATATATAAAGGTCTGTAAGAAAGTTTACCTATCGATACTGGCCCTGCTACCTGAAAAACTTTTACATGTTTGTGATATTGTTTGACTGCGTTCACAACTTCTTTTACGAAGTCTGATTTGGCATCGCGACCGATAAGCACATTCAGCAAAGAAGTTGGCTTATAATAAACCCTTCCAGCTTTCTCTTTTAGAAGGCGAAGCTCTTTCTCATAGGACCATTCTTTTGTCTTTTTGTAGAACAAATCGACAATATGGTTGGGTTGCGAAATAGGGTTGTATTCATGCTCCTTTAGCCCGGAGACATAATGGATTGGAAGAATGTTATGGAAAAATTTAGGGTCATTGCTACTATCAAAATGAAGACAGACGCCTTGGTTATTATCTGCATAGATTTCCCATAGCTTTGCGTTCATCGGGTACATCGTAAAGCAGGCAATGCCAAAACTCGATATAAAGGGTTTGATTTTTGAAGAAGCAAATTCCTGAAGAGTTTCTTCGGTCATGTGTTCATCAAAATACTTTTTTGTTCTTGGGTCCAGGATATGTGCTGCTATGGTATCGTATAATAGTTTAATTTCATCTAGATTGGTTGAAAGCTTCACAAATTCTGGATTTGAATCCATTTCGTCATTCAACGAATCCCTGTCAGAAAACCAAATGTAGTTTTCTTCAATTTCGCTTAGGGTATAATCATTGGGCGGTCGGAATCGAAACATATGGGGTACGCCCATGGAAATGGACAAATGGTGGTCTGGATTGAAAATGCTGTGCATACTATTGAATCGTCATAAATGTTGCATAATATCAACAAAAACATTAAATTTGTTGAAAATATACAACAAAATGAATCCTAAGAAGGTTATTCTATTGCCAAAGTACCATAAGATTTTTGAGCGGTTGGGCGAGAATATAAAGTTGGCGAGAAGGCGAAGAAAGCTTACGACCGAGCAGGTTTCCGAACGCGCGGGAATTAACCGAACTACATTGTATAGAATAGAAAAGGGCGACCCAAGGGTTGCTATAGGTTCTTACTTCAATGTGTTTAGAGTATTGAATCTTGAAGAGGACTTCAAAAAGCTAGCAGTAGACGATGAATTCGGAAGAAAACTGCAAGACCTTGATTTATTATAATAATGGCAGAAGGAAAGTTTGACATATATGTTTTTGCAGATTGGGACGGTTTAGAAAAACCAACGCTCATCGGTACGCTATCGGCGCATTTCGCTAAAGGAAAGAAAGCCTTCAGTTTTGAATACGATAAAACCTGGTTAAAAACCGATGCACAGCGTTTGCTCGACCCTGACATTGAGTTTTATTCCGGGCCACAGTTTCCTACCAACAAAGAGAATTTTGGCATTTTTCTAGACAGTATGCCTGATACTTGGGGCAAAACCCTGATGAAACGCAGGGCTGCACAAGATGCTCGGGCGAAAAATGAAAAGCTAAAAACCCTTTACGAAATTGATTATCTACTAGGTGTTTTTGATGAAAGCCGAATGGGCGCTTTACGATTTAAGACCGACTTGGAAGGTCCGTTTTTGGATAACGATGCCCAGACACCAACACCGCCCTGGTCATCCTTGGGCGACTTGCAGGAAGCTGTCAAACAGTTGGAAAGTGATGCTCAGGATGAAGCGCTGAAAAAATGGATCGCCGTATTGATTGCGCCAGGTTCCTCATTGGGTGGTGCCAGACCCAAGGCCAATGTTTTTGATATAAGGAAAAACCTGTGGATTGCAAAGTTTCCATCCAAAACAGATACCGTTGACAAAGCGCTATGGGAATTTTTGGCCTATCGATTGGCCGTAGCTGCAGGCATTGATATGGCAGCATCCAAAGTGGAAAAAATTAGCGGCCAGTACCATACCTTCTTGACCAAACGCTTTGATAGGGAAGAGGAGAAACGTATACACTTTGCCTCGGCAATGACCATGACAGGGAATACAGAAGATACCATAAAAGAGGCGGCACCAAGTTATCTTGAAATTGTGGAATTTATAGAGAATTACGGAATTGATGTGGAAGCCAACTTGCACCAGCTCTGGCGACGTATTGTCTTCAATATCGCCATTTCAAATACTGATGACCATTTGCGAAACCATGGCTTTATTTTAACGAATAAGGGTTGGATTTTATCTCCAGCCTATGATTTAAACCCATCTATAGAAAAAGACGGATTGTCGTTAAATATCGATATGGATGATAATGCATTGGACTTTGATTTGGCTAAAAGTGTGAGGGAATATTTTCGTTTAAATGAAGAGGAAATGAATGTCATTTTGAGTGAAGTATTGACAGCAGTTAGATGTTGGAAAGATGTTGCTAAGACAATAGGAATCAAGAACAGTGAAATGCAGCTAATGGAAGGTGCCTTTAGGTGGGAATAACTACATAAATTTTAATGCTTAATTTAATCTATGGTTTTTAAATCCTTTATTTAGCTTTTAAAGCCTGCTGCTTCCTAAGTAGATTTTGAAACAATTTGACGGTTCTTTCTTGATAGGCCTCGGGTATTAGTCCACCTAAAATCCATGCGTCTATTATTAATTTCCTATTTTGAAGGTTAAACTCTTTTTTTAGGCAGACCAAGGCTTCCTCCTTGGTATTATGATTCATCTGCTTGAACAATCTTCTTATGTTTTCAGTCATGGTTGGCTTTGGTAGGTGCTGAATATATTTCAAATTTTGTTAACGAAAAAGTTAAATCAATGTAAGGGGTATATATGAACTTATCGTTTTTTTGAACTTTTTAAGAAGATATTAAAACTCTCGCCGCAAATTAAACTCTTTACACAAGGTGCGTTCTGCAAAGAGTTTTGTAAGAAATAGATATAGTAACTATTCTTGTTTTTATTGATTTATAAAAGAGTTTTTCTTCTTAGAATGTATAGGCACATAAGTTTCAATAATATAAGGCGTTATTTTACGCAAAGTTTCTCCATTTGTTGGATGTAAGCCTGGTGCTGTAAAATATTCGATTTCCCTACTACTTTTTTTGTAATACCAAATCAAAGGCTCGTTCGATTCTGAAAAAAACTTATAAGCAGCATCCACTGTTACTTTTTTCATTTTTTTCAATTTCATTTGGTCTAGTGTATCTACTTTGGTTCCATATCTGGAAAATGGCCCATTATCACAGGAAACTTCGACATAGATGGAATCTGCCCATGTCATACAACTGCTCGGATTAACTAATTGATTAGAGGTATTATTTATTACTTCATTATTTGGAGGCAAATCGTCAACTTCATTAGTAACCGATTGGTTTTTTAAAATCCCTATTGTCGTTAAAATAGCTCCGATAACAATGCCAATTATCATTACAATCTTTTTTGTTTCTTCCTTCCTTTTTTTCCTTTTGAATTCTTCTATTTCTTCTTCTTGATTTATTTTAAGTCCATCATTATTGTCATCATCATCGAACTTATCACTAATTTCAGATTCAGGCTTATCTGCTGGTTTCTCTTCAGAATTTGAATTCTCAAATTTTGAATATTCCTCATAAGGTCGGGGTTTGAAATCTATCAACCAACTTATCAGGTTAAGGTTTCTTACACTAGTATTTTCAACTTCTTCTTTTAAAAAATTTTCAATAGACCTGAACCTCCCATCTCCAAAATTTTCAATTTCTATGAGCTTATTATCATCGTTCTTAAATTGAAAAAAACGATTTAAAATATATTCGTCGTTTTTTTCATTTCTCCTATGGAATAAATAAACACAAGCATCTCTAATCTGACTACGAGTTGGCGCAGCAAGATACCCCCTCAATTCTCCACCTTTTTCCCTTTTATATTTGGCTAGAATCTCCTTTTGATAGCTTTTGATTGTCTTATTCTCCATGGCTTGGTTGGAATTTTCGGAACTTCTCTGGAATTCTTGGGAACTATCGGAATTCTTGGAATCACTTATAAAAATAACATTTTACCTCATATAAATTTGTTCTTAGGAATGATTCACTATGCATTGCTAACATAGTATTTCTAGAAAAATCATTCTTACGGAAATCTATAATGTGGCCAGTTTTTGGCCAATTGGAAAGTAGCTGAATGCTGCCGCATAAGATTTCCACTTTCCAAAAAGCGGAGTACTCCAAACTCTAATAGAATTGGTGAAAATGAATCTGGGAAAATCCCAGACAGCCACTCCTATGTCCAATTTTTTAAAACAAATAGTATGAAAAAAGTAATGATAGCCTTAATGGCAATGGTTTTTAATATGTTTTTATTCTCCTGCGATAAGGGAAATGTCGCTGAAGACGAATCTTTGTATGAAACCCTAGCAACAGAAGGAGATGATGGTAATCCGCCTCCTAAACCACCACCAGGAGGAAATCAATGAAGAGGATAATTTTTACTAATTTGAGCTATACTTTCGAGTATGGCTCTTTTTTTGGTTAAATGCTTTTTTAAAAAATTGGTTTGAAAAAATTACTACCGCTAACTATAATAGCTTTTTGTTTTTCTTGCATATCAAAAACTGTGAAACATGATTCAAAGATCGAAAGTATCAGTGACAGCATTTCGTTTTACTTTAATATTTCAACAGATACCAACCTTCCAATTGATGATAGGTTCAAAGCGGTAAATAGATTATATTTTCATTTGAAGAAAAATGAAAAGGATACTATTTATGGGCACGTCCTTTATCAAAAAAATATGCTCCACCTTTCCTTGGAAGAACAAGATAGCTTGTCAATTTACAATGATGAACTTATAGATTATGCTTTAAAGAATGATGATATTATCAATTTAGCGAAGCAATATTATCTAATGGGTTACTATTACACGGAGATAGCTAATAATTCTGAAAAGGCCTTTAAAAATTACACGCTTTCAAAAAGCTTCTATGAACAAATAGGGAATCTGAGTTGGGTAGGTATAAATCTTTTGAATATGGGTACAATTCAAAAGGATTACAATGATTTTTTCGGTAGTAAAGAAACCCTTACTGAGGCATTACAATTTTTAGTGCCTAAAGATGACATTATTTATATTGCCCAATGCTATAACCTTTTGGCCACTAACCATCGTAAGCTGCTAAATTACTCGGAAGCAATAAAATATTATAACAAAGCGATAACAGCGAGCATCTCCAAAAAAGACAGATTGATTTATCAAAATAATCTGGCCGCAACATATATTGATGGTGCTCGTTATGCTGATGCCCTTAAATTATTTGAACATACTCTCCAAGATTCTTTGTTAGGACAAGACCAACTCGAGTACGCCCGGGTATTAGATAACCTTGCCTATGCTAAATGGCTTTCGGGAAAGGAACACAAGGCTGAGTCCTTCTTGGGTGGATTAGAAATACGGATACAAAACAATGATAAACGAGGACTAATTGCCAGCTATACCCATTTGGGAGAATTTTACAGCAAAGCCAATCCTGAAAAAGCAAAACCCTATTTTGATAAGGTCATACAACTCTCAAAAACGCTAAAAAACCCAAGAGCAGAAAAAGATGCGCTCAAATTTTTGATGGATTTGGAGCCTAAAAATGTAAAACTTCGTGACCGTTATGTTTTTTTACAAGACAGTCTTTACCAACAAGAACTTAAAGTCAAAACCCAATTTGCCAAGTATAAGTATGATGATAAAATCAAGCAAGAGTCTATTCTTCATTTGGAAAAAGAAAATGCTGAAAAAGAACTGGAAGCAAGTCAACAAAGAACTCAAAAGATTATATACTTGGGGAGCTTTCTTTTTATTACCACAGTTTTTGGGCTTTCATTATACAGTTTTAGACAACGCACCAAACGATTAAAACAAAAAAATATAACTGAAAAACTAGAAGCGATTCATGAAACCGAGGCGGAACTCTCCCGAAAATTGCATGATGACCATGGTGGCAAACTCAACCAAGCCATGCTAATGGTGCAGCGGGATACAGATAAATCGGCAATTTTAGATAAATTGGAATCGGTCTATAATCAGATTCGAAATTTCTCCCGTGAAATCAATGCCGTAGATACAGGGCCTAATTTTTGGAAGAGCCTTAAAGCAACTTTGGAATATACGAAACCTACCGAAGTTGACATGACTTTCGATGGTGGTAAAGAACTGGATTGGTCATTAGTAGATCATCAACCTAAAATGATACTTTTTAAGGTATTACTAGAACTGGTTATGAATATGGCGAAACACAGTAGGGCAAACCAAACTGTGATTTTATTCAGAGACCAAAAGAAAGAACTCTCTGTTTACTATGAAGATGATGGGGTCGGAGCATCAAAAGCATCGTTGTTGCGAAAAAATGGCCTACAGAATACAGAAAAGCGTATTCAAGCCATAGGCGGAAGCATTACTTTTGATTCAGAAGAAGGAAAAGGCTTTCGGGTCGAAATCCGAATCCCTAAGTAATATAGTACGCCATGTTCAAAAAAGTAGTATTAGCCGAAGATTTTCAGGGTGAAAACCAAGGTATCGCTGAAACCTTGCATGAAAAATTGGCCATTAAAGAATTGCAAAACGAGTTCTATTGTGATAAGGCATTTACGCGCTTAAAAGTAGCCCTAAAAAATAAGGAGCCTTACGAGTTATTGGTCACCGATTTATTTTTTGAGGCGGACCATGTCGACCGAAAGTTGACTTCCGGCAGCGAACTCATTAAAGAGGCAAGAGCATTGCAACCGGATTTGAAAATTATTGTCCATTCTATGGAAAACAATCCCATTCACATCAACACCCTTTTTAAAAAGCATAAAATTAACGGGTATGTATGTAAGGGCCGTAACGGAATGGTGGAGTTGGTCAATGCCATTAATGAAGTATTTCATAATAGAACCTATGTGTCGCCACAACTGAATTTGACCGCTGCAAATAATGCTGTTGAACTTGATGATTTTGACCGCGCTATCTTAAAAGAACTTGCTAACGGCCTTACCAAGAAAGAAGTCTCCGATAAGTTTAAAAAGGAAAATAGAACTCCTAATAGTGAAAGTACCATTGATAAAAGAATAAGCAGGCTTTATGATGAGTACGAAGCCAAGAATACCACAAATCTACTCTTCAAACTCGCGAAGGAAGGTAAAATTTGACACTTAATCTTTCCTGAAAACTCTCTGATATTCAAACAAATTTATATCCCTAACAGATACCTGTAAGGCATTGTCTTTGAATGGTTTTAGGTTTGGGTATTATTAATCTTAAAAATTAAACATTATGGACAAGTGGGAATTTTACAAAGACAAAAAAAAAGAATGGAGATGGAGAAGAACTGCTCCAAACGGAGATATTGTAGGAGCCTCAACTGAAGGGTATAAAAACAAATCCGATTGTATTGCGAATGCAAAGAGAAATGGCTATGTAAAGTAGATACAATCATTTTACTAGAGTAAACTAATTCCTTTTAAACAGAAAAATTAATCCTTTACACATATCTGTAAGGGATTGTCTTTTAATGAGTTTAAGTTTGTTTAGTAAAACTTAAATCGAAAAATTATGGCTGTAAAAAACACTGAGACAGGAGAAGTTCATATAGGAAATAAAGGTGGAGAGACAGGATGTGGACTTGACACTTCTGCTAGTCACTGGAAAGGTCAACAGAGGCTATCACATGTGATAGAAATGGATGTAAAAATTAAATCTTGAAGTATGGCAGAAAAAAGAGATACCTATAAGTATTACTTCAAGGTTGGAAACCTAAGAGTACATTGTGGAATTACAAACAATCTTGCGGTTAGAGAGGGTCAACACAAAAATTCGGGCAGATATACTTTATATAATGAGGAAAGATATTATTGGAAAAATGGCCACATAACGCAAGTTGGAAATATAACTACTAGAGCTGCAGCAATGGCATGGGAAAGAGTAAACAACTGTAATAAAAATTGGAATTAAATGCATAAAACTCAAATAAGAAAAATAATATTGACTCTTCTACTCCTAATAGCAGCAAACTGTTTAATTGCTCAATCGACTCAAAATGAAGTATTTGACGAATTCAAATCTTTATATAAGGAATTGAAAAGCTTTAAAGATAATAATGGCTTTAAAAAATATGGATTTGCTACTGGTGGACCATACCATATTTGGTTGAAAAAAGTTCGGAACCTAAAGAGTAATCCAAATTCAAAGTTATTGATCAAAAGAGGTTTTGTAGTTGGAGAATTAGAGGCCCTAGGACTGGAATATGTTACTTCAAAAGGAAGGGAAACAGAAATCACGATTTTCTTCAATAAAATATTTATCGAGGCGATTTCCGCTAAAAATTAACCAAAATGAAAAAAATATTTAAAGCTGTTTTAATAATAATTGGGGTCATTGTTTTTATTGGATATTTCTATGGAGGTGGGCTTGAAAGCCATGCCGAAATAGAAATAAATAAAATTGAAGTTCAGGTAGCCGAAGATGCTATAAAGCAATATGAAATTGCAAAAAGAAACGGTTCTGACGTGGATGCCTATACGCAAGCAAGTTATGTCGCAGCTGCATTTTTACAAGCCAATGATGAAGCAAACTATAAAAAATGGAAAGAAATAGAAAAAGAGGAAGCTAAAAAAATAGGTCTATAATCATGCAACTCCAACCACAACTAAAAGCCCTAGCCGAAAAAATTGGCAAGCTTAAAGACAAAATAGATACCGAAGAATCTACGAAGCACGCTTTTGTGCTTCCGTTTATAAATCTGTTAGGGTATGACACTTTTAACCCTACTGAAGTAGTACCTGAGTTTACAGCGGACATTGGACTTAAAAAAGGTGAAAAGGTAGACTATGCCATCTTTCAAAATGAGCAGCCCATTATCATTATCGAATGCAAAAATTGGAAAGAAAATCTAGACGTGCACAACTCACAACTGTTCCGCTATTTTCATGCTTCAAAAACCCGTTTTGCATTACTCACCAACGGAATTAAATATCGGTTTTATACCGATTTGGAAGCTGCTAACAAAATGGATGAAAAACCATTTTTAGAGTTTGACATTGCCAAGCTAAAAGAACACACCATTCATGAAATTTCCAAATTCCATAAATCAAATTTTGATGTTGCAAAAATTGTAAATAATGCCAGTGCCTTAAAGTACACCAAGGAAATAAAGAAGTTGATTGCCGAAGAATTACAATCACCTTCATATCACTTTGTAAAACTATTTGCTGGTAATGTGTATTCTGGCCGACTTACCGAAAAAGTAATGGGGGAATTTGCTGATTTGGTTGGGAAGGCCTTTACACAGACCATAAGTGAAAAAGTGAATGATCGTTTAAATTCTGCATTAAACAAAGAAGCAGAACAACAGCAAGAAGAAACCCAAGAACCTGAGGAGGTAAGCAAAATTGAAACCACCGAGGAAGAATTAGAAGGTTATAGAATTGTGGTGGCTATTTTAAGAAGAAAACTCTCTGTTGAGCGTATCGTGCACAGAGACACCCAATCGTATTTTGGTATTTTATTGGATGATAATAATCGTAAGCCCTTATGCAGATTACACCTTAATTCCGGCAATAAATACTTGGGTATAATTGACGAAAATAAGGATGAGACCCGACATGCTATAGCGTCGATTGATGAAATCTATCAGTTTGAAGAAGACTTATTAAAAACCGTTGATTTTTATGAAAATGAATAATGTTTTTTTAGTAATTGCCTTGGTAGTTTCCTTCAATGTTTTCTCTCAACAAAGGATAGTTGTTACAGAAACAACATTATCATTAGGTTTTGACCAAGTAGCTGAGGTATTTTACAGTTTTGCTAAGGGAGATGAGATTGTATTTAATATGAATATGATACAGGGCAAGCACATAAAAGCAGTTGAAATAGTGGAACTACCGAACAATGTGGTTTTTTCAGCCTTTAAAGCAATGGTTTTAAGAGATAAGCGAATCAAGGTCAGGAACAAAGGCCTATATGCGTTTCGGTTTTATAGTTCTTCATTGACCAATCGGGTCTGTAGATATCGGATTGATAGAGTTCCAGTGAGTCCAGCTACTAAAAACTTTAATACCAATTGGAAATGGCATATAGTAAGAGATACGGTTTATACTCCCTATCAACAAGATAGTTTAATGGGGTATAGAACTGTAAAATATCAAGAAACTGTTAGGGAATTGAAGTCTACAAAATTAGAAGAAATCATGTTGTTTGAAAAAACCCAAACAGTTCACTCTTTTTATAATGAGAATATTAGTCGGGCTGTTCTTAAGGTTGATTTGCCTGCGGTCTACAATACAGCAATGAAAGAGGAACAAATTTTGGCATGGGCCTATTGGATTGGCGTAGGCCAGGAATCCAGGGAAGCTTATAAGAAAAACCTAAGCTCAATAACAAAGTCATTGGGTAAAGTTGCAGATTTGTATTATCAAACGCCACTCGCAGGCATAGCTGTTGGTGAAATCTCAAGTCTGATAACACCCCAAACAGGTGAAGATGTAAACTATTACTTCATTTCAGATTATCAGAATGCTCAATTATTTTACAACAAGCAGCAATTCCTTCAATTTGACAATGGGAAAGGAAGAGCAGCCTATGGTCGTAATGATAGATTAATAAAAGGCACTTTCTATATCGGGTTATTGAATGATAATGAATGGCGAGGAATTGAAGTCGATATAAAAGTAATGGCGGTGAAACAAGCGAAAATTTATGAAAATGTAATCTATAAGAGAGAACGCCAAGAGCCTGAATATTTGACTTTGAATAAAACTCGCATGAATATTAATGAAACTAAAATTCGAGTTCCAGTAGAATAAAATTCATGAAAACAATTACAATCTTTATCGCATTTCTTCTATTGCCAATTTTTTTTACTGGAACTACTGAAACCAATGTCTATATCTGCAAAGGAAAAGGAAGCAAAAAATACCACTACAGAAAGTCTTGTCGAGGCCTTTCCCGTTGCTCTACAAAAGTATTCGAGGTCACACTGAAAAAAGCAAAAGAAATGAAAAGAACACTTTGTGGCTGGGAAGATTAACCATTATTTAAACTATAAACACGAAAAAAGAACAGCTCAAAAGCTGTTCTTTTTTGCTTTACGGATATCTGTAAGGTATTGATGGTGATTGTCTTTAGGTTTGATGCAGAACCAAAAATCAACTGAAAATGGAATACAAGGTAGTACCGTTAGAACCAAACTTAGATTTAAAGGCATCTTCCACAAAAGATGCATCCGATTATCTTGAAAAATTTATAAATCATTACAATCTTCAAGGCTGGAAGTTTATACGAGTCGAAGTCATTTCAACTTATGTTTCTGGTGAAAGCGGTTGTTTTGGTTTGGGAGCTACCCCAGGTCATACAACCAATAAACAAATGGTCGTTTTTCAAAAAAAATGAGCATACTACTCTTATGGCTTATCAAAGGTTATTGGCTTTTAATTCCTCCTAAAAAAAGAAACAAATGCCTTTTTAAAAAAAGTTGTTCGCGTTACGTGTTTGACATCACCAAAAAAGATGGACTGCTAAAAGGCCTAAAAGCACTTAGCTGCCGATTTAAACATTGTAGACCAGGCTACTATATCATAAATGACAAAGAAGGCAAACTATTGATTTCTGCACGGAACGAAGTATTTAAGTCCACAGAAATCAACCAACGAATTTTGAAAAACGATTGAAATGTTAAGTGAAAAAATAAAAAGTATTATACACAAAACGAATGTCAGATTGGGCATTGTGGTACTAAGTTTGTTTTTAATTGGGTGTACTGAAAAACATCTGTTTGATTTTGTTCCGTATGCCCCGCCTTCCGATGTAAAACCCAAGTTAGAAAAAATCGATTTTTTTCTAGAGACTTCCGTCAGTATGAAAGGTTATGTCAATGTAAACAAACCTGGTGATTATCCTTTAAAAGATGTGGTGTCTTATTTGATTACCGATTTGGATAACAAATATGATGATATTACCACCATATATACAGTAAGTGACTCCCCAAGAAAGTATGTACAAACCAAAGAACACTTCAATGACCAATTGCGTAAGGGTAACTTACTAAATGGAAGGTCATCAAAACTTCAAAATATATTCGGGCCTATTATAGATTCATTACAGTCCAATGCGATTAGTATTCTGGTATCTGACTGTATTTTAGATTTAGGAGATGATGATGCGATGACAGAAGGGTCTTCGGTCACTACAAAAATATACGGGCATCTGATTAATAAACCCGACGCGGCTGTAGCGGTCTTTAAGTATCTAAGTGATTTTAACGGCACCTATTATTATGACCGTAAAAATACTGGGAGTAAGAATCAAAGGAAAAGACCCTACTACGATACCATCTTAAAAAACAGGCCTTTTTATGCGTGGGTCTTAGGGAACAAAAAACTTGTCGAAGAACTTTTATCTCAAAAATTTCTTGAAGACTATGATAAAGTATACGCTTATAATATTTCAATGGAGGATATGCCTTTTGCAATCTTAAAAGAACCCCGAAAAGGGAAAGTAGCCATTAATCCCGTTAAAAATACAGTATTGATGAAAGATGTTGAGCAAAAACGTCCTGTTCAATTTACAATTGGAGTGAATCTAGAAAAGCTTCCCACTTTTTATGAGAACCTGTTTATGAATGTTGAGAACTATGAAATTCTACCTTCTCATTTAACCAATACAACTGCCTTAGAGACAAAAACTAAAAACGAACTTAAAGGAAATGTAGGCAATGGCTTTACCCATTTTTTACAACCAACACAATTTGATATGGATGTAGCAACCACAGAGATTACCTTTTCTCTAAAAAATCCTCCGTCCACGTGGTTTAAAGAAACTCATCTAACAGATGACTATCAGGTGCCTGCAGAAACTTTAGAACACAAAACTTTTGCCTTCCATTTTATCACAGATGCTTTTGATAAAGCATACCGTGATACACCAGCTTTATTAGAATTCAAACTCCTCAGAAAACATCAAAACTAATTATGGAAAATTTCTACTTTTTATTTGAAGACCTCAACAATTGGTCTATTTGGGACCAGAAAGGATATACCATTGGTTTTATCGTCTTAATTTTTTCAACACTACTCTACCTTTCTATTTTCTACCTCCTTTTAGGAAGAAAAAGTATGCGATTCTCTAGCATGGGCAGCTGGTTTCTATTTGGTTTATATAACCTTATTACCATTTTTATTAGTACGCTTCTATTAGAAGGTTTTCAAGTTTTCGAATTATCCGTTTTTGGCGAATTCTATTATGAAATATGGATGTTTACCATTATAAATGCCCTGTACGGTTTTGTACTGTACTTTTTGTTTTCCCTTGTATTCAAGCGTTTTTCCATTTTTTCAAAATACTATCCCGTAAAATTTTAAGACCATGTCAAAATCAAAATTATATCTATTCGCTATTGGTGGTACGGGTTCAAGAGTCCTTAATTCCTTGACCATGTTGCTTGCCACGGGCATGAAAATGAATACTGAGAAAATCATCCCTATGATTATTGATACCGATATTAATAACGGCGATGTAGAAAAGTGCAGAAATACTATAAAAACCTATAATAATATTCATAAGACCATATTCGATGGTGTACCTGATGAAGAATCTCAAGGTCATTTTTTTAGGACCCAAATTATGCCCCCCAAAGAATTGAACATTAGCGGAACGGACTACGGAACGCTTCGAGAAATGATTGATTACAATGCTTTAGGCTCTAAAGGATTTGGAAAAACAAAAGGATTATTTGATTTACTCTATAGTAATGAAAATAAAGACATGCCCTTAGAAAAAGGATTTTTAGGCAATCCAAATGTTGGTAGCGTTGTTCTAAAAAATGTGGTAGAATCTTCAGAATTCAAAGAGTTTACTCAAGATTTTAAAGAGAACGATAGAATTTTCGTCATTAGCTCAATTTTCGGCGGTACCGGTGCAGCTGGTTTTCCGTTGCTCATGAACGTCTTTAGAGATGAAACCAGTGGGATGAACAACAAAACGTATATCAATAATGCTATCATTGGTGGGGTATCTGTACTTCCCTATTTTCAAGTAGATGTTGAGAAGTTCAATAGCGGTGAAAGTGCCATAAATTCGAGCACTTTTATCACCAAAACCAAAGCGGCCTTATCTTATTACAACCGTAACTTAAAACAGTTGGTCAATGCCATGTTTTATGTAGGCGATACCAGACAAAGCAACTACGAGAATTTTGATGGCGGGCTAGAGCAAAAGAATCCTTCTAACTTTATTGAACTTGCTGCAGCCTCCTCTATAATAGAGTTTATGGACTATGATGCCAATGCCGGTACTATAGACGACCTTGCCCAGTCCTCCAAATTTTTTGAATATGGCATTACTACAGATACGGGCACTATACATCTAAAGCACCTTAGAAATGATGAGAATATCAAACGCTTTTTATGCTTTCATCATTACAACATCTACGTGTCAAATTTTATGACTCCTGCTTTAAAGAATGATAAGCTAGCGTGGAGAAACGAATTGAAACTTGCTAATAACTATGAAAAACAGCGCTTTTATGGTGATATGGCATCCTTTGCAAGTCGCTATTACTACAGGTGGTTGTATGAACTATCAGCAGATAGGCACGACAGAAAATTTCTTCCTTTTGATTTATCCATAATTCGGAACAAAACAGATCTAGACAAAGATGTAAGTGGTGCTCAATCAGCAAAACTGATAGTAGACGAGAAAAAACTATTCACATTGGTTACGGCAATTCCTGCAAAAGACAGTTCCAATTTTTTCTTTAAAGACCGCATTAAATACGATGAGGAATTTTCAAAAATAAGCAAAGACCTTATCGCGAATCAATACAGTAACAAAGAGCGTATGGTAAGTGAGATGTTAAATCTAGGCATCTCTAAAATAATCGATGAACGCTTTTCACTTTAGTATCAAAATCAATAAAAGAAGCTATGCCACATAAGTTAAGTTTAATAAAAGAACAGACCGTTAGTGAAACTGGGTGGGGGCAATTTGCAAACAACCCATATGACGAAGGTAAAATTGCCGATATTACTGATAATATGGGGAAGTTGGAGGTGCCGGTAACTTCAATTCCTTCCCCTTTTGCCCAAATGCATTTGTTTGAAACTTCTTTTTCATTCATTAATAAAGCATACACGAGCGAGAATAATGATGTATCGGCTTTATCTGGCAATACGACATATCACAATTACATATCAAGCTGTTTAGATGTTTTCGAACTTCTATTCAGTTATGAAACCTTGAAATTAAGAGGCCGTATCGCAGTCGAAATTTGGAAGAAAGAAGAGTTAAACGAATTGTTGAAAAGCCATAACCCCGGCATAAAAACCTTTGCGGAAACCCTAAAAATATTCATCAACAACTACAACAACGCCAGTAGATTTAAAACTAACGGAATAGGGAATGCCTTTAACGAATTTGCCCTAGTTTATCTTGACAATACTATCGTTGCAGGCACTTCGCCTTACACAGGTTTTTTTACCATCGGTGATGAACTGCCAAAGACCATAAAGAGTAACTACAACAATCGCTATTTTTTTACTACTAACGAACCGTTATTCAAACGTGGTAAGGAATTTCAAGAATTCATCAATGCCTTTTTTGAAGGTAATAGTCGCATTTCTGGTTCGTTCAAAGAAGTTTATAATTACATTAAAATAAATCGAAAGCACATTGAAAATTATGAAGTAAAGAACTTCATAAAAACTATTGAGCGTAATGGAGGTGAAGAATTTCTGAGAGGATACGCCAATTTAGAAATAGACCGTAATGAGGTTTCTTTTTTAGGAGGAAGCATTCCGTATATGTGCGATAAGTTTGATGCTGAAGAAGAAGAAACTACCGTTAAAAAAAGTGATTATGTAATTCAAACCAGTAAAAACCTCAAACGATATCCTTTGGCATTGGCCAAGGCATTGAACAAAAAAAGATGGACCTATTACGGAAGTAATAAATTTACTCCAGAGCTAGAACTGCTTACCTCTTCCCCTATCGAGAAAAGAAAACTTCCGGGTTCGGTAATCTCATATCCTTGGATTACTAGGAATGATGTACTTTCCAAGCATTTGATTCAGTTAGATTATGCCGTCAATACTACTAAATTTTGGTTGCCAGATGGTGATGTACAGAACATTCTCCTTCCAGTTATGCCTGAGTATTTCAACTACTTTACCATTACTGATTTAAGAGAACAGCTTTCTATTACTAAGCTAAAACTAGGTGCCATTGTCGTACGGTTAGATATTCCGGTAGCTGCTGACAACGGGCGAGGTGTAGTCACTTTTGA
Source organism: Croceitalea marina (assembly GCF_042684265.1). Classification (NCBI taxonomy): domain Bacteria; kingdom Pseudomonadati; phylum Bacteroidota; class Flavobacteriia; order Flavobacteriales; family Flavobacteriaceae; genus Croceitalea; species Croceitalea marina. The sequence goes on along the minus strand of NZ_JBHULB010000007.1, from coordinate 50,571 downwards.
AAGAACTTACGATTTAGTAAGTCCAGATACAATCGATAACGATGATTACGGCGCTATTTTAAAATCGTCAATGGCCTTTGGTGTTTATCCCTTTTTTAAAGTTGCAGACTCCCGTTTTAATGACCGCTATAAAGTGCTGTCTTATCATATGATGGGCGAAGAGATAGCCTACCAATTTTTCAGGGAAGATACCGCTGCACCACAGCACACCAAAGTTACTTCAAGTTTAATTTCAAGAACCAGAAAAGAAGAAAGTTACCCTTGTGTTTCTAATTATTTAGAGTTGACCAATATTAAAACCAATAAGCAAGGCGAAGCTATAGCAGATACAGAAATTGATGTCACATTTGATGCCGTACATGTTGTTGTTAAATTTTTAGACATAAACGAAACATCAAAAGGTGTCTTGATTCCGATTATGGGGGAACCTATTCAGTTAATGGATGGTAAACCTGTAATTGCCTTTGACATTGGCACCAGCAATAGTTTTGTAGCTTTCAAAACAGGAAATATACCTGAGCACCTATCCACTTACAAAGGTAAAAAAAGTACTGCCCAGCCAGATTTGGTAATGCTCAATGCGCCCAAAGAAAATTTTGAAAGACTCAAAACATATGATTTAAAAAATGTTAAGGCAATTTATGGTGCAACTCAGATAGCGGAATTTTTACCTACGTTGGTGGGGAAAGATTCCTTCTTTAAATTCCCTATACGTTCCATTATCAATATTGACAATGATACGAATCCGGAAGTTACTAATAGTATCTCTTTACTATCTAACGTAAACATCCCTTTTGGATTTGGCCAAAATCAACTGCGTAGAGATTTTGATTTTACCCATTCCAATATTAAGTGGGGTGTTACTGATGGCACTAACGTTGCGGCTCAGAACAAATTAAAAGCGTTTATTGAGCAACTAATTTGGTTGGGACGGAATAAGCTTTTGAGTGAAGGCTTTAATCCTGCAGCGGCAGATGTACTCTGGTTTAAACCTTTAAGCATGGGTAGTAACCAATCTTCTGTATTCAATGGCATTTGGGAAAAATTATATGATAACTATTACAGCAAATACAGTGGAAGTAAAAAGCTCATGAGCATTACAGAATCTTGGGCTCCTTTCTATAGTTACGATAGAACATTTGGCGCTGGAGAAGTTTATATGAACTTAGATATAGGTGGTGGCACTACAGACCTGATACTCTTTCGTAATAACCAACCGGCTTTAACTACCTCTTTCCGCTTTGCGGGTAACAGCTTATTTGAATCGCGAAGTGGAAATAACCCATTTGATAATGGATTCGTCTCTAAATATGAAGCTATCATGCGTTCAGAATTCGGAGAAGAGTTTACTAAAACAGATATTATTGATTATATCAAAAATTCTAAGGGCTTGCTCTCTACAGATCTAATTAGTTACTTTTTCTCTTACAATTCTTTCAGCAGAAAGTTAATGTTGGACAGCGAATTTAAACTACTCTTTCTGCTTCACAATAGTTCCATTTTTTACCACTCGTTTCAAGTTCTAAAAATGAGTGACATAGACAAACTCCCCAGTTATATCGGAATAAGTGGTAACGGAGCAAAGCTTTTAGAAATCACTAATGGCTTAACAGATTTAAATAAACCCAAAGGAGTAGCATCATTAGTTTCGTTGATTATCAAGAAAGTCTTTGAGAAAGAAAAAGCTCCTAAAGTAGAGTTGCAAATTTTGGACCACCCTAAAGAATCTACAGCGATTGGAGGAATAAAAGGTTTAGAATATATACGTAAAAACGCAACCGCAGATATTGACAATTACTTTTTGTGTGTGGGTAATAATAAAGATTTGTTCCGTGAAACGGATATACAAGCCAGGAAAAAATTCAAGTATGGAAATTTCATCAAATCATCGGATACAACCATAAACGAAATTACAGAGAACGTAATAAACTTCTTTGATTTCTTTTTTGATGAACTATGGCATGAGGCAGATTTCGTCAAAAATTTTGGTCTGGAAAAATCCTATAACCCAGAAAAGCTACGGGACTTTTTCGCCGATGCATCAAAAATTAGTGATACCATACGAGAAGTAATTAACCACAAGATTGAGGTAGAGCAAGAACCCGAGTTAAATGATTCCCTATTTTTTGATGCTATAAAGTCATACCTCTATGCCTTTTCACGAATTATAGTTTCTGAAAAAATCAATGAATTTAAAGGCGTATAAACATGAAAGGTATTTTCAATTTTTTTATCGCTATTGTAGGTGTCCTTTTCATCATTAGTTGTTCAAATGAGCCCGAAGTGACTACTGTTGAAGTCAAACCTGGTTTTGAAGCTTTTAAAGATTCACTTTATAAAAATTACAAAGCTGATGTAATAAAGAAGAACAAGACCCTGTTGAATACACTCTTTGATAGTGTTGCCTACAGAAGTGTTGATTTAGTACTTACCGATAGAGCTTATGAATCAAAGCCAAATGAAGCTCCCAAATTAAAAGGGATAAAGTTGGGTGAAATGAAATCGAAGATAAAAGGCTCCAGTAAAAATGATAGCGCAATTCGAAAATATATTGATGAATTTGTTAAACTAAGGAAAAGCTTTTTAAAAAAAAATCTTAGTACAAAATCCGTTTTTGTAAACGAAACCAACGAGATTGTAAAAAGCGAAATGTACCTCCAAAATATTCTAAAGGATAAGGCAGAAGATTCGCTTTATATAAAATTAACTAACCGAGTGGAAGGATTTATAAAGACTTCACAGGAAAAATTTGAAATAATCATTCCCAAAAATACATGGCTTAAAAAGCATGATACCTCTATAGAGAATAAGTTTAAAACTTATCAGCAAAGTAAAAATGAATTAGTAAAAGATTCTGATTCCATATTAAAAAACAACAACATCTTGCTACTTGTCTTATTGGCAATAAGCTTGCTTACAAATCTGCTTCTAGGCACACTATGGTTAAGAAATAGAACTAAGAAAACTAATGTTCAAGAAAGTGATGTAATTCTTGAAAAAGAGCAAGCATCCGTTCCAATTACTTCCCTTACCCCTTTAGAAGTATCTGATTATGTTTCACAAGCTTTTAAAAAACTACAAGCCCATTTCGCTACAAATCATCATCCAGATTGTGTAGTGACCCAAATTGATGCGCTCAAATCTTATGAGCTGGTTATTTCTGAAAAAAGTAAATCACAACAATTTAAAGAAATACATGAGCTTGAACAATTTGTGTCTCCCTTGATAAAAAAACATGAAATCCAAATAGGTCAAAAGCTAGCACAAATATTGGACAAGCATTCTGCAAGGCAACAGTTTGGACGACAATTAGACATCGAGAATTTTGTGCTTAAATATGCATCATCTATTATTTCAGAGGAAGAAATACGGTCTAAAGTGTTGACGCTCAAAAAAAGGTTCTATGACGAAATGCCTAACGTCATTTCTAAAAGTGACCTTGAAATGGATGTCCAAAACCTAAGGGAATCTATTGTAATGGCAATTGAGAAAATGATTGCGGAAAACAGTCAATTATACTTTCCTTATGCAGATACGCAAGGCATACTTTATGACGATAAAAAATCAAAAGAGAAGGAACGTGATAGTGCCATCAAACTCACTTTAGACCCAAAAAACAAAACGTGCGCTACTTTTCAATTACTCTATGAATATTCAGATATGATGTTAGCAGGAATACAGAGTTATGATATTCTGCTATTACCGATTTGTGATTTAAAAAGTGAAGACTTTGACAGAAATGGTACTAAAATATCTCAAAATGGTAGGGATGGCGAAATGATTCTTGACGACGGAAAATGGATATTAAAAACCAAATTGGCAATAAAAATAACTCAATAGAAAATGATTTATATTATCATCTTATTACTCATCACGCACCTCGTGGTTCTATATCTGCTAATGAAGAATCTAGATTCCTATAAACAGAATAACCATAATTATATTTCAGGCGAACTACGTAAAATCAATTCCTCTTTTACCCATAGCATTCAATTGGTAGAATCAAACATGACCCTTCATTGCGAAGAATCGAATACGATATTAAAAAAACTAGAGCAAAAAGCGAGTGATTTTAATGAAAATAGCACCAAAAAATTCAACGAACTCACAACGTTCATAAGTACAGATTACCATTCGCTTACCCAGTTATTGAAGACCAATAACGATTTGCTGGAAAAACTAATGGAAAAAACCAAACTCAATATCACCAAGAACAAAGAATTAAAACCGCTTTTGGAAAGCAGTAACGAGGAGTTGGAAAAAATTTACGGAAAAATAAAGATGCTAGTCTCTAACTATGAAAAGAGTTTAAAGGATATTAAAGTCGAAATTGAAGATGCACTATCATCCGCAGAGGCTATAACAAATGGAAAAATCAAACAAATAGCCGCAGATGGGGAAAAAACGATTTCTGACACTTTGGAAATAAGCAAAGAAGCCATAAACGAGGTTACGGAAACTACCAATGAGCAATTAAAGAAAGTGCTTAAGGATAACCAAATAAAACTCCTGACAGATAAAATTCAACGAATAGATGAAGAATTAAAAATGAACCTATCTAAAGTCAATAAATCAATATCAGGATTAGACGCCACTTTTATATTTGAACTAAGAGCGCTCAAAAAAGAAGGCAAAGACAAAAAGGGCTTTTTTGGATTTTGATATCAAAATTGTAAAATGAAAGAATTCTTGCGGTATTGATTGATGTGGAAATAAATTTTATTCCCCAATGAATTTCTCAATATCGGTAATCATAAATTTAAGCATATCCCATTCTTTCAGTTTAGTGTTTTTATTATACAAGTCTTTTCTAATACTCAACAGAAAGATTGCAAATTTTCTCATTGTTTCTTTAGGTTCATTTTCAGATTCTCCTTTATAAAAGGCTTGCATCATACTATTGTAAGCATTTACCATATTATCAGAACCAAAAGTAATTAGATTGAAGCCCGCTTTTCGATATTGTACTGAACCAATTTCAGAAATGGCCTTCTCTCTCATTTTTTGATTTGATTTATTTGCAAACATGGTAATTAGAGGATGAAGTATCGTATTGTAAGTTTCAATACGTCTCTCTAATGCTCTTTCTTCGATTGCTTGTAAATCCTCTTTTCTTGTTTTGAGAAACCATGATATAAGTCCACCAATGAAAACAAGTAAGGGAGCTCCCAACGCTGCGGCCAAAGTTATTAATTCGGTTTGTTCCATTAAATTGGTTTTAGATTGTTATTCTAAATAGAACTCTAAAAAAACAGGTAAATGGTCAGACAGTTTTCTAGCCTGTTCTAGTCGGTAGCAAAACCGCACAAAATCAAGAATTCCCCCATCAATCTTTTTAATATCCCTTGAATAAAAAATATTGTCAATTGGGTAATTCAAATACTTCCCTCGCTTACAAGTCTTTTTCAAGGTTGTTCTTTGGTTAGTGATAGATGCCTTGTAGCCTTTAGCTTTTAAGGAATTGAAAACTGGTCTATTTTCATTTACGTTAAAATCACCAGCAATTATTAGGGGCGTTGGTAAAGAATCAATAACAAACTCGTTAATGGCCTTAATCTCACTCTCTGGATTTTGATTATAAGGCCTGGAGTGGAAATTAATTATTGCGAATTTCTTTTTACCCAAATAAAAATTAAGTAGAAAAGGTTCTCTATCTACTTCGGCATCAAGTTCGTCAAGTAACCATCCCCGGTTTTTTATTTTAATGTGTTTGGTTTTCCAGATAAAAGCATAGCGCTCCGTAACATACTTAGAACTATTGGTAGGATCGCTGATGACATAATCCCATTTGGCACCCTTTCTATTAAGAATAGTAGTCAATTTTGCCACAGCTTGGGAGCCCCCATAGCCAGCTACAACCTCTTGGATTGCTAGAATATCAGTATCCCTAACGATTTCTGCAATCTCTTCAAGTTCATCACTATTCTTTGTTTTGCCAAAATCCCTAATATTCCATGAGACCACTTTAAAAGTATCAATCTGCGAATGAATACTAAAATGAAAAAAAATGAAAAATGTCAGGAGTAAATTTTTGAGCATTCCCTTTTGTAGTTAAGTATGTACTAAATTACTCAAAATGTTATGTGCATTTTATAGATAAGCGTAAAGTAAATTAATTTTACGCCTTGATTAGATCAATAGTTAATGACATTTTAAGGCCAACATTTTCGAGAACTGTTTAAGCTTCCCTTTTTCGAAACTCTTTACAATATGCCTTTTGGATAAGATTTCATGATTGCGGTTAAATTCCCTGAAATATCCACTAAAAAACTAGAACTATTTACAAAATCCGCTTTTTGTAAAGAGTTGTTTAGGCAGTTCAATAGTTCAAATAAAGGGTTCTTTAAAAATAATTTGGTAAATCAGTGATCAGAAGGCGTTAACTACTCAACAACCCATTTATTGATATTTTGAATCATAGAGGTTTCTTTGAATAGCATTCCTTGGATATCACTATCTTTATGTTAAACCCCACAAACCTACGGTAATGAAAACTTCAAAAATTCTGCTGTTACCTTTACTCGTTGTGGCGCTACTTTTATCCTGTAGTGATGACGATGGCACCGTTGCCATGGATAATAGGGTAGAGGCCCTGTTCGGGCAATGGGAGTATGAGGCTATCAATTCTAATATCGCAGTGGACATCAATGGTGATGGTGCGGTCAATGACGACTTTTACAATACCAATGAAATCCGTCAGTGCATAAAAGACAATTTGACTTTCTTCAATGATAGGGCGCCAGGTGAAAAAGACGTTTTTACTATTAACGAAAATGGGCTTTCTTGTGGCGAAGTACCAGCCTTTCAGAATGTTGAAAGCGACACTTATGAGCTCGTCAACAACGAAATCATCCAATTTGATAACCGGAATAATTGGACAATTATCGAATTTACCCAAAATCGACTGGTGGTTCAGGAGGAGGACTTTTTGGATGATCGAGACGTAATTATTACTTATGTTTTAAAGCGTAGTTAGTCTTAGTAAAATCAATCTTAGAACCTAACAGTTTTCAGTGTTACACCCTTATTATCTTTCCTAAAGTGACTTCACTCCATTGATTATTAGTGTCCCTGACCCTGACTTCAAAGTCTTGGTCGAGATATCGCAAACGACTCTCCCTGGCCTCTTCTTCCAATAGGAAGTACCGGTCCACACCAGTGCCTACGGCCTCATTGTAATTAAAGACCCGAGTATCCCATCTGTTGTCCTTTCTATTGTAAATCCTGATTTCAACCCGGTCGAGCGTAGCCCCGCCATAGGCTTCGGAACACCCGATGTCAAAGCAGGTATATATCCGTACCTGATAATCACAGCCGTTTAATCCGCCACAGCTCACATTATGCTTTTCCCCTTTTACCAAGGCCACCGGTCTTCGTAAGGTATCCACAAAGGTACTTCCATTGCGGGTCTCGCCCGTTGAATTGTCCACCACAAAATCAATGGAAAACTTATCCTGGGTATCAGGGTAAAAGGTCATATTGGTGCTGCCATAATTTAAGGGAACGGTTTCCCCTTCATCATAACGAGTTCCCGAATAAATGATGTATCCTGCACGATTCCCTCGAAAGGAGAAGGCCATCTCATAGGTAACGGTAGGGTCATGTGTCCCCTCGGCATTTGTGATTACTGTTATATTGAACGCATCTCCTTCCAGGCGTTCCCCAGGGGCCTGGCTTATGGTAAGGTCAAAAGGTTCCACGTATCGTTCATAGGATAAACTCACATCAGCTGTCTTTGGTACATTGGATGAGGATCTGGTATTGAATACAATATCATGGTCACCTTCCGAGAGGCCGATATAGTTCCCATTGAAAGAACCTATGGGGACGGTGAACGTTTCACCGGGGCCATAAGTGTTCCCATCAAATTCAAAACTGCTATTGGCATTACCCGTGGAATAGTACATTGTATACGTGTCGCCCCCAAGTCCCAACTCGGTGATGTTGAAATTGATGGTGGTGGATTCCCCGATGAAACCTCCGGGACCGGTTGCATTGGCCGTGAAATTGTAATCCTTGGGACTGACATTGACCGTTATTTCCACAGGTTTCTCCAATCCCGTTTCATTTTGGGCGAAAAAGGTTATCAATACCGTTCCTTCGCTTACCCCCTCCAAGCTCCAGTTGAAATTCCCCTTGGGAATGTCATAACTGTTGCCAGGGCTTACCGTGTTCCCATTCGTATCCTTTATCAGTGCGTTCCCGTTCATTGTGAACCGCATGGTGTAGTCGGAAGATCCCACCGTTTCCGAAATATTGAAATTGACCGAGGTGACCTCCCCAATGGAAATATCCGATTTCTGGATACCTCCTGTAAATGAAAAATCGACCTGTTGGTAGATGATGGTAATGGGATCTGTGGCATGAGTCACTCCCGAGCCGGATTCCACGCTGAAGACGAGATCGTGTTCCCCGGGCTCAAAGCCCGTATAAAAGATATTGTTGGTGTCCGCACCCAAATTAAATTTTTCGCCGGGGCCATAGGTATTTCCGCTAATGCTTACCTCACCGCTCTTGCCGGAAGTGAAAAACGCCTCGTAGGAATCCTTGGTGCCCTCGGGTTCCTCATCGATATTGATGATGCCCGGGACCGGGATATTACTGAATTCCGAGGTCTTGGATGGCGTAAAGGTCACTTCAAATTCATTCTGCTTGATTTCAAGATCAATGATGACGGGTTCGGAAGACTGTCCAAAATTGTCCGTGACCACAAAGGAAATCCTGTGTGTGTCCGTGGTCTCGGGACTATAGAACAAGGAGAAATTGCCAAAGTTCACGGGATAATCCGTGGAATTCCTGAGCTCCGTGCCACTTTCATTCCTGAGCGTACCATTTCCATCCAATATCTCATAGGCTATATTATACTCGATATTGCTGGTATTCCCATTGGACTTGATGTTGAAGTTCAACTGGGTCCGTTCCCCGATAAAGACGGAGTTACTTTCCGAATTTCCCGAAAAGGTAAAGGGAATGTTGGCTACGGCTATCTCGACACTGTCCCGTTTTGTCTGACCGTTACTGTCCCTGACATCAAAATAGATTTTGCGCTGGCCAAGCTCCACACTTTGGAAGGTATAGTTATAGTTCCCCGGTAATATAGGCCTGTTCGTTCCAGGGTCCATGACCCCGCCATTCTGGTCCCTTACCGTTCCTCCGCCCTCACTCTCTGAAGCAAAGGCATGGCTTATTTCATAGGTGACATCGCTTTCCTCATCCTGTGTCTGCAAGTCGATGTTCACGGCCAAATTGGTATTCAATTCCACTTGGGAAGACCCTGCAGTAGCTCGAAAATTAAAGTTCAGATTGCCGACGGGTAACAAGAGTTCCCTGGTTATCTTGGCCCCGTCAGGGGCTACTGCAGTCATGCTCAAACGGTGCTCACCCAAGGTCTCAGGCTGATAGCCAAACTCGGTCACCCCCTTTGGCAAAAGGAACTCCTTGCCCGGCTCGTGGGCGGTATCCCCAACATATAAAAGCCCTGTGCCATTTTCCAATTGATAGGTGATTTTGAAATCCCCATTACCGTCGCCTTGCGGTCCGACAGTCTCTTTGTCCCGTATCAGCGTGGCATTGATGGGATTTTTGCTATTAATGATAAGGACATCCGAACCTTTGGTCAATACAAAGCTGAAACTGGCAAAGCTCGTATTGTAGGTAAGCTCCAATTCCTTGGCCAGTTGATTCGAATCCCACGCATATACCTTTACTTTATGGGCACCTGTATCAATGGCCATATAGTTCAGACTCATATCGAAATCGGTAAGGGGGATCGTATCGTTTTCCCGTATCGTATCGTTTGTGCTCCTCAGATAATAGCCTTTTCCGTTGATTACATCGTAGCGCATAAAATAGGTAACGTCGGACACCATGCGTTCCGGTTCAAGGGAAAAGTCGGTCTTGGAAGCCTCAAAAATGAAGATGTCCTCTTCATTGGTTCCCGAAAAGGAAAAATCGAAGGAGTCTTCGATGATATTTTCAAAATCCTTACTACATGCAAAAAATAAAATCAGACACAGTACTGTAGCGGATACTATGTAGCGTGGGGTGTGTGTTCTCATAGTGTTTCCTATAAATTCTCAAAACAAAAAATAGCGAAATCCCAATCCAGCATAGGGATAAAAGTTCCCAACATCGGAATTGACGTGATAATATTCATTGGCCTTGACCAAAAGCGAAAAATCGTTGCTCAATGCAAACTCAGCCTCTGCACCCAGATAGCCCCCATAAATAAACTGGCTCCTGGCATCGATCAATGCTCCAGTGGGAAGCTCGTTGCTTCCATTATTGATAACCTCATAACCGAACAGGCCGCCCCCGCCCAAAAAAAGGCTGAAACCTCTACGGGGTGATATATAGACCCTGTAGTAGAGCCCAGGCTGTATGGTAAATATGTTATAGGGAATGTCTGTAGGGCCATCCTCAGCAAAAGCCGCCAGAACACTTATCTGAAAATACTTGAACCGATTCGGATGGAAGTTGAAGGTTCCCATCACCCCAAAACCATCCTCTACGTATCCTCCACTGACCCCAACTGAAGAGGCCAGGTTTCCACGCATTTGGGCCTGTAGCGAAACACCGGCCAACACCAAAATCAAAAAAATAGGGCAGCGTAATCGTTTTATCATAGGCTAAAAGCTTAGGGGTTTATTGATCAAGTAGTGGTCAATGGGCAGGGAAAGGTTCCTGTTCCCCTTGTCCTCATCCATATCGACCACCAATACTTTTTTGCGGTCCAGTGTAAATTTTTCAAATACGACGATAAAGTGATTTTCAGAATTGCCCTGTATTCGCTTTGGGACCTTATATTGAAACAAGGGCCGATGGTCCAGTTTTTGGTTGCTTGAACTGTTGCGGTAATTGGTGGCAATACTGAATTTTAAAAAGTTGAGGTCGTAATCAATGGGTTCTTTGTTCTCGATACGGAACTGAAGATAGATTTCATTGTTATCGTAGTACACCCCGTTCAGCCAGAGGAATACCCTGCCCGACCTATCGAACAATCTCGCCACCTTGGGTTTATTGAACTGGTTGTAAAAACAGCGCCTACGGATGTACTCCTTTTTATCCTTTTGGTAAAGTTCCATGGTAACGGGCTGTGAAACCTCCTCATCCTTTTTGTTCCCCTCATTTCCCAATTCCCCGATTTGGCTTGAAGTACTGAAGTTATGCCTTGGAGCGTCCACGTTCTCCATTGTTCGCATTGGTTCATCGAAGCCATTTTCCTGTGATTGCCTTACCATTGCGCTACGAACCATCTGGTTTTTGTTATCGGCCATGGGTAAGGTTATGGACCATCGCTTTTTCTCTGGAATGTCCACCAGTTCCAAGATAAAATCGTAGGCAAGTCCGTCCTTGGTGTACACCGTATAATTCGTGTAATCATTCTTATCTGGGGCTACATCATTGTATATCAATAGAACTATGTTACGCGCAGTTGGTGAATTACTTCCCAGCGGAAAGGACTCTAAAAAATTGAGCTCCTTGCCATTCACGGCAAAATCATAGGGACTTGGAAAAACCAACATAGTCTTATAGTCCCTTGCCACCTGGATGGTATCCACCTGCCCGTACGCACAAAGGGCCGCACCAAAGAATAGCATAGTATGTATACAAAATCGTTTCATTCCATCAAAAGCAATACTTCGTGGTCGTTAACCAGCAAAATCCGGTCCCGTTGTTTGAGCCTTTTGCTTCGTAATAAGGTCCCAACCTCACTGACCATATCACGGACGAGTCCCCCGGAGTCATTGACAACCGAATTGGAGGCCCTTTCAATGGCATCGTTGCTTACTTCAGCACTGAACTCACGCCAAAGTTCACCCGCCCTTTTATTGTAAATCCCTTCCCGTCCATCACGGTAATCCTTGACCGTTACCTGAACCTGGACGTGATTGATATTATCGATATCCAAGAGCACACGGTTCCCCTGTATCGAGGCCAGTGCATACACAAATGTGTTTTTCCTGAAGAACTTTCCCCCGAGCACCATGTCCTCCAGAAGGATGAGCTCCACATTGTCTCCAGGGAGGATGAACTGGTCTCGGTACACTGCCGCTCTAAAAACACCGGATGTATTGGTCTCATCGGCCATATTGCCATTTCTTGAAGGAGTATTCCCCGTACTGCCCACAATCTTTTCCTTGCCTTCCTGCAGCATTTCCCGATAGGCCAAACGCTGCTCCACCATGCGTTGTTTTTGTTCCTCGTCATTCAAGGGCTCCTTTACCTTCGTCATCGTACTTGTCCGCTGGGTTGACGGGGAATTTGGGTTGCCATCTAATTTCTTGGGGATGTCCAAGGAAAGTGCCTCCAACTGCTTTACGATTTCCTGAAGGGAATCCTTTTCGGATTTTTTTTCATCTTCCATTGATGGTCCAGGGGGCAGGGTATTCTCTGTGGCTTCGCTGTTCTGTTGGACGGTACGTAGGCCGGTATTTTCCTTGACGTCCAAATCAGGTTGTTTTCCGGGAAGCTCAAGGTTTAGCCCATTTTCCCGTACTTGTTCCCGGTCATTGGAGCCATTGAACTTTTTTACGTTCTCCACCACAAAGAAACTGGTCAATATCAATGCTATGGGCAAGGCAATGGCAAAATTTCGATACCGTACCACCCATCTTTTGAATGCCTGTATGTTTTTTGTGTTCCCTATTTTCATTGGTCCCGTATATCTGAATTATCCAGTACTTTAAAATCCAAGATCTTAATACCGTTCAAATTGTTGGGGGTCGTGCCTACCTCTTTCAGGTAACCACTGGTCGTCAAGTTCCTGTAGGTGGTGAACCTGCCCTTTTCAATTGCCTGTTTCCCATAGAAGGTAAAATGAAAGGGGTAGCTTGCATAATCCACCTCAATGGAATCGGACTCAACAATGTAGCGATAATCGCGCATTACCACGTCGTGGAAATACCTTTTTTCGACCAAACGACTATAAAGCCGTTTACCAGAATTATCTGTCATAAAAAGCGCTTTTTCCTCAATGTTTCGCTTGATCAATTGTAGGTCGGGCTCCAAGGAAAAGAACAGCTCATGAAAATTACGGATATGCCCTTCGCACAATATCTCTAGATTTCGCTGCCTATCGCGTAACGGTTCGAGCGACAGCCGTTGTCCTGCATGTAAGACATAAGCGTTGTTCCGGGCCAAATGGTTGGCCCTGTTTACATAGAGCAATGCCACACCAAAGCTCAGCACCACCAAACAAAGACACAGGTAAATGATGCTGCGGTTCTGTTTGCGGCTTTTTTCCAAATCGTTGAAAATGACATACTTTCCTTTCATACTATCATTGTATTAAAGTGCGTACCCCCTTGCTCGCCCCACCGGTCTTTACATCCATGGCCGTTTGGACCGCCTTTTTTCCATAATGTTTTGGTTTGGAAACGATGCCTGAACCCGATATGTTCATGCCCTGGACCACAAAATTGGCAAGGGTAGGGGCCTTGATGTAAAAGAACGAGGTCATCAGGATGAGTAGCGATGAGGTCAATATCAATGCAATGTCCTTTGCCGCCGTATTGATCAAATGTTCCACGAGCTTGTCCACTAGGTTCACCATGAAAAGGTCCACCACATAGAGCATAGGGATCCAAAGACATACGCTCATGAACTTTTGCAACCATGCCCTCCACATATTGGAAAAGGCCGGTATAAAGGAAAGTCCGATATTAATGGGGCCGAAAATGATGATGATGAACAGGTAAATTATGGAAAGGGCCTTTATCCCGACGAATATCAAAGTCGATATGATATGGGCAAAGGTCGTTACCGAACTGGCCATTCCCACCAACATGATTGACTGTAATGCATCGATGTCCATGTCCAATAGGTTCCAACTGAGACCGTTCTTTGCGGCCACGTCAATTTGTGCCAGGGCCACTCGTTCACCAATGGAATCCCAATTATGCTGGGTCCCTATAAAAGCCTTTCCCAAATTGTCATAAAACTCGAATATGGAATAGGCAAATTCACGGTAATTCCAAAGGATGAACATGAGCGGAAACCATTTCAATGCCTTGAGCACATCGGCCCTATCATCTGATGAATAATGGGTCAATGCAAATATGATCAGACCAATCTTGGCCACCTGGAAACCGATGCCCAAAGTGGGGCCAAGTGAATTGAAAGCATCATCCACATATTGGTCGAAAATGGTGTTGACCACACCCCTAAATCCCGTTTCTGTTCTTACCAAGTACATTCAATCAATTTTTATCATGGAATACATCGCCTTGCGATGCTCATTTTTCTGGACAAGTGCATTGTTCAACGAAATGACCTCCTCCAATACTTTGGACATCTTTTCATTGATCGTGGACAGGGCGGACAAACGGTCTGCCGAATCCATAAGCTCAGGGGTGGAGGATACCTTTGTTCCCTGGGCCACCAAAGTGGATACTTGGAGTACGACTTGGGCCAAAAACTCCATCGCTTCCTTTTTTTCCGTTGCCTGCAAATAGCTGAAGGTGTCCAAACTTTTTCGGGAACCCTTGTACGCCTCCAACACCTTGTCCTTCAGGGCTGACAGCTCCGCAATTTCAGGGGAGCCCAATACATAACTGGCGGGCGTCCTTTTCGCGGCAACCTCTTGGGAGTGCAATTGCGAGGAATTGCTGTTGGCCATCGTATTGCGCTCCATTAGTTTGAGCAAAGTCGCCATGTTGGAGTTCAAGGTCGATAGCTGCGAGTTCATGGCCAAAATGTTCTTGTTCAGAATGACCAATTGGGAATTTGCAGCGGCATCCGTTACCGGTATCTGGCAAAAAGCCAAGACCGGAAAAATGCAAGTGCAGAAGAATAGTATCCTATAGTTTTTCATGGTTATGGTTATTTATCCGTTCATAGGCTTTTGCGGTGTGTTGCCAATCCTTTCCATGTTGTTCATGCAATTCGGCTATCTTGGCCTTTTCATAGGGATTGGTCTCAAAAATACATTTGGTGGGCAGTGAGGTCTCTAGGCCAAAGACCTTGACCCTGTCCTTCCAACAAATGGCCATCTCCCTCAACTTTCTTCCCTTCGGTAGGTCTCGGTTCAGGGACAAGATGGCTTGCTGTTGTTTTTTGTTAAGGCCCAACATGCTGCGAATACCGTCAAAGGAATTGCTGAACTCGCTCAGATCCAAAAGCACCTTGATGTGGCTGTTTACCACAATGGTGTTTCCGATGTATTTGGATTTCACAAAATCGTCCACCTTCTGTGATATAAAGATGGGCTGTCCTCCGAACTTCCTCGCCATTCTGGATTGGGCATTCAGGTAATTGGCCATAATGGGGTTGTCGAACAGGTTCCATGCCTCGTCTACGTTCAGTATCTTGTTCACCGCCAATTTTTGAGGGTCCTTTAGCTTTTTGTTGAAAACATCTATCATCAAAAAAGCGATAATGGGGAACAATTGTTCG
Source organism: Croceitalea marina (assembly GCF_042684265.1). Lineage (NCBI taxonomy): Bacteria > Pseudomonadati > Bacteroidota > Flavobacteriia > Flavobacteriales > Flavobacteriaceae > Croceitalea > Croceitalea marina. The sequence continues at coordinate 35,175 of NZ_JBHULB010000007.1, read as the reverse complement.
TTGTCAATCAGATTGCCCAATTTGAGATAGATGAGACGCTCTTGGCTTAGGCGTGATATCCGATTGTCATCGCTGTTCAATAAATAAGCGCGGGCCCCTCCATGTGCATATTTCCCCAAGAGCAACAAAAATACATTTAGGTCAAACACCGTTCTTCGGATGCCTTTTTCCTTTATGACTTTGGGCAGGCGTTCCCTTACATGGTCGTAAAACCCGTTAAAGGAAAAATCTGGGGCTTCTTGGCCCAAATTTTCATCATAATATCCCTGGACCATCAATTCTATGAGCGTCTGCGAAACCCCATCACTGACCTTGCTTTCTGCTGCTTCCCCATGATGGGTGGTCAATAGGTGTACCAAGGCAATCAATTGCGTCAACTTATGCTCCGAAAGTGCCCTCTTTCCATTTTTAACCACGGTATCGTAGCTATCCAGGGCGAAGGGGTTGAAGGTGAACGGGCGCTCATCGTCATTTTCAACGACCACACCGTCAAGAACGGCCAGTAACTTATCATAGGAATTTCCATTTTCCAAGATGACGATATCGGCACCTCCCCTGTATTCTGAAAATAAATAGCTGTTTGCAAAAAAGGTCTTTCCCCCTCCCGAACCGGAAGCGACCAACATCCCTCGGTTAAATATCCAATCCATGCGTTCAGGTTCTTTGTAGATGCTTACCAACAGCGGTTTTCCAGAAGTCCTGTCCACCATACGGAGTCCATGTGCACCATGTAAAGGGTTTTTGTACCCTCCCTCAAAATACCATAGACTGGCCGCCATTTCAGAGGATAGGGGGCTGTACATTTCCATGCTGGTTCCGATGCCATTGCCCATTAATCCCCCTAAAAACAGGTTTTTTCGGTCCACTGTGTTTTCCTTGACGTTTATTCCCAATTTTTTGAAACTGGACCTGATCCTATTGCACATGGCCCCGAAACCCTTGTCCGAAGTAGTCATGCCCATGACGTTCAAATGGTAGTAGACCAGTTCTTTGTGGTCGTTCAATATTTGGTGCTGGAACTCGTATATCTGGTCCCTATAAGTGCTGTTCTTATCACCCTTAGTATTGCGGGCATACTTGTCCAAGCGTCTTGCCTTGGCCCGTAACCGAGACATGGCCTTCTCCTTTTCGGGGATGTAGATGTATTGGTTGATGATATGCTCCTGCGGAATCTTGAACCCCAAGGAGAAAAGGTTGCCCACTGGGAAAAGGTTCTCCCCGACGCAGTACTTTCCAAAATATTCATGCTGGGCCATGTCCTCCTTAAAAAACTGGTCCAAGTTTTCTAAAGTGAAAAACTGGGCGCGTTTGTCCCCGATATACAGTTTTTGGTCACTAAAATCAAGGTCCCTTCCCATCCCTTGACTAAAACTGGCCTCCAAGTAAGCGTCATAATACCCGCCTTCGCCGAACAGGGACTCAAAATCCAAAATTCGGGATTGCATCAGCTCCGACTCGTTGATAAGGTCGTTCACCGCCCGGACCTTGGACTCAAAGTCGGACGCGATCTCGGTATCCAGATATTCTTGGGGAACATGATTATTGAAAAAGTACTTTCTGTCCTTGCGCAAATACTGATTGGCCCCTTGTGGGGTCCTGTTGATGTAATTTTTTGGCACCTTATGGATGGTCAGAAAACAACGGTGCTCCAAATAGGGCCTATCCCGAAAATACCATTCGTCCTCGGCCTCAAAGAAATCGCGCCCCAAACGTTCCCGGTCCATGGTATAGTACTCGCCAAAAAACAGGTCCTGTTTATGGATAAGGCAATTTTCCCCCATGATCTCGATGATACCGGATACCAAACGGTTCAATGCCAGATAGTCCCCTTCATCAAGGGTATATACTTCGGGAAGCTTCAATTGCAAGGGTATCCCCATACAACCACACTCCTTTGAGACCAATATCGGGTACTCATAGCCATAAATGGGGAAGGCGTCCATAAGGGTCATTTTCTTCGCCATACCAACAACTTTTTTTTGTTCACATGTCCCTTGATACTATCCGGTCTAGATCGGTCCGCCCGGGATTTGATAAAGCCATTGCTCCCATAAGCCTTGGAGTAGTACAACATCAGGCCCGTGTAGAGTACGGCCACGGCAAATGACAGGAGCATGCTCAGAAGGGTAGGGAGGATGCCACTGATGACCAGGCCCATGGCCAAGGAAAGAAAGGAACCTTTGAAGGCCTGGTCCACATATTTGGCTCTGAGCCCGAAAAAGAAGACATCCTTCTGTAGGGCCTTTGGTATTTTGACCGTATGGTTTTCCATGGTCATTGGGCCAAATTATCCGCCATCGCTGAAAGTACCCAAAAGATCAATAGCCCTAGGACCAAGTTGCCCACTTTTCTGGCCATATCCTGGTTCTGTTCGCGGATGATCAAAAAAGCGAGTCCCGAGATAACGGTCAGCGTCCCGGCGCAATATTTGACAATTCTGAAAATACTGTTGCTGATGCGCTCAGCCCCTTGCTCGGCTGCATCGACCTGGTTGACCAGTTCCTCTATCTGGGCCAGACCTAGGGTGTGGCAAAACAATAGGACTGTCAAGGGCAGAAGATATTTAGCCCGTGTCCTTGGGATCCCCTTCCGGGGGATCATCGGTTTTTTTGATGACCTTGAGTTTTTCATTTTCTTTCGGAATTAAGGATTGTTTGTGTTCATCGGTATCGGACGCATTGAAAATATCCAACAGCTCTGAGCTGGTTTCATTTTCATTGACTTGGTTGAGTAATTGGTCCATGTCTACATTTTGATACGATTCATTTTTAGCAAATATATTCATATTTTGCACAAATGACTTATTTCCCGAAAGATTTTTTTTGCGGTCCTTACGAAGTATCCGAAAAACCACCACATACCATATCAGGCACAGGGTGCCGATAACAATATATACCATATGATCCCATGCTAAGTTCAAATCCGCTCCAAGGTTTTTAACAGTTGTGGTATGTACTGGGTATGAAAGTGTTCGAGCACCTTGCGCATGATGTCGTTCCTGGATGCCTTTTCTCCCATTTTGTAGTTAAAGGCACTGGTCAGTTTTTCGTAATCCAAAAAACAGGCCTTACTGAGCCTAAAAATAAATTGCTCTTTCCTGTCCGGATAGTTATCGCTTTCCATAAGGGCCATAAATGCTTCTATTTTTTTCCGTTCACCAGCGCTTAGTTTCGATAGGCTGGTAGCGTTTGCTTTTCCACTAAAGGTGTTGGCAGTGTACCCCTTTCCTTTTGTCAGGGCCGGGCTACCTTTCTTACCATCATTCTCAACGCTGCCGGACAGCTTTGTATTGCGTTGCGCTTTTAATTCCCTGGTTTCCTGACCGGTATCCACATTGTCCAGTACTGCAGAATCCAGTAGTTTTTGGACGTCTATTTTCTTTCCCATAGTTTAGTCTTTTGAAATTTTGATTACCTGCTCTATAAATTTTCGTATCCCCATTTCACTGTTCTCCTTTCCCTCCGGTATGGGGTAAAGTGTGTTTCTGTAGCGCTCCCGATACACGGTACGGTCCATGACCACCTCCTCCATGATAGGCATGCCGGCCCGTTCAAAGGTATTCCTAACGGCATTGAACTTGTTGGTCTTCACCAGTTCATATCGGTTGAAAAATAGATTGAGCGACCGTAACACCCGATCTTCGTTATGGAGGAAATTCGCCTCCAAGGTCTTATAGAACATGGCCGTACTGTCAATTTCCAGTTCATCGAGGAAAAACGGGATGAACAAGTGCTCGATGTACAATAGCCCCTGTACCATTTCCTCGTTGAGGTTTCCGGGAAAGTCGATGATGATGTAGTCCACCTTTCCGTAATACTTTCGTATCCATTGGTCCAAAGTCCCCACATTGGAACGCAGCACAGGATACAACTCCAAATCCTCCCTCTTCCCTGGGGAAACCCTTTGCAGGTCACGTTCCCTTTTTTTGAACACGGAGTACTGTGGGTCGTCCATATCGATAAGGACCACTTTTTTTCCGTAGGATTTTGAGAGATTGGTCGCCAGGATAATGTTCATTGTGGTCTTTCCACAACCGCCTTTTTCACCGGCACAAGAAATAATTTTTGTTTCCATAAAAATAAAATTAATTGACCAGGGTACCATATGACCATATGATGCCATGGATATTCTACCATTTGAAGAAATAACACTATGGCCATAGGGTGCAATCATGCCATGGTCAAATGATGAATTGATTATCGCTATATATGAGTATAGCTATACCTATTGATAGCAATGATTATAGCAATATTCAATACTATCCATAGTGCTATATATGCCCCGGTAGCCTCTAAAAAAAGGCATAGTCCAATGCCCAAATGGCCATCGATTTTCCCGGATTTCCCTACTGGGCTTTTACGCCCGTATTGCCTTAGGGACCTATCGTGCCCATAAGGAGTTCAAGTATGTGGGAAAATGCAAAAACGGAAAGAATTGCTCAAAGGGATTTCTTGAATTCCCCAAGGGCATCGGTCACCTTTTGTTCGAGGTCGCGGTACTTTTCCTGGATGTCCTCCTTGTATACCATGTTCTCCCCAAGGTTTCGCTTGGTGACGAACTCGTTGTCAGGCAAGAGTATCCAAATAGGATTGTACCCAAGGCTGTAGAAGTAAAGAATGATCTTGATGGAATTGACCATGGAGGAACCTCGCTCCACATTGGCCAGAGTGGATCGTGCCATGTTCAGACGTTCGCTCAATTTGGTCAGGGAAAACTCACTGAACCGCTTGTCCTGGATATCATCCATTTCCATGAGTTCCTTGCGAATCTCCTTAAGCCGTTCGCCTATATATCCCAAATCATTGGAATCCAAATTGATAATCGATTCGATGTCCATTACTCCATGTTTTCTACGGGAAAGCTACAAAAACCTTCCCCATTTTCGTTCTCAAAATCATCCTTTAATTCATCGATCATTGCAGCGGTCTTCGTATCGAGTCCCTTTCCCCAATGATCGTAAAAAGCACCAACCTCGGTCTTTGACCGATTCATTGATCTTGCAATTTCACCATTTATTTTCTTTTCATCAAATATGGCCGTTTCGAGTTGCGTGCCCGTAACGCCCTTGTATTCCATCTTCACCAGTGCATCCACCTCGTCCACGATACGGTCGAACACCTCCTGCGCCACTCGGTCCATTTCACAGCGGACCAAAAATTCCGCTATGATCTCGACATAGAGCCTCCGCAAAGCCCCTTTTTTGTTTTCCCGGTCCATAACCTCCCCGAACCCTTGTCTGTAATCAAAGAGCTTTAAGCGCTTCACCAGGTCCTTGAACAACGTACGTTGGGTACCCTTTTGAAACCGCACTTTGGCTACCTTATCCAATAGCGGCCCGTAAAACTCCAGATACCCCACCTCCTTTTGGAAAAGAGGTAGAACCCCTTCCAGAAGATCAAGTTCATGGACCAATCGCATATACTCTTCCCGCTGGTCTTTGAAATCGTCGGGCTTAAAGTCCTTCACTATCGGAAGTTCATGGGCTATGGCGCGCTCCTTGGCGGAAATATCGGGACGTAACAGCCCATAGCATTTTTTCTCGGTGATCTGGTCCTCGAAGGTGTCCGCCGTCAAGCCTGCAAAATATCCCGTGGACATGGCCGCAATCTTGCTTTTTGGGAGCAATTCCATCATCTGGGTGCTCAGATTGGTGCTGGTATCGCTACTATTGGTATTAGTGGATACCTTCTCCTGGTGGATTTTCCCGAAAAGTTCGCTCAGCCTTTTGGCAGTTTCCCCTTTCGCTGCCCCGCAAATGATATTCGCGCAATTGTCGTAGATGACATCGGCCAGTTCCCTGCCATAATCCAAAATGAGCTGCCCCACGCTCTGTATCCCGAGCACCGTGGCAATCTTGTTTTCCCTTCCCGTGTCGATGATCGTACGCAGCAACATGATAAAAATTGTAGGAAGCTCATCGATAATGAGCGCCATATGCCTTTTCCCCGGTCGGTTTATCCGCTTGAGAATGGTGTTCATGTAAAGGCTCAGAGGGGCGGAATAAACCTCTTTGCGCCCCGGATTGTTCTGCAATGAGATGATTTTGGGATGTTGGGGGTCATTGACCTCCAAATTGAAATCGTTGCCCGACATCACATAGAAGATTTCCTTGGTGGCAATACTTGACAAGCTTATCTGTACCGTACTGGTCTGCCCCGCCAATTGGTCCATGGCCTTTTTTTCAAGGGCATCCCTAAAGGGCACCAGTATCTGACGTACTTCCACATCCTGCATCATGATTTCCATCAGCACATCGATCTTTACGGTCGTCAAAAGGGCCAAATGTCCAGGAGTGCATAGGTACAGTCCGGTTTCTTCCGCTTTTTTCTTTAAATACCATATGCAACCGCTGGTAAAACTGATGGCACTGCGTGAAAAATAGTCCTGTTTCTTAATCCATTCCGGATTCAGGTTTTTCATCAAGGTAACCGCCGTATCTATGGCATCCGACTGGTTGATCAGCCCATAGGGGTCGATGGGATTGTTGCGGTGGGTTCTTCGGATATCGTCAAAACAGATGAAGTACATTTTTGGCAGTTCCCGTGCCTCCGGCTTTCCCAACTTCGCCTTGGCCTCTTGGAGGTATCCGTATGCTTTTTTGGTCAACGCATTGAACTTGAAATCATAGATGACCATGGCATATTTTTTGAAAATGAACTGCCCCATGATCTCCTCGATGACCGAAAACGACTTTCCGCTGCCAGGGGTGCCGATGACCAAAAGGGCCCTGAAAAGGTTTACAAAATTGAGCCAACCCTTTCGCTTTTTGCCCTTATGGACATAGGTATAGGGAATGTTGGCCGAATATTCGGTATCCAGGCGTTCCTCCATTTGTAAAAACGTCTCATTGCTATCGTTGAAGGGGTCTTCCTCGGCCGGGTTGCTAAAGTTGAAAAGCGCAAAAAGTAGCATCCCATAGGTCATCAGCCCAAAATAGGAGAGCCCATAACCGGCCATCGAAAGCAACATCCACCCCGGGCTCTTGGCAGGGAACCAAACGGGCATGAGCAAAAATGCCGTACTTAGCACAAGGCCCATAACAATCCTCTTTTTGTGCAGTCCTTTTTTCTTTTTCGGTCGGTACATCATGATACCACCAAAAAGCAGCCCACAAAGAATCCAACGTGATTCCATTCCCGATATCGGCAATCCGCTGCGGAGCACAAAGACGTAGGCACGATCAGCTAGCCATCGATTGCCGAAATAGTACACGTATAGGGCATAATTTTCCATAAAGAGTACCAGGGTAAAATAAAAGGCCGAGAGGTACATCCCCATGTAGCCCCGGTTTCTATCGTGCATTTTTTCGTGTTATTTGTTCGCTTCCCATCCCTTGCTCCACCTTTTTGATTTTTTCCGGGGCCAACGAACGGACTTTTTTTTTACCATGATGAGTTCATCATTCCAATCCTTTCCCATCTTTGGTTTTGCCATATGGATCTTGTTGCCCGTGTAAAGCCTGCTTAAGGCATGCATCGCCGTTTTCCAATAGGCACGGGATATCAAGGTGTTGTCGCCCATATCCAGAATCTGCTGAAGGTCCATTTCCCAAATCACCTTGTCCTTGAAGCAAAGGGCCTTTTTCGTACCCTTTGGATGCCCCTGGAACCTCTCAGCTATCCGGGTATTGAGACGTTCACTGTCCCTTTCCATCTGCCCGTGTCCCCCGGAGCGGTAGTTCAGCCGGATTTCCGCAACGGGGCGTTTCCAGACCACCTCCATGAAAACAGCTTTGGATTTCCGGTTCATCCAAGCGGACAAAAGCCTCAGGTCATATCGCATGCCCTCCATATCACAATCAAATCCGAGGAGTAGGGGCAGGTGGTCATTAGGGTCGACCAATGCTTTCCATTGAAAAAGTTGTTCCAACTTTAGGTCATCGATATGTCCTGAGAGCGAGATGTAAAAACAGTTGGGCCTCTTGTGCAGCTCGTGGTAGGCCAAGGCGTCAAAGGCACCTTCAAAGCACACAATCCTCCGAGCCTTGATATCCGGATTGCTGACAAAAAGGTATTGGTAGCGTTCGTTGAGGAACAGTCGGAATTTTTTGGTCCTACCGTCCCGTCGGTCCGTATAGGGCCGATTGTACAGCGTATAGTTCTTGACAATACCATCAACACCGTATTTCGGTACGGCGATATTGGCAATACGCCCCTTGTTGTCATTGACATGGAACGCATTGAAAATACGCCCCTTAAAGGATTCGGACTCAAAGGTCACCCTGTCTAGGCCACGTTCCTTTATCAGATAGTCCCATCGGCTCAAGGGACCGATACGGTACTTTTCCTCAAGGGATGGTGATGGTGCAAGCTGTTTTTTTTCGGCAGTAGGCTCTACGATTTCATAAGACCGCTCTATGCTTTCCAATCCCTGTCGTACCGCCTCATAGAAATTGGCCGATCTGCGCTTGAGGAAGGTGAAGAATAGGCCCTTGTCCAACGAATCCGAGCGATTGAAATAGGTGACCGGGCTTCGTTTGGTCTGCAGTACAATGCGGTCCCCGTCCTTTTCAAACTCCGAAGAACCAGCGCTGCGCTTTATCAAGCGATATCCCATGGCCCCCAAATGCCCTGGAAAATTGATTTCCGTATTGATCTTGGATATCAGGGCCTTGTAGTGGCCCGGATCTTCCGAATAACTTTTCATTGAAATACGATTCTGGTGATAAAAAGGCCGTCCGCACCGGACGGCCCTTATGGGTAGTTCCCAATCAAAGTTTTACCCCTCTACTGGGCGTCTTTTTTTTTTCATCGGTGACCACTTCCATTTTCATGGCCTTGGCCATATCGATATTCTTGGTGATAAAGGTCTCCTTTCTGGGCGACCAGCTGACCAGATAGGGTTTGCTGCCGTTGGCCTTGCTCTTTATCTCGATTTCCACTTCCTTTCCGCTGTTAAGGGCATTGGCCTGTTCCGAGGTCAATTTCTCTCCATAGATATAGGTGTTGGGCGTAAGGGCTGGTTTGGTCCGTATATCCTGGAGTCTTGGTTCATAATAGGCCAGTTTCTGGAAGATTTCCCCATCGTTGGTACTTCCCTGGAACACGATGAATTCTTTTTTCTCGACCATTCGCTCAAATTCCTTGGCAGTGAAGGTATGGTTGTAGGCTACGGCCTTTTTTAAGGTCACCGGCTCGTTCCTTTTGTACTGCACATCAAGACGGGAGCCTTGGCTGCGGTCATACACCATTTGGATCATTTTCGAACTGTCCTTCAACTGCCCTTCGGAAATGTAGGTGGATTCGTGCATGTACTCCCTGCCTTGCACAAGGTTGTCCTGGATGTTTTCGGGCAGTTTTTCAAAACTGATGTACTGTCCCTCCAATTGCTCCTTCACATCACCGTATGCATACCGTTGCGCCGGTGATTTCAGGGGTTCCAACCATCTACTGTTCCTGGGAAGGTCAAAAACCTGTCCCTCGTTGGTCTTGATCGATACGGTACCGTCCTTTTCGGAGATGACCGTACCCTTTTGCCACTTTTGGTTCACTTTGACGAAAACCTTTTCTTGGATTTGTCTTTCCATTTTAAAATTGAATTAAGGATTAATAATAATTTTTAACTTTACCCTCTGGATATGTCTTTCCATTTTCATATCCGGAATTAAGGATAAAAGGGGCGGGAGCGCCCCTTTTTTTTATACGGCCATGCGAAAGGTTTCCATTGCCCTCTCGCCGCCATAGACACCGCTCCGTTCCAATTCCTTGGCCCAGTTCGCATCCACGGGTTTTATAATCTCTATGGTCTTGCCCATATAGTTTCTGTAATAGCTCCACAAAAAGTAGCGGAGGGCGTTTACATCAAAGGGCAGACGGCATAGGATCATGTCCTTTTCCCGTGTGAGTACGATGCTGTGCTGGTTCAATAGGGATTGGTCCGGCATCTTATTGAAGCCCAGATAATCCTGGGCCAGTGAATTGTTGAATTTCTTTATCTCATTGAATAGATTGGTGAGGGCCTTGTCGGATTCCGGGGCGAAACGGATGCCCAAATGATCCTTGCCCATCCGCACCAAAAATTTGGAATCGTTCAAAAATGACATCAGCATAAGATCTTGGATATATCCCTCTACTTTGGACCTCCCCGTAAGACTAAGGGCCATTTTGTTCAATTTGGTGGTCTTGTGGATACGCGCCAAAATCTTTGCGGTATCGTAGTTGATGTCCAAAAACGCCAAGTATACCACATTTCGCAGTTGGAAACGGCCATGGAAGGCCAGGGCTTCCATGGGACTTCTAAGCACTACCAAGTGTTCGATTGACTTTGGCACGTTACTGAACCAAACCGATGCCGATAGGTCACTTTCCCCCAATAGCGAATGTCCGTTGCCATCGGCAATGACATAACCGGTCAGGGCATTGGCAAGATTGTGGAACGGAAACACCAGCCTCCCCTTGGTATCGGTGAACACTTTTCCCGCGAACTGGCCTTCGTGGTCATTGGAGACTTCATGGGAGCGTAGGGAATGGGCCGCTATCATCCCTTCAAAATGGTTGTAATCTTTCCCCTTTATTTCGAAGGCACCGTTTTGGCTCCCTTCCAAGCGGAAAAGACCCTCCCGCTCCAACTTCCCATAAAAAGCATCGATCTTGGACCAGAGCCCCTGTTTTGTAGTGCCTTCTGTTTTGGATAGCTGTTCCAACACAAGGTCAAAGACTTTCAGTTTTCGCTCCGGACTGCGGGCCTTATAAAAGCGTTGCCCCTTTTCGGTCTGGATGACCAAGGTATGGTCCTTTCCCATCTTATAGCTATGGAAGCCGCTTTCCCTGCGAAAGGGCTCAAAACCAAAATACCTGAAAAGGGCATTTAGGTCCAGGCGGTCGTCCCATTTTCGCCATTTGTTGTTCATATGTATATTTTTATATGTGTAAAAATCGATTATATTTGCAAATAACACTACAAATATAATTAAATTTTGGAAATGACCAACCCAAAGCAAAAATCCTTCTGAGCATGTGGCACCGAAACCTCAGATCGAAGTTCAGGTCCCTTACCGAAAACTGGAGGGCCAACTATGGATTTGACCGGGTGCAGCAACAGATAGACTCCAAGGATACATCCCATTTTACTCCAAATAATGGATATTATTGGGCCTTTATTGGACTGTTTTTCCTTAGCTGGGGACTAGGTTTCTTTTGGGCGGACGATTCCATTTACTCGCAAGTGATCATAGAAAGGTCACCGACCCTTTCCCTGGAAAATAGGCAAACGCTCCAAGGTGATATGCTCTACAAGGGCATGGCCCTAAAACTATCGGAGATTACCGACTTCGCCCAAACGGAGAAATTGCTGCGCTTTTTTGCCATGCGACCGTCCATTCTGGACAGTGTGCCTTCCTGTGTCCCCCTTTACAAGGAAAGCTTCGTAGTATCGAGTCCCTACGGGCAGCGGTTCCACCCCGTCCATAGATTTACGCAACACCATTTCGGAGTGGATTTGGCCGCAACCGCGGGAACCCCCATTTATTGCACAGCGGCAGGGACCGTTACCCATGTTGGCAACGATCCAAAGGGTCACGGCCTCCACGTAATTGTTACCCATGCCCATGGGTTTGTGACACTATACGGCCATATGGACCAAGTGGCCGTCACCATCGGGGAAAAAGTTCCCCCTCATGAATATATCGGCACAGTCGGAAACTCAGGCCTTTCGACCGGACCACACCTGCACTATGAGACCATCAAGGACGGAAATCGATTGGATCCCGCGCCTTCCTTTAACATCAAATATGAGGTATACAGACGTTTGAGCCAAACGAACTGAAGAGGATGTCATATGATCCTTACCTGACAGTTCCATTCCATTTCAAAAGTACTTTCATGGCATATTTTGGGCGTTCGGGCCCGCTTTCCGCTTAAAGTCCCCAAGGTGACCCTCTAGTGGGCACCTTGGTGAGCTATCGCTGCAATCGGTAACGCAGCGCCCCATAGGGGCGCATTTTTTGGATAGGGCAAATGAAGTGAGAGGTGGTGTAACCCTTTGAAATACTATACTTTATCGATGATTTGGGGTAAATTGAAGGTGTAACCGAAAACAGAGAATCCATACTAAAAAGCTGTAAAGGCCTGATTGAAAGGGACATCCAAAAGTTCACCATTTCCCTACACTATGCCCAATTGACCAATCATACAAAAAGAAGAATAAACCCTAAAAAAAGAACCTATGCTACCCTTGGAGACCCTTTATTCAAAACTGCCCTTTTTGGGCTTTGCCTTCTTTGTCGCCCTGACCCTGAAAGGGCTGTTCCGATTGAAACGCTTTTTACGGCTTCCCCTATTATTGTTCCTGTTCCTGCTATTGGCCGTTCCCTTTATCAAGGATCTGCTCTGGCTATTCGCTGCAATGGAACTGTCCATTTGGGGCTACTATCTGGCGAGCAAATGGCCATGGCCGATTGCCTGAGACCGTTGAAGGTTCAGAAATGCCCGGTCTGTGTTTATCAATAATGCGATAGGGCGTGAAACCGCCCTATCGCATGGGCTTTTCCCATACTTTCCGTTGCACCCTAAAGGGTGCCTTTTTGTGGTTAGGGAGAAAGAAGTGAAAGGTGGGATTTGAAGGGGTTGTACTGGTTTTTAAAGGGATACGGCCGTATCTTGAAGTAAGTTAAGGTATTGAAAAACAGATAAATAAATGGTATTGCGGAGTATGGGGACAATCAATGAAATAGAAGTGAGTTATCGGCATGAGATACCCGCATCCCACTGGAAGAAAATAGGTTCATCAGCGGATGCCGCCGAGGTCTTGTTCGAGCATTGGGACAAGGGCACGATTGGATTGCAGGAATCCTTTAAAGTGGTATTGCTTAACAATAGCAATAAGGTCAAAGGCATCTACGAGATCTCCAAAGGGGGGATAACGGGAACCTTGGTCGATCTGCGCATCCTTTTTGCAGTTATCCTCAAGAGTCTTACCGTGGGCATCCTGATTTGCCATAACCATCCGAGTGGTACCCTAAAGCCAAGTGCCAACGACAAGAGCATCACCAAAAAGATACAGAACGCCTCTAAACTGTTCGACATTCAGGTTCTTGACCACATCATACTGGCTCCCGATGGTTCCTACTACAGCTTTGCTGACGATGGGTGTATCTAATGCTATTTCCATGGGTTCAGTAAAGACATTCCAAAAAGGGTGGATTTTGGCTTGAGGATAAAGAACCATAAAAAAGCACCAATGCCAAGAAAATATCGAATTATAGATTTTCAAATGAGTCTTTCATTGGTGCTATGTAGTGCCATGGGTTTTTTAGCCTTGCTCTCTTTCCTCTTGGCAAGGGTTGGTTAAAAGAATACTTCTTTTGCCTAAATTTACCCTATGTCAGAAACCATCCATACCGTTTTGGACCTATCACGCCCCGTAGGCAGGCTATCCTTCAGGGAGGTCTTTCGGAATGCGGATAGTTCTTCCCCTGACAACACCAACCTACGACTGTCGGAAGCACAGTTCATTTCACTTGTGAAAGTGCTGTTCACCTACGGCCTTCATTACGATGAGGTCGGTCAGGAACAAAGACCGTTTTTTATGGAATCCATAAAGGACAATGAACTTGGCCTGTTCGATATACCAATGACCTTTTGTGCCCATTTGCTGAACAATTTGGACGAGGGGGCAAGGTTGGAATTTCGCAAACTCCTTGAGATGGACCATAACCTAAGGGATATGCTGTCCAATGAACAGCTTATGGACTTTGTGGAAATGGAACTTATCGACCCATCGGTTTCGTATCGGAAATGGGAATATGGCCGTTATGCCATGGACCACATGGCTACATCGTTTTTGGGAAGTGTGGATTGGAAAACCGAGCAGCTTGCCGTTGGACAAGATAATTCCAAAATAGAGGATTATCTCGAAGGTTTAGATAACCGCCTAGACCTTTTTGGCACCGAGCTGGACGACCATGAAAAAAGCCTATTGTTGCTGATGTCCAAAACCAAAGTATTGGAACAGAATTACACCTTGATGGATTATATGCTTGCCGGGGATATCGTTCAATCCAATTTGGTCGGGCTTACTTTGCGGAAGGAGAGATTGGCCACAGTTTTAAAGACCACCATTGAAAATGGCCGTTCAAAGGGAAGGGACAAGGGAGGGCCCAAACCATGAGCGACGTCGGTGCCTTGTTGCGATACCTCAAAAAAAGAGACCAAGGGACAGAGACCTTGATCGAGGGAAATACCTATACCTCCGAGCAGATAAAATTGGCCCAGCAACTCTTGATGGATGCCCAAAAGGAATTGGACCAGTCCCGAAAAAAACCGAAATTATCCCGTAGGCGCGCTTTTATCGTAATTCTTGAAGAAGGCTATTATGATGTCAAGGAATATCCAAAAGGGCTTACCCTTGAAAGCATCCATAGAAAAGCTTCGCAACGATTTGAGTTTTCCCATCGTGCCATGAATTCCTTTGCTAAACCCAACGAGGTTCATCCAAAAGACCCTTGTAGCTATTATGAGAACGATGGTCTCAGAAAGGCAAAATACCGACAGACGCTCGCCCATTTGGTCACCTATTCCCAACTATACTTCAGAATAAAGGAAGCGGTACTATCGCTGGAGGAAACCTACAGGGATATTCTGCAATGCTAACCTTGTGTAGCGTACAGCAACCCGAGTACGCTACTACCAAAAATACATCTAATACTATCCTAGGTTTGTCCTAAGTAAATCGGAGGTCACGAAGCAAGCCATGTTTTTGTAAACAAAAACTGCTCACTCTGTTCGCAAGGCTTGTTGGGGATCCTCCCCAAACCCCTAGATATGGCACGACCAAAAAAGGATGTAAGGGCATTAAAGGCGATAATCGTGAGCTTTAGGCTTAATGTGGACAGGTACCTGGAATTGGCCAACAATGCCGAGACCTTGGGCCTTACCATTCCAGAATTTATCCGAAAAAAGATATCCGGTGCAGTGCTGACAAGGATGCGGTATTCGCCCATCGACCGAAAGGTGTACGTGGAGCTTTCCCGTATCGGGAACAACATCAACCAACTGACCAAACAGGCACATCTGGGTATGCGGAACCCAATACATCTCGGTGAGCAATTGAAGGAACTTAAGAGCCTTTTGGACGAACTCAAATCAAAAATCCTAATCGATGATAGCAAAGCAGATTAAGGGAAAGGATTTCTATGGGCTCTTAGCCTATAACGAGAAGAAGGTCGAAAATGACCAGGGCTATGTGCTGGACAGCAGTATTACCCATGATACCGTGGTCAATATGACAAAGGAGTTCAACATCGTCCGACAGCTGCGTCCGCGACTTGGAAAGGCAGTCTACCACGTATCGCTCAACCTTCCCCCCGGTGAGAATCTGGGGGATAGGGAATTCACGGCACTGGCCTTTGACTACCTCAAAGGAATGGGCTTTGATAGTAACCAATACATCATATACCGCCATACGGACACCCAGCACGAGCATATCCATATCATCGCCAATAGGATAAAGTACTCGGGAGAGGTAGTCTCCGATAGCAAGGATTATAGACGAAGTGAACAACTGGTGCGGAAACTGGAGGCAAAATATGGCCTTTCCACTTTGGAAAGCCCAGAACTTAAAAAGAAATCGGGCATTACCCAACAGGAAATCGAAAAGGCGATACGCACGGGGAAAGCTCCCATAAAATTGGTCCTTCAGCAAAGGATAGATGGCGCGATGCTCCGTTCGAACGATATAACCTCCTTCATCAGGGAGCTCAAAAACAAGAAAGTATACCCAATGTTCAATGCCAGTGTGACCACGGGAAGGGTGACCGGGATATCCTTTGACCACCAAGGGGTGGTTTACAAGGGCAGCACCCTGGGAAGACAATATTCATGGAACAATATCATCAAACATCTGGATTATGACCAAGCAAGAGACTGTTCAATTATTCTCGAAAATAGCAGACCAAGTAAAAGACATGCACGAGCTGTTGGAGAAATCGGACATGGACCGAAAAGAGCTATTGGAACTCCAAAAGGAGATGTTGAGAGGGCTAAAAATGCTCATGAAAAACCAGAATACCATGTGGGAAAGGATAAAACAATTGGATGGGTAAAGCCATTAGTAGACGACAATCCCTGGAGCGCCTTTAGGCTGGAACTTGAAGAACAGGATAGGTACAAGCGAAAAAGAAAAAGAAGGAGGAGAAGATCTTAAAAGTCTGTGAGTGGATTTGGTGAACAATAAAATACTCGATGCCGTGGTAGAAACCCTCACTATAGAGGAGCTTGAAGCCATCCTTGTCCGAAAGAAAAGGGAAAGGGACGGAATCGATGGTGTACCAAAACCCAAACCCATGTCAGAAAGGGAAAAACAAAAGGTACATTGGATAAAAGTTATGGTTTCTATGGGTATAATTTACCCTCCATAGCTCTGTATAGTATCCAAGCAAGATTTCCAATTATATATTCATCCAGTGATTTTAATGTGTTCCGTGAAAGGTGCAATTGTGGTACAATTAAAAAAGACCAAAATAGGACGTGACAGTTTAAAAGAATTAATCAATCGAAATAATCCATACCAATTAAACTGTTTTATTGGCACCGTTTGAAACTAAAAGGGTGGCACCAACCCATCGAAATCAATGGCGAAAATCGAATAGTTGTAACCAAAATTCAAAAAAGGCTTTAACCTTGGATACGAAATTGCCAGCGAATTAAACTTGAGATTCCCAATATTTAAAAACAAAAATTCAACTGATTCTCCATCCAATGCTATTCAAGCAGGGATGCTTCGTTACATTGATGAAGTTGTGTGCTCGATAATAACAGAAATTGAAGAATCGTTCAATCATGGAAAAACTAGCATGATACGGCAGAGTAAGGATAGATCAAAGAATAAGGGGAATAATTTAACTCCTTAAACAAGAAACGCAGGAAATTATTAATTGGTGAAGTATCGTAATTCATAGTGTGCTTTCTTAATTCATGTCCATTCTCATTTCATATTGATTTAAATAAACATCGAAACCTTGAGACTTGAAAAAATCAATAACCACATTGTTGGAAGCATCGAGGTTTAAAACGCTCAGATTTGGGTTCCTTTTGGATGCGTGGCCAAGTAGTGCTTTCCCAATCCCTCGTCTTCTGTGAACTTTGCTAACGTTAAGTCTTAAAATTCTATTAGAAAGGTTAAGGATTAAATTTCCTGCCACTGTGTTATTTTCTTTCACTACGTACTGCACCAACTTTTCTTTTTGAGAATCAATAGACTGAATAGAACTTTGCCAGGCAGGAATCATATCGCTAACGATTAGGTCAGATATAATTTCATCCGATGTATAACGGTGAATTTTATAGGTGTCAGTGTATACTATTTCTTTTTCAGTGCGCATACAACTCAGTAGCCGATATTCTTCAAAACCTATGCTTTCATATATCTTTTTTGCCACAACATTTTCCTTGATTACTTCAAGTTTGGAGTGTTTAATGCCTTTTTCTCTAAGTATCGGAAGGATGTAATCATACATTTTTTTAGTCATTCTTCTTCCTCTATATGGAGGGAGAACTCCAGTACCTCCATTATAAATGCATTGCTCTTTAGTATTGAGGCCATGTATAATGAATCCCACTAGTTTTTCATTATCAAACACTCCTACCGAGAGATCAGGTTGTATGTTGTCTGCTTTGACTTTGAACTGCAATTGTTCTAAACTCAAATTGAAGGGAACAAAATAATTTTCAAAAGATTTGTTGAAAACGGGAAGCAAATCTTCCATACTCGTATTTTCAAGAGTCCTTAACTCCATTTTAATTAAGCTTTAGAAGAAAATCTTCAAAGATTTCTTTTATGGTTTTTTCAGCGTTTTCTACATGGTTTACCAATTCTTCCAGGGCACTTATGTCGATAAAGACCTTTTCCGGGTGAATACTTACAGTAATGGAGATAGGAAATCTACCAGGAACTTGATAGTGAGGGTAGTTTTCTATGCTTAAACCATTTTGATTACTACCGCCTAAAGTTTCTTCGCTCACCGTACCCACATCCACCATGTTTAGAACGATGTAAGGTCGACCATATTTGTTGGCGTTCAAATCGATTGGTAATCTTTCTAGTGTGGCGAATAGATTATCCTGCACATTTTTCAATTGATTTTGAAGTGTACTCATTCTGATTGTGCGGAAAGGAATAAAATATAAAGTATTTCCCAAAACCGACTGCTCATACAGATGCCTAGAGGAAATAACATTGTGATAAATCATTCTAGAGCCATCGAATGATTTATCCAATACCTGCTCGAAGATGGCGGTAAGAAGAATCTGAAGAGAGGTGTTATAGTGCTGAGCAAAAGCGTTTAATTGTTCTAATTCTTCGGACTTAATTACAAATTGCCGATGCTTAAGCAAACTACTATCAAATGTTTCACTAGGGGTCAGTCGCTCAGAATTTTTAAACCATTGAAATCTCTTTTCCCAAAACTCCTGATGTTCCTTATTGGATAAGTCCGATGCATTAACGATTTCTTTTAGCGAAACCAACTTGGAATTTGCTTCATATCCTTCTTTCTTTTGAAGGGTGAGATAAGCTTTCCTTATCTCCTTAAAAATTAGATGCACAGAAGTCCCATCCATTTTTGTCAAATGAGTAAGCAAGGCAAATAAATGTGATTTTTCGCCTAGCCGTACTACTTTAAATTTAATTACGGGATCACCTTCCCGAAATGGTGTGCCTCGGTATTCCGCCATATAATCTGCTACCGCTTGGGATTCAGAACCCTCCATATTGATAAGGTCCAATGAAGATTGAAAATAGGGTAAATTTTTGTCTCCCGAATTTTGTTGAAAAAAGTTGTATGAATCAGTGACCTTATTGATAGCATCCTCCAGAAAAGAAACATCCAAGTTTCCGGTTACTGAATATATATACGGCATGTTGAAATCAACGGATTCACGCTCCCCTCCAATCCAATGGGTAAGTTGTGCTTGAGTAAATAATTTTCTGTCGCTAGCCTCATCCAATTCTTCTGTTTTATCCGTAATATTGTTATCCGGAGCCGCTTCTGCCAAGATCAATTCTTTAATGCCAGCTATCGTAGGTTGGTTAAAAATGCCCTTAAGGTTTAGTAATACTTTTTTCTTCTTATAAATTTGAGAAATCATTTGAATGGCCTTTAAGGAAGTACCTCCCAATTGGAAAAAGGATTGTTCTCTGGTTACCGAAGGTACATCAAGTAATTTTCTCCATATTTCAGCTATCTCCATTTCCAATTCATCTATGACTTCTTCTCCCACTGAATGGCTCGGCAAAGGTATACTGCTCAGTTCCTTCTTGTTCACTTTTCCGTTGGGAAGCCGGGGAACTTCCTCCATCGCTACAAATAAGGCTGGATGCATGTAAAGAGGAAGGTTGGCATTAAATAATTGTTTCAAAACATTGCTTTGATCCAAATCACTTTTAGATTTGTAATATAAAACCAGTTTTTGTTCTTTTCCTCTTTGCGAATGGATTTGCGCAATAGCCAGATCTATGTCATCTGCTTTTAAAGCAACATTCTGGATTTCAGGTAATTCGATTCGATTGCCATTATACTTGACCACATCATCGGTGCGACCATGAAAATTTATGTTACCATCAGCATCAAAACTTCCAATATCTCCGGTACGGAAAACGATATCTACAAAGTCATTGTGCATAGGATTTTGGATGAATTTATTTTTATTTAATTCATCATCATTATAGTATCCTTTAGTTCTAAAGGGTGTTTTTATTAAGATTTCGGCTTTTTGCCCTTCTGAACACATTCGCCCATTTGAAATCAACAAGGCACTTGTATGAGATATGGGTTTGCCAAGGTGGATAATTTGATTTGAAGCATAATTTTGAAAAGGTACTTGGTAAAAAAACTTTGCCAGAGTGGTTTCCGATGGACCATACAGGTTGACCAATTGAATTTGATCTCCTAAGAGATCAAACCAATTGTTGACATCCCTGCCATATAGTGGTTCTCCTGCGATAAGAATACTCTTTAGTGTTGATAGGCAAGGAATTAGAAACTTATCATCCTCTAATGCCTTTATCAATAACCTGAAATAGGAAGGAACACAGTGAATGATTTTTATTTCAGAGGATTGTATCCACTGGATAAATCTATCAATCTGAAATTTTAATTGACCCGGAGGAATACAAATGGTACCTCCAACAAGGATGGGAAGAAAAATATCACGTAGACTGACATCAAATGAAACTGGTGCCAATTGACTCACATTAGCCGTATGATCCAGTTTTAACATACTAGCTTCCCAATGTATAAAATGACTAAGGCTTTTATGAATACCTTCGATTCCCTTTGGTTTATTGGTAGAGCCTGAGGTAAATAAAAGATAGCAACTATCCTTGCCGTCTATGTCGACACTTAAATTCTCTATACTTAAACTTTCAATATCAACTAGCCTATCATTGTCGCGCAACTTTAATCCTTCCTCACTGTAACCTAAGATTATGCTGTCCTTGACATAATCACCTCGTAAACAATTGAGTAAGTTATTATTTTCTTCGGTAGAAAAAACAATTTTGGGCTTTATTTCTGCAATAATACTTTTAAGTCTGTTTTTAGGATAGTTAGCCTCCAATGGTACGGCAATGCACCCATTTTTCATTATCGCAAAAAGACATACCAAATACTCAATAGAGTTGGACATCAGTACTCCAATTAAATCTCCTTTATTTACCTTTTTCTGTTGTAATAAATGGGCTAATTGATTTGCCAACTCGTTCAAGTCTTTATAATTGATTCTTAAATTTCCCTGGGCAATGGCATCCCAATGACCGTTTTCTGCACTGTGTTTTTCAATAAAGGTGTGCAATAAGTATTTATTCATTTAATTCTTTTTAAATGCTACTATTGAAATAAATCTATTCTCTTGATTTACCAAAATCACATGTTTAAATCCAATTTTCTTCAAAGTGCCGACTATGTCATCTAAATAGGATTCTTGGTCTCCTTCTCTCTTTTTTTCTCTGGTATCATTTCGTTTGATATTTCCTAGGCTGAGTTCTTCCAGTTCTATACCCTCCTGTTCAATACCTAAATACTTTTTGAGCTTTCGCTGAATATCTCTGTAGGCAATATGAGCCAGAAGTTTTTGTTCACTCGGGTCTTTCAAAGCAAAAAGATCGAAAAGGATGAATACTCCTCGGTCGGTTAGTTGATTGAAGATTTTATTGTAGAGGATTTCTTTTTGAGCCTCATCGATATGATGTATGGCTAGACAGGAGAAAATAACATCGATTGGATCCACGACATCTTTTAAAACCAAATCTTGAAAAGAGGAATGTACGTATTCGACTTGGATATCGCGAGGTGATAATTTTTCTGTGGCCTGAGCCAACATTTCATCTGATCCGTCGATTAACACACCTTTAATATTAGGGAATAAATCAAAAAAGGAACTCGAGAAGAAACTAGTACCGCATCCCAGATCTATAAATGTCTTTGGAGTATAGTCCAGAAAAGTGAGGATGTCTTCTAGAAGATACTTGTGCAGAATTCGATTTCCTTTTTCGAACTGTGCATTTTCGTCGTAGGATGCCGCCTTTTCTCCTTTATATACTTTGTGTGATTCCATTATTGATCATTCTTCCTATTAAAAAACGTTTACTCCATGGCTACAAGAATTTGTCGTTCACCCGTATAGGGCATTCGTCCGTGAGAGGTCAGAATATTATCTACCATTAGTATATCTCCTGTATCCCATTTGTTGGTTACTCGTTTGGAGTCGGCAATATTTCTTATTTCAGTTAAATATTCTTGTGGAATTTCACTTCCATCACCAAAACAGCCATACATAGGAAGGTCTTCTGGAACATTTTTGTTGAGCATCATTAGAGTCTCATAAATTTCATTCGGTAGATGACTGGGATGAAATTGATCAACTTGATTAAACCACACTTCTTCTTTGGTAACAGGATGTTTGATAATCGATGAACGATTTTGTGTCAGCCTGAGCATTTCTGAGTCTCTCCACTCATATTCAATATCGTTGGCATCGCAAAAAGCCTCCACTTCTTTTTTATCATGGGTTTCAAAAGTCTCTTGCCAAGATGGACCGCCACCCTTGCCACTATGAATGTTTCTGATATATCGAACACCTTTCTCCCTAAACTCAGCTACTATTGACTCAGGAATCGAATGCAATACTTCTCTACAATCTGAGATGGCAGTTTCTCCTCCTGTTGCAGATGGAACAATACAGCAAAAAAATAGTTTGTTTGGCCAATTCGAAGAATAAGACAGCTCGTTATGCAGGGTTATGTATTGGCTTTTATCATACTCGGTTGAGGTATAGATATTCGACTGAAGTTTCGAGCGAGGAGAGAATCCATCGATGTAGGGTTTTAGGTTCTTGGTGACAAGGTCCAGTACTTGGTTGAAATCATTGATGGTAGATATTCCGCATTGCTTGAAAAGGACCGCACCATTAAGTTTTAACTTTTCTTCAATCATTGCTTGATTATCAAGATACCAAGCTCCAAAGCCTTTGTCATTTGCCATAAATTGACATTGAATCGTATAGGGTAATCCCTTTTGGTTATCCCATTTCATAAAATGGTAGATTTAGTAATAGTTTAAAAATCTGATTCTATTTTTTGATAGGCTTTTTGTTGCATTTCAGCAAAGGATTCATTTCGCGAATTGCATAAGGCTTCAATCGTCCTATTCAAAGGACTTTGTATAAGGGACCCAAACAAATCATTAAAATCATTGACCAAGTTTCTAATTGCAGATACTTTATAAATTTCGGTATTGAAGTGAATGTCCACCAATATATTTTGATCGTGTTCTGTAAAGTACCACCAAAGTGGATCTTTTACTTTTATCACTTTGGGAGGAAATGGCGCGAAGTCCAATTGATTCAATTGGACCTCATCTATCTTGTGATCTCTGCTGAAAACCGATTTTTGGTAGGTAACTCCCAGCTCATAAAGCGGCTTATCTGGAATCAACCTTTTTTCTTCATTGATGATGCTTATCATTTCCTCAAAAGAATAAACCTGATGTTTAAGTGCCTTGATAGAAATGTCTTTGACTTGCCTTATCAATTCCGACAAACTCATTTGGTGCTCTAAAAGGATACGCAAAAAGTAGGAGTTTAAAAAATAACCCATTATCTTTTCGATATCTTTGTGTATCCGACCTGCGGACACACTAGGAATTATAAAATCCGTTTGCTTACTGTATTTATAGTGCAGCAAAAACAAAGCACTGAGAACAAGTATATAAGGACTCACTTGTTGTCGCTCTGTAAATTGGGTTAGGGCACTATGTTTTGGAATCTCAAAGACAAAATTGGTTCCATCGAGTGACGAAGTAGCTTCACAGATACGGAGTTTTCTAAAGCTATCCTGATATACCAAATTCGACAAATTTTTCTTCCAGTAATCCTCTGAATTTTTGTATATCTGGGAATCCTTAATGCCATTTATCCAGGCAGAATAATCTTTGTATTGAATCTTTGGTGGAAAGTTCTCCAAAACTTCATCATTGATAATTGCATAGTAATAACCGATTAGTTCCTTGATAAATAATTCAATTGACCAACCGTCGCTAATGAGATGGTGTATTTCAACCTGGACTAATTTTACTTCCGCACTCACTTCGGTCAACTTAAAATTGAAAAGCGGCCAAGTGTCTATTTGAAAAGAAGTATCCAGTTGAATGGCTTCACTCCATCTATTTTGAGGAAGTAGTGTTTGAACTACTTCGATGTCATAGTCAAGATCATCTCTATTTAGTATTTGCTGATGTGGTTCTCCATCTATCAAAACAAACACTGTTCGAAGTATTTCGTGTCGTTCAACAACTTTCATTAATGCTTCCTTCAAAGCTTTAATCTGAATCACTCCTTTCAAGCGAAAGCTTAAGGCAATATTGTGGGCCTCTTTGTCCATCTGATTTTGAATTTTCAACCAAAAACTCAATTGTGCAGGGGACAAGGGGTAAAAAATCTTCTCTTTTACTCTTGGAATTTCTTTTCGCAATGACGTAGTAGCCTGGGTAATAAAATGAATCATTCTCGAAAAGATCCGATGTTCAAATATATCTTCAATGTCCATTGCGCAGTTAAACTGCTCCCTCACCTGATTGAGCAAGATCATCGCACTTAGCGAATGGCCGCCTAGCTCAAAATAATTACTGTCAGGTGAGTTTATTGATACTCCGAGATTGTCTTCCCAAATAGATTTCAGCACCTTGCCCGTTTCGCTCAACTGCGTGGTTAAATTAGCATCCGCTAAAGTAGCTGAACTCGGGAGCATACTCTCCAATTGACGCCAATCTACCTTACCGTTTTTATTGGTAGGTACAGCCTCCAGTCTGGAGATTGTTTGAGGAATCATATATGGGGGCAAGAACTTGGCTATAAATTCCTTAATATCTGCGTCGAAAATAGGGGCTTTTGAGACATAGAATCCATGCAAGGAATAGTTCCCTGATTTTTTCAGACAAAGGATTACCGACTCTTCAACATCTTTATAATTAGCCAATACCCGTTCAATTTCTCGCACTTCCACCCGATTCCCATCTATCTTTATTTGCTGATCTTTTCTACCATAGTATTGTAACTTACCATCTGCCCGCCAATAGGCCAAATCGCCAGTGTTGTATAGCGGGCCACCCTTGTAGAGCATTGGGATATCATACTTATTGCTTGGCAGATTCTTATCCACGTAGTGAAGGAATATATTCTTACCACCAAAATATAGCGTGCCTACTACTCCTTTGGGTACCGGTTGTAAGTTTTCATCGAGCAGATATACATCATTATTGCTGATTGGCTTCCCAATGTTTTGATATTCTTCTAAAGGTTCGGTGCCACTAAATGTATTAAAAGTAATGACATGGGTCTCCGAGGGCCCGTAATAATTATGAACCTGTACATTGGGATTTCTTTTCAAAAAGGCACCCAATTTTTTAGTAACGATCAATTGCTCCCCATAGGTAATGATGTGCTTCAGGTTTAATCGATCTAATTTGTCCAAATCGATGGCGGTAACAAATGACCTCAAAACCGAAAAAGGCAAGGACAAAATGGAGATTTTATTACTGCCAATGAATGCGAATAATTTGTCAAAGTCTCGCCGCTCCTCTTCGTTAGGAAGATGAATAGTTAATCCAGTCGCTAAGCAGAATATAATATCCTGAATCGACACATCAAAGGTAAAAGCCGCAAATTGTAAATAACCATCGGATTGAAGAACATCCAAGTTTTTCCTTTGCCATTGAATTAGGTTTGAAATATTATGATAACTATGAATGATTCCCTTGGGGATTCCTGTAGTCCCGGAAGTATAGATAATGAAGGACTCGTTGTCCAGGTTTGTCGAATCAAGGACTACTTTATTCTTAAGCTCCTTCCTGAGTTCCGAACAATAGACGGTTTTGTAGGGGGAAATGTCATCAGTTACTTCTTTGTCAATAATGATTATCTTGGGCTTTGCTTCGTTCAAAATAAATGCCCTTCTTTTTTCCGGTGTTTTGGCATCCAGTGGTAAATAACAAGCACCCAATTTGATGATGGCAAGCAACGATAGTGGATATATAACAGGATTTTTACTGAATACTGCTATACGATCCCCCTCCCTTAGTCCATAGTCTTGATAGAGCGCGCTGGCCATATTTTCGGCGAGCTGATGAAAAGTTTTAAAATTATACTCTTCTTCACCATATCGTACAACGATGTTGTCAGGGCTCAGCTTTAATTGATTTCTTAAAAACAGAGAGATGTGATTAATTTTGGTTGTTTCCCTACGTGGATAAAGGGAGTTTTTTTCTTCCTTGGATAGGATGGATAATTGTACTATTGAAGTGGTTCCCGTTCCACTGCATACATCCAGAATGGATACGAAATGATCCATCATTTGTTGGATTGTTGACTTTTCAAACAAGTCCGAATTATAAGAAAATCTCAATCTAAATCTAGAGGTGGACTCCACCAAATTCAGCAGTAAATCAAACTTACTGGTAGGCGGGTTCAATTGTATTTGCTCTATTTGAAGACCGCCAAAATTCCAGGAATCTTTACTCGGTAGGATTTGATCTTCAAATTGGTGGGCAAACATAACATCAAAAAGTGGGGAACGGCTAATATCTCTATTTTTATTGAGCTTTTCCACCAACTCATCAAAGGAATATTCTTTGTGGTCGAGGGCTTTTAACAGTGTTTGGTGCTCATGATGAAGTACCTCATTCAATACGGACGAAGTTTTCAGTTTTGACCTGACCGCAATTACATTCAGGTAAAGCCCAATTTGATCTTCTAGTTCAGAATGATCTCTATCTGAAACAGGTATTCCTACTGCTATATCATTTTGATTGGTATACTTATAAAGGAGTATTTTAAAACACGCTAAAAAGAAAGAAACAGTAGATAATCGTTCCCTACTGATTTTACTCTGAATCCTCTTGACTAAATCTTGTTCGATTTCCAGAAACAGGTTATTGCCATTGAAAGTTTTTCTTCTAGGTCTTGGGAAATCATATTTGAATTCCAATACTTGGATTGACTCCCTATATTGTTCCAGCCAATACTTTTCTGAAACTTTGTACCAATCGCTTTGTGCTATCTTGTTTTTCCAATGCGCATATTCTTTGTACTGATATGTTATCGGCTTGAGTTTTGGGGCTTTATTTTGAATAAAAGACTCATAGAGGGTCAATAACTCTTTTATAAAAATTGTCACCGACCAATCATCAAAAATGATATGGTGAATATTGAACAATAAATATCTGACCTTATCACTGGCTCTTAGAACAGTGACTTTTAGTAACGGTCCCTTTTCCAAGTCAAAAGGAGCCATTGCTATTTTGAGCAGTTTATCTTTTAGGTCTTCCCCTTGCTTCATTTCTAATAAATCAACAAGACATTCCTTTGATGGTCTTATCACTTGATTTGATTCATTAAAGACCGTACGCAGTATTTCGTGTCTTCCAAACATAAAATTCAATGCTTTCTGGAAAGCCTCAAAATGGAATGTTCCGGATAGGCTAAGGGCAAATGCAATGTTATAAGCGCTCTTATTCTGTTTTAACTGATGAATAAACCAAAGCCTTTGTTGTGCTTTGGTTGATTTGTATTCCCGGGCTGCTGGCACGGACTCCAAAGCCGGTAGATCAGTCATTTTTCCTAATTTATCACTGATGAATTTTGCCAAATCACTGAGAATGGAGTGGTCAAAAAAATTAGAAATGTCCAGATCAATGCCGGTGGCATTCCGAATGCGGGTTTTCATCATAATAATTTTTAGACTATGCCCACCCAACTCAAAGAAATCATCCGTTATACTTACTTGTTGTATTCCGAGAATTTCTTTCCAAATAGAGGCTAACTTTTCTTCTATTTCATTCCTGGGTGCTACATATTCCCGCTTGAGCAAATCTTTTTTACAAATATCCTGCAATGCCTCACGGTCTATTTTTCCATTTGAGGTCAATTTCATGGAGTCCAGTTCTACAAAGAAGCCGGGTACCATATATTCAGGAAGTTTTTTTTGTAGAAAGTTCCGAATCTCAGATTCAGGGAACGTCTCCTTGGAAACGTAGTAAGCGACTATTATAGCTTCTTGATTGATTATCTTCGACTCGACTGCTACTTGCTGTACGCTATTAGAAAATTGTGATATGGTATTTTCTATCTCATCTAATTCAATTCTATAGCCTCTGATTTTGACCTGCCTATCTACTCTACCGATAAATTCAAGTTCCCCATTGGGCAACCATCTTGCTTTGTCACCAGTTCGATACATTTTTTTACCCTCCTGATAAGGGTCTGGTAAAAATCTCTCTTCCTCCAATTTAGGCCGGTTTAAATATCCCTGAGCTACGCCATTACCTCCAACATACATTTCACCAATCCTGCCATAGGGCAACAATTGTAACTGCTGATTCAGAATGTATACTCTGGCAAAGGACAAAGGCACCCCAATATTGCTTAGTTCGGAGGTCATATCATTTACGCCCAACTCCTTGAAGGTTACATGTACAGAAGTTTCTGTAATACCGTACATGTTGATAAGCTTGACCTCAGGATTATTATCACTCCATTCTTTCAGTTTGTTTGGCAACAACATTTCTCCACCCAAAATAACATAGCGTAATTTCACTTTCAAGGATTCATAATTGATGAAATTATAGAATGCCGATGGTGTTTGGCTGAAGATGGTTGCCTCATATCGATTCATGAGTTGACATAGAGATTCTATGTCACGTGCTTCTGCAGGGGTAATCATCAGCAATTTCCCACCGGTCATTAGACATCCAAATATTTCCCATACCGAAAAATCGAAACAATATGAATGAAATTGCACCCAAGTATCGTCTACACTAACTTTGATATTTGCATAACAAGAATGTAGTAAACTGACAACATTGCTATGTGAAACCCTGACTCCTTTTGGTTTACCCGTTGTTCCCGATGTATATATTATATAGGCTGTTGTATCGCCTTGCACCGCGATGGCCTCAAATACTTCGCTCTCAGTTTTGACTTTGTCCCTCCAAGTTATAAAGAATCCTTCATCAATGGTCAGCTTACATTTGGAATCGGAGAGGATAAATAGTTTTCTTTCTTCAGGATAATTAGGATCTATGGGTACATAGGTTGCCCCTAATTTTAAAATGGAAAGGAGTGTGATTATTAATTCATCGTTTTTGGGTAGGAGCGCTGCAACCTTGTCTCCCGGGTGGATATCCAATTTTGATCGAAGTAGATTTGATAATCGATTGGATTGGTTGTCTAATTCTTTATAGGATAAAGACCTTAAACCGCTTCCCACTAGCGCAGGATTTTCTCCCCTTTTGATTACCTGGGCAAAAAATTCACTTGTTATGGTAAGTTGATTGTTCTGTTCAGACAAGACATTTTGTGGAAAGGTCAATAATTTATTACCCCCCCCATTAATAGGGATGTCAAACGCTTCTAATTGCAAATTGTAGTTCGCTATGGATTCAAAAATCAACTTTTTATAAGCATTTAGTAAAGACTCTATTGTATACTCCTTGAAATACAAATCATTATAGGTCAAGGTTAACAGTAAGTTATTAGTCTCCTCGCTAACCAATAAATTTAGATCATATTTGCCCCAACCAAGATTGCTGTTGTTGATCTTACGTTCTTGCTCCGTATTTTGGGTATTTACTAAATCATAATGGAAAAAGATGTCGAACAAAGCAGTACGGCTTCTATCTTTTTTGGGATTTATTTCCGAAACTAATTTGTCAAAAGGTATGGACTTGTATTTTTCTGCCATTTTCCAGGTTCGCCTTACCTCCTTATAGTTCTCCAATACATTTTTTTGGGGCTCAATGTTCGATTTTAAAACTACTATATTGTCAACTGGCCCAAGTAGTATTTTCTCACTTTTAGGCCTCAGGGAAAGTATACTGCCGACAACCACATCATTGAGCGAGGTGAATTTGTAAAGAACCATTTTGAACATAGCCAGCATGAACTCCTTTACCGATCCACCATGTTGGGTGCAAAATTCCAAAATCTTCTTTTTGGGTAAGACTAGCTGTAAGGAGTTACTTTTATAAATGTGAATATGTTCGCGTTTATAATCTGTGGAGAAGTAAAGTATTTGAATATCTTTAAGCTGAGCTTTCCAATAGAATAAAAGAGGTTCTAGGTGATTTCCATCCAAGCCGTTTTGCCAATTAGAAAAACTTTGGAACTGAACTATTTGAGGAGTTTTGGTAAGGCCTTTTTCCTCTAACACGTCGAGGAAAAACTCACGGATTTTTTTTAGACTATATTTGTCCACAATCGCCTGATTGAGTATAAGCAATAAGTGGGTAGCATCTTGGTTGATTTCGTAATATCCTCTTAATAAAAAGTCCTTTCCATAATCGAAGGGTAACATCCGGTAGACTTCTGCATTTTGGAAAATTTGTTCTTTCTTTATCAATAGTTTATTCAGGTCAATATCCTGAATAGGAACTATCTTTTGATAAATATTCGTATCATTTCCCAATATGAATTGGGTTCTCAGAATTTCATGATTGCGCAAAAGTCTGGCAAAGGCGTCTTTTAAGGCATTTTCAGTAATTGATTGCTTAATCTCAATTGCCAAAGGAATATTGTGATACACCGGACCTCCATCATAGAGATAATCATTTTCAAAATTATCTATGAACCACATTCTTTGTTGATGGTATGAGGCAATGGTTTTCATTTTATCAGAGTGTTATTATCTGTTTACATTTGAAATAAAGGAAGCGCATCCTTTTCGATTAACTCAATATCATTGATATACTTATTGGGAAAATCAATCATTTGAGTAATTGTTTTCAGCAACCGTTTCTCAAAATTTTTGATTTCATTTTCTGTAAAAACAGCTGTTTGGTATTCGATCATATAGATGAGTTTTTCATCAAACTGTTGAATGTAAACGCACAAAGGAAATTTGCTTTTCTTGTTATTTGTCTCTAAAGGTTTAATGGCCAAATCTTTAGCTATATCGAGATAGGTGCTGTCATTTATTAGGACGTTAAGGAAGATGTCGATTCTTGATGCCAGATTAAACTGATGATTTTTTTCGAATCGTTCAATAATTTTATCAAAAGGAAATAAAGAGGCTTGCAGTATTTGAATTTGATTTTGGGAATTTCTGATTAGTAGTTCACTTAATGTCTGATCTTTTTCTATAGTAACTCTAAAGGGCAATACATTTAGATACAGCCCCATTTGTTCCATTAAATCCGGATGCTGTCGAAGACTTGATGGGATACCAATTAAAATATCTCTTTGATGAGTTTTTTTGTAAATCAAAATGCCTAGAGCCGTTGCCATGAAGCTCATTAATCTTTGATTGTTTTGTTGACAATAACTTTTGATCTTATCCGTCAGTTCAGGGTCAAAGGAATCCGTTAAAGTCTTTCCTTCAAAAGTACTTTGACCGTGATAAGTATACCATTTGGAATCATCTCCTATGCCATTTAAATATTGCTGCCAGAATTCCCGTTGCTCATCAAAATATGAGCTTTTCAGGTTGTCATTAATCCACTTGGCATAATCCTTATATTGAATGTTAAGCGCAGGTAAGTATAGTTTCTTACGTTGAGACAATGCATTGTATCTCAACAATATTTCCTTGAAAAACAGATCCAAAGACACCATGTCCCCGATGATGTGGTGTATCACAAGTGAAAAAATATACTGGTTTACTTTCTTTTGAATTATTAAAATGTGGAATAAGGGACACTCCTCCAGTCTAAAATGAATATTGTGTGACTCTGAAAGAAGGCTTTCTACGTTTTCTGCTTGGGCTTTCTCTACAGTTATCACTTTTTCAATATCTACAGTTTCTCTTAGATATTGGAGTACCATTCCATTGGCGTTCAACAAAAAATAAGTTCTAAGTATTTCGTGTCGACTAATGGTTTTTTTTACAGCTGTTTTTAGTAAGGTTACATCAAAATCTCCATTCAACTGAAAATCCAGTACCATATTGTGAGAAATGGAACCTCCTACTGTTTGTGAAGCGAGCCATATTCGGTATTGTTCTCTGGATATTTCATATCCTTTTACTGATTTATCAACAGGAGGGATTTTATGGTTATCCGCTTTCTCTTTAGACCGGATAACTTCTGTAAGGGATTGGATGGATTTATAATCGTAGAAGTCTTTGATATTTAAGTTGACATTAAATCTAGACTGTATAAGGCTTTTTAATTTAATCATTAGTAGGCTATGTNCCTTTAAGAAGAACAGCTCCTGACATGATATAAGCCTGTGATCCTTCATCTAATTGGCTCAGTACCCAAATCCGATGCTGGGAAGGTACCAATGGATAGTATTCCTGATTTTTAGCTTTCGGTATCGAACAATAATCTTTCCGATTAGTTTTTTTTGCAATGGCTTCAATGGTAGGGTTGGCAAAGAAATCTTTATAATTGAGTTGCATTCCTAGATTCTTAAGGACATTGTTCAGAATCAGAACTACCATCAAACTGTTCCCTCCCATTTCATAGAAATCATCTGTGATGCCCACTTTGTCCACCCTTAGTACCTCTTGCCATATTTCTGTCAGTTGCCGCTCTGTTTCATTTCTTGGTGCTATGTATTCTTTTTGGATAATATCTTTGGCCTTGGGGCGTGTAAGGAGCTTTCTGTCGACTTTTCCGTTTTGGTTGATTGGTATTTCTTTGAGCTGGACAAAGAAGGAGGGCACCATGTATTCGGGGAGCGTTTCCTTCAGGTACGTCCTCAATCTTGTTTTTTCGATGCTATGCCCTGCCTTTATGGTGTAATAGGCTGTAAGGTGTTTTGTTCCGTTCAATGACTTGGGTTCGGCCACGGCCTGGAGGATGTCTTCAGAATATTTATATAGAGCATTCTCCACTTCCCCAAGTTCGACCCTATGTCCATTTATTTTTACTTGAAAGTCTTTTCTGCCTTCGAAGACAATGTTCCCATCAGGGAGCCATTTTGCCAGATCTCCCGTGTTGTACATCAAGGTACCTTGGTCAAAGGGGTTCGGGACAAATTTTTCATTGGTAAGCTCGTCCCGGTTGAGATACCCTTTTGCCAGACCGACCCCAGAAACATATAAAGTTCCCGTTACGCCTATCGGGACAGGGACTAGGTTGTCGTCCAAGACATATACCTTGGTGTTCGCTATGGGGTTCCCGATCGGGACTTTACCGGCATCAAATTTTTTTGGGACACTGTAGATACTGGTGCACACGGAATATTCCGTTGGGCCGTACGCATTGAAGCAGGCAATCCCTTGGCTTAGGATTTCTTTGGTCTTGATGGGGTTTGCCGCTTCACCTGCCGTAATAATACATCTAAGCGTTTTTAAATCTTGGGCATCAATTAAATCCAAATAGGAAGGAGGGAAGGTAACGACGGAAATTGATTCTTTGTTTATAAAATCAAGTAATTCCCCGTTGTTTTTAATTTGCTCTTCGGTTGGAATGGATAATGTTGCTCCGCGATAGAAAGCCATCATCATTTCGGATATGGAGGCATCGAAGGCAATTGATGCAAACCAAGCTATCCTATCATTTTCTGTGACCCGAAACTGTCGGGTTTGATCCAGCGACATATTGACGTTGCCGGAATGGCTGGCCAAGACCCCTTTTGGATTCCCCGTGGAACCGGAAGTGTAGATCAAATAAGCGACATCGGAGGGGGAGATTTTTTCATCTAAATTTTCATTTGAAAAACCCCCATAGTCCACATTTTCTATGTCGACGATGTTTTCTTTTTCAATACCAACAGAGGCCAATGTTCCTGAATTGCCAATAATGAATTTCGCATTGCTGTCCTTTAAAATGTATTCTATTCTGTTTTTTGGGTAGGAGGCGTCAATGGGCATATAAATCGCCCCTAACTTTAAAATGGCCAAGTAGGAGATTATGGCGTCAATGGACTTGGGCATAAGGACACCGACAACATCTCCCCTGCATTCCGGACAACTTCCGGAGATATAATCGGCAAGCTGGTTCGCCTTCCTGTTGAGTTCCAAGTAGGTCAAACTTTCCTTTTTATAGGTTGCCGCAATGTTTTCCGGGGATTTTTTGACTTGTTCCTCGAACAAGTCCACAATGGTCTTGTTTGTGGGGAAATCTCGTTTTGTGCTGTTGAATTTATTCAGGATTCGGCCCTTTTCCCCTTCGGACAATATATCGATTTCATCTATTTGTTTTCCGAGATAGGCTTCCAGGTTTATCAACCAGTCACCAAGAGTTTTCAAGAAATGATCGGCTACATGCCCATCAACATAAGAAGGATCAAAGGAAGCGGTCAGCTCCAAATGATTATGGTTTTTGTTTGCACCCAAAACAAAACGGCATTTGTCGAAATTGTTCTTTAAACCCTTTCCGTATGACAATCCGATAAAAGCGTAGTCGACAAAGGAAAAACCCCCTGCTGAATTTGGTCCATGTTCGGAAAATCGATAAACATCCTGTACTTCCCTCTTTGCCGCGCCCAATGATTCCTTTAAGGATTTTTTCCCGTGGGAATGTAATTTGAGCAGCAACAATCTTTTGGGTTCCTTGACTTTATCCGATAGGATAAACCCTGTTCCTACATCAAGATATCTTTTTAGCAAAGCGTTGAAAATACCATATAAAACCGTGTACTCCGATATGCCGTTGGAACCCGTCAGCTTTTGAAAGTACCGCAGATCATCCCCGTGAACGGTTTTGCTGCATACCGACTTTTCCCTTGGGCCAGGCCCAACGACCGGATCAGTTCCTTTTAGTTTTTTTGCCCAATATTTATTGGACACCAATCGGTGTTCTTTGATTGACATTAAAATCGTCTGTTTTTTGGGATCAGGCCCTTTCCAGGTTGTGGAGTGGGATAGTGGCCATGATATTCTGTCTCAGTGAATCAATCCGCACAATGATTTTGCTGTGATTGTCGGCCTGGATTATCTCGCATTCCAACCCGGCCAGAGCACCGTATAGGATTTTTTTGCTCTCACCAATTTTTGGGAGCTCCGTGACAGTTTCTATATTGGTAATATCCTTTTCCCCGATTATAAACCTAATCTGGGCAATTTCTTTGTCCCCTACAATTGCGTACTCCCTTCCAAAACGGATGTAGGCGCACACTCCCTTTACCGACAATGCTTTATGGAGCTCCAAGGAAGAATGGATATTTACAAAAACATATGAAGGGAACAAAGGCTTTAGAATGGTCTTTTTTCTATCGCTCCATTGCCGAATTGTCTTTACTCGAGGTAAAAAGGCCTCCAATGAAATTTCATTTAGAGAATCAAAAACTTTTTGCTCCCATCGAGGTTTGACATACAGTACATGCCAGCCGTAGGTAAAACTCAAATTACTAAGGATTATAATATAGCTTCGCTATTCTAACTCACATGAGAACTTAACCATGAATTAGTGATAAGAAGGGGCCAAATAGAGATATAGTCTTAAACTATATCTTTGAGATAAAGATTGTAAAAAATTTACTAACAAAAAAGAAAAAATCTGATAAATAACTAATACTTAACTTTTCTTACTGTAAGAAAAAGTATTAAAAATAGATGTAGGAATATTTCTTAAATTTACCAAAAACAAAATTATGATTGAATTGGAGCGGGGAATTCACAACCTGGTGGGCGTACCCGACACCGGAAGAGCATCGCAGGCCTCCGACTCCCAACACGAAGTGGTACACTTCATCTATGATATGAATACAGACTGCTATACCTGTCCCCAAGAACATAAGCTGAAAA